>NZ_AP018448.1:6378500-7048000 GCF_030294945.1 Streptomyces graminofaciens | reverse complement strand
TCGTACATGATTCATATTCATGTAGGTGAACGAAATGGCGCCCCAGCCGGTGGCTGGAGCGCCAGGAATCGGGGCCTTCGACCCTGCTGGTTCGACCTTGGGCCTGCTAGTCCCCCTTCGCGAACTCCGCCTCCATGAACGCCTTGCCGTCGAGCGTCTTGGTCGTGCCGTCTGCGAAGGTGAGGGTGAGGGTGCCGGTCAGCAGGCCGTCGGGGTCGCCCTGCGGCCACCAGGCGGACCACCAGCCGTTCTCGATCGTGGCCTGGACGGTGTGGCCGTGGTCGCGTACGACGATCTTCTCGACGTCGGACCCGACCCACCCGAGCACGTGGTTGACCTGGCCCGAGCCCTCGCCGCGCGCGCCGAGCGTGTCCAGCGCGATCTCCTTCGCGGGGACCTTCTCCGGCGCCGAGACGGCCATCGTCGAGCTGGAACCGTCCGAACCGGCCAGGCAGAGCGTCGAGTTGCCCGCCCGGGTGACGATCATGGAGGCGACGGTGCCGCGGATGTCGGCGTTGCTGATCTTGGCGGGCGCGTCGCCGTCGGAGCTCTGCTTCGTCGCGTCCAGGCACTGCTTCACGGCGGCGTCCCCCTCGGCGCCGGCGCTGCTCAGGCTGCTGGGCGTGCCGGTCCAACTCGCGAGCTGGGACGACGAGAGGGGGCCGCTGCCTCCGTCGAGGAGGTCGGTCGTGACGGCCAGGGCGGCCACGGCGGTCGCTCCGGCGACGAGCGCGCCGGTGAGGGTGAAGGCGAGGCGGCGTACGAGCGGGCGGCGGAACGCGGCGCCGATCGTACGGCCGGGCTTGGTGTCGTCCCGCAGGATCGAGCGCAGCAGGGTCTCCTCGCGGTCGATCTCGGAGGCGGAGGGCTCGGTGCGGGGTGCGGCGTCGAGTTCGGCGAGGCGGGACAGCACGTCGTTGTTCACAAGGACTCCTGAGGGGTGGCGATTCGTGCGGGGCATCGCGTACGGGTTCGCGTGTGGATTCGCATGCGGGCTCGCGTACGGGTTCGCGTACGGGTTCGCGTACGGGTTCGCGTACGGGTTCGCATGCGGGTCAGAGCGTCGCCGCGAGGGCGGGTGCGGCGGCGGCCGAGTGGCCGAGGCGGCCGGCGAGGCGTCGCTTGGCGCGGGTGAGGCGCATGGCGTAGGCGGCGCGGGTGCAGCCCATGACCTTCGCGGCGTCCTTGGCGATGAGCCCCTCCCACACGTGCAGGGCGAGGACTTCCTGGTCGGCCGGGGTGAGCTCCTGCCAGGCGGCGACGAGTTCCATCCGGCTGTCGATCTGGGCCGTCGGGTCGGTCGACAGGGCGTGCGGCGCGGTGGCGTCGTAGGACTGCTGGACGCGTACGGCGAGCGCTGACTGGCGGCGCATGCCACGGCCCGCGTTCAGCATCGCCTTGCGGGCCGTGCCGAAGAGCCAGGGCCGCGCGTCGTCGGGCAGCTCACTCCGTCGGCGCCACGCGGTGAGGAACGTCTCGCCGACGATGTCGTCGACGTTCATCGGGTGCGCCCGACGCCGTACGAACCTCAACACGTCCTCGTAGTGAGCCCTGTACACATCCGTGAACTGGGCCTCGGTATCGATGGGCATGGCTTCCTTCCGTAGCGTCTGCCCTTACGTGTCCGGCTGGGGGGTGGGTGCAACAGGCCTTGTTCACACGGCGGCCGTCAGCGTTCGAGGGCCGAGAAGAGCCTCGCGGCGATCTGAAGTTGCTCCATGCCCGCCTCGGGTCGGCCGGTCAGCGCGTAGAGCTGACCAAGATTCGCGTGGGCGTAAGCGGCGTCGATCGAGTCGGGGGTGCCCTGGACGGCTTCCAGGGCCTCCCTCAGGCGTTCCTCCGCCGGCTCGTACTCCAGCCTCGCCATATGAATCAGCCCGGCCTGGTTCAGGGCACGCGCCTGGCCGACCCGGTCGTCCGTCAGCACATGCAGTGCCACGGACTCGTTCACGGCGAGGACCGCTTCGTCGAGTCGACCCGCGCCCCGTAGCGAGTTGGCCAGGTTGTTGAGCGCGTGGGCCGCTTCGTTGAGCAGGCGGAGCTTCTTCAGGGCCGCGACGGATTCCTCGTGTGCCGTCACGGCGTCCGCGTATCTGCCCATGTCGTGCAAGGTGTTGCCCAGATGGGTGGAGATTCGGGCGGCGGTTTCCACGGCGCCGCGCTCCTTGCATTCCGCGATGGCCTTCTCGTGTCGCTGGAGAGCCTCGTCGAGAATTCCGAGTTCGCGGAGCGCACTGGCCGAGTTGTCGATGGCCCGGGCGAATCCGAGATGGTCGCCGTGTCGCTGGAAGATGTCGGCCGCCTCGTCGTGCGCGGCGAGGGCCTCGTCGTACGAGCGGAGTTGGAAGAGCGCGAGCCCCATGTTGTTCAGAAAGCGCGCGAGGAGTCTCTCGTCGCCCGACTCCCTGGCCTGCGCGACGGCTCGGCGATGGTGGTCGACGGAGTCGGCGTATCTGTGCAGCTCCCTGGCGACCATTCCCAGGCTGTCCAGCGCTCCGGCCTCGAACTCCACATACCCAGAGCCGTCGAGAATCGCGTGCGAGATCCGCATCGTCGCCTCCCAGTCGGTGAAGAGACGCCGTAGATCCAGATAGCGTGCGAGCCGGTGCGGGAGTTCTGCCGCGTAGTCGAGGAAATCCTCTTCATGGGCCAGGAAGACACTGGCGACCAGGCTCTCGCGCTCGGCGTCGAACCAGTCGAGGGCCGAGTCGCGCGTGGAGAACACTTCTCCGAACCGGCCGCTGATGATGGCTGTCGCGGCATTTCTGGAGAAGTGCCGGTAGAAGTCGAACAATCGCTCAAGAGCCGCCTGCCGCTCCGCCTGATCCTCGATCTTCTCGCGGGCGTAGAGGCGTACGAGATCGTGCATCCGCCAGCGGCCCCACACCTGCCCGGGCTCGACGAGATGGGCGTCGGCCAAGTGCTGGAGAAGCTCCTCCGCCCGGTCCGGGTCCGTGTCCGACAGGTGGCTCGCAGCCACGGAGGACACGTCCGGGCCGGGGTGGAGCGACAGCAGCCGGAACAGCCGTTCGTGCTCGTCGTCGAGCAGTTGGTACGACAGGTCGAACGCCGCGCGCACCGCTCGGTCGGCGCGGCTCAACTTGTCCAGCCGGCTGTGCTCGGCCCGCAGGGTGCCGGCGAGCGAGGCGACGGGGCGTGCGGGCGAGGCCGCCAGGAGGGCGGCGGCGATCCGCAATGCCAGCGGCAGTCCCGCGCAGAGTCTCGCGATCTCGCCCGCGGCCACGGGGTCGTCGGTGATCCGGGTGTCGTCGTCGCCGCGGGCGAGGCGCAGCGCCTGGTCGAGCAGGGCGACCGAGGCGGCCTCGTCCAAGGGGTCGAGGTCGTGGAGGCGGGCATCGAGGCCGTCGAGGGTGTGGCGGGAGGTCACCAGGGCCGCGGTCACACCGTCCGTGGGCAGCAGCGGGCGGGCCTGTTCGGCGGAGGAGGCGTTGTCGACGACGACCAGGATGCGTCGGCCTTCCTGCGCGTAGTGGGCCAGTACGGTGCGGTAGAGCCGTTGCCGGTCCTCCAGGGCGGCGGGGATGTGCGCGCCGGGTACGGCGAGGGCGCGGAGCAGGCTCTCCAGGGCGCGCTCGGGCGACAGCCGCAAGGCGGAGTCGTAGCCGAAGAGGTCGATGAACAGCACGCCGCCCGGGAACCAGCCGGGCTGTCGCAGCGCGTGGGTGGCGGCGTGGATCACCAACTCGGTCTTGCCGATACCGCCGAGTCCTGCGACGGCGCTCACCAGGACGGCTCGCTGATGCTGTGTCTGGTCTGGTGTCTGGCCTGGTGTCTGGCCTGGTGTCTGGCCTGGTGTCTGGCCTGGCTGTTCTGGCCTCTGTTCCGGCGTCCGGTCCGGCGTCCGGTCCGGCGTCCGTATCTTCTTCGGCGCGAGGTCCTTCAGGAGCGTGGCGATGTGCTCGTCGCGGCCGGTGAACGCCGGGGAAGGCGCCGGGAGCCCCGACAGAGCCGGGGTGATCCGGGGCGGTAGTTGCACGGTGACATCGCGGCCCTGGATGACGGTGTGGAAGAAGATTCCCCCGGTGATGGTGTTCTCGACATGGCCGTCGGCCTCGCTCATGTCGGTTCCCTCTTCCCGTACCGGTTCAGTAGCCTGCCGTCAACGTAACAAGAGGGGTGGGACGTTGAGCGACGGTCGACTCGGTGTGGTGATGATCCACGGGATCAGGTCCGACGCCAAGGCGTGGGCGCCCTTGCGGAAGCTGATCGCGAAGGACGACAAACTCGGTTTCGTCGAAACGCTGCCGTTCGAGTACGCGACCGGGGTCGCGCGCATCCATCCGCTGCGGGTCTTTCCGACGATCGACACGATCGCCGACAGCCTCAAGGAATTCCTGGTCACGGAGGCCGGCGACTTCGACAGGCTGATGCTCGTCACGCACAGCCAGGGCGGACTGGTGGCCCAGCGCTGTCTGGCCCGCATGCTGGGCGACGGGGCCGGTCACGACCTGGCCCGCATCCGTCGCATGGTGATGCTGGCCTGCCCCAACAACGGTTCCGAACTGCTGCTGTCGCTGCGCCGGAGCTTCCTCGGCCTCGGCCATCCCCAGGAGAAGGACCTGCGGCCGCTGAACGACCTGGTGACCGGGACCCTGCGCACGGTGCTCCGCGACGTTGTCCACGCCACCGCCGTGACCGACCGGACCTGCCCGATCGAGGTCAGCGTCTACGCCGGTGAGAGCGACGGTGTGGTGACTCCCGCGTCGGCGAAGTCGGTGTTCCCCAACAGCGCCGTCCTGCCTGGTGACCACTCCAGCATTCTCAAGGCGGAGACGGCCGACCACCGCACCTTCACCACCTTGCGTCGGCTCATGCTGGACATCCCCGAGCGCGCCGCCGCGCCAGAAGCCCCGTCGGCAGCCGCCGTACCCGAGGCTCCTCCCGCAGCACCTCCGACGGCTCCCCCGGGGACGGTCAACAACACCATCAGCGGGGGTGTCACCAACGGGCCCGTCATTCAGGCCGGTTCGGTGCAGAACGTGTACTACTCGGCGCCGCCTACGCCTCCTGCTGACGAGGAATAGCCCCGGTGCCAGGGCAGGAGGCGGCTCTCGTGCCTCCTGCCTCTTCGTGCTCCCTGCATCTTCGTGCTCCCTGCCTCCTTGCGCCCCTGCCTACTTGCGCCCCTCCCCTCTTGTGTCTCTCACCTCTCCCGCACCTATGAGACAGTGTGTATCGGAGAGGCCGGTGAGCCGACCGTCCCACACAGCCGCTCCGGATGACCGCAAGAGACCGGAAATGGTCAGAAGAGACCGGAAGGCAGGTGCCCGATGTCCCGTACCAGCGCCGATCCGCGCGCGCTGCGCAGCCGTGCCGCCGCCCTGGCCGCCGCCACCGAGCTCCTCGTCGAGGGAGGGCCGGAGCGTGTCACCCATGCCGCCGTCGCCGAGCGGGCCGGGGTCGGCCGGGCCACCGTCTACCGGCACTGGCCCGACCTGCAGACCCTGCTCCTCGACGCGCTGGCATCCGACGCCCGCCCCTTGTTCGCCCTGGACGACGGCCCGGTCCGCGACCAGTTGGTGAGCCAGCTACAGCAGCAGGCCGAGTGGCTCAACCAGCCGGTCTCGGCGTCGGTCATCGCCACGGTCATCGAGCGGGCGGAGCGGGACGAGGGCGTACGGCGTATCCGCGAGGAGATGTTCGGCCGCGCCGACGACCACTTCGCGGGCGTACTCGCCGCCGCCGTCGCACGCGGCGAGCTCCGCCCCGGCGTCGAGGACCACGCGAGAGACCTGGTCTCCCGGTTCCTCGGCCCCCTGATGTTCCAGCGGTTCATGCTCGGCCTGCGGCTGGACGAGGACATGGTGGCCGACTCGGTCGACACCGCGCTCGCGCCCTGGCTGCCGGACGCGTGAGACACCGGGGGAGGGAAGCCCGACGGAAGGCCTGGCCGGAGGAGGCCCTGCCGGAGGAGTGCCGACGGGAGGAGGGCCGGCCGGAGGAGCGCCGACGGGAGGAGGGCCTGGCCGGAGGAGGGCCTGGCCGCTGTCCGGCTCAGTCGCACTCGTTCCCGGCGGGGCGGTCCTTCTTCCGGAACGTCATCAGCGGAGTTCCGTCCTTCTTGAGTTCGTCGGCGATTCCGTCGATGTAATTGCCGTACGAATAGATCCGGCCATATCCACGACCGCGCCAGGAAGTGACGTCGACGACGTCCTCACGCTTTCCGGTGGAATTCCAGGTGTACGACTCGACCTTGAACACCGGATTCACCCGGACCACGCGCTTGGTGGGGCGCGCCTCGATCCACGCGGTCTTCTGCGGGCCGATGTCGATCACGTCGTTGTTGGTGACGGCGACGGAGTCCTCGATGGCCCAGGAGTAGCTGTAGGACGCCTCGGCCGAGACGCCGAACCAGTCGCCGATGGAGGCCTCGACGCTGGTGGAGCCGCCGACGGTGTGGGAGTACGACTTGGAGGTCGCGTACTCGCGGGCCAGCTCCAGGCCGTAGCCGGTGTCGGTGCAGTTGGTGCGGGTCTCGCTGATGGGGCGCCAGACGTCGCGGTAGGTCCAGCTGGAGGCCACGGGGTACTCGCAGCGGCCCTCGAACCGCTCCCAGCCGGGCTGGAGGGTCCACTTGCCGCCGTCCTTGTGCCAGACGGGCTGCTCGCGCCAGGACGAGTGGTCGCGGAGTTCGCCGGTCGTGACGTTGACGTACCAGTCCTCGTAGCCGGTGCCGCCGTCCGTGCCGCAGACCCGGGCGAGCATCTTGTCGGTGTTCCAGGGCTCCTGGCCCCGGATGTTCACGGCGCCGTTCGGGCCGGTGGCCTGGGGAGCGGCCGGGGCGGCCTGGGCCGGCTGCGCGGCGACGAGGCCGGCGACCGCGCCGAGCACGGCCGCGCCGAGCGCCGCCGCCCGCCGGGCGGACGAGACGTATAACCGGGACCGCGAGCGCTTCTTGTTCTCCGTCACGCGCAATGCACCTTTCTGGTCAGCCGGGAATCAACGGGAAGGCTCATCGGAAAATACGAGAGCAGCTTCCTTACCGGCGAGTAAGTCCACTATCGAATTCCGGTGCACCGCCTGTCAAACCTCCAGGATGAAGGTGAACAAGGAGGGGAAAGCGGACGGCAGGATTCCCCATTTGCCCCCGTCTGTCGTACAACCATTCGGCGCGTCAGACCGTCTCAACCGGCATCGACAACGTCACAGAACGACGACCGTGAATGACGTAGGGGGACATGATGCGACGTATCGGAGCGACAGCGGCGGTGCTCGTGCTGGCGGGCGCCACCCTGGGGGCGGCGGCGACCACCGCGGGCGCGGCGACGGCGGAGGCCTCGCGCGCGGCGACGGCCTGCCCGACCGGCTGGGGCAGCGGCGCCAAGGGCGGCGCCGCCCAGGGGGCCGACCACCTGGAGGACATCCGGACCGGAAAGCACGAGTGCTACGACCGCATCGTGTTCGACGTGCCCGGCGGCGGCAACGCGATCGGCTACCACGTGGCCTACGTGGACCGGTTCTACGCGGACCCCTCGGGCGAGTACATACCGGTCACCGGCGGGGCGATCCTGGACATCCGCATCGGCGCGTGGAGCTACGACCTGGAGGCCGGCGAGCCGACCTACCCGGGTGAGGTGGGCGAGACCCTGCCCGGCGTCAGCGTCAGCGGGTACAGCACCTTCCGGGACACCAAGTTCGGCGGCACCTTCGAGGGCCAGACCCAGGTCGGCCTCGGCGTCCGCGCCAGGCTGCCGTTCCGCGTGATCCAGCTGGCGGACCGCGTGGTCGTGGACGTGGCCCACACCTGGTGACGCACGGAGTGACACACCGGGCGCCCACCGAATGACACACCGGGTGCCCCCGATGGAGGAGCGGGTCGGACCGGGCAGGGCCGGTGTCGGACCGGGCAGGGCCGGTGTCAGACCGGGCAGGGCCGGTATCAGACCGGGCAGGGCCGGTACGCGAGGCTGAGCACCCGGACCTCCTCGGGGATCACGCGCGCACGGGTGGTCTCCTTTGGCCTCGTTGCGCATGTCGACCAGGGCCTGTCCGGCTCGCCCGCCCTGTGGGCGCGGTCCGTGGGCCCGTCGGAGTCGGATCACCGGCGTCCCGAGGTCGTTCCACGACCCGCGCCATCGGCCGGGGCTGGGGTGCCGCCCCGGCCTGGGGCCCTTCGGGTCAGTCGCCGATCCGCGGCAGAAGGGAGACGATCTTGCTGCCGTCCCGGGCGACCAGTACGTCCCCGTAGCTCAGGAGCTGGGGCGAGAGCCCGAAGCGGGGCCCCGGATCGGTCGTGCCGGTGTCGACGTGACCGCGCCAGACCTGCTCACCCGTGCGCAGATCGAGGCCGGACAGATCCCCGGCCGGGCTGAAGAAGTACACGACCCCCTGCTCCTCCGACACCACGGGAGGCGAGATGCCCGACACCGTGTCCTCGTCGGGCATCTCGACGCCCACCGGGCCGGTCCACAGCCTCTTTCCCGTGGTCAGCGAGTAGGCCGAGGCCTTGCCCTCCCAGGACACGGAGATCAGACGATCACCGACGACATCCAGGTTGGCCAGCCTCCCCTCGACCCGGTAGGGGTGTGAGGTCCGCTGCCCGGAGCCGCTCACGGTGGTCAGCCGCACGTCCTTGCCGGCCACGTCCTTGCCGGCCGCGTCCTTCACTCCCAACAGGACCATCCGGTCCCCCGAGGTCCCGACGAGCGCCTGCGCGCCGGGGAGGGTCATCACCTTCTCGGCACGTCCGGTGGCGGGATCGAGACGGAGGACGTCGGTGTCGCCCGGCTCCTTGGCGTCCCGCAGGCACAGGAGATGGGGCACACCGCTGAGCACCGCCCGTTGGCATGCGATGCCCTTGTCCCAGGTGTGGCGCCACTTCTCCTTGCCGGTCAGCGGATCGAGCGCCGACATCGTGCGCAGCGACGGCGTGTTCGCCAGCACCGCGCCGTCGATGAGCATGGCGGCCTGGCCGGTGCGATCGTCCTGCGGCATCTCGACCGTCCACAGCATCTCGCCGGTGTCGGCGTCCACCGCCATCAGATCGGTGCCGCCGTAGTAGTCCCCGCTCGGCTCGTTCTCCGCGGTGTGATTGCGGTAGGCATAGACCACGCCGTCGCGCACGGCGAACGGGTGGTCGATCCCAGAGCCCTCACGATTGACCTTGACGGTCCACAGCCGCTCACCGGTGTTGGCGTCCAACTTCGCGGCGTCGAACCTGGACCCGCCGCAGTACAGCGCGGAACCGTCCACCAGACAGCCCCGCTCGCTGACGCCCCGGGTGCTGCTCCGCCACGGCTGCCAGCCCTCCGGCGACGCCGCCGGCCGCACGGGTCGGTCCTGTTCGGCCGCACCGCCGCCGCCGAAGCCGAGCACCGCCCCCGCCGTGATCGCGGCAACGGCCACCGCCGTCCCCGCGGCCTGCGAGAAACGGCGCCGGCCGCGCCGCCGCACCACCTTCTCGGCCAGGTCCCCGGGCGCCCGCACCCGGTCCAGGGCGACCGCGCGCAGCGTGTCCCGGACCTTCTCCTCCACCTGCTCCGTCGTCATCCCCGGACCCCCTTCGGTGTGTAGCTGAGCGGCTGGACCTGTTTCGCGGGCCCCTCGGGCCCGAGCTCCGGTACGAGCACCCGGAGCTTGGCGAGCGACCGGTGCGCCGTACTGCGCACCGTGCCGACCGGGCACCCCAGCAGCGCCGCGACCTCGGCCTCCGGCAGGTCCTCGAAGTAGCGCAGTACGACCACGGCCCGCTGCCGCTTCGTCAGACGACCGAGCGCCGCCCACAGCGCGATCCGCAGCTCGGAGTCCGCCCCGGCGTCGGCGTCGCCGCCGGACTCCGGCAGTACGGGCACCGTCGTCTCGGCGCGGTGCCTGCGCAGCCGCCAGCGGTTGACCTGCTGGCGGTACATGACCTGGCGGACATACGCCTCGGGCTGCTCGATGCGCGCCCACCGCCCGTAGGCCTTCATCAACGCGATCTGCAGCAGATCCTCCGCGCCATGTCGGTCCCCGCCGGTGAGCAGCACCGCGAGCCGCAGCAGCGCGGTGGAGCGCATCGCCACGAACTCCCGGAACTCATCCTGACTCGAGGCCTTCATCGACCCTCCCCTTCTCGGCAACCGTCACGACGTGATGAGCCACCCACGGCTATCCCTCGGCAGGCGAGTTTGTGTGTTCACACCAAGTCGGTGGGCGCGCCGCGGTTGCTGCGGGCGGTGGATGAGGTCCGGCCCTTCCCGGAGGTCTGAGCAGACCATGCAGACCCGATCATGCGCGGCCCACAGTGTGCGTGGTGCCGGGTGAGGCCTGGACGGGCCGGCGGCAGTCGGGGGCGGCCGGGGGCGCGGGGTGGCCGTCGAGGACGCGGCACAGGGAGGCGTGCGGGTGCTCGGCGTCGACCAGGGAGAGCACAAGCACGGCGCCCGTGGCGTGCTCCCCCTGCCGGGACAGTCGTAGAGGAACGGCCACTCGGTCGTCGTCGGTACGGTGCACACGACTCCCCGGCGGGCGTTCGACTTGGGGCCCTAGCCTCCTGTCGCCAGCCCCGGCTCCGTCCCCGGCGGTACCCACGGCTCCCCGAGCATCCCCCTCGCCCGCAGCTCAGCCGCATGGCGCTCGTACCTCGTTCGTTCCTCGGTGTCGCGGAACCGGACCTCCTGCCAGCGGGTGGGGTCGTATCCGGGAACGTTCTTCCAGAAACCGGCGATGGCGCAGAGGTGGTTCCATGACTCCCGGATCTGGGTCAGGCGGTGTTCGGCGCGTAGTCGGAGTTCCTCCTCGGACGGTTTTCTGGGGGGCGGGGCGTCGGCGAGTACACGGACCCGGCCGTGGCCCCCGCCTCGGATGGCGTGTTCCAGGGTCAGGGTGAGCGCGGCCACCGATTCGGCGAGGGCCGAGGCGGTGCGGTGCTCCTCGGTGCCGGGGGCGTGGGAGCGTTCGGTGGCCTCCAGGAGGGGGAGGAGGAAGTCCGCTATCGCCCATACGTCGTCGGTGGTCAGCTCGGCGGCCAACCTCGGACCGCCCGCACGGCCCCCGCCACCCCCGCTGCCCTCGCCCCCGCTGCCGCCGTCCCCGCCGTCCGCGACTCCGCCGACTGCCTCCCCCGGTGCTCCGGCCGGTGCTTCGTCCCGTGCTCCGGCCGGTGCTTCGTTCGGTGCTTCGTCCGGTACTTCGTTCGGTGCTTCGTCCGGTACTTCGTCCGGGAGTGCGCTGTTCGTCATGCCGTACGTTCCCTTCGTCCGGGACCGTGAGTAACCGTGAGCCTATTCCCGCCCTGTCGCCGGACGACGCGAGGCCCTGCCGCTCCGGAGGGAGAGGCAGGGCCGTGTCGGTACAGGGGTCAGCCGACCGGGGAGATGAAGGCCAGGGCCGGGCCCGCGCCGACCGGGCTGGAGGCGGTGTCCCAGTTGAACCAGCCGTTCTTCTGGACCTCGTGGCTCTCGTTGCCGCCGACCGTCTGGATCTGCTTGCCGTCGGCGGAGACCGCGACGACGAGGTTCACATGGTCGGCCTCGCCGTCGGTGAGGCTGCCGTCCTTGTCGTAGAGGACGGCGTCGCCGACCTTGGGGGCGCCGGTCCGGTAGGTGCCGTGGGCCAGGCCGTACGTGCGGAAGCTGATGGCGCCCGCGTCGAGCTCGTTCGCGTAGTCGACGTCGTTGCCGGCCCAGATGTACTTGCCGAACTCGGCGCACCAGGCGCGGGCGTAGGTGAAGTCGTAGTCGGAGAAGTCGTTGCCGACCTCGTTGAGCGCGTCGCGGGCGATGTCCTGGCCGAGGGTGTTGACCACCTTGCAGCTGACCGTGCGGGGAGCGGCGGAGAGCAGCGTCTGGGTCCAGCCGGAGGCGTCGACCGGGTCGCTGTTGTGGTACGCGATGTCACTGCCGGAGCCGTCGGAGATGTTGGCGTCCTTGTACCAGTACATACCGCCGGCCGAGGTACGGCCGTAGTAGAAGCCGCCGCCGGGCGAGACGACCTGGTTGAAGCCCGACCAGCCGTCCGCCTTCAGGTTGTCCCGCTTCCAGGCGCCGCCGATGATCTTGTACGAGTAGAGCTGGCCGGCCTCGGTGGTGGCGAGCAGTCTGTCCTGGCCCACGGCGGTGAGGGTCTTGAGGACGAAGCCCGAGTCGATCTCCGTACGCACGCCGATGTGCTGGGAGCCGGCCGGCTTGTCCTCGGTGACGTTGTAGCGGAGCAGCAGCCCGGCCGAGGTGGTGCCGTAGAGGTGGCCCATGCCGTCGTAGGTGAGCTTGTCGTGGGTCCAGCCGCTGTCGGCGATCTTCTTGATGCCCTGCAGTTCGAGGGCGTTGTTGTTGGTGAGGACATCGACGCGGTACAGGGCGCCGGCGGTCGAGGTGACCAGGATCGTGTTGAAGTTCAGGGTGGCCATGGCCTTCGGCTCGAAGCCGAGGTTCGGGCCGATGAGGGTCTTGAGCCGGTTGCCGGATACGGCGTCGATGGCCGTGTAGGTGAGGCGGTTGTCGTCGAGCACACCGTAGACGGAGGCCGTGCCGGAGCAGACCTCGGCGGCCTGCGCGGTCCCGGCGGTCACGGTGAGCATTCCGGCGGAGAGGGCTCCGGCGGCGAGAGCGGTGGCGGCGGTACGCAGGGCCTTGGACGACGTGAACATGCGGAAGTCTCCTGGTGTTTGGCGCGTGGCAGGGCGGCCCGGGGCGTCACCGGGCGGAAGTCTGCTGGGAAAGGGGGGGTGGGGCGGGGACTCAGTACGAGGAAGGGGCTCAGCACGCGGAAGGGCGCGGTACGCGGAACGAGCTCAGTACCAGCCGTGGGACTCGGAGTGGTTCCAGGCGGCGCACGGGCTGCCGTAGCGGCCGTCGATGTAGCTCAGGCCCCACTTGATCTGGGTGAGCGGGTTGGTGCGCCAGTCGTCGCCGGCGGTGTCCATCTTGTCGCCGGGCAGGGACTGCGGGATTCCGTAGGCGCCGGAGGAGGGGTTCTGCGCGTTCCAGCGCCAGCCGCTCTCGCGGTCCCACAGGCGCTCCAGGCAGGACCACTGCGTGGAGTTGGCCCAGGCGGACTCGTGGTCGTTCATCAACTTCCGGCCCGCGTCCTTCACCGCGGCGATGTTGTCGCGGTCGACGGTGTCGACGGAGGTGGTACAGGTGTAGGTGTTGGGCTGGGCGGAGAGCAGCTTCTGCGACCAGCCGCTCGTGTTCACCGGGTCGTCGAGGTGGTACGAGATGTCGCTGCCGGAGCCGTCGGTGGGGTTGGCGTCCTTGTACCAGTACATGCCGCCGGCCGAGGTGCGGCCGTAGTAGAGGCCGCCGCCGGGCGAGACCAGCTGGTCGAAGCCGGACCAGCCGTCCGCCTTCAGCTTGTTGACCTTCCAGGAGTTCGCACCGGAGATCGTGTAGTCGAGGAGCCGGCCGTCCGAGGTGGTGGCGGTCAGCCGGTCGTCGCCGGTCGCCGTCAGCGTCTTGAGGACGAAGCCCGTGTCGATCTCTGTACGGGCGCCGATGTGCTGACTGCCGGCCGGCTTGGCCTCGGTAACGTTGTAGCGCAGCAGCAGCCCGGCCGCGGTGGTGCCGTAGAGGTGGCCGTGTCCGTCGTAGGTCAGCTTGTCGTGGGTCCAGCCGCTGTCGGCGATACGGACCGGCGCGTTCGCGAGGTCGAGACTGTCCTTGTTGGTGCGGATGTCCACCCGGTACAGGGCCCCGGACGTCGACGTCACCAGCACGGTGTTGAAGTTCAGGGTGGCGATGGCCTTCGGCTCGAAGCCGAGGTCCTGGCCGACGAGGACCTTGGCGAGGTCGCCGGTGGCCGGGTTGATCGCGCTGTACGTCAGCCTGCCGTCGTCGAGGACACCGTAGATCGACACGCCTCCGGCGCAGGTGGTGGCGGCCTCCGCCGGGCCCGTGGTGACCGAGACCAGCGTGGCGGTCAGGGTGGCGGTGACGGCCGCGCCGGCCAGCCTGCGGGCCGCTCTCGCGGGCGAACGGCGCCCGTTGTCGCGGTCGTTTCGGGTGGCCATATTACGGATGTTCTTCACGTTTCGATTCCCCCAGGGCAAGGCGTGGTGCTGACGGTGTCTCAGGCAGGTGGTCAGCGCGGTGCGCGTGTGGCGCGGCGTGATGCGCGTGCGGTGCGGCGTGATGCGCGTGTGGTGTGGTGCCGTCGTCGAGGCGGCGGCGGCCGGTCAGGAGCCGGTGTCGCTCACTGCCAGCCGGCGTCGGCGGGGGCGACCTGCCAGCCCGCGTCGGCGGTGACGGAGACCGGGGCGGTGCCGGAGTCGGACACGAGGGCCGGGGCGGCGAGCGCGGCGGCGAGGGCGAGGGTGGCGACCGCGGTGGCCTGGGCGATACGTGTGCGGGTCACGGCTGTTCGGGTCCTTCCGGCGACGACGAGGGGGTGCTGTGCGGGACTCCCCCAACACCCTTGGGTGACTCCGACCCGTTCTCGCGCCCCGCGGTGGCGCTTGTCCCGGCCGGTGATCAATAGCTTCGTCGCAGGCCAGGTGCGGCGGAAGGGTTTCCCGGTGGACGGAAGGGGACTTGGACGGTTGCGTCCACGGCGGCCCCGTACGGAAGTTGCCCGGCGGCCGGATCAGTGATCAGTCCCGTTCCCGTTCGAAGGCCAGCGGCATCAGGGGTACCGCCGCGTCGAGGAGGCGGGCGCCGCGCAGCACCGGAACGTCCCTCGACAGTCGGCGACTGACCCGTGCGGCCCGCTGTTCGGCCTCCTCCAGGCAGGCGGCGAGCAGATAGATGCCGAGGGTGAGCCGGGACGGCGACCGGGGATGCACGGACACATGCTCGACACGGTCGTCCGCCTCGGCGGCCGCGCGGATCATGTCCTTGGCCCCGCAGGGGAGTTGACCGGCGCTCGGAAGTTCCAGATGGGCGTGTACGAGATACATGCCTCCACCGTCCCAGCACCGGGACGCCCGCACGGCCGTCCGCTTTGACCGTTTCCGTCCTTGGCCGCTTCCGTCCACGGCATGGTCCTGTCAGTGTGCAGGTCTCGAAAGATCGTTCCGCTTTTTGAAATGGTTGTGGAAATTCTGCGGGGGAGCTGAGTATCACGGGGACTGGGGGGTCATCCATGCTGACGACACTGGGGCTGGACGCGGTCGCGGAGCGGGTCTACCGCGCGCTGCTGATGCGCCCGCAGGCGGGCGTCGCCGAGACCGCGGCGATGCTGGGTGTGCCGGAGGCGGAGGTGCGCGACGCGCTCGACACGCTCAGCGAACTGGCCCTCGTACGGGGGTCGGCCGAGGACGGGGGGCGGCCTCGCGCGGTATCGCCCGACATCGGGATGGAGATCCTGATGGCCCGCCAGCAGGCCGAACTCGCCGCGCAGCAGCAGCGCCTGGAGGCCTCCCGAGCGGCCGCGGCCCAGCTGATCTCCGAGTACGCCGAACTGCGCCCGGCCACCCGTCACCCCGAGGTGGAGCAGCTGGTGGGCCTGGACCAGATCCGCGACCGGCTGGCGGCCCTCACCCGGGAGGTGACCGAGGAGTTCCTCGCCTTCGCCCCCGGCGGACCGCAGACCACGGACAACATGGCCGCGTCCCGGCCCCTCAACGCGGCCCTTCTCGGTCGCAGGGTACGCATGCGCACGGTGTACCTGGACAGCGTCCGCGCCGACCGCCCCACCGTCGAGCACGCCAGATGGCTCACGTCACTGGGCGGCCAGGTCCGCACCGTGCCGTCCCTGCCCACCCGGATGATCATCATGGACCGCAGGACCGCGCTGATCCCGGTCAGCAGCGACGACACCTCGGCAGGAGCGGTGCTGCTCACCGGGCAGGGCACGCTGAGCGCGCTGCACGCGCTGTTCGAGACGACCTGGGTTGCGGCGCAACCACTGGGCGACGCCGTCCCCGTCGACGCCCACGGCCTCACCGGCCAGCAGGCCACCGTCGTACGCCTCCTCGCGGAGGGTCACACCGACGACGCGATCGCCAAGCGCCTCGGCGTCTCGCCCCGCACGGCCCGCCGTATCGCCTCCGAACTCATGGAACGCCTGGAGGCCCGCAGCCGCTTCGAGGCGGGCGTACGGGCCGTACAGCACGGCTGGCTCCCGGCGCGGGTCTAGCTCCCCCAAGGGCTTGGCGATGAGAATTCCCGGGCCTGGCGCGCTGAGAATTCCCGGGCCTGGCAAGGTCACAGGGAGGGCAGGGTGTTCGTCGCTGACCCACGTCGGAGGCCACGCGCAAGGGGGGTGGGCCGAGACCGGCCCACCCCCCTTGCGTCAGCCCTTTCGTCGGCCCTCGCGTCAGCCCTTTCGTCGGCCCTCGTGTCAGCCTTCCTTCGGCCCCTTCGCCGGTCCTTGTCAGCGCGCGAACACGTCCGCGAACTTCCGCCCCGCCACCACCGGGTACCCGAAGTCCGTCGCGTTGAAGGACGTCACCGAGGTCGTCGTCAGGCCGGAGGACGCGCCCCGCAGCACCCACGCCGCCCCGTCGTCGTAGCCGTCCGGCAGCACGTCCTCGCCGAACGCGCCGATCGCCAGGTCGGCCTTGCCGTTGGCGTTGATGTCGCGCAGGCGGAGCGAGGAGCCGAAGTGGTCGCCCGCCTCCGCGGCGCCCGGCACGCCCGCCGTGGCCTGGTGGAAGGACTGGGCGCCCGTGGTCGTCAGGCCGGCCGAACTGCCCTTGAGGAGCACGACGTTGCCGACGTTGCGCTTGCCGTTCACGTCCTCGTACGGGGCGCCGACCGCGAGGTCCGCGCGGCCGTCACCGGTCACGTCGCCCAGGGCGAGCGCCGAGCCGAAGTCGTCGTACTCCTCGTCGGTGCCGGGGACTCCGGGGCTGTCCTGCGTGTAGGTCTTGCCCTTGAGCGGCAGTCCGGACGCCGAGCCGTACCGGACGGTGAACGAACCGCCGTCGCCGCCCGCCGAGTCGCCGGTGGCCAGGTCCTCGTAGCCGTCGCCGTTGATGTCGCCCGTCGCGATGGCCGACGACCACCACGCGAGGGAGCCGGTCGTCCCGTCCTCGCTGAGGACCGAGTAGGAGGAGCCGATGTCGCCGGGGCCGCCGCGCAGCACGCCCAGGTGGCTGCCGGCCGGGAAGCCCTCCGGATCGGACTGGCGGCCGTGCAGGACGTACTCGAAGCCGTTGCTGCCGTCCTTGCTGGAGAAGTGGCCGGCGACGATGCCGTCCAACTGCACGCCGTCCGGCAGGAAGTCCATCTCGGGGCCGAACGCGCCGTCCTGCGTGGGCGTGCCGTCGGCGTACCACCAGAAGGTGTCGGTGCCGACGACGGTCAGGTTGCCGGTGCCGTCCCCGTCGAGGTCGGCGAAGGCCGCGCCCTCGCCGAAGCCGGCCGCCTCGGCGGTGGGCGCGGTGAGCGCGATGCCGCCGGAGGTGAACGGCCTCGCCCCGCCCCAGACGATCGTCACCGAGCCGCGCGGCTTGCCGGTGACCTCCTCGCCGGGGGCGCCGACGATCAGGTCGGCGTAGCCGTCGCCGTTCACGTCGCCGCTGGTGACGTTCTCGCCGAACTTGTCCACGCCCTCCGAGGTGCCGGGCACGCCGGGGGTGTTCTGGGTGACGTTCACGAAACGGGTGTGGCTGACGCCTGCGGCGGAGCCGAAGAGGACGGTGACCGTGCCACCGCTCGCCTTGGGCGTGCCGATGGCGAGGTCGCGGTAGCCGTCGCCGTTGAAGTCGTCCGCCAGACCGGAGGGCGCCGCGACGGCCGCGGGCGCGCCGAGCCCGGTGACAGCCAGGGCGAGGGCGGCGACAGCCGTGGCCACGGTCAGGGTGCGTCTGCGCAACGTAATGCTCCCGTCTGAGAATCCGACGCCCGTACGACCCCCTTGGTGCACAAAGGGTTGTACGGGACGGAAGACGGGGTGAACGGGGGCGCTCGACTCGACAGCCGCGCGCCCCCGTTCACCTGCGGGGCTCTCTCAGCGCACGGTGACCGCGGCCGTCGTCCCCGAACCGTTCGTCCAGCCGTACCGCTTGGCCGTCACCTTCGCGGTGATCTTGTGCCCCTTGTCGGCCTTCACCAGCACGTACGTCGACTTGGTGGCGCCGGTGATGGTCGTACCGTCGCGCTTCCAGACGTACGAGTACGAGGTGGCCGTCGGCGACCAGGTGCCGTGGGCGGCGGTGAGCTTGTAGCCGACCTTGGCCGTGCCGGTGATCGTCGGCGCCGTGGTGGCCTTCAGGGCGGGGCCGACCGCGACCGTGACGGCGGCGGAGGTGGAGCGCGTCGACCCGGCGTTGTTGGTGACCGTGGCCCGGCAGGACACCTTGTGCTTGTAGTCGGAGGCGGTCAGGGTGCGGGTCTTGCCCGTGGCACCCGAGATGACCGTGCCGTCGCGCAGCCAGGACCAGGCGACCTTGGCGCCGGTACCGGTCCAGGCGGCGTCGCAGGTCACCTTTGAGCCCGTACGGACGGTCCCGTTCAGCGTGGCCTTCGAGGTGATCGCCGGCTTGGTCAGCAGGGTCTGCCACTGGGCCGAGACCTGGCTGGTGTAGTCGCCGCTGCCCACGGCCTTGCGGGACAGGACGGTTGCCCGGCCGTCGGGGCCGGCGGCGATCTCGCCGGACAGCGCCTCCGTGCTGGAGACGTCGGGGACGGGCTCGCTGTTGAGGGCGGTCGCCTTGCTCCAGGTGCCGTCGGCGCGGACCGCCCACTGAAGGTAGTGGTCGTTGCCGTTGTCGATGCTCGGCGTCTGCGGCCAGACGACCTGGACGGTGCCGTCGGCGCCGATGGAGGCGTCCACGTCCCAGGTGACGTAACCGGTGGACAGCGTCTTCGGCGCGGACCAGGCGCCGGTGCTCGCGGAGCGGGTGACCGACCGTACGACCGGCTCGCCGTCGGCGCTGCTCCAGCCCACCCACACATAGGTGAGGTCGCCGTTGGGCGCGGTGAGCGGGTCGCTGCCGTCGCTGTAGTTGAAGGACGCGACCGCGGTCTGCACAGCGCCCCAGTTCGCGGACGGGGAGGTCCGGGTGACGGACTTCAGGTCGGTGCCGTTCTCGGCGGCGTTCGGGCCGCGCCACAGCACGGTGGTGGCGCCCTTGGCGTCCGACGTCACCTGTACGACACCGTCCGTGTAGCCGACGCCGGGCAGCACGGTCCCCTCGCTCCAACTGCCGTCGGCCGTGGCACGGGTGGCGGTGTAGGTGGTGTGCTGGTTGCCGTCGGCGGCCTGGTTGAAGACGTCCCACACCGCGGTGGCCGAGCCGTCGGGGGTGACGGCGACCGCGAGGTCGTAGACGGAACCGGAGGTGACCGAGGCGAGCGGCTGGGCCGTGGACCAGGTGGTGGCGCCCGGGGCTCGGGTGGCCGTCATGACCTTGTAGTCGTTGAACTCGCCCTGGTCCCACACGGCGGTGAGGGTGCCGTCGGCGGCCGAGGCGAGGCGGGGCAGGCCGAGGTAGGTGCCGTTCGGGTACGAGGCGATCGGGACCGGCTCCGACCAACTGGCCGCCGCCGGGGTCCAGGTGGCGGCGACGGCGGCCAGGTCGCCGTCCGCGTCCCGGCCCTCCACCCAGGTCACGACGGCCTGCCCGGTGGGCGTCACGGTCAGGACCGCCGGAGAGGTGCTCGCGCGGCCGGTGGCCAGGGTGTGGGAGGCGCCCCAGGTGCTGCTTCCCGCGGCCTTGACAGCGATGTCGTAGTCCCAGTGGGTGCCGTCGGCCGCCCGGTCGCGCCACAGCGCGAACGTGCTGCCGTCGCCGGCGGTCTTGACGTCGATCAGGGTCTGCTGCCCGTCGGCGCCGGTGAGCGTGGTGGCGGCGCTCCAGGGACCGGCCGCCGCGGTGTATCCGGCGGCGGCCGCGGGAAGCGCGGGGACCAGGGCGGTGACGGCGGCCACCGCGGCGGTGAGCGCCAGGGCGGCGGCTCTCGGTCGACGTATGTGTGCGGTACTCGGTGCCACGACGGCTCCTGTGTGTGGTGGGTGGTGCTGGTGGAACTCGACGTGGGGGGTGAAGCGTGGGGGGTGAAACTGGGGGGTGAAACTGGGGGTGACCTCGTGGGGAAGTCCGTCGTGGTGACGCTACCTGGCCTGGTTGAACGCCTTGCTGTCGGGATGGTCTAGAGACGATCAAGGTTTCCTCAGGTCTCCACCAGGCCCGGCTTGGCTCAGACGTCCGCCAAGCCCGGCTTCGCTCGGACTTCCGCCAAGCTCAGGCTTCGCTCGAACTGCCGCCAGGCCCGGCATCGCTCAGACCTCCGCCAAGCTCAGGCTTCGCTCGAACTGCCGCCAGGCCCGGCATCGCTCGGACTTCCGCCAAGCTCAGGCTTCGCTCGGACTTCCGCCAGGCCCGGCATCGCTCAGACCTCCGCCAGCCCGGTCGCCCACCCCTCCTCGTCCCACCGCACCTCCAGGACCCGCTCCACGGCATCGCGGTCGACGGGCCCGTACACGTGCGGGAACAGGGTGCCCTCCGGGACACCGGGCGGCGGGCCGGGAACCGCCGCCTCGAACACGCACTCCGAGATGAGCCTGTCCTCGTCGATGAGCAGCGCCAGCAGCGGCCGGGGCGCGTCGCGGTAGAAGTCGTTCACGATGACGAGGGTGATCTCCTCGTCCGGAGAACAGTGGACGAAACCGTCCTCGGCCAGGGAGGCCGGTGCGTAGGGGCGGTCGGGGTCGGCGTTCCAGGCGGCGAGGGGGACTATGTGGTAGATCATGCGCCGGTTATACCTGGTGGGGGACGCGCGGGGCAGGTCGGCTCGCAGGGATCGATGTTCATGGAGAGCGCGCGGCACTGGTTCGACTCCGTCTGGTGGCAGCTCGCCCACGACAACCGCTGACCCGGTCGTGAACGGCCAAGATCGGCCCCTCTTCCCAATCTACTTGCCTAACTTAAGCAATTCCAGTTATGATTGAGTAAGTCAAGCAACCTTGTGGCGGCGAAAGCCCCGCAGACATGCCAGAGGCCCGCCTCTCCCCCCGGAAGGAAACGCCATGAACGAGACCGCCGCGGCCCCCACCGCACCCGGTCCGCTCGCCTCCTTCGCCCGCTTCGTGCTGTTCGGCGGTGGGATCGGCGTCCTCTCCAGCGGTGCGGTGGCGCTGTTCGCCGGATGGATGCCCTGGGTGGTGGCGAACGCGGTGATCACCGTCGCCTCCACCGTCCTGTGCACCGAACTGCACGCCCGCTTCACCTTCGGGTCGGGGCGGCGGGCCGGCTGGCGCGAGCACTGGCAGTCGGCGGGCTCGGCGGCGGCCGCGTACGTGGTGACCAGCGTCGCGATGCTGATCCTGCACCTGGTGCAGTCGTCGCCCGGGATGCTGACCGAGCAGATCGTCTACCTCGGCGCCTCCGGCCTGGCCGGCACAGGCCGCTTCCTCGTCCTTCGCCTGTTCGTCTTCACCGCGGGCCGCAAGCCGAGCACCGAGCCGGTACGGCCCCAGGCCGCGTCCGGCGCTCGCCCCCAGCTCCAGCCCCTGCGCCTGAACGTCGGCCACGGCCTGGCACCCGTCTCCGCCGCCGCCTGAAGCCCCGCCCTGTCCACCGCCCCACCCCGAAAGAGAGCAGCCATGCCCGAGACGAAGTCGGCCCGGACCACCCGGACCACCCGGACCATCCACACCACCGGCACCACCAGCACCACCAGCACCACCAGCACCACCGGCGCGATCAGCGCGATCGGTGTGATCGACCTCCCCGACGCCGGACGGCCCATACCCGGGCCCCGACATTCGGTGGCCGGAGTCCGCGTCTTCCACCTGGACGGCACCCCGTACGGCCGACAGCCTCAGGCATAGGCCGGGCGCCAGGCGCATCGCGACCAGGACCCACACCATGACGCCCTCCACGCCCGCCACGCCCTCCACTCCCGCCACACCCCCGCCGGGCCGACGAAGCCCCACCCCCTCCCCCACCTCGTACGCCCCCTCCTCCTCCACCTCCCCAGGCGTGGCCCTGGCCGCGCGGGAGCCCGAGAACCGCCCCCGACTCGTCGACACGGTCGTCGCCGTCGCGCTCTTCGCCTGTTCGTTCCCCGGCAGTCTCATCACCTTTCCGGGGCAGGACCTGGAAGTGCCGTGGTGGCCCGGCGTGGTGCTGGCCGGGGTCGCCTGTGTGGCCCTGCTGTGGCATCGGAGCCATCCCCGTACGACGACCGCGCTGACCCTCCTCTGCGCGATCGCCGCGTCCGCGCTCGGCTACCTCCTCACCGTCCTGCTGCTGGCACCGCTGATGGTCTCGCTGTACTCGCTGGCCATCCGCACCGGCCGCAGGACCGCCAACACCTACGCCTTCACCGGCATCGCCCTGCTCGTGGCCACCGGCCTGATCGCGGGCCCGGTGGACGAGCCGCTCGTACTGAAGCTGCTCGGTCCCGCGGCCTGGCTGCTGCTGCCCACCGCCCTCGGTACCGCGGCCCGGCTGCGCGGCGCCTATATGGAGGCCGTGCAGGCACGGGCCGACCACGCGGAGCGGACACGGGAGGAGGAGGCGCGGCGGCGGGTCGCAGAAGAGCGGATGCGGATCGCCCGGGATCTGCACGACGTCGTGGCCCACCATCTCGTCCTCGCCAACCTCCAGGCCGGCGCCGTCGCCCGCCAACTGCCCGCCCGGCCGGCCGAGGCGGCGGCGCTGGTCACCGAGCTGACCGGCACCACCGCCTCGGCGCTGCGCGAACTCAAGGTCACGGTCGGACTGCTGCGCCAGGGCGACGACCCGGACAGACCCCTGGAACCCACCCCCGGTCTCGACCGACTTCCGGAGCTGGCGGCCTCGTTCGTGAACGCGGGGCTCGCGGTCGCCGTGATCGCCGCGGGAGAGGCGCGTCCGCTCTCCGCCGGCGCGGAACTCGCGGCATACCGCATCGTGCAGGAGGCGCTCACCAACGTCACCAAGCACGCCGCCGTCGACACGGCCGTCGTACGGCTCACCTACTTCTCGGACCGGCTGCGCATCACCGTCACCAATGACGCGGGTACGGCGGCGCCGGGCGGCCCGTCGTCGCCCCGGCCCGGCGGTGGCTACGGCCTCATCGGGATGCGGGAGCGGGCGCTCCTGGTCGGGGGCCATCTCAGGGTCGGGCCCCGTGCCCACGGGGGCTTCGAGGTGGCCACGGAGCTGCCACTGCTGCGGCCGTCGCCCTCTTCGGCGCTCTCCTCATCACCCGCTTCAGCGCCCTCTTCAGCGCCCTCTTCAGCGCCCTCCTCGGCGCCCTCCTCGGCGCGCCCCGTCCATCCGCGCCGCATTTAGCTTGCGTAAGTCAAGCAATCCGCATATCGTTGAGTGAGTCAAGCAAACAAGCGGGCCGGGGTCGCCCCGCGAGCCATCTGACTCCCCTCTCCAGTTCCTCGATCTCTCCCCTCTCCTGACGGAGGCAGTGCCATGTCCGACGCCCTTGCCCGACCCACCGACGCTGGAGCAGCCGGCCCGCCGAAGCCGAACGCCGTGGTGGCGGTGCTGGCCCTGGCCGGAATCGTCGTCTCGCTGATGCAGACCCTGGTCATCCCGATCGTCCCCGAGCTGCCGAGGCTGCTCGACGCCTCGGCGTCGAACACCGCGTGGGCGGTGACGGCCACCCTGCTCGCCGCGGCCGTGGCCACCCCGGTCGTCGGCCGGCTCGGCGACATGTTCGGCAAGCGGAAGATGCTGCTGGTCAGCATCGTGCTGCTGGTCTCCGGCTCGGTGGTGTGCGCGCTCGCCGACTCCCTGGTCCCGATGGTCGTCGGCCGTGCCCTACAGGGTCTGGCGGCGGCGGTCGTCCCGCTCGGCATCAGCATCATGCGTGACGTGATGCCCGCCGAGCGCCTCGCCGGCTCGACCGCGCTGATGAGCGCCTCGCTCGGTGTCGGCGGTGCCCTCGGTCTGCCGGCCGCGGCGTTCATAGCCGACAACTGGGACTGGCACATCCTGTTCTGGACCTCCGCCGTCCTCGGCGCCCTGTCCTTCCTGCTGGTCATGACGGTGATCCCGGAGTCCAAGGTCCGCACCGGCGGCCGCTTCGACCTGCTCGGTTCCCTCGGCCTCTCCGCCGGTCTCGTCTCCCTCCTGCTGACCGTCTCCAAGGGCGCCGACTGGGGCTGGACCAGCGCCACCACGCTCGGCCTCGGCACCGCCGCCGTCGCGATCCTGCTGGCCTGGGGCTTCTACGAGCTGCGCGCCAAGCAGCCGCTGGTCGACCTCCGTACGACCGCCCGCCCGCAGGTCCTCTTCACCAACCTGGCCTCGATCGCGCTCGGTTTCTCGATGTTCGCGATGTCCCTGGTCCTGCCGCAGCTGCTCCAGCTGCCCGAGCAGACCGGCTACGGCCTCGGCAAGTCCATGCTCACCGTCGGTCTGGTCCTCGCCCCGCAGGGCCTGGTGATGATGGCGATGTCGGCCGTGTCCGCGGGCATCACCAAGGCCAAGGGCCCGAAGGTCACGCTGATGATCGGCGCGCTGATCGTCGCCGCCGGCTACTCCCTGAACATCGTCCTGATGTCCGAGGTCTGGCACCTCATCCTGGTCTCCTGCGTCATCGGCGGCGGTGTCGGCTTCACCTACGGCGCGATGCCCGCGCTGATCATGGGCGCGGTGCCGGAGTCGGAGACGGCCGCGGCGAACAGCCTCAACACCCTGATGCGCTCCCTCGGCACGTCCTTCGCCAGCGCCATCGCGGGCGTCATCCTGGCCCAGATGACCACGGACTTCGGCGGCTACGCCCTCCCGTCCGAGAACGGCTTCAAGGTGGTCATGGCGATCGGCGCCGGAGCGGCCCTTCTCGCCTTCCTCCTCGCCTCCTTCATCCCCAAGCGCCGCGCGGCCACCGAGGTCCCGGCGTCCGAGGGCCCGGCGGAGCGGGCGGAACTCCCGGAGACAGCCAAGGCCTGACCCGACCCGAACCGAACCCGTAGGGCGAAGGCCCCGTGCGGCGCGTATGCCGTACGGGGCCTTCGCCATGAGCAATTCGTCGTTGACAGGCCACCACGGCCGGCCCGGCGTTGATCGGAGGTGATCAGGCGCCGGGCGGGCGAGGCCGTCTCACCTCGCGGTCGACGGCCCAGGCGTCCGCCACGGGGCCCAGGTGGCCGAGCTTGTCGGGGTTGATCACCGAGCGGATGGTCTGGATCCGGCCGTCGAGGATGTCGAGCGCCAGGGTGTGGAGGACCCTGCCGTCCCGGTCGCGGACGATCGCGCCCGGCCGGCCGTTGAGCTCGTGGCGTTCGAGCGTCACGTCGATCCGGATCATCCGGGGGAAGACGGAGGCGAGCAGCCCGGCCACGTTCCGGTCGCCGACGACCGCCCTGGACAACTGCGGGGCCTTGCCGCCGCCGTCGCCGACCATCGACACATCGGCGGCGAGCAGGTCCCGCAGGGCGACCACGTCACCTTCGCGGAGGGCGTCGAAGAACCGTGACGCCAGTTCCTCCCGCTCCTCGCGGTCCGCCTCGAAGCGGGGCCGGCCCGCGGCCATGTGGCGCCGCGCCCGCACCGCCAGCTGGCGGCACGCCGCCTCCGAGCGCCCCACCGCCGACGCGACCTCGGGAAACCCGAAGTCGAACACCTCCCGCAGCACGAAGACCGCCCGCTCCAGCGGACTGAGCCGTTCCAGCAGCAACAGGGCCGCCATCGACACCGAGTCGGCCAGCTCCGCCGACCGCGCCGGGTCCTCGTAGGGGTCGGCGAGCAGCGGCTCGGGGAACCACGGCCCGACGTACTCCTCCCGCCTGACGCGCGCCGAGCGCAGTACGTCGATCGCGACCCGGGTCACCGCGGCCGAGAGGTAGGCCCTGACCGACCTGGGCTCGGTCGGGGAGGCCTCGAAGCGCAGCCAGGTCTCCTGTACCGCGTCCTCGGCCTCGCTCACGCTGCCCAGGATCCGGTAGGCGATCGAGAACAACAGCGGCCGCAGCTCCTGGAACTCCTCGGTCCTGCTCAGACGTTCCCTCCTCGAACTCGAATCCGAACCCGAACCCGAACTCGCAGCCTCATCAGCCCGAAGTTGGTGGTCATCATCGAATCCCGCCCCGTTGCCCGTCATCCGGCGAAGGACTCGGGGCCGAAGCGACCCCACGCGACGAAGACCGCGAGCGCGAGATAGAAGAGGTTCAGCACCACGAGCCCGGCCTCACCGAGCCGACCGTGAGTGATCATCGCGCCGACCATCAGCGCGACCCAGCAGACGGCGGTCACCGGCACCAGGACCGGTGCGACGCCGAGCGCGGCGGGCAGGATCAGGCCCAGCGCGGCCAGGAGTTCGAGGACACCGAGGGTTTTGACGAACCCGGGGCCGAAGGCCTGCGTCCATCCCGCGCCGTTGAGCCCGGCCAGCTTCTCCTTGGGCACGAACGACTTGACGAGGCCGCCGGACAGAGCCACCACGGCCAGCACTCCGGCGGCGATCCACAGCCCGAGGTTCATCGTCGACTCCTTCATCGAGGTGTGTCTGTCACCTCGTACGACGAGACAGCGACCCCGCCTGTGACATCCCCCCGATCCCTGGTCATGTCGTTGACACCCCGCGCACCCCCTCCTAGGGTCACGCCAGCATTCCGACCATGTGGCGACATTTCGAACGGTGAAAGCGCAAGTGCCCTGCACAGCGCCGGAATCAGAAGCATCATCAGATGTGCCGTCCTCCTCTCAACGTCGAGAAGAACAAGGAACGATCAGCATGCCCAACCGAAGAACCGTCCTCGCCGCCATCGGGGCCGCCCCCCTCGCCCTCACCCTGTCCGCCTGCGGCCAGGACAGCGCGGACGGGTCCGGGAGCGACTCCGAGGGCGGCACCATCGGCGTCGCCCTGCCGACCCGGGCCTCCGAGCGCTGGCTCACCGACGGCAAGAGCGTCGTCGAGGACCTGCGGGACAAGGGGTACAAGTCCAAACTGGTCTACGGCGAGGACAACCCGGCCACCCAGGTCTCGCAGATAGCCAGCCTGATCAAGCAGGGCGTCGACGCACTGATCATCGCGGCCATCGACAACAGGTCGCTGAACGGCGTGCTCAAGCAGGCCGCCGCCGCGGACATCCCCGTGATCTCCTACGACCGCCTCATCCTCGACAGCAAGAACGTCGACTACTACGTCTCCTTCGACAACGAGCAGGTCGGCCGGCTCCAAGCCCGCTACATCATCGACGAACTCGGCCTGGAGGACGGCAAGGGACCGTTCAACATCGAGCTGTTCGCCGGCTCCGCCGACGACAACAACACCAAGT
This sequence comes from Streptomyces graminofaciens, assembly GCF_030294945.1. NCBI lineage: Bacteria > Bacillati > Actinomycetota > Actinomycetes > Kitasatosporales > Streptomycetaceae > Streptomyces > Streptomyces graminofaciens. The sequence continues at coordinate 7,020,949 of NZ_AP018448.1, read as the reverse complement.
ACTTCTTCGACGGCTCGATGCACCTCCTGCAGCCCTACCTGGACAACAAGCAGCTGGTCGTCCGGTCCGGCCAGACCGCGCTCAAGGAGGTCACCACCCTGCGCTGGGACGGACCCACCGCGCAGCGGCGCATGGACGCCGTCCTCTCCAAGTCGTACGGGACCGCGAAGGTCGACGCGGTCCTCTCCCCCTACGACGGCATCTCCATCGGCGTCCTGAACTCGCTGAAGTCGCACGGCTACGGCTCCGGCTCCACGGCTCTCCCGGTCGTCACCGGTCAGGACGCGGAGCTGGCCTCGGTGAAGTCGATCATCGCGGGCCAGCAGTCGCAGACGGTCTACAAGGACCTCCGCCAGCTCGCCTCGGTCGCGGCAAGCATGGTCGACGACATACTCAACGGCCAGACACCGAAGGTGAACAACAGAAGGGCCTACGACAACGGCGCCAAGGCCGTACCCGCCTACCTGCTCCAGCCGGAGAGCGTCGACAAGAGCAACTACGACCTGATCCTGGTCGCGGGCGGCTACTACACCGCCGCCGAACTCAAGTAGCCGGGAGGAGGCCGGGCCGCCGGGCAGTCCGGCGGCCGCCCGGGCTCCGGCTCGGCGAGTCGCCCCGCGGCGACTACGAGGCGGTGCACACTCAGTTCCAAGTCGAAGCCGAACTGATGATCATTGTGGTAGCTTCGGCGCCGCCATGTACCCCTGCGAAATCGAGGAGGTGAGACCGATCAACGCTGTCACAGGTCGGGGCTCCTTCCTCCACATGGCCTAGGGAGCGCCCGCAAAGGCATCCCGAAAGGCTTGAAACGCTGATGCGCTTCACCTCCCAGACGTCGTCGGACGGCGTCACCGAACAGTTCTTCACCCTGGACGAGATCCCCGGCGTGCTGTGGACGCCGGAAGCCCCCTGCCGTACTCGTCCCCTGATCCTGCTGGGCCACGGCGGCGGGCAGCACAAGACGGCCCCCGGCACCGCGTCCCGCGCGCGCCGCTACGCCGCCGAGGGTTTCGCGGTCGTCGCCATCGACGCGCCCAGCCACGGTGACCGGCCCAAGGACGAGGAGTTCGGCCGGATCGCGGCCGGGATGCGGGCCGGCCTGGCCGCCGGTGGGAATCCGGGCGTGCTGGTCGCCGGTATGCACAGCCATCTGGCCGGTCGGGCCGTCGCGGACTGGCAGACGGTCCTGACCGCGGTCCAGCGCCTCGACCAGGTCGGCCTCGGCCCCGTGGGCTACTGCGGCCTGTCGATGGGCTGCGGGCTCGGCATCCCGCTCATCGCCGCAGAGCCCCGGATCCGCGCCGCGGTGCTGGGCCTGCTCGGCGTGCACGGGCTGGCCGAGGACGCCGCGCGGATCACCGTGCCGGTGCAGTTCCTCGTCCAGTGGGACGACCAGATGGTGCCGCGGGACCAGAGCCTGGCCTTGTTCGACGCCCTGGCCTCGGCCGAGAAGACGCTGCACGCCAACCCCGGCAGGCACGGGGACGTGCCGCCGTTCGAAGTGGACGATTCGCTGCGGTTCTTCGCCCGGCATCTGACCTGACAGCGGACAGCGGACAGCGGATAGCGGATAGCGGATAGCGGACAGCGGCGCGGCCCGGGACGGTCCTGCAATCGGCGTGATGACGCAGTGGCGTACCGATCCCGGACGGCCCCCAGCGCGGCCGAGGTGGTGGGCCGGACCGCGCGCGCTCACCGCCGTCACTCACTCGCTCACCTCACCGCCGGGTGAGTGGCGGCGGCTCAAGCGAGGCGCTTCAGGATCACGTACCCCTGGGCCGTGCGCGCCACCGTGTAGCGGGCCTTCGGGTGGAGCTGGCGGGCGTAGCCGTCGATGTCTCTGTAGCGGCCCGTGGAGTTGTCGAGGGCTATGTAGTCGGGGGCGAGGCCCTTGGTTCTGCCGATCCAGAAGACGCGGCAGCGGGAGGTCAGCCGGGTCAGCGGGCCGATGTTGGCCTCGACCGTCGCGCCGTCCGGGATCTCGGACAGGAGCCGTTCGACGGCGGTGGTGCGCTCGGGCGTGCGGTACGCCTCGGGTTCCGTGAGCGCGGCGAGGGGGAGGGACGTCGTCAGCGCCAGCGCCGCCGCCACGGCCGCCGTGGGCAGTCGGGCGGCGTACGAGCGCAGCCAGGGGCGCGGGCTGTGCCGGGTGACGGTGAGCGCGTCGACGAGGGCAAGGGTGACGACCGGCATCAGGACGGCGCTGTAGTGCCAGTCCGTGCCCCAGTAGTGGTCGTCGCCGGAGAGGAAGCGCCAGCCCAGCGTCGGCAGGGCGACGGCCACGAGCGGTGAGCGCAGGGCCAGCAGGCCGCTGGTCGGGATCAGCAGCCAGGCGAGGGTGCGGAGTTTGACGTCGAAGCTGGCGAAGAGGCCGAAGCCCGCGTCGACCTTGTTCCAGTAGTCGTAGCCGCCCGTCGTGTTGAAGGCCGGGATCACGGTCGTGAGCGTGACGAACGTGGCCGCGACGCCGAAGGCCGCCATGCCGAGGGCGTACGGGACCGTCGGCGGGGAGGTGCGCCGGGCGCGTACGGCGACGACGAGCGCGATGGCCGCCACCGTGACGCCGAGGTCCTCCTTGACCAGGACCAGCGGCAGGGCGAGGAGCAGCGCCCGGCGCCAGCGGCGTTCCAGGACCGCCTCCAGGCTGAACGCGATCAGCGGTACGGCGAACGCGATCTCGTGGAAGTCGAAGTCCACCGCCCGCTGCAGACCCCACGACAGTCCGTACGCGACGCCGAGCGCGAGTCCGCTGCGGCGGCCGAGCAGGGTCGCGGCCACGCGCGTGACCGGTACGGCGGACAGCGCGAAGAGCGCCGCCTGGGCGACGAGGAGGGTGACCGGGGACGGGAAGAGGCGGTAGAGGGGGGCGAGGAGGGCCGTGACGGGGCTGAAGTGGTCGCCGAGGACGTTGTAGCCCGGCCCCTTCAAGTCGACGATCGGCGCCTGGAGGTGCGCGTACGCCCGGACGGCCTGCTCGAAGATGCCGAGGTCCCAGGAGCGGGTGGCGAGGTGCCGGTAGCGGGCGTAGGAGGTGGTGGCGTACGCGACGAAGAGGACGACCGCGAGGAGGTACGGGTCGCGGTGGCCCGCGCGGCGTTCGGGGCGGGGGCCGTCGAAGGACTGGGGGCGCCGGTCACACGGGGGGAAGGTCGTGACCGGCGCCGTCCGGGGTTCGGTGCTCGCCGGTGTCGGGGACGTGGGCATGGATGCTGGGCCTTACGAGCCGGAGGACTGGACGTGGGTGGCGGGGACGGACGACGCCTTCACCGTGCCCGACGACGAACCGGTCGCCTCAGCCGACTCCTCGGGGACCGCCGTCCCCTCTGGGTCCGCCGACTGCTCGGGATCCGGCGACTCCTCGGGATCCGGCGACGCGTCGGCCGGGTCGCGGCCGGGGACATGGCTCTCGGGGCCAGAGTACGAGGGGGTGGGGTCCGACGAGGAGACCGGGGGACCGGAGGAGGCGTCGCCGCCGGGGTCGCCGGAGCCGCTCGGGGTCTCCACCGGCCCCGACGGGGACGAGTCGGGCCCGGACGGCGACGGCGAGGCGGTGCCGCCGCTGACCCTCGGGCTCGGCGTGAACACCGGCGCGGCGGGGCGCGGCTCCGGCGCGAGCCGTACGGCCGCGAACGCGCCCCCCGCGCCCAGCACACACACCGCGCACACGGCCACGACTGCCAGGTTCCGGCGGCGCCGGCGTACGCCGAGGGCCGCGATCCGGGCGACGGGAACGGGGGTCAGCCGGGCGCGCACATCGGTGGCCGCGTGCTTGAGGGCGACGGCGAGGGCGGCGTCCTGGGCCTGGGTCTGGGCCTGGTCCTGGGCCTGGGCCTGGGCCCCTGCGGGACCGCCCGTGCCGCCCCGGGCCTCGGTGGGTTCAGACACCTTGGTCCTCCTTCAGGACTCCGCCGGACAGTTCGGACACATCGGCCAGTTGGGGAGCGAGGGCCGCGCGGGCCCGGTGGAGGTGGGTCTTGACCGTGCCCGGGGAGATACCCGTCTCGGCGGCGACCTGGTCGACGCTCAGATCGCAGACGTAGTGCAGGACCGCGACCCGCCGCTGCCGCTCCGAGAGCCGCCGGAGCGCGGCGACCAGGGCGACCGTGCCGGGCTCGGGCGCCGGGGCGCTGTCGGCCTGCCCGCTCGCGCGCCGCCGCCAGGCGTCCAGGGAGCGGCCCCGGCGCCGCCAGCGGCTGATCGCCAGCCGCCAGGCGACCGTGCGTATCCAGGCCTCGGGCCCGGCGTCCCGGTCGAGCCGCGCCCGCCGGGTCCAGGCACGGACGTACGCCTCCTGCACCACGTCCTGCGCCTCGTACAGGTCACCGGTCATCAGGTACAGCTGTCCCACCAGAGACTGCCGGGAGTACGTGTAGAACTCCTCGAACTCCTCGTCGGTCATAGGGCTCCCCGGTGGGTGGTCACATTCCATGTGCTGTACGCCGGGGACGGGCGGGACGGTTGACACGCCACCGGACTTTTCTCACCGGGGAGAACGCCCGGAGACGACACGGTGCCCCCGGGGTCCGCGCCGAAGCACGGAGCCCAGGGGCACCACAGTGTCGTACAGACCGCCGGGGCCGACTACGACCTATTTGGCGTTGATCAGGTCGTGCGGCGGGACCTTCACCGTGCGCTTGCCCGGCGTGCCGCCCAGGACGACCTTGCGGAGCGCGACGTTGTTCTTGTAGTTGGTCTCCTTGAGCCGCTTCTCCGGGTTGGCGATGACCTCGATGTAGTACGTGCCGTTCGGCAGGTCCGTGACGTCGAAGGACTGGCCGGGGCGGTACTGGGTGTACGTGTCGCCGGAGCCGACGTCGAGGACCTCGCGCACGGAGATGGAGTTCTGCTCACCGCAGGCGCTCTCCAGGTCCGTGTTGAACGGGTGCCAGTTGGCGTTCTTCACCGTGTAGTCGACGGCGTCGGTGTTGGCGAGGCAGAACGCCTCCTTGCCGCTCTTGACGATGTCCTTCTTGTCCGCGCTCAGCAGGCGGTAGCTGGCGAAGTCGGTGAAGTGCCAGTGCTCGTGGCCGACGCGCGGGTCCCACTCCATGGTGCCCGCCGGGGCGTACCCGACCTGCTTGCCCTTGGCGTCGTAGAAGTACTGGTACGAGTCCATCAGCTCGGCGCCCGGCTTGCGGAAGCCGTCCACGACGAGGGGCGCCGGGCCCGCGTTCCAGACGTTGGCGGCGAAGGCGAGGTAGTCCTTGCCCGGTACGTCGCCGTCCTCGCCGTCGGTGACGGCGATCTCCCAGGCCGGCAGCGAGCGCAGGTCCGGCATCGGGATGTTCTTCGGGGCGCCCGCCTTGCCGGTGGGGCGCTGGGCGGCCGGCTTGAGCGCGGGCGCGATGCGCGAGCCGTCGGTGTGGCCCTTCCCGTCGCCCAGGTGGACGGCCTGACCGAGGTCCTCCAGCGCGTGGGAGAGCGCCGGGGCCGTGGGCGCGTCGGCGCCTCTCGGGCCGTAGGAGTGGGCGCCGTGGCCGGAGGCGGGCGCGTCGGCACCGCCGTGGTGGGCGGAGGACTGCGGGGCCACGCCGACACCGCCCCCACCGCCCTCGCCCTCGTCGACCTGCTTCACCGTCAGCTTGATCGTCGGCCGGTCGTCGGGGATGCCGAACAGGTCGCGGTACTTCTTGGCGACCCCGACCTTCGCCGTGTACTCACCCGCCGGGATGTCCACCGGCTTGTCGTAGTCGATCGCGCTGGTGTTGGCCGCCCAGCCCTTCTCCACGCCCCACACCGAACCCAGCGTGAACGGGTTGGTCGGGCAGCTCTGCGGGTAGTGCGGGGTCGCCGGGGCGTCCGGGCGGATACGGCCGGAGGCGTTGTTCGGACAGAAGGTGCCCTTCTGCTTGACGACCTCCTTGCCGGACGCGTCCTTGATCGACACCTCCAGGAAGCCGGCCAGCCCGGAGAAGTCCTTCACCAGCCCGGCGGGCAGCTTCTTCGCCGTCGTCGTCTTGCCCTTGTGGAAGATCTGCTGGGCGACCACGGGGTCCTTGTAGGACTTCCGGGTCACCTTGAACTCCAGCGGCGCGCCGTCGACGGTGAGGTACGTGCCGAGGTCCAGGCCGACCTCGGGGCCGTTCTCCCCGTTCCAGCGCCAGGCCGTCACGGACTTCGACGCGGCGATCATCTTGAGCTTCGGCGTACCGGCCGCGGCCTTGGCCTTGCCGGCCGCTCCGGCGCCGGGAGCGGCTCCGGCCACGGCGGCCACGACGGTGAGCGCCGCGAGCGCGGCCAGGCCCGAACGCCTGGCGCGGCCGCGGTCCCCACCCTGGTGGTGAGCGTTGTGGTGACTGTCCTGGTGACGGTCGTACTGGCTGTCGTGGTGACTCGTCTTCTGACTGGTCATCGATTCCTCGTCTGCGAGTGCCATGGTCAATGGCATCGGACTGGGCAACCCACGACCGGCGCGGCCGGGACGGTACGGGCACTCCCCCAAGCACCCCGCGTGCACCGAAGCCGAAGCCGAACCAGGCCTGTGGGCGACCTGTGAGAGTGGTGAATGCCGTGCGTGGGTTGCCTGTTGGGTAAGAAAATCACCAGAACGGGTGTGGCGTGAGGGCCACGGTCTCTCAGGAGAAGCCCCGAATCCGCGCAGGAGCGTCACACGTACTCCACAGTCTCCGGAGAAAGGCTCGTTAGCGTGACAGGCCGCTCGATCCCACGAACGAACTTGCGAAACCGCAAGGTTCGCGCGTGACATGTGACCGGGCCGCGGTCCGGTGGGCCGACGGCATGTCGACTCAGGAAGACAGCGATGGACTACTGCACCTCGTGCCGTCGGCACCTCAACGGCGCCCTGGTGTGCCCCGGGTGCGGCGCGTACGCCCCGGACATAGCCCCGGCGCCGATCGCCGTGGCCCCGATCGCCATGGCGGCGCCGACGTGGGAGTTCACCGCCGTACCGGAGACGCCGAGGGTGCCGGACACCTGGCACGACGGCGCTCCGCCGACCGATGCGGGCGACACCCATGCCGACGTGGACACCGGTGTCGATGTCGAAGGCGCGCCCTCCGCGCCCCAGGGCCGGGCCGCCCGCCGGCGCCAGGTGGCCCGTTGGAAGAAGAACAAGCGCAAGGCCGTGCTCGCGACCGCCGTGGCGCTGGTCGGGGGCGGTCTGACGCTGGCCTCGATGGACCGGCAGGGCAGCGGCGGCGGCCGTACGCAGGCGGCCACGGCTCCCGACACCACCGGCATGGGCGGCATCGAGGACGAGGCGGACCAGTACACCCCGCCGTCGTCGTCCGGCTCCGGCGACGGATCCCCGGACACGGGGCGGGCGCGGAACACCGACACGGGCGCCCCGCAGGGCCGTTACCCCGACGGCCGCCCCCGCACGACCCTGCCGCTCGTGGAGCGGGACTCCGAGGCCTCCACGCAGTCGACGAACACCCCGTCCTCGCGGCAGGCACAGAGCGCCGACCAGTCCTCGGGCGGCAGCGGCAGCGGAACCAGCGCCGACACGGGCGTGGGGTCGGGTGCGGATTCCGGCACCGGCTCGGACACGGCTACGGACGGGACGACGACGCCCCCCGCCACCGACGACAGCACCGGATCAGGCACCGGCTCCGGCACCGGGGACAGCGCCAGCGACGGCACCGGCTCGACCGGCTCGGACTCGGGTACGTCGGATTCGGGCAGCGACTCGTCCGACTCCTCGTCCTCGTCGGGGCTCTGCCTGCTCGTGATCTGCATCAGCTGACGTCAGGTGACACCGGCTGACGACAGGTGACACAGGGCCCTGCGGCCGTTGCGGGGCCGCTCTCCTGGGAGCCGGAGCCCCGGCTCGGGCGCCGGGGACGACTGACCGCGCGTCCTCAGGGCCTTCCGCGGCGGCAGGACACTCTTCAGCCGGCGCCGCTGACCAGGGTTTCACGCTGGACGGGTTCGGACTTCGGGAAGATCAGCATGTAGAGGCCGGCGGCCAGGATGCCACCCATGAGGGGGGCGATGATGAAGAGCCAGACCTGGGAAAGGGCTGTCCCGCCGACGATGAGGGCGGGACCGAGACTGCGGGCGGGGTTCACCGACGTTCCAGTGATCGGAATCCCGATGAGGTGACATACGGAGAGCGCCAGCCCGATCGTCAGTCCTGCGACGGTGTCATTCGAGGTCTTGCTTGTCGCGCCGAGGGCGATGAAGACAAAGAGAGTGGTCAGCACGACCTCGGTCAGGAAGGCGCCGCCTCCATTGATGTGGATGGTGCTGGCGGCACCCCAGCCGTCGGCCCCAAGGCCGATGGTCGAACGGTTGTAGCCGGGTGAACCGGCGAACGTACCCCACAGGAGCAAAGCCCCGAGGATGCCGCCGGTGAACTGCGCAAGCCAGTAACCGACCGCCTCGACCAGCGGAATTCGGCCGGCCACCAGGGCTCCGACGGTGACGGCTGGATTGACGTGGCAGCCGGAGACGGGCCCGAGCACGTATGCCAGTGCCAGTAGGACAAGACCGAACGCGAGCGCGGTGGCGACCACGCCGGCGGCGTAACTGTCCCCCGCAGTGCCGAAGCCGAACGACAGGGTTGCCACCCCGACGGCGAAATACACGAGCATTCCTGTTCCCAGCAGTTCCGCGGCCAATTTACGGACCATGTCGTTCCTTTCCCGGATGGGCACCCGGTGACCACTGCGGTCTGTGAAGTCCCGTACTCGCCAGATCCTCCACTCTATACATAGAGTTACCGAAAAGTTGCATAGGGTAATGCAGGATCAACCCGTCACGTAAAGGCCGGTCTGGAGAGCGCGACGGCAAGCACCCAAGGTGACGCCCGGCAGGCACAGCCCGATACGGGCCCCGGCCATGAGTCTTCGCCATTTCGCCATTTCGCCCGCAGTCGTCTCACCTCTCCGAGCTGCGCGCTACCCCCGACTGAAGGCCCCCGCCACTCAGCCGCGCTCGCGGGGCGCTCTGTGTGGCCCCAACTCCCCCAATACGTCGCCGAGTTGCGCCTCCGTGAGGGCGTGGCCCGGGAGCGGCGGGGGCGGGGCCGAGGTGGCGCGCAGGCCGTCGAGGAGGAGGGCCAGGGGGCGGCGCCAGGCGTCGGGCGTGGTCGCGGCGGTCAGCGCGGGGACGGCGCGGGCGGGATACGAGCAGGGGCGAGCGGCGGCGGGAACGCTGCCGAAGACGTGGCGCGACAGGCCCTGGTAGGGCCCTGTGTTCGCCAACCGGGACTGCGGCACCGTCGCCGACTCCGGCCCGCACGGAAGACACCCTCGCCCTGTCCCCGCGGAAGACACCCTCGCCCTGTCCCCCTGGACGCGTCAGCCCCCTCGTCCGAGGGGGCTGACGGATCCACCGGCAGTCCGCCGCCGAGGGCCGGGCCGGCGACATGAACTCCGCCCCGGTGCAAACCCCCCACACCCCTCGGGAGAAGCTTGGGATCAACGGTGTCTCACCCCCCAACTTCCAAGGAGACGACCGAAGATGACGAACCATCTGACGCGCCGATCCCAGTCGGACCGATCCCAGTCGCGCCGATTCCTGTCGCGCAGGACCCTGCTGAGCGGGACCGCGCTGAGTGGGCTGGCCCTCACCGCCGGTACGGCCGGAACCGCGCGGGCCGCGGCGGCCACCACTCCCCACCGCACGGCCCCGACCCCCACCTCCGCTCCCACCCACCGAGCCGCCACCCCCGAGACGTACACCGCGATACCCGTCGCCCCCGGCGGCGGACCCGCCGCCGCCGACCGTGTCCACGTGCTCAAGATCGGACCCCGCGACGCCGGTACGGTCCTCGTGCTGGTGCCGGGGATGTTCGGGGCCGCCAACGACTTCCGGCTGATGGCCCGGGATCTGGTCGCGGCCGTGCCCGGGGTGCAGGTGTGGGCGTTCGACCGGCGGGAGGAGAACCTCGCGGACCGAAGCGGGTTCAACGCCGCCTCCACCTTCACCTCCGCCCCCACCTCCTCCCCCGACCCCGCCGCCTACTACCTCGACGGCCACTACCGCGCCCAGGACCCCGCCTCCTCCCCCTTCGCCGCCGACTGGGGGCTGCCGCTCACGCTCGACGACCTCCGTGCGGTGGTGCTGGCCGCCGCGGGCGGTGGTCGGCGACGGGTCGTGCTCGGAGGGCACTCCTGGGGTGCGACCACCGCGCTGGCGTACGCCGCCTGGGACTTCGGCGGGCGGCCCGGGTTCCGGGACCTCGTCGGGCTCGCGGTGATCGACGGCGGGGTGCTGGGGGCGTTCGACGGGAACGGTACGCCCGTGCAGGACTCGCCCGAGGAGGTCCGGCAGCGGCTCGCGGCGATCGAGGGCGGGGCCGTGTTCGACATGACCATCAGCGGGGTCGGACTGGGCAGCCGGGCCGAGAGCACCCAGATCTGGTACCAGCTCGCCGGGTGGTACGCCCACCACGACCCCGCGGGCCGTTCCGTGCTTCAGCCCCGGCTGCCGGACGCCCTGCGGCCCGCCGCACCGATCAGCAACGCGGCCCTGCTCGGCCTCCTCGTCGACACCGGGTTCGGCTGGCCGAACGACATCAGCGTCCACTCGGGGCACTTCGCCGAGAACGCGGACGGCAACGGCGTACGGGGGTGGGTCGATGACGGGATCACGCCCATCTCCCGTGTCGCCGAGGCCTACGCCGGGCCCGTGCCCGGGGTCTGGGAGTGGTACTGGCCCGCCCGGCTCTCCGTGGACCTCGATGTCGCCGACGTCTACGCCGACACCGACCTCGCCCGCTCACTGGGCCTGCGGCTGCGCCACGGCGCCGGGCTCGACGTACCGCTCTACGCCTTCGGGACCAGCTACTCCAAGGGCACGGTCCTGGAGGGGGCCCGCAAGGTCGCGGCCGGCTCCCGGGTGCCGTACGGCGTCTACGAGTCGGACAACGGCATGAACCACCTCGACCCGCTGTTCGCCGCGACCGCCCACAACACGGCCACGCGGTCGCTGGCACAGTTCCTGCGCAAGGTGGTCGGCGGCAGCGCCTGAGGCGGACCCACACGGGTCCACATACCGAGGCGGATCGTCCGCTTCCATTACACGTACATCTAATCCCCTCAACTCACCTTCGTAACAAGGTAGTTGTTCCTACGCTGAGCCGAGGCCCGCATGATCAGCGGGCCCCGGTTCAGTCAACAGGGGGTACGACATGCGGCATCACCAGACGCGTCTGAGACATCCCGCTCGCTCCACCGCGCTCCTCGCCGTCACGGTCGCGCTCGCCTCGGGCGCGGCCGTGACCCTGCCGACGGCCACGGCCACCGCGGCCACCGCGGCCACCGCGGCCGAAGTAGTCATCCCCGCGCCCGACGAATACGGCGACCGCGCCGAGACCCTCCTCTCCACCGGCGACAACGGCGTGCTCCACCAGGAGCAGGGCTCCAACAGCTACCTGTGGACCAACACGTACAACAGCCGCACCAAGTCGGTGACCGCGCTGGACGGCGTACCGCGCGAGTCGATCTTCACCATGCACGACACGGCCAACCGCGTCGCCTACGCCGGCACCGACGCCGAGGGCAGGACCACGATCACGCTGCTGGGCATGGAGGACACGAGCAGGACGACCGTGCCGCTGCCGACCGGTTACCTGCACCCCGAGGTGCACGGCGGTTTCATCCTCGTCAGCCATGCCGTGGACGGCGGCGACGCGGAGAACCCCGCGTACGAACTGCGCGTCGTGCGCGGGCGCGGTACGAGTGTCACCAGCGACATCCCGGTGCGGCTCCCCGCCGACGCCACCGCCGAGGCCGAACCGGTGCTGCTCGGCGGCGAAGGAACGTCCCTCCTCATCCGCTACCGCACCGGGGACACCCACGGCTACGGCCTCCTCAACGGCATCACCGGCGCGGTCTCCCCGCTCCCCGTCACCGGCACGGCGAGCAGCTTCCGGCTCACCCGGGACACGGTGACCTGGTTCACCCGGGACGACAACCAGGGCGTCCGACAGGTCAACGTCCTGCCCCGCGACGGCAGTTCGACGACCCCGGCCGTCGTCCCGCTCGAGTCGGACTCCCCCGACACCGAGATCACCACGTACGTCGTGGGCGCCAACGTCCTCTGGTACGAGGGCGAACGCGGCCCCCTGCGTCTCGTCCCCCTGAGCGGGGCGGAGAGCCCGCGCGTCCTGCTCGCCCGGACGGAACAGGCCCTGCAGGGCTCCGGCGGCACGCTCGTCGCGCTCGGCCGCGACGCGGACGGCGGCCGGGCCATCCACCACTTCTCGATCGACGGCAACGGCCTCGTCTCCGATCTGCCCCTGCGCGAGGTCACCCCGGTGAAGGTGGCCGAGGGAGAGCTGCTGGCGGTGGGCCTGGACCGGGGCACGGTCCGGTACGTCAACAACCTGCGGGGCGTCGTACGACTCCACGGCAAGGACATCGGCACCGGCCTCGACCCGGCCGCCGGCGACGACCTCCCCGTCCACGGCCTCGCCCCGACCCCGGCCGGCCGGTTCGCCGACGGCGGCGACGAGGGCCTGGTCCGCCTGGTCACGGAGACGGACGACGGCAACGACGTACTCGTCACCGGGGACGAGCAGGGCCCCTCCGACGGCATCCCGCTCCCCGGCCGCGACGGGCGGATCGCGGACATCTCCCCCGAGTACGTCCTCTACGAAGCCGGGGACGGGAACGGGGAAGGCGACGGCGACGGCGACGGCGACGGCGACGGCGACGGTCGGCAGTACGTCGTCGATGTCGTCCGCGGCCGGATCGTCGACGAACGGCCCGCCGGTACCGCCGCCGCCCTCGACTTCTCCACCCTCTGGACCCCGTCCCCGGACGACCCCGGCAAGGTCGTCGCCACCGACCTGCGCACGGGTGACACCGCCGCCCCCGTGTCCCTCGGCGCCGACTGCACGCCCGAGGAACTGCAGAGCAACGGCACGCTGCTGTACTGGAGTTGCCCGGACCAGGACACAGCCGGCGTCCTCGACCCGGTCACCGGCACGGACTACCCGGCCCCCACCGACGACGTCCTCCTCGGCGACGGCTTCCTCGCCTCGTACACGCCGAACACCAGCGGCAGCACGATCCGTCTGACCCGCCTCGACGCGGACGGCACGACCGCCGACCTCGGCACGGTCACCGGCGTGAAGTACACCTCCGCCGCCGACAGCCGTGGCGTCACCTGGGCGGTGGACCGCCGCGCGGGCAAGCTCGCGTACATCGACACGAGTACGACCGTGCACGTCGTCGCACCCCAGCAGAGCATCTCCGCCCTGTCGGTCCCGGACAGCGCGGTCCCCGCCGGTCTGGTCCGGGGCGAGACCTGGCACCCCCGATGGTGGCTGTCCAAACCCGCCGCCTCCTGGGAACTGACCCTGCGCCACGGGGACACCGAGGTGCGTACGTGGACGGGCGACGAGACCCGCAGCAGGGCCGGGGTGAGCTGGGACGGCACGACGTCCGACGGCGCCCAGGCCCCGAACGGCACCTACACCTGGACCCTGACCGCCACCCCGGCGGACGGGACGGGTGACCCGGTGACGGTCAGCGGGGAACTCACGGTCAGCGGTTCCTGAGCCGTTCGACACCGCCCGGCGATGAGGACGTCAACAGCAGGGCGGTGTCGCCCGGTTCAGGTATTCAGAGGCTGCGGCCCAGCAGGTCGAGAACCGCGGCCCAGTGCCGTTCCGTCGCCTCCGCGCTGTGCATCGCCGTGTCGGCCTGGGTGAAGCCGTGATGGGCGCCGGTGTAGACCTCGGTGCGGTGGCGGACGCCGGCCGCCGCGAGGGCCTTGTCGAGGCGGGCCACGTCCTCGGCGGGGTTGGTGCCGTCGTTGTCGGCGTGGCCGAAGTACAGCTCGGCGGTGATGTGTTCGGCGAGCCGGTGGGGGCTGTCCGGCGACTCGGTCGCGAGGTGGGCGCCGTGGAACCCGGCCGCCGCGGCGACCCGCTCCGGGTACGTGCCCGCCGCGCGCAGGGCGAGGCCCGCGCCCATGCAGTACCCGGTGACCCCGGCCGGACCGTCGGTCGTCAGCGGGGACGCGGCCAGCCAGTCGAGGTACGCGGCGGCGTCCCGCATGGATGCCTCGGGCGTCAGCCCCAGCATGTGCGGGCGGATCCGCTCGATGATCTCCGGGCGCTCGACCGGGTCGATGAACTCGGGCAGTTCCACCAGGGGCGCCCGCCCGCTGCGGTACATGACGTTGGGGACGAGGACCGTGTACCCGGCCGCCGCCAGCCGGTCCGCCATCCCCTTCAGGTGCGGGCGGAGCCCGAAGGCGTCCATGTACATCAGTACGGCGGGGTGCGGGGCGTTGTCGTCGGGGTGGGCGAGATAGGCGTCGGCGGTCCCGTCGGGGGTGGGGATGTCGACGGGGGTGCCGAGTACGGGGGGCATGGGGTTGCTCGCTCCTTGCGTGCGGTGTGGCTGTCGTAGGTCGTGACTCCCGGCTGGTGCAGGGATCCGTCCCTTCAGTCCCCGAGCGCGCCCGCCGGGAGCGTTCCGCCCGCCGGGCCGCGTACGGCCTGGGCGAGCAGTTCCTCGACTCGGGCGGCGGGCAGCGGGGCGATCGGCGACTCGAAGAACCAGCGCCCCGCCTCCTCCTGGCTCAGCCCCTCCGGCTGCCGCGGGATGTACGGCTGGACGTAGACCGGGGTGCCGGGCTCGCTCCGCCAGCTCTCGGCGAGGGTGCCGAGGTCGACGGCGTCGTAGCCGAGGGTGTCGAGCAGCGCGGTGACCTCCGCCTTGGCGGCCGGGTCGTCGCCCGCGATCGGCAGGGCGCTGCGGTCGGGGGCGCCGACGGGGCGGGCGCCGATGAACAGGTGGTGGAAGTCGATGCTGTTGAACGCCTTGACCACCCGGGAGTCGGCCAGATGCCGCTGGACGAGGGTGCTTGAGGTCGTCCCGCCCTCGTCCAGCTCGGGCAGGCGGCCGTCGCGCTCCGGGTAGTAGTTCATGGTGTCGATCACCGTCCGGCCGGCCAGGGCTGCGGCGGGCAGCCGGTCGTACGCGCGCAACGGGATCGTCGCCACGACGAGGTCACCGGCCTCGGCGGCCTCGGCGGGCGTGGCGGCGCGGGCGCGCGGGCCCAGTTCGGCGACGAGGTCGGCGAGCGACTGGGGGCCGCGCGAGTTGCTGACGACGACATCCAGCCCGGCGGCGACGGCCAGCCGGGAGAGGGCACCGCCGATCATGCCGGTGCCGATGAGTCCGAGGGTCTTGGTCATGGGGGTCCGCTCCGAAGTCACTGGCCGAGGGATTGGCAACTGAAGTCGAGATTTGTATGTGAAACTGAGTGTCACGCTAGCCACTGAGAACCACTCCTGCAAGCGAGCGTCGAGTGGGAGGTAGCCTGGGCGGGTGAGCGGAGCAGGACATACGAACACCGGGGCCGAACGCACGAACACCGAGGCGAGACGCACCAGCTCCGAGGCCGGGCGCACCAGCACCAGGGACATCGCCCGGGCCGCCGTACGGGCCCAACTGGCCCAGGTGGCCTTCGAGTTGTTCCGTCGCGAGGGCTTCGACAAGGTCACCCTCGACGACCTGGCGGCAGCCGCCGGCGTCTCCCGGAGCACCTTCCTGCGCTACTTCGGCACGAAGGAGGACGCGGTCCTCGGCGCCTTCGACGCCCACGGCACCCGGCTCGCCGACGCCCTGCGCGCCCGCCCCGCCGCCGAGGACGACTGGACGGCGCTACGGCACGCGATGGACACCGTCATCGCCCGCTACCACGAGGACCCGGTCGCCTCGCTCGCCACGGCCGTACTCGTACGGGACACGCCCCAGTTGTGCGCACGCCAGCGGGAGAAGCAGCACGGCTGGCGTCCCGCCCTGGCCCAGGCCCTCGCCGAACGCCACGCCCGGCCGGGCTCCGCGCCGCAGCCCCCCACCCTCGCCGAAACGGTACGGGCCGCCGCCGCCCTCGACTGCCTCATGGTGGCGCTCGACCACTGGACGGACTCCGACGGCGACCTCGACCTGGTCGCGCTCCTGGACGAGGCCTTCACCACGCTCGCGCCGCGCTGAGCACCCCTTCGACGGTGTAGCCGGCTACACCCCGGGGTCGGGAGAGCACTCCCTCGTTCCGTCGCGCGCCGGACGGAATCGTAGAGGTCACAAGGTCAGCGACTCCCCGCCGGGGAGGTCCGCGACTCTCCGAGAACCTCCCCGAAAGGTAACTCCCATGAAGGCGCTGCTCGGCTCGAAGCCCGTCCTGTGGTTCCTGTTCCTGTTCAACCTGGCCGTCGCAGCGGTCGCCCCGTTCGTGGTCGACGGCGCCCAGGGCATAGCCACGGCGGTCGGCATGGGCGTCGTCTCGCTGGGGGCGGGCGTCAGCCTTCTGCGGGGGCGGGGGCAGCGCGCCTGAGCCGCGGGCGACTTCCATTCAGCACGACCCGCCCCGCCGGGTGCACCTCCGGGCTCCCCTTCCGGAGGTGCACCCGGCGTCGTCCCCGGTCACGCACCCGTCCTCGGTCGCCGTCCCCGGTCACGCACCCGTCCTCGGTCACCCGTCCTCGGTCACCCGTCCTCGGTCACCCGTCCTCTTCCGTGGCGGCGTCCCAGTCCTCCAGCGTGCGTCCGCCCACGGTGGTGATCTCCAGCACCCGGCAGCCCATGTCCCGGACGGCGGCGAGGATCCGTCGCCGGGCCCGTCCTCGGTGCTCCGGCGGGAAACTGATCCGGATCTGATGCGGGCGGGCCATGTCGTACGTGATCAGCCAGTCGCTGTCGACGGTCGCGAAGTGGTCCTGCGCCGACTCGTAGCCGCTCGCGTACCCGCTCTCGTGGGCGCTCTCGTGGGCGCTCTCGTGAGGCTCGGACCTCCACGAACCCCGGTCCACGGTGGGAGCCAGGGCCGCGCGCAGCCGCCGTAGTCGCTCGGGGTGGGCGTACGGCCCCTCGGACAGCCGCAGGCACCGGTGGAGGCGCGGCCGGAAGGCGTTGAACCATGGCGCGAGGTCCGGCTCCATGTCCACGAGCAAGGGGGAGGTGAGGGTCGCGCCGGCCCAGCCCCCGACGAACCCGGCCGCGCCCGTCGCGTGGGTCTCGTACCAGCCGTCCCTGCTCCACACGACCACAGGCCACTCCTCGGGCTCCCCCTCGGTGAGCCAGCAGAGCCGGTCGGCGTCCATCGTGCGGCCCCAGAGCAGCAGCGCGCCCGGAGCGGGGCGCAGCGGATACGGGTAGCGCTCCCGGTCCCACTCGGGCACCCCCGTCTCCCGCCCGGCCTGCCACGCCAGCCCGTTGTGCGCACTCGTCCCGAACGGCGTCCGCAGATACAGGAAGTCGCAGAACTCCCCCCACCCGTACGTCTCGACCATCCGCCGGTAGTCCCCGGGCAGCCGCACCCCGAGCGAGCTCTCGACGGCGTCCCAGTCCCCATGGGCTTCGACGGCCACGGCAGGCGGCGCGACGAGCCGTACGAGCCGGTCGTACGCGTCCGCACTCGGCCCGCCCCACCGCCTGCCGGGTGTCACAACGCCACCGCTCCCACGACGACCGCCGCCACTCCGATGAGTACGGCCACGACGCTGAAGGTGAGGTCCAGCCTCCGGGAGCGGTGTTCGTCCGCGAGGTCCGGGGTGAAGACGGCCGGGTCGTCGGGCGCGTGGTGGATCGTGATGTCCCGGTCGTACGCGTCGGCGGGGTTCCGCAGCCCGGAGTCGCAGTAGGCGGTGACGGCCGTGCCCTCGCGGGTGGTGAAGGCGACGACCGGTGTGTGGCTGGTGGAGGTGTGGCCGTCCTCGTCGGTGCTGACGTCCTCGAGTACGGCGACGACGCGGCCCTGGACGGGGACCGCGGAGGTGAGCCTGTCGATACGGCGGCTCGTGTGGCGGGCGTTCTGGGGCAGGTAGTACGCGATGAGGAGGGTCCAGGGCCCGCCGAAGCCGAGCAGGGCCCATGGCCAGCCCCAGTCGACCGTGGCGACGACCACCAGCCCGACGTAGATCAGGAAGACCGCGAAGTTCGGCCACCCTAGTCCGTACCGGCCGTCCTGGAGGTCGCCGGTGAACCGGAAGGCGTGGGGGCTCCCGGGCGGGTAACAGACCCCGATCTCGCGGCCCGGCCACGCCGTGGTGACCTTCTCGCCGCGCTCACCGTCGTTCGTCACGGTGAACTCCTGCCCGGTGGACGGGTCGCGGAAGGAGACGACCACGGGTATCCCGTCCTTCTGGGAGGTTCCGTGTCTGGGCTCCCGCACCCGCTCGATGCGTCCCATGACCCGGATCATGCGCTGGGCCCGGGTCTTCCCGGCCAGCGACCGCCCGTAGGCGAGCAGCGCCAGCGTGCCGAACACCCCGCGCCACAGCGCCAGATACCCGTGCAGGCCCATGCGCCTTCCTTCCTCCTGCCGTTGCTCCTGGCGTTGCTCATGCCGTTGCTGATGCCGTTTGTATGCCGGTCAGCGAGCCGGGGTGCGTCGCAGCACCTTGCCCTTCGCGTCCGCCTCCAGCGAGGCCGTGCCCTCGGGGCCGGTCACCCCGACCCTGGCGGTGAGGGGGCCGGTGAGGTTGTCGAAAGTGATCTGCCAGGTCCGCGGCGAGTCGACGCCGAGGGTGGTGGTGGCCTCCTCGACCAGGGCCGGCAAACGGTCGTAGGGCAGGGAACGCGGGTCGAACCGCGGGGCCTGCGAGCCGCTGGGGGAGAACACGACCGACAGCAGGCGCTCCTGCACGACGACGGTGAGCGCCAGGCGCGCGCCCTCGCCCTCGCCCTCGCTCTTGCCCTTGCCCTTGCCCTCGCCCTCGCCCTTGGTGAGCGCGTCGACGGCCCGGCGCAGCTCGCCCTTGTCGAGGAACGACTGGTCCGGGCCGAGGGTGACCGTGCCGGTCGCCGACGACACGACCGTGGTCGACGACGAGGAGGAGACGGACGGCTTCGGGGAGGAGGACGACTGCGCGCCGGCGTCCTCCCCGAACAGGTCCGCGCGGAACAGCACGATCACGGCGGCCGCGCCGAGCAGCAGCCCGAGGAGTGCGACGAAGCCGAAGGCACGGCCCTCCGGGGGCTCCTTCACCAGCGTCGGCCCGGGCGCCGAGTCGAGGCGGGCCCCGGCCACCCGGTCCTCCCACTCCGGCGTCGGCCGCTTCACGATCCGCACCCGCCACGGCCGGTCCGGCGGATACTCGACCACCAGGACCCCGCGCGGCCGGTAGTCGGGCAGATCGACGAGGTTGATGTCCTGTGTGATCTCGACGCGGTACGCCGGCGCGTCGTCCGGCGCGACGGTGAGATCGAACCGCACCGGCACATCGCTCGACTCACCCCCGACGGCGTGCAGGCTCTCGATCATCGCGAGCGCCGTACGGGGTACGACGGCCGCCTCCCGAGCACGCCTCGGCGCACCGGCGAGGAAGAAGAGCAGCCCATAGACCACGGGCAGGCTCAGCCCCGCGACGAACAACGGCACGTTCTCGATGACGACGCCGACGACGAAAGCGGCCAGCGATGTCCCGATCACCCCACCCGTCAGCAACCCCCGGACGAGTGCGACGGGCGTGTGGTGCGTGGGCGACGACATGCCCGTGGTGATCGTCATACCGGTGATTGTGCGGGGCCCGGGGTGACGGCCGGTAGACCTGAGGGGGGTCGGGGGGCGAACCGGGTCGGGGGGCGAACCGGGTCGGCGGCTGCTCGGCCCGCTGTATCCGCCTCAGCCGACTGGCGGGTGCTGCGGCCCAACCGGATGCGCGCAATAGGCAACCGTGGGCACGCCCACGACGACAGCCGTGGCGAGGACGGCGCTGATCATCACATGCGAACTTCGGAAAGTATTCGGATCGACGAACCACCTTGGACGGGCCTTGTGACGGCCGGCCCGTCAGCGGCATCGGCGGGTGTTGAGCCGGGCGGCCTGGCGGGTCAGGTGGTCGCGTTCGGCGAGGTTGGGTGCCTTTCGGGCCGCCTCGGCGTACAGCCGTGCCGCCGTCGCCAGGTCGCCGTCGCGTTCGTGGAGGTGTGCGGCCACCGCGGTGTGGCGGGGCAGTGAGGCGTCCAGCGCGGCGAGCGCCGCCAGGCCCGCGCGCGGTCCGTCGGCCTCGCCGACGGCCACCGCGCGGTTGAGCCGGACGACCGGGCTGTCGGTCAGGCGCGCGAGCTCGTCGTACCACTCGACGATCTGCACCCAGTCGGTCTCCTCGGCGGTGGGCGCGTCCGCGTGGAGGGCGGCGATGGCGGCCTGGGCCTGGAACTCGCCCAGCCGGTCGCGGGCGAGGGCCTCCTGGAGGATCTCGACGCCCTCGGCGATCGCTTTCGTGTCCCAGCGGCCGCGGTCCTGCTCGGCGAGCGGTACCAGGCTGCCGTCGGGCGCGGTCCGGGCGGCGCGACGGGCGTGGTGGAGCAGCATGAGGGCGAGCAGCCCCGCCACCTCGGGGTGGTCGATCGCGGTCGCGAGCTGCCGGGTGAGGCGGATGGCCTCGGCGGCGAGGTCGACGTCGCCGGAGTAGCCCTCGTTGAAGACCAGGTAGAGGACGCGCAGCACGGTGGCGACGTCGCCGGGCCGGTCGAAGCGTACGCCGGAGACGGTGCGCTTGGCCCGGCTGATGCTCCCCCACTGCCTTAAGGGCGTGGGAGGTACCCCCACGCCATGGTCGCCTCGGGCACGAGGTAGGCCTGGGCGATCTGGCGGGTGGTCAGCCCGCCGACAGCCCGCAGGGTGAGCGCGACCGCGGACGACGGCGTCAGCGAGGGGTGGGCGCACAGGAAGTAGAGCTGGAGCGTGTCGTCGGCCGCGGGCGCGGGCCCGGGTGCCGGCTCCTCCTCGATGCGGTCCTCCCGCCGACGGCGGGCGGTGTCCGCGCGTGCCGCGTCGAGGAACTTGCGCCAGGCCACGGTGACCAGCCAGCCCTTGGCATCCCGCGGCGGGTCGGCCGGCCAGACGCGCAGTGCCTCGACGAGCGCGTCCTGCACGGCGTCCTCGGCCGCCGCGAAGTCGGCTCCGCGGCGGACGAGGACGGTGAGCACGCTCGGTGTGAGGCCGCGCAGCAGGGCCTCGTCCATCGGGGAGGTCACTCCGTGATCGTGGGCGGGGCGGTCAGGAACGGGCGCAGCTCCAGCCACTCGTGGATCGGCTTGCCGCCCGCCCCGGGGGCGGCCGACAGCTCCCCGGCCAGCTCGACGGCGCGCTCGTAGCTGTCGACGTCGATGATCATCCAGCCGGCGATGAGGTCCTTGGTCTCGGCGAACGGGCCGTCGGTGACCCAGAGGCGCCCTGGCCGGTGAAGCACTGCCTGCCGCGGCCGACGCCGTCTTCGACACCTTTGAGAGTGGGCTTCCTGGGCTTGGCAAGGACCGCGACGAGCAGGTTTTCGCTGTGCTGGAGCGCGCCGCCCTCACCATGGCGTGCCAGATCCAGCGGACGAGCACGGTTGATCAAGGTGGCCGGCGGGTGCGTCCCTGCCTCCGCGCCGGCCAAGGAAACCGCAGGTCACACCGGTGAGCGGCCCAGTGCCTCTCCTCAAGCGGCTCCCGCCGTCCGAGCCTGTGACAAACAACGGAACGCAGACGGTTGCGGCGAGCGGTACACGCGGGCCCATACTGGTGACGATGACAAAGCCACCTGCACCGAAGCGCTATCTGCCCACCAGCCCCTTCAAAGCCCCGGTCGCGCCGTCTCCGAAGCATTTCGCCGTGGGCGACCAGGTCACACATGACATGTACGGCCTCGGCCGAGTGATCGGCATCGAGGACGGGATCGCCGCCCTCGTGGACTTCGGTTCGGTCCAGCAGCGGATCCTGAGCCCGTACTCCAAGATGAGCAAGCTGTAGGACCACCGCTGTGCCCGGTCACGGCACGCCAGGTCCGTTCACGGTCCTGTACCGAATGGGAGACCTCTCATCGACCTGACTTCACTGTTCTCCGCTCCGGAAGGGGCGCCCAGCTCTGCCACGGCGGCCTCGCCGCCGCCGGCGACGAACCCGTTCCAGGCCCCGGACTTCGGGGAGGACGAGACCTTGCTGTTCGAGGACGCGCACGCCTCCTTCTCGGACATGGGTAGGGCCTCGGACATGGGTACGGCCCGACGCAAGGCAGGCTAGCTCCGGCCCAAAACAGGTGACGTCGGCGGCCGGTCACGCGGCCGTCTCGGCTTCCGGACGGTGAGCGAGCGACTACCGGCCGGGTGGACTCCGGGGGAGATCCGCGACGTCTCCGGCGACCGAAAATGCCGCGACGCCCGCATGCGGCCAGTACCTCTGAGATGTGCTGCTCGGCCCAGTGTCTCCATGCCCGCAGCGGCGCTGCCTCGCCGCGAGCCTCCTCTCGGATTCCGCTTCGGTGCTCCGCCGGGCGGCGGTCGGTGAGGCCGTGGCCCGGACACCGAGTCGTGCTCCGACGTGCCTGCGGTCGCCGTCCCGGTATTCCCTCCGCACGCCCCCCTCACTTCCAGGGAGCCGGCCCGACCCGCTTGGCCCACCGGTCGAGTCGTTCGGCGTCCACCGTTCGGATACCCACCTGGTGCGCGTAGTCGGCGGCCGGGGCAGTGAGCCGTGACGTCGTCACGAGCAGAGCGACGTCGGCACGATGATGGTGAAAGACCGTGCCCGCGAACTTCTGCACATCGGGGCTGCCGACCTTGTTGATGTACTGCTTGCACTGGATGACCAGCTTGCGCCCGTCCGGTGTGCGGGCGATGACGTCGGCACCGAGGTCACCCGGCCCACCGGACGTCCGGACCTGAGTGCATCCGTCCCTTCGGCACAGGGCCGCTATGGCGTGCTCGAATTCCGTGGGGGTCAGGCGGAACCAGCCCGCGTGCCCCAACGACTCCGGGGAGGAGGGTGAAGGCCACCCATCGGCCTGGCGGGCGGGGGGCTGTCGGGGGGTGGGGACCGGTGCGGCTGGTTCGGGCACTCGCTTCACCTCGATCTCGCCCACCACCACGTCGTGGAACAGCCTTCGCAGATTCAGGTAGCTGGTCACCTCGCAGGTGGTGACGGTCCCGGCGATGACGTACTCGACCACAGACACCTTGGCGATACCGTCGTCCACCGACGAAACACCGGTATTCACCCCTGGCGGCATGCGCCATTCGCTGTACTTCCTGTCGTACGTTCCCCTGCGTTCCGTGGTCGACAGCACCACGCCCTCGCCGAGGATGTCTTCCTTCACCTCCTCCAACTCCTCCTCCCACGCAGCGCGATGCGCCTCCGACATCGACCTCAGCACCCTCTTGGCCTTCAGCCGAATATCGACCTGCCCGACATGACCCGGCGACGGAAACAGCACGCCCGCTTCCAACTCCTCACGCGGACGCAGCATGGCGAGGGGATGTCCGCCGCCGCCGGGAGACTCTGGGTCTGGGTCTGGGTCTGGGTCTGGGTCTGGGTCTGGGTCTGGGTCTGGGTCTGGGACTGGCGCTGGGACTGGTACTGGGACTGGTACTGGGACTGGCGCTGAAGTGATGGGCGCGACCGGTTCGGTTGTCTCCTTCACGGCGATTTCTCCGACCACCACTTCGTGGAACAGACTTCGCCCGCTCAGATAACTGGTCACCTCGCACGTGGTGACGGTCCCGGCAAGGGCGTACTCGACCACGGACACCCTGGCGATACCGTCGTCCACCGACGAAACACCGGTATTCACCCCTGGCGGCATGCGCCATTCGCTGTATTTCCTGTCGTACGTTCCCCTGTGCTCCGTGGTCGACAGCACCGCGCCCTCGCCGAGAATGTCTTCCTTCGCCTCCTCCAACTCCTCCTCCCACGCAGCACGGCGCGTCTCCGACATCGACCTCAGCACCCTCTTGGCCTTCAGCCGAATATCGACCTGCCCGACATGACCCGGCGACGGAAACAGCACCCTTACCCTCAACTCCTCATTGCCCAAGTCCAAGCGCTGACAGGGAGTCACCCGTGATGACGCCGTGGGAAGTGGCCATCGCACAGGCCGAAGTGACCAGCCAAATGATCCTCTACACGCAGGCACCGATCGCCAGGAAGACGCGCGTGCGTGGGGTTCTCCCGGCCCCGCGTCGATCGGCGGCCGTACGGATCGCCCTCGGTGGGCGGAAATCAGGCCTCGGCGATCTCTCCACCATCTATGAGATCCCTCTTCTGCGAGGGGACGAGGAGGAGCTGGTTCCGTGGGACGTGGTCAGCCGGGTGCGGCACGCGGCGGCTGGCGTGCGCCTCTACTCCAGCGACCAGGTGGACACCGTCCTCGACACCACTCTGGTCAGGCTCGTGGAGGACGTGCCCGGCAAGGAGCGCCGCGAGGACCGGGCGCACACCCTGCTGACCGTGTTGAGCTGTCCGACTCCGACGTACGAGGAGCGGGAGAAGGAGTCGTCACTGCTGGTCGGCTTCCTGTACCTGCGCAAGGGCCGCATGCGGCTGTATGTGCGCCACCAGGGCGATCCCGATGTGGTGGGCTGCGATGTCCGGCTGGCGGAGGCTGGACCGGCCGTGATGGCCGAGGTGTTCTCCCGCTCGCAGGACCGCGAACTCTTCGAGGAACCCGCCGACGATCCGCACTGTGCGGCTGTGCTGGACCTGGCCCACTGACGGGACCTGGCGCACTGAACGGATCACACAGCCTTGCCCGCCGCACGTAGGAGATCAGGCCGCCGCCTCCGCCAGTCGGTGCCAACGGCGGGGTGTGCCCGATCCCAGGCGGTGCGCGAAGGGGGAGGTAGCTGCACCCCAGAGCACCGCGGAATCAGACGGCGGGACCGCCTGCCGAGGACGAAGCGTGAACCGCCGATGCCTGGAGACCGGGGATCAGGGCGGCGATGCGCACCTGATGACGACCGTGACGACGTTCGCCACGGCGATCGACGTGACCCTCACCGAGCTGAAACTGGAGGCGTTCCTCCCGGTGGACTCGGCAACCGCCGAGGCGCTGCAGGCGGCCGCCGACGGAGGTCACGGCTGGTAGCAGGTCTTGAACAATACTCGGGACGTGGAGACCATCATCGCCAGCGCCATAGCCGTGCTAGGGACTCTGCTCGGCTCGGGAATCACCCTGGCGTTTCAGCAGCGCACCACCGACAGAAGCCACCAGTTGGCCCGCCGCGAGAAGCTTCGGCAGGAACGGCTCGACGCCTACGCCGCCTACGCCGGCGCGCTGCTCAACTACCGGCGCTGTTTGGTCCATCTGTGGTTCTGCGAGCACGAACAACCACCGCCCGAAGACCCCGACGCCGTCCGCATCCGCGGATACGACCTGCGCTCCCACGCGCAAGAGGCACTGTTCCGGGTGCAGATGCTCACCGACGACCAGACCCTGAGCCGGACCGCGGAAGCCGTCCTCTCCGATGTCACGGCGCTGGCCAAGGCGGAAACGCGAACGCGGCTCGACGAGCGCAGAGTACGAACCCGGGACGACATCGGCCGACTCGTCAGGGACGCCAAGCAACATCTCTGAGAACCGGGCCTACGGCCCCTCCTCCCCCTGCGCCGCCTTCAAGTCCGCCAGGAGTTCCGCCTGGCCCGTCAGTACCCCGGAGAGGATCGTGCGGGCCACGCGGAGGAGTTCGGCGATGTGGGGGCTGGTGAGGGAGTAGTGGACCGTGGAGCCTTCCTTGCGGGTGACCACCAGGTTGGCTCGGCGTAGTACCGCCAGTTGTTGCGACAGGTGGGCCGGTTCGATGCCGACCTCGGGGAGCATCTCCGCGACCGCGTGTTCGCGTTCGCTGAGCAGTTCCAGGACGCGGATGCGGGCCGGGTGGCCGAGGGTTTTGAAGAACTCGGCCTTCAGTTGGTACAGCGGGGTGGTCATCGTGCCGTCCCCTC
Source organism: Streptomyces graminofaciens (assembly GCF_030294945.1). Taxonomy (NCBI): domain Bacteria; kingdom Bacillati; phylum Actinomycetota; class Actinomycetes; order Kitasatosporales; family Streptomycetaceae; genus Streptomyces; species Streptomyces graminofaciens. Next base: position 6,995,315 of record NZ_AP018448.1, on the reverse strand, counting down.
GGCATGGAGCGGGCGACTCCCGCTCCTCGCCTCGCTCGCCCTGCGCGTCCCGCTCATCCCACTCGTCAAGCACATGCCGTCCATCCTCGCGTGCGGTGCCGGTTCCGCCGAACCGGCGTCACGGAATCCGGCCGCCCACGCCCGCCCGTTCGGCGCCGGTCGGCACGGGCAGCACCCCGGCCCCCCGCAGATGGTCCCGCGCCGCGCGGATCGCCTCCGGTGTGCTGCCGTAGCCGTACTCCGGGCCCTCGTGCCGCAGCAGTTCCAGCGCGCCCACGGAGTCCAGGACCTGGCGCTGGCCGGGGCGGATGCCCGAGGCCAGGACGAGGATGCCGCGGCGGCTCAGCTTCTCCACCGCGTCCTTGAGGACCAGGGCGCCCGTGGCGTCCATCGTCGACACCCTCGACATGCGCAGGATGACGACGCTGACGTCGGCCACATCCGTCAGCTCCAGCAGGAAGCGGTGCGCGGCGGCGAAGAACAGCGGGCCGTCGATGCGGTACGCGACGATGTGCTCGGCGAGCAGGGCGTGTTCCTCGGCCGCGTGGTCCCCCCGGTCCAGCGGTACCTGGTCGAAGCGGGCCTGCTTGGCCACCGCGCGCAGCGCCAGGGCGCCCGCCACCGCCAGGCCGATGATCACGGCGTAGACCAGGTCAAGGGCGAGGGTCGCGACGGCGGTCAGTACGAGGATCAGCGCGTCGGAGCGGGTGGCCTTCGCCATCGCCCGCAGCGAGCCGACCTCGACCATGCGGACGGCCGTGGCGAGCAGTACGCCGGCGAGGGCGGCCAGCGGGATCCTGGAGACGAGGGGCGCGGCCGCGAAGACGACGACCGCCAGGATCGCCGCGTGGGTGAGCGCGGCCAGGCGGGAGTTCGCGCCCGTGCGGACGTTGACGGCCGTACGGGCGATGGCACCCGTGGCGGGTACGCCGCCGAAGAGCGGGGCCGCGATGTTGGCGAGGCCCTGGCCGAACAACTCCCGGTCGGGATCGTGCTGTTGACCGACCGTCATGCCGTCGGCCACCGAGGCGGACAGCAAGGACTCCAGGGCGGCCAGGGCCGCGACCGCCACCGCCGGGGCGAGCAGGGAGCCCAGCCCACCCAGATCCAGGAAGGACAGCGACGGCGCGGGCAGCCCGGCCGGCAGGTCGCCGATCGGCTTCGCCTCGTCCAGGCCGGCCGCCTGCGCCACCACCGTCGCCGCGATCACCGCGACGATGGAGAAGGGGATCGTCGGCCTCCACCGCGCCCCCGCCAGCATCACCGCGGCCACCGCGAGCGCGAGGCCGACGGCGGTCCAGTTCGGGTGCCGTACGAACTCCTCGACCGCCCGCCAGGTCACCACCAGTACGCGGTCGCCCTCCGGCTTCGGTACGCCGAGTGCGCCCGGGAGCTGCTGGAGGCCGATCACGCACGCGATGCCGAGCGTGAAGCCCTCGACGACCGGCGCGGGCACGTACTGCATATAGCGCCCGGCGCGCAGTGCGGCCAGGGCGACGAGCATCAGTCCGGCCATGAGCCCGACGGTGAGGACGCCGGTCGGGCCGTACGCGCCCACGATGGGGACGAGGACCACCGTCATCGCACCCGTCGGGCCGGACACCTGGAGGTTCGACCCGCCGAACACTGCGGCGAACGCGCCCGCGACCACCGCGGTCGCCAGCCCGGCCTCGGCGCCCAGCCCGGAGGAGACCCCGAAGCCGAGCGCGAGCGGCAGCGCGACGATCGCCACGGTCAGCCCGGCCAGCAGGTCCCGCCGGGGCGCGCGCCCCATCTCCACGACGTCCGCGCGGGTGGGCAGCAGTGACGAGACCCGTCGGGTCAGGGCGGACATAGCGGTTGATATTGCGGACATGGCGGACAAGGTGGCAGGCACAGCAACCAAGCATCTAACCAATTGCTAAATTACGCAATTGCGCAGACCGCGCCCGGACCACCCATCCGCGTCAGGGCATGACGGCCGGGCTCCCGGTCGTCAGGTCCACGCCCCGCAGCCCGTCCGGCAGGGCCGCCTTCTCCGGCGTACGGGACTGCGCGGTCACCGAAGGCGACTGCGACCGCGGCTGCGACGACGACAGCGACTGCGACTGCGACTGCGACTGCGACTGCGACTGCGACTGCGACTGCGACTGCGACTGCGACTGCGACTGCGACTGCGACTGCGACTGCGACTGCTGCGGCGCATCGCACAGCGCCGCGACGATGTGCGTGTTGATCGCCGCGTCGATCGGGCTCGGTTCGAAGGCCGTGCCGTCCTCGTTCAGGCGCTGGTACTTCATGAGGTTGAGGCCGATGGAGAGCTGGCGGTCGGCGTCGGGGCTGGAGAGGCTGATCGTGCCGGCGCCGAAGACCGCGCCGTCGTGGCCCCAGAAGCGGCCGCAGCCGGGAAGGTCGACGGCGTAGAGGCCGAGGCCGTACTCCATGCCGGGCGCGGAGACCGTCTTCTGCATCTCGGCCAGCGACGTACGGCTCATCAGCCTGCCGGTGAGCAGCTTGCGGTAGAAGCGGTTCAGGTCGTCCGTCGTCGAGACGATCGCGCCCGCCGTGCCGCCCCAGGACATGTCGTAGACGCTGTAGTCGCGGGGCGGGTCGATCACGCCGTACCACGACTCGTACATCTTCGAGTGCGGGCCCTTGATGTACGGGGTCCGGGGGTACGTGGTGTGGCGCAGGCCCGCTCTGTCGATCACGTGCCGTGTGATGTACCGGCCGGCCTCCTGGCCCGTCACCTTCTCGAGGAGCAGGCCCGCGACGATGTAGTTCGTGTTCGAGTACGACCAGCGGGCGCCCGGCTCGCCGGTGGAGGGGGCCGTGAGGCCCAGGCGTACCAGTTCCTCCGGCGCTATCCGGCGGAAGCGTTCCTCGTCGAGGCTCGCCGTGGAGCCCTGGGCGAGGGACGGGAAGGCGCCGAGGACGTAGTCGCCGATGCCGCTGGTGTGGTTGAGGAGCATGCGTACGGTGATGGTCTCGCCGCGCTGACGGTCGGCGCCCTGGAAGAGCTCCGGGAGGTACGTGGCGATGGGCGCGTCCAGGTCGACGCGGCCCCGGTCCACCTGCTGGAGGATCGCCACCGCCGTGAACGTCTTGCTGATGCTGCCCACGCGGTGCCGCATGTTCGGGGTGACCTCGCGGCCCGTGTCCACGTCGGCGACACCGGAGGCGCCGGTCCAGCGTTCGCCGCCCTCGCGGACGGAGGAGTACGTGCCGTACATGCCCGCGTCATGGACGGCGTCGAGGGTGCCGTCCAGGACCTGGCGGTCTAACGGCGCGGGGGGCGAGGCGGTCTTGGCGGATGTGGATGCGGACGCCGCGGGGGCAGCGGTGATGAGGAGGAGCGTGGTGCCGAGGGCCGTCCCGACGAGGCGCTTGACGCGCATGGTGTGTTCCCTTCCCGGTGGCGGTTGTCGATCTTGTCGGGTGATTCTCACCGGGTGCGGGGAGCGCTTGCATCGTTCCACCGGACGATCATGTTCACGACGGTGCCATGACAGATGTCATCCGTCATGGCACCGCCCGCGTGCTACGACGTGCTCAGAGGCCCCACCGGTACTTCAGATGCCGCCAGAAGTCCCGGAACATCCACTTGTCGAACTCCGTGATCTGGGCGGCGCTGCCCGCGTTCATGAGGAAGCAGCACTGGCCGGTCGGCGTCCAGTCGTAGAAGTCGTCGAGGCCGAAGGTGTGGCCGACCTCGTGCAGATAGATGTGGATGTTCTCCTGGTTGAGGGCGCCGGTGAAGTACGAACGGCCCACGCGCTGGCCCCAGTCGCCGCCCGCGCCGCCCTGGAAGCCCTCGGTCAGCCACAGCGACTGGTCGTAGTGGCGGGCCGCGCCGCCGGGGCAGCGGGAGTAGTTGCCGTCCTGGTGGAAGAAACGGCCGCAGTCAGGGGCGCACTGCGGGGCGCCCGCGCCGTCGAGGTTGTTGGTGTAGATGTCGACGGAGTTGTCGGTCCACTGGAGGGTGGAGCGGTTCTTCACCGCCCAGCCGACGATGTTGACGGGGACGGAGGTGTACGGCCAGGCGTTGTGGCCCCTGCCGTTCTCGACCATGGCCGCCATCCACTTGCCGAACTGCTTCTTCAGCGCGGCGTGGATCTGGTCGCGCAGCGACGCCGAGACCGGGGCGTCGGACTCCCAGCGGACGCAGTAGTTGACGCTGCCCCGGTTGGCCATGATCTGGTCCCAGCCGTAGTTCCGGAAGCCGTAGAGGTCGGGGTAGGTGGACGAGACGTGGTTCCAGACCTGGTTGAGGGGCTGGACGAGGTTGGAGGGCGGGTTCCAGTCCTCCGCCGCGGCCGACACCGCGGCCCGGAGCTGGGCCTGTTCCGTCGCCTCGGCCCGGGCGGAGTCGATGGCCGACTGGGCTACGGAGGGGGTCGTCATACCGGGTGCGAGAAGCAGGGCGGCGATGGCGACGAGGAGGGTGAGTAGTCGTGCCGTACGCGTGCGCATGGTGAACTCCCTTGGTGGGGGCGGGATTTCACGTGCTCGGTTGCCACGTTGTGGCTACTTGCGTGGTGTGGTCGCCGCAGGGGCGGGAGGGGGTTGCCGCGCGGAAGGTAAAATCTGACGGAGCGTCATATGCCACCGCCGTCGAACCCGCGCATCCCCGCTCACACCCCCTGTTCCTGGCGCTCACCCCCGATCACACCCCCTGCCCCTGCCCCTCGCCCTCCGCCTCCGCCTCCCCGAACCGCGCCAACGCCACCGCCCCCGCCACACAGCCCACGAACCCCGCCACCGCCAGGCCCCCGTACCCGTGCCGGGTCGTGTCGCCGAGCCAGAGCACCCCGAACGCCCCCGGCCAGACCGTCTCGCAGATCACCATCGCCGCCGTCGCGGCCGTGACCGAGCCGGACTGGAGTGCCTGGACGAGGAGGAGGTAGCCGCCGAGGCCGGAGACGACCACGGCGTACGCGGTCGGCTCGGCAGCGACGCCGGGGAACGTCACCTCCGGCAGCAGCCGGACCCCGATCGCGGTCACGCCGAAGCTGAGGCCCGAGGCGGCGCCCAGGACGACGGCCCGGCCGCGCCGCAGCCGGCCTCCGGCCACCCACCCGATCACCACGACCGCCAGCGCCACGCCCAGCACGGTCCACCGCATCCGGGCGTCCCCGTCCCCCTCCCCCTCACGCCCGGCGGCGACGGCCAGCGTCGCGAGGCCCAGGCATACGACGGCCACCGCGCCCCACTCCGCGCGCCGCAACCGCAGGCCGAGCACAGCCGTACCCACCACCGCCGTCACCGCCAACGACGCGGCGACCGCCGCCTCCACCAGAAACAGGGGGACGAGCCGCAACGCGACGACCTCCGCCGCGAAACCGAGCGTGTCGAGCCCGGCCCCGGCCAGGAAGGGCCAGCCGCGCAGGGCCGCGACGACGGCCCTCGCACGGGCACGTTCCGGGCCGGCCGGCGCACGTACCTGGCCCACCGGCGTAACCGGTTTAACCGGTTTCCGTTCCTGGGCAGCTCCGACGGGTTCCCGGCCTCCCCGCCCGGGCTCGACCACCATCGCCCGCCGCGCGCCCAGCGCCTGAAGCACCGTCGCCGACCCCATGCACACCGCCGCGCACAGCGCCAGCGCCAGACCCGCCACCATGCGGGCACGGTAACGGCAGGACCCAAGCCGACCCGGGCGACACCACGCGCCGCCCCGCACCGAAACGGGTCAACCACCCCTTCTCAAGAGAGGGCCTCCCCCAACGCCTTCTCGATCCGCGCCCGATGCGCGGCCTCCCAGGCGTCGAGGGACTCGGCGGCCTCCTTCGCCAGCTTCGCCCGCGCCACGCCGAGCACCTCCTCCCGGCGGCCACCGGGCACGACCACGACACCCTCCTCGTCGGCGACCACCATGTCCCCGGGGGCCACCCGCACCCCGCCGCACCACACCGGAACATCGACCGGCTCCACGGCCGCCTTGGTCCCGGGGATCGGGATCACCCCCCGCGCGAACACCGGGAACCCCGCCTCCCGCACCTCCGCCGCATCACGGATCAGCCCGTCCAGCACGAACCCGGCGACACCGCGCCGCTGGGCGACCGCGCAGACATTGCCCCCGGCGAGCGCGTAGTCCAGGTCGCCCGACTCGACCACGATCACCGAGCCCGGCGCCGCGCGGTAGATCGCCGCGTGCAGCATCAGGTTGTCCCCGGGAGGGCACCGCACGGTGAACGCCGGCCCGGCCAGACGGGGCATCGAGGGCCACAGCGGACGGATCCCGATGTCCATGACCTGTTCCCGTCCGAGGACGTCGGCGACGGTGGTCGTAGGGATGCTGTCGAACCCGCGAGCGTCACTCATGATGCCCCTCCAGACATCTCGGCACGTTCCCCATATGTCTCGACGTCAAGATACATGACATCAAGACACCCTCACCCGCCGCGAGCCACAAAACCTCACGACCACACAAAGTCCGACAGAATCATTGCTCCGCTTCTGTTCGAGTCCTTAGGGTGACCCTGGCTCAACGACCCCTCTCACCACAGGAGTTGTCCGGTTTCCCAACAACATCGGACAACGTCCGACCCGAGGAAGGCCACGGTCATGCCCCACCCGCACCCGCATCCCCACCCCCACCCCGAACCCCGGTCCCGCCCCGTCGTCAGCCGCCGTCGGCTGCTGGAGGGCGGGGCCGCCGTACTCGGTGCCCTCGCCCTCTCCGGAAGCGGCGCCGGCATCGGCCCCGGCACCGCGTTCGCCGCCGCACCGGACGCCGACACCGCCGGAAACCCCGAGTGGAACGGCAACATGGCCCTCTTCCGGGTCGGCACCGAACCGGCCCACACCACTCTCATGCCGTACGCGGACGTCAGACAGGCGCTCAAGGCCGACCGCACCGACTCCCCGTACCGGCTGAGCCTCGACGGCAAGTGGAAGTTCGCGTACGCGGACCGGCCCGACGACCGGGACCCCGACTTCTACGGCACCGACGTCGACGACAGCGACTGGGACACCATCCCCGTGCCGGCCGTCTGGCAGCTGCACGGCTACGACTTCCCGATCTACATCAACATCACGTACCCGTGGTGGGGGCCCAACGGGAAGGGCCAGGACGCCCAGCCGCCCGCCGCGCCGACCACGTACAACCCCGTCGGGCAGTACCGGCGTACCTTCACCGTCCCGAAGGACTGGGACGGGCGTCGTACGTTCCTGCACTTCGAGGGCGTGAAGTCCGCGCACTACGTCTGGGTCAACGGCGAACTCGTCGGCTATCACGAGGACTCGTACACGCCCGCCGAGTACGACATCACCCCGCATCTCAAGCCGGGCCGGAAGAACCACCTCGCCGTCGAGGTGTACCGCTACTCGGACGGGGACTGGCTGGAGGACCAGGACATGATCCGGCTGAGCGGGATCTTCCGCTCGGTCTACCTCTACTCCACGCCCGCCGTCCACCTACGCGACTTCAAGCTCGACACCCCGCTCAGCGACGACTACAAGGCCGCCGAGCTGTCCGTCACCGCGAGCGTGCGCAGCTACAAGGACGGTCAGGACGGCTCGTCGTACTCCGTCGAGACGCAGCTCTACGACGACCGCGGGCACCCCGTCTGGTCCCGGCCGCTCCAGCAGAGCGTCTCCGTCGGAGCGGTCGGCAAGGACGTGACCGTACAGAAAAGCAAATCCGTACCCTCCCCCTCCCTCTGGTCCGCCGAGCATCCGAACCTCTACACGGCCGTGCTGCGGCTGCGCGATCCACGCGGGAAGGTCGTCGAGACGCTCTCGCACCGCGTCGGGTTCCGGGAGTTCGCGCTCAAGGACGGGCGGATGCGGATCAACGGGCGGCCGGTCTCCTTCCGGGGCACCAACCGGCACGAGATGCACCCTGACCGTGGCACCGCCCTCACCCGCGCGGACATGGTGAAGGACATCGGGATCATCAAGCGGATGAACATCAACTCCGTCCGCACCTCCCACTACCCGAACAACCCGATCTGGTACGAACTCGCGGACGAGTACGGCATCTACCTCGTCGACGAGACGAACCTCGAAACACACGGCATTCGCGATCGCTACCCCGGAAACGACCCCGACTGGTCCGCCGCCTGTGTCGCCCGCGCGCAGAACATGGTCCACCGCGACAAGAACCACGCCTCGGTCGTCATCTGGTCGCTCGGCAACGAGGCGGGCGGCGGCAGCACGTTCGTCAACATGCGGGACTGGATCAAGTCGTACGACACGACGCGCGTCGTCCAGTACGAGGGCGACGACCGGCCGACGATCAGCGACATCCGCTCGGAGATGTACGACAGCCCGGGGCGGGTCGAGCAGCGGGCGAAGGACACCGCCGACACCCGGCCTTACGTGATGATCGAGTACTCGCACTCGATGGGTAACTCGACCGGCAACTTCAAGAAGTACTGGGACCTGATACGCCGCCACGACGTCCTCCAGGGCGGCTGGATCTGGGACTTCGTCGACCAGTCGCTGACCACCCCGACCCCGACGCGGAAGCTGTTCACCGAGTCCGGGCCGAAGGGGCTGCGCGGCGAGATCGTCAACGGCTCGGGCACGTTCGACCGGGACAAGGGCGTCACGTACGCGACCGTCTTCGCCCGCGACACCTCCCTCGACCTCACCGGCTCACTCACCCTCGAAGCCTGGGTCACCCCGCACTTCACCGGCTACCACCAGCCGATCCTCGCCAAGGGCGACACCCAGTACGCGCTGAAGCAGACCAACAACAGCGTCGAGTTCTTCATCTACGGCGGCGGGCAGTGGGTGAGCGCCACCTGGGCCCTCCCGGCCGACGGCTGGACCGGCGCCGAGCACCACATCGCCGGTGTCTTCGACGCCGACTCCGGCACGCTCACCCTCTACGTCGACGGCGAGGCGAAGGCCACCCGGACGACCACCCGCAAGCCCGCGAACAACACCGCCCCGCTCGCCCTCGGCACCGACACCGACAACCCGACCCGCGAGTTCAGCGGCACGATCCGCCGGGCCCGGGTGTACGCCCGCGCCCTCGGCGCCACCGAGCTGGCGTCCAGCAGCCGGGGCCCGAAGGACGAGGGGGTCCGCTTCTGGTTCGACGCGGCCACGGTCGGCGTCGAGGAGAAGAAGCCCAAGGACCGCACCTTCTTCGCGTACGGCGGCGACTGGGGCGACCACCCCAACGACGGGGCCTTCGTCGCCGACGGCATCGTCACCGCCGACCGCGCCCACACGGGCAAGGCCGCCGAGGTCAAGCAGATCTACCAGGCGATCAATGTCGCGCGGAGGTCAGGGGGCCTCGGCGCGATCACCCTCACGAACGAGTACCTCTTCACCAACATCCGTGAGTTCAACGGCAGTTGGGAGCTGGTCGCCGACGGCAAGGTCGTCCGACGCGGCAAGCTCACTCGCGCCCAGCTCGACGTCCCCCCGCTCTCCAGCAAGGACATCACGGTCCCGGTGAAGCCGCCGGCTGCCCCCGCCCCCGGCACCGAGTACTTCCTCCAGCTCTCCTTCACCACCAAGGAGCGCACCCCATGGGCGAAGGCCGGCTTCGAGGTCGCCAAGCAGCAGCTCGCCCTCGACGCGGGCGGCCCGGCGGTGAAGCCGGTACCGCTGGCGAAGGTGCCGACCCTGTCGTACGAGGACACGACGGCGTCGGTCAAGGTCACCGGTAAGCACTTCTCCGTCGCGGTCGACAAGAAGACCGGGACGATCACCTCGTACAAGGCCGGCGGGACCCGGCTCATCGACTCCGGGCCCGTGCCCAACTACTGGCGGGCGCCCACCGACAACGACAACGGCAACGGGCAGCACACCCGCAACCAGACCTGGCGGGACGCGGGCGCACGGCGCGAGGTGAAGGGCGTCGAGGTGCGCGCGCTGGCCGGCCGGGCCGTGATCGTCGAGGTCAAGGGCACACTGCCGACGACCACCGAGTCCACGTACACGACGACGTACACCGTGTTCGGCAACGGTGAGATCAAGGTGGACCACACCCTCCACCCGGGCGCGTCCTCGCTGCCGTACATCCCCGAGGTCGGCGGCATGCTCTTCCTCCCCCGCCGCCTGGACCGGCTGCACTACTACGGCCGGGGCCCGGAGGAGAACCACTGGGACCGCAACGACGGCACCGACGTGGGCCTGTACTCCGGGACCGTCGCCGAGCAGTGGTCCTCGTACATCCGCCCCCAGGAGAACGGCAACAAGACGGACGTCCGCTGGGTCGCCCTCACGGGCCGCACCGGCTCCGGGCTGCTGGTCTCCGCCGAGCCCGGGACGCTGCTGGAGTTCAACGCCTCGCACTTCACCCCCGAGGACCTGTCGGCCGGTGTCCGCCACGACTTCCAGCTCACCCCGCGCGACGCGGTGGTGCTCCGCGTCAACCACCGCCAGATGGGCATCGGCGGCGACAACAGCTGGGGCGCCCACACCCACGACGAGTACAAGCTCTTCGCCAACCGCGACTACACGTACACGTATCGGATCTGCCCCCTGGACGACGTCGAGGAGGCGATGAAGGCCTCGCGGCGGCCCACGGCCACGGAGTAGCCGGGTAGGCGACAGAAGGTGGTGAGAAGCGGCCCCGGAGCAGCACTCCGGGGCCGCTTCTTGTGCGCCCACTGTGAGTCGCTGTGTGTCGACGATGAATGACACAAGATTGTTGACGATTTTGCCGCCACCGCTGTTACGTTCGCCGCATCGCAGCAGAGAACAGTCGAGTGAGTGGCGAGGAGAGAGCCGTGAAGCACCGGGCAGTCAAGCGCAGGAACGTGATCGTGGGACTCGGCGCGACCGCGGGGGTCGCGGCGATCGGCGGCTTCGCCCTCGACGCGCAGGCGTCGGGCGGCAGCGGCACGAAGGCCTCGGGGTCGACGGGTTCCGCCGTCGCCCTCACCTTCGACAAGGACGACTACACCGAGGTGACGACGACGATCACCACGGACGACGGCGACAAGACGGTCAAGTACCACTTCTACAAGGCGATCACGTACGTCACGAAGCCGGTCGACGAGAAGTACCAGTCGCTGAACGTCAGCGTCCCGGTCGAGATCGACGGCAAGACCGTCGACGCCACGGACGCGCCGATCCTCTTCGCCAACTCGGTCGGCGGTTACATGCCGTCGTCCGTGGCCGACGCGACGGGCGTGGGCGGCGCCGCGATGACGGGCATGCCGGGCAGCGCGGCCCCCAGCGCATCCGCCTCCACGGGAACCGGCTCCGGCGAGGTCGACTCCGGCGGGAACGGCCAGGTCGACGGCCAGGGCGAGACGGTCAGCAACGCCAAGCTCGCGCTCGCGGCCGGGTACGTCGTCGTGGAGCCGGGCGCCCGCGGCCGTACCCTCGTCGACTCGGACGGCGTCTACTACGGGGTCGCCCCGGCCGCCATCGTGGACCTCAAGGCGGCCGTGCGGTACGTCCGTGCCAACAAGGGCGTCATCCCCGGCGACACCGACCGCATCGTGTCGTCCGGGACCAGTGCGGGGGGTGCGCTGTCCGCGCTCCTTGGCGCGTCCGGCGACAGCCCGCTGTACGACTCGTACCTGGCGGAGACGGGCGCGGCCGACGCCTCCGACGCGATCTTCGCCAGCGGCGACTGGTGTCCGATCACCGACCTCGAACACGCGGACATGGCGTACGAGTGGAACTGGGGCTCCAACAAGCTCGGTTCGGGTTCGCTCGTCGACCAGACGGTGTCGAAGGAGCTGAGGACGGCGTTCGCCGACTACCAGGCCTCCCTGAAGCTGAAGGCCAAGGGGCTCGGCACACTGACCGTACGGAACCTCGACGAGTACCTGGTCAGGACGTTCCTGGAGCCGTCCGCCACCGCGTATCTGGCCGCGCTCTCCGACACCGACCGTACGACGTATCTGGCGAGCAACACCTTCATCACCTGGAAGAACGGCAAGGCGACCCTCTCCTGGGAGGACTTCCTCACGCATGTGGGGGCGCGGAAGAAGGACACCCCGGCCTTCGACGCCTTCGACCTGTCCGCCGGTGAGAACAACCTCTTCGGGAAGGGCACCACCGAAGCCCGTCACTTCACCCTCTACAGCCTCCGCCACGAGGGCAGTTCCAGCGCCCGGCTCGACAGCGACCTGCCCGCGACCCTGAAGCTGATGAACCCGATGCCCTTCCTCGCCAAGGCCAACCCGGGGCGGGCCAAGCACTGGTGGATCCGCGTCGGCACCAAGGACAGCGACACCTCGCTCACGGTCGTCGGCAACCTCGCCGCGAAGCTGGAGAACCTCGGTGACGACGTCGACGCCGCCATGTACTGGGACGCCGGCCACGGGGCCAACGAGGACGCGGCCGACTTCATCAAGTGGATCGCAAAGGTGACGGGTTACAGGAAGTAACACCACCCTACCGACTCGGCGTGCCCCGGTTCCCGTCATAAATCCGGTCCGTCGAAGCGCGATACCGAGCCCACCCCGGGCTCGGCATCGTCTTGTTCTGTCACATCCGTTGACTTCCACCCCTCACGGCTCTACTTTCAGCCGCGCCGATACGTTCGGCGAGCCGATCCTTGTTCGAGATATCGATCCCCCCGGATATCTGCCGTAGGAGCCGCATGTCCCCCTCTTTCCGCCGCCGTTGCAGATCTGCCGGTATCCGCGCCCTCGCCCTGGCGACCACCGCGACCGCAGCTCTCCTCCTCGCCCAGCCGAGCGGCGCGACCCCCGCGGTCGACACCGAGATCAATGCCGAACCGGTGGCCGTGACAAGCCGTCAAATCCCGGTTCCCGAAGCACCCATGGGCTGGGCCTCCTGGAACGCGTTCGCCGCCAAGGTGGACTACAACGTCATCAAGAAGCAGGTCGACGCGTTCGTGGCCGCCGGGCTGCCGGCCGCCGGGTACGACCACATCAACATCGATGAGGGCTGGTGGCAGGGCACCCGTGACAGCGCGGGCAACATCACCGTCGACGAGGCCGAGTGGCCCGGCGGGATGAAGGCCATCGCCGACTACATCCACAGCAAGGGCCTGAAGGCGGGCATCTACACCGACGCCGGCAAGGACGGCTGCGGGTACTACTTCCCGACGGGCCGCCCCGCCGCGCCCGGCAGTGGCAGCGAGGGCCACTACGAGCAGGACATGACGCAGTTCTCCCAGTGGGGCTTCGACTTCGTGAAGGTCGACTGGTGCGGCGGCGACGCCGAGGGCCTCAACGCGAAGACGACCTACCAGGCGATCAGCGACGCCGTGGCGAAGGCGACCGCCACCACCGGCCGCCCGCTCACCCTGTCCCTGTGCAACTGGGGCTACCAGAACCCCTGGAACTGGGCCCCGGGCATGGGCCCCATGTGGCGGACGAACACGGACATCTTCTACCACGGCCAGACCCTGTCGTACGCCAGCATGCTGACGAACTACGACCGGAACGTGCACCCCACGGCCCAGCACACCGGCTACTACAACGACCCCGACATGCTGATGGCCGGCATGGGTCTCACCGCCGCCCAGGACCGCACCCACATGAACCTGTGGGCGGTCTCCGGCGCCCCGCTGCTGGCCGGCAACGACCTCACCACCATGACCACCGAGACGGCCAACATCCTCAAGAACACCGAGGTCATCGCCGTCGACCAGGACCCGCGCGGCCTCCAGGGCGTCAAGGTCGCCGAGGACACCACCGGCCTCCAGGTCTACGGCAAGGTCCTGTCCGGCAGCGGCAACCGCGCGGTCGTCCTCCTCAACCGCACCAACACCACGCAGAACATGACCGTCCGCTGGTCCGACCTGGGGCTCACCAACGCGGCCGCGACGGTCCGGGACCTCTGGTCGCACAGCAACGTCGGTACGCCCGGCACCAGTCACACCACCAGCGTCCCGGCGAACGGCTCGGTGATGCTCACGATCACCGGCGGCACCGAGCAGTCGGCGAGCACGTACAACGGCACGGCGAGCTTCTCCGGGGTCGTCGCCGGTAACACCGGGCTGAAGACGGTCGACGTCTCCTACACGAACAACACCTCCGCCGCCCGCGTCGGCACCCTCACGGTCAACGGCCAGACCTCCACCAAGGTCTCCTTCCCGCCGACCGGCTCGAGCCCCGGCAACATCTCGGTCCAGGTGAGCCTCACCAAGGGCAGCGCCAACACGATCGCCTTCTCCGGCGCCCCGACCCTCGAAGGCATCGTCGTACGACCGCTGCCCGGCACGAACGGCACGCTGATCACCGGCACCGGCTCCGGCCGCTGCGCGGACCTCAACGACAACACCATCACCAACGGCACCGACGCCCAGCTGTGGGACTGCTCCGGCGGCCAGAACCAGGTCTTCACCCACACCTCCCGCAAGGAACTCGTGGTGTACGGCAACAAGTGCCTGGACGCCTGGGACCGCGGCACCTCAAACGGCACCCGCGTCGTCATCTGGGACTGCCACGGCGGCACCAACCAGCAGTGGAACGTGAACAGCGACGGCACGATCGTCAACGTCAACTCCGGTCTCTGCCTGGACGCCTACAACGCGGCCACCACCAACGGCACGAAGCTCGTCCTGTGGACCTGCAACGGCCAGAACAACCAGAAGTGGAGCCTGACGTGAACGACGTGACCCCTGGGGCCGGCCCCTCCCGCCGCACGTTCCTCGGCATGGCCGCGACCGTCCCGCTGGCCGCCACCGGCGCGCTGACCCTCGGCGCCGGCACCGCCCACGCCGCCGACTCGGCGTACGCGATGGTCTACTTCACCGAGTCCAACACCATGCTCGAGGCCAACTACGGCCTGCACCTGGCCGTCAGCCAGGACGGGCTGAACTGGATGCCGCTGAACCAGAACGCCCCCGTGGTCACCCCGACCCTGGGCGCCGGCGGACTGCGCGACCCCTTCGTCATGCGCAAGCAGGACGGCACCTTCGTCGTACTGGCGACGGACCTGTCGGGCACCGACTGGACCCGCACCAGCGTGAACATCCACGTCTGGGACTCGACCGACCTGCGCACCTTCACCGGCTACCGGCTGCTGAAGCTGCACGACATGAGCAACACCCACAGCTGGGCGCCGGAGGCCTACTGGGACGCCTCGCGCGGCCTGTACGGCATCCTCTACTCGTCGGTGAACAGCAGCGGCCACAACGTGATCATGGTCAGCTACACGACCGACTTCAAAACGACCGCGAACCCCCAGGTCTTCTTCGACCCCGGCTACGACGTCATCGACGGCAACCTCACGGTCGGCGTGAACGGCGTCAACTACCTCTACTTCAAGAAGGACCAGACCCTCGTGGGGGCCCGGTCTACGTCCCTCACCCCCGGCAGCTTCACCCCGTTCAGCACGGCGGTCGCGCACGGTGGCACGGAGGCGCCGACGGTGGTGAAGTCCCTGACGTCGAACTCGTGGTACCTCTGGGGCGACACCTACACCCCGAACGGCGTCTTCTACGTCTGGCAGTCCGGCGACCTGGCCTCCGGCACCTGGACGGCACTCGACCAGAAGCTCTACACCCAGCCGCTCAACTCCAAGCACTGCGGCATCCACCCGATCACCTCGACCGAGTACACCAACCTGCTCGCGAAGTGGGGCGCGCCCGCCTGGAACCGCCTCAAGTCGTACAACTACCCGTCCCGCTACGTCCGCCACGCCGGCTTCGTGGGCCGGATCGACGAGTACCCCTTCGACCCGTTCCCCGACTCCCAGTGGAAGCTGGTCCCGGGCCTCGCCGACTCCTCGGCGATCTCCTTCCAGTCGGTGAACTACCCCACCCGCTATCTGCGCCACTACAGCTACAACCTGCGGGTGGACGAGAACGACGGCACGTCGTCGTTCGCCGGGGACGCCACGTTCTACCGCACGGCGGGCCTCGCGGACTCCTCCTGGGCGTCCTTCCGCTCGTACAACTTCCCGACCCGCTACATCAGACACTCCAACTACGCGCTGCGGATCGACCCCATCTCCACGACGACGGAGAAGGCGGACGCGACGTTCCGCGTCGGCTACTAGACCCTGGGGGCGGCGGGGGGGGCGGGACCACTCAGTCCCGCGCCAACTCCGCCGCCCCGAAGGACACATTGAACCGCTCGCACCAGATGCTGACGCTCGTGTACGCGGTCGGGTCGACATCGGCGGGCAGCTGGTAGTTCTGGTCGCCCTTGTTGCCCTTGAGGCCGCCGAGGCTGACGTGTTCGTACCCGTCGTCGTCGAAGACGTGCCAGCCGTCCCTGCCCTTCTCCACCGGCGCGTCGCTCAACCACACCCGCAGATCGGGCCCGTTGCTGGTGTCGAGGTCCACCAGCCGCAGCACATACGAGCCATCGGCCAGCCGCAGCAGCCGTACCGAGCCGGAGGTGTCGTGCTCGTGGCTGATCAGCTCGCCGCGCGCGACGGTACGCGGCCCGGCGGTCGATGTCGCCGCCGGCGTCGGCACCGGCTCCCGTACCGTGTCGTCCGTCCACAGCTTCCACGGCTGGAACCAGTACAGCCCCAGGCCGACCGCGACAACGACCAGGCCCAGCACCGCGACGACGACCGGCTTGGTCACGAACCCGCGCACTCTCCCGATTCCCATGGGCGGTACAACTCCCCGACCCGCGAAGAATCACGCACCGGAACCGAACCCTTGGGCCCTCTCGTACGTCCCAGTACCGTTCGGGCTAGAGACAGCGGGCCGGAGGGTCACATGGACAAGCAAGTGCGATTCAGGGGCGCGGTGGCCGTGGTGGGGCTGGTGGTGCTCGGCGCGGTGCAGGGGTCCGCCTCCGGGGCGCAGACCGTCGAGGCGGTGTCGGCGCCGACCGCCAAGGTGTGCGTGGGCAAGCAGCCGAAGGGCGGCGACGAGGGCTACGGCAGCCCGAACAACCCACTGGAACGGCTTCTGACGTACGTGGAGAAGGCGGTCGAGGGCAAGGGCCGCCACGCCGCCGTCTACACGGCCCTCTCCGTCGGTGACGACTACCGGTCCACGGACATCTACCGCATCCCGTCCGCCGCCTTCGACGAGGACATCTGCGGGACCGCCGAGCAGGGCGTGACCGTCCGCCTGCACGACAGCGACATCAACGAACAGGACCTGTCCGCCCTGGCCGACCGGATCACCGACGACATGACCCGCTGGGACGGCACGTTCGACATGCGTTCGGTGGGTCTGGACGGCATGGGACACGTACGCGTGGGCGTGGACGACCCCGAGACCGCCGAATCGATCATCCACGAGGCGTACGGCGAGAAACACATCAGGGTGGAGTACATGCCGCAGGCGGAGCTGCAATGACGGCTGATGTGACGGCTGATGTGACGGTGTATTCGACACCCGAAAAGATCCGCTAAGATGATCTCAGAGCGTTCGGCCGGGAACTCCCGGCGGATCTCGATGCGTTGGTGGTCCAAGGAAAGACGTCCCGCTTCCTGCGGGGAGATGCAGGTGCAAGGCCTGCCCGGCGCTCCGATACGAACCCCACTCCGCTACGGCGGGGTGGGGTTCGTTGTTTGTCGTTGTCTGCCGGGCCCCGGTGAACGTTCCCCCGCCGTACGGCGTCCTAGGAGAGACCGTTTTCTGAAGGGGGACCTCCATGACCACGCCCGCCGTACGAACCCGACCTCGCGCCCTGGCTCTCACCGCCCTGGCCGCAGCGCTGATGTGGGCCACCGCCGCGTGCGAGGACGGCTCCCCGGCGGCGAAGGTGAACGACCCCGCGTGGCAGGAGCCCTCCTCGTACACCTACACGCTGGAGTCGAGCGAGGGGGAACGGTCCCTGATCGGCAGGTTCGAGGTGACCGTCCGGGGCGGCGAAGTCGTGAAGTCGGTGGGGCTGGACGAGGCGGGGCGACGGCTGGTGGACCGCAGGCCGGAGGAGGTCCCCACGATCGGGGAGCTGCTGGACGAGGCGGAGGCGGCCCGGAAGGACGACGCCGACAAGGTGGAGATCACCTACGCGTCCGACGGGCACCCCACGCGGATCTGCCTGGACTGGGAGGAGAACGCGGTCGACGACGA
This sequence comes from Streptomyces graminofaciens, assembly GCF_030294945.1. Lineage (NCBI taxonomy): Bacteria > Bacillati > Actinomycetota > Actinomycetes > Kitasatosporales > Streptomycetaceae > Streptomyces > Streptomyces graminofaciens. Next base: position 6,977,446 of record NZ_AP018448.1, on the reverse strand, counting down.
GGCGCTCTACGCCATCACCGGCTACGCGGCCACCGGCTGAGCGTCCGTCGGTCAGGAGCCGGACACCTTGCTCAGGTCGTGGACCGTGCCGCCGACCTTGGCCTTCATGCCCTTCAGAGCCTTCGGTGGTGCGGTGATGACCCACTGGGGCCCGACGAGGTACTTGCCGCCGTAGATGGACGCGGCGTCGAGCCAGGTGTCCTTCAGCTCCTCCTTGGGGAAGGTCGTGATGAGGTAGTCCCCGGCGGTGGTGTGGCAGACGCCCTCGCGGAGCTCCTCCGCCTCGGTGCGGATCTTCACCTTGCACCCCGTGAGCTGGGCGAGCACCTCGACCTTGGCGGGCGCGACGACCGCGGCGACGGGACTGGACTCGTCGCCGCCCGACTTCCCGGACGCCTTGTCGTCGTCCCCGTCACCACCACTGCACCCCGCCACGAGGGGCAGGGCGACCAGGCCGACGACCAGGGCGGCAGCACCGCGCGACAGTTTCCTCACCACGTTCCGTACTCCGTTCCGCCCTGCTCCGCGACTCCGTAGCTCTGTGACTCCGTGGCTTCGCACAGAGTGCACTCGGTACGAAGTACGGACGGGGGGCGCGGGATGCTCAATCGGTGGCCGCGCGGAGCACTACTGGCCCCAGCCGCCCAGTGATATGCCCGGGCCGCCTTCCAAATAGCAGCGCAGGGCGCTCGCGGTGGTGGGTACGAAGTGCTCGGGGACGGCCGTGGTGTCGATCCAACTGACTTTGGCGTGCTTGTGAGGCTCACGGTTCTCTGGGGCACCCGTCCACTCGTGGGCGGCGAAGACGACGGTGAGGAAGCCGCCGGGGGCGTCGACGCCTCGGGCGCCGTGGATGATGTGGGCGAGCTTCAGCGCCTCCGGCTTCACGATCAGGCCGGTCTCCTCGTACAGCTCGCGTACGGCGGTTTCGGTGATCGGCTCGCCGGGCTCGCTCTTGCCCACGGGGAGGTCCCACATGCCCTGCGCGAACTTGGCGTTCGGGCCGCGCTGGAGGAGGACGACACGGTTGCCGGTCCGGTCGTGGACGATGACCGCGGCGACCAGCACGGTCATGGAGCCGAGGGCGGGAGGGAGGGCTCGGGGTTGCTCGTCGGTATTCGGAGCCACGGTTGAGTCCCTTCGTCGTCCGGCCTCGCCGCGAGTTGATCGTCGGCGGGGGCCGCGCGGTCCCGCAGGACGCAGAGATGGCGGCTGAGCGCCGTGGTGAACTGCCGGGCGTCCCTGTGGAGTTCCGCGTAGCAGCCGCGGCGCGGTTCGTGGCCGCACCGACATCCATCGGATCACCCTAACGGCGCACCCCTGGCCAGAACACCGGGGAGGCGTTGGCGGCCCGTGTGCCCGGGGTGGCTCGAGCCACTGACCTCGGATACAGCGGTAACCGGTTTAACCGGTTACCGAAGCGCCCGAGGCCCCCTCCTGCGGGGCCTCGGGCGTCACTGTGGCTCAGGGCCGGTTCGTCGGTGTCAGGAGCCGTTCCTCGTCGCGCCCTTGCGGCGGGTGATCACGAAGATCGCGCCGCCCGCCGCCACGAGGGCCGCCGCGCCGATCGCGAGCGGGATGGCGTTGCCGCCGCCCGTCTCCGCGAGGTCGCCGGGGTTGCCGCCGTTCGGGGTGGGGGCCGCCGGGGTCGAGTCCGACGGGCTGGGCTTCGGGGCGTCCTCGACCGGGGTCTTCGGGGACTCCGAGGGGGTGGTCTCGTCCGCCGGGGGCTTCTCCTCCGACGGGGGCTTCTCCTCGGACGGCGGCTTCTCCTCACTCGGCGGGGGCTCCTCCGAGGTCGGCGTGCAGTCCTTCGTGCCGCCGTTCCAGGCCGCGATCAGCTTGTCCTTGATGACCGGGCCGTCCGGGCCCCTGGGGACGTCGCCGTGCTCGAAGCCGTCGTTCGCGTCGAGGTCGCCGTCGAACTTCTTGGCACCGCGGTAGAGGTCGATCTGCGCGAAGCAGCCGGCGTCCGGGACGGCGATGTCCAAGGAGTCCGTCGCGCCCGGCTTCACCGTGACCGTGTCGAAGTCGATGAGGACCTGCTCGCCCGAGGTCGCGAAGTCCGGGCCGTGGGCGAGGTAGGAGGCGAGGGAGACCGTGCAGGTCGTGGCGTCGGCGGCGGTACGGACCTTGATGTGGACCTTGCCGTCGTCGGTGGGCTTGAGGTTCTGGTCGTCGAGCTTGACCCAGTCGGCGAAGTTCACGCCGTCCAGGGAGAACTGGCAGCGGTCGGTCTCGGTGGGAGTGCCCGCGCCCTCGCCGGGGGCGTAGCTCTTCCTGCCCCAGCCGTCGCCGCCGGGCGTGCCGGTGGCCCAGGCGGAACCGGTCGCGGCCGCCGTGAGTGCGAGTGCGGCGACGCCGGTCCCCAGCAGGCGGCGCGCGGTGACTCGTCTCGCTATGGACATGCAGATCCCATTTCGGTCTTGAAGGTCATGCCTGAGGCTCGGCAGTACCCGGGGCACGGCGGCGGGCAGCGCAAGGCGACCGGGGCCGTACCGGGGTGCGAGTGGTGATGTGGGCAATCCAGAAAACTCCGGGCTCATCAGTCACATGAGCCGCACAGTGAGCACATGTTTTACCACTGAGTAGGGGCTGTCAACCTCGGTGAACGCACTGGCGAACGCACTGGTGAGCGCGCCGGAATCAGGTACTCCGCGTCCACCCCAAGCCCGCAAAAAGTCGGTCAACTCACGGCACGCCCCGAGGCGTTGAACACCCGTGGCCCGGCCCCGATTTGACACCGCCTCAGCCGCTCCGCAACCTATGCTCATGACACCCATTTTCATTAAGATCCGGGTCGCAGGGGGTGCACGCCCATGCGTGTCGCCTTCGTAGGCAAGGGCGGCAGCGGCAAGACGACCCTGTCCGCGCTCTTCGCCCGGCATCTCGCCGGCTCCGGCGCCCCGCTCGTCGCCATCGACGGCGACATCAACCAGCACCTCGCGCACGCCCTCGGCCTCGACGAGGACGCGGTCTTCGGCGCCCCGCCGCTCAGCGCCCGCACCGGCGAGATCAAGGACCACCTGCGCGGCACCAACCCCCGGATCGCCTCCCGCGAGGCCATGGTCAAGACGACGCCGCCCGGCCGGGGTTCACGGCTGCTGACGCTGCTCGGCGACGACGACGTCCACCGGCACCACGTCCAGCACGTCGACGGCGTCCCCCTCATGGTCACAGGCGCCTTCGGCGAGAGCGACCTCGGCGTGGCCTGCTACCACTCCAAGCTCGGCGCGGTGGAGCTGTATCTCAACCACCTCGTCGACGGGCCCGGCGAGTACGTCGTCGTCGACATGACCGCCGGCGCCGACGCCTTCGCCTCGGGACTGTTCACCCGGTTCGACCTGACCTTCCTCGTCGTCGAACCGACCCGGAAGTCCGTCTCCGTGTACCGGCAGTACCAGGAGCACGCCGCCGAGTTCGGCATCCCGATCGCCGTCGTCGGCAACAAGGTCACCGGCGAGGACGACCTGCTCTTCCTCAAGGAGCACATCGGCGACGACCTGCTGGCCCACTGTGTGCTGTCCGACTTCGTCCGCGCCCAGGAACAGGGCCGGGAACCGGGCGAGTTGGAGGGGCACAACCTCCGGACGCTGGAGCGGCTGAAGGCCGCCGTCGACGGTCGTACGAAGGACTGGGCCGCCTTCCAGCGCCACGCCGTCGAGTTCCACCTCCGAAACGCCGCCGCCTGGGCCAACGCGGCCACCGGCCAGGACCTCGGCGCCCAGGTCGACCCCGAGTTCCGGCACGGCCCGCAGTCGCTCGCGGCCGCCGCGGACACCGCCGCCGTCTCCTTCTGAACCACCGCCCACAAAGAACAGCGCACGTCCACAGAACAGGAACACCCATGTCGCTCGACGTTTCCCCGCAGTTGCTCGCCGAAGCCGAGAAGGGCGAGGTGCGCGAGGCGGACTTCGTCGAAACGGTCCGTACGTCCCTGCCGTACGCCTACGACCTGATCGCCTCGCTCGTCGGTGAGCTGAAGACCTCCGTCGCCGGGTTCGCCGACAACCAGACGCCGCCGCCGTCGGAGAAGGAGCGCGGGCAGCTGCTGCGGGCGCTGTCCAGCGACGCGATCCGGGGAAGCCTGGAGCGGCACTTCGGGGTGGCGCTCGCCTTCCAGAACTGCCACCGGGTCGCGGTGTTCCCGACCGAGGCGCGCGGCGGCGAGACGTACGCCAAGTTCACGTCCCTGCGCTCGCAGATCCTCAACCAGTCGCCGGAGTTCCGCGACTGCTGAGCGCCGCACCGCATGCCGTACGGGCGTGCGAATGCCCGGCTCGCCCCACGGCGCCCCCTCTGCCCGTCCCTCGCGCACCCCCCGGTTCACGGAAGTCGTCACGAGTTGGCCTGCTTGCGATCACACAAGGTGAATAATGGGGCCAGAGGGCGTCTCAGCGACAGAGAGGGTCGCCGTGGGGACGGACAGAGGCAGTAACGCCAGTGGCGTCGCCCGTCAGCGCTTCGACGTGGCCGACGCCGCGCCGCTGCTGATCGACGTACGCGGGATGGTCACGAGCTGGACCCGCGACGCCGAGCGTCTCTTCGGGTATCCGGCGGCCGAGATCCTGGGCCGCAGTGTGCGTACGCTGCTGACCCCCGAGGACGGGGACCGGGTCGGCGCTCTCGCCGAGTCCCATCGCCATCTGGGCGGCTGGTCCGGCATCCTCGCCGGGCGCCACCGGGAAGGACGCGTCTTCAAGGTGATGGTCCGGGTCGTGCCGACCCGGGAGGCCGAGCGGCTCGCCTTCGGCACCGCGAGCCCCGCCCACTGGATCGCCCTCGTCTCCGACGCCACCGACGCGCCCGGCTGGGACATGAGCCGGCCCGTGCTGGAGCAGATGACGGCCCGGTCGCCCGTCGGCATCGCCATCGTCGACACCGATCTGCGGTTCGTGTGGTCCAACGAGGCGCTGAGCCGGTACGGCGGCGGCCCGGCCCATGAGCGGGTCGGGCGAAGGCTCGCCGAGGTGCAGCCGGGGCTCGACGCCGAGCGCATCGAGGCGCAGATGCGCATGGTGCTCACGACCGGGGAGCCCGTCCTCGACTACGAACACGTGGGCCGGTTCCGCTCGGCACCGCACCGCGAGACCGCGCACGCCATGTCGTTCACCCGGCTGGAGGACGACCAGGGCCGGCCCATCGGCGTCTACTACACGGTCGTCGATGTCTCCGAGCGCCATCGCGCCCGCGTCCGGCTCGCCCTGCTGGACCGGGCCGGCGAGCAGATCGGCCGCACTCTGGACGTGTCGCGGACCGCGCAGGAGCTGGTCGACGTGGCCGTACCGGCGCTCGCCGACTTCGTCACCGTCGATCTGCTGGAGTCGGTGCTCCGGGGTGCGGAGCCCCTGTCCCTCGCCGGCGCCGGCGCCTGGGCCAGCACGGGCGAGGGTTCCGTCGTGCTGCGCCGCACCGCCCAGCAGTCCGTCAACCCCGGTGTGCCCGAGGCCGTCGTCGAGGTCGGCGGTGTGGCCGCGTACCGGGCCGGGTCGCCACCGGCGCGGGCGCTGGCCAACGGCCGGTCGTGGTGCGAGCCGACGCTGGACCCGCTGTCGGAGGAGTGGGCGACGGCCGTGCCGGGCCACCGCGCGCTGTCGATGTCGGCGCTCGGGCTGCACAGCGTGATGATCGTGCCGGTGCGGGCCCGCGGAATCACCCTCGGCATCACCACGTTCTTCCGGCGCGACCGCCAGGACCCCTTCGACACCGTCGATCTCGGTCTCGCCGAGGAGCTGGTCGGCCGGGCCGCCGTCTGTGTCGACAACGCCCGCCGGTACACCCGCGAGCGTGAGGCCGCCCTCGTCCTCCAGCGCAGTCTGCTGCCGCGCCGGCTGCCCGAGCAGGACGCGGCCGAGGTCGCCGTGCGCTACCGCCCCGCCGACGAGCTGACCGGCCTCGGCGGCGACTGGTACGACGTCATCCCGCTCTCCGGCGCCCGGCTCGCCCTCGTCGTCGGCGAGGTCGCCGGGCACGGCATCGACGGGGCCGCCGCGATGGGCCGCCTGCGGACGGCCGTACGGACCCTCGCCGATCTCGATCTGCCGCCGGACGAGGTGCTCGCCCACCTCGACGACATGGTCGCCAAGTCGGCGCGGCAGGAAGGCGCGGAGCCGGGCGGGGGCAGTGTCCAGACGGTCGGGGCGCGCTGTCTCTACGCCGTCCTGGACCCGGTCGACGGCGCCTGTTCCCTCGCCGCCGCCGGGCACTTCGCCCCGGCCCTGGTCGCCCCCGACGGCGCGGTCGACTTCGTCGAGCTGCCCGAGGGGCCCCGACTCGGCGTCGACGGCCACCCCTTCGAGGTGCTGGAGCTGAACCTCCCCGAGGGCACGGTCATCGCCCTCCACACGGACGGTCTGCTCGCCGAGTCGAGCCCGGACGCCCTGCGCCGGGCCCTCTCCTTCCAGGCCGCGCAGCCGCCCGTACGACAGCCCGCGCGCCCCGACCATCAGGCGCTGCGGCAGCCCCCGCAGCAACTGGCCCCGCCCGCCGCTTTCCTGGACCGGCTCTGCGGTTCCGTCCTCGACGCCCTCGCCCCGGCCCGCCCCATCGACGACGTGGCCCTCCTCCTCGCCCGCACCCGGCGCCTCAGCGCGGACCGGGTCGCCTCCTGGGAGCTGCCGGCCGATCCGGCGCTGGTCGCCGAGGCCCGCAAGACGACCGCACGGCAGCTCGGCCTGTGGGGGCTGGAGGACCTGGCGTTCACCACCGAACTGGTCGTCAGCGAGCTGGTCACCAACGCGATCCGGCACGCCGCCGGGCCGATCCGGCTCCGGTTGATCCTCGAACGCACGCTGATCTGCGAAGTGTTCGACGGCGGCGCCACCGCGCCCCACCTCCGGCATCCCCGGACGACGGACGAGGGCGGCCGCGGGCTGTTCCTGATCTCCCAGTTCACCCAGCGCTGGGGCACCCGGTTCCTGCCCGAGGGCAAGGTGATCTGGGCGGAGCAGTCGCTGGTGAATCCGCTGGCCTGAGCCCACCGTGTACCGGCCCCGCCCTGCTCCGGGCGGGCACACCCGCGCCGACCCGTCAGGGAGAAATGCCGACGCTCTGGCCCGGGAGGGTGATCCGGGGCGGGCCGTCCACCGGTCGACACCGGTCACGGCCCGTTCGCGTGTAGAGACGGGGCATGAGACGACGGAACAGGGTCAGCGGCCGGTTCAAGGGCGGATTCAGGTCCGGGCGGACGCGGTGGGCGTGGGGCGCCGCCGGGGCGGCCCTGGGAGTCGCCGTCACAGGGCTGGTCCTCGCGCTGGTGAGCGGCGGTGACGGTGCGCCGGAACCCCGGGCGGTCTCCGCCGACGAGGCGCGACGGATGGCGCTGGCCCGGTTCCGCACGTACGAGGCGAGCCCCTCGGAGGTGGTGGTGCGGCTGCCGTCCGGTGACGGGGAGGGCGGAACGGTCGCCGTACGGGCGGTCGTCGACCACCGCACCCACCGGGCGGTCGGCGCCTACGAGGTGGCCGAGGGCGGGCGGACCATGCGGGGGCTGCTGGCCTGGGACATGGCCGGCATGGCGGTGGCCCGGCCGCCCCGCGCCTCGACAGCCGTCGCCCCGGCCGCGCCGGCCCGCACCGCCGCCCAGGCCGTGAGCCGGGCCGCCGGTCTCGACGCCGGGCAGTGGGCCCGGCGCGGCTACCGCACGGCCGCCCCGCTGGACCGTTCGCTGAGGCTGGTCCTGGCGGTCGCCGCCGACCGGCCCGACAACGCCCGGCTCCTTGCCCGGTCGGGGCCGTTGTGGCTGCGCGACGAACGGCTCGACGGCCATGGCTACGGCGTCTTCGCGGGCCCTCGCCCCCACCCCCGCTCCGGTGGGAATGCGGGCCCCGAGCGCCCGGCCTCGGATGCCTCCGGCCGCTCCCCGCTGACGTACTGGATCGACGCCGACGGCAACCTCCGCCGCATCCGGGCCCGCCTCGCCCCCGGCCGCGAGACGACGGTCGACTTCGTGGCGGGCCGGGTGAAGTACGGGGTGCCGGCGGCGCCGTGGCGGGAGGCCGGATGAGGCTGAACGGCCGGCCGGCCGCTGCCGCACGTGGGCGACGCTTCGCGGGTGGCGGGTCAGTCATACGCCGAAACCGAGGAGCACTCCGGCGCCCGTGACCGGCCCCAGCACCTGCCACCACCGCGCGAGGCACTGGCTCAGACGATGTCCGTGCTCGTGGTTCAGGGCCGTCGGACCGGTTGGTCCGACGGCCCTGTTCAGCCGGTTCACGGTCAGGCCTTGTTGAAGATGTTCTTGGCCCAGAGGTAGCCGACGACGGCGGTGCCTGCGCACCAGGCGGTGGCGAGGGCGGCGCTGTTGCCGATCTCGGTGCCGAGGAGGAGGCCGCGGACGGTTTCCATGATCGGGGTGAAGGGCTGGTACTCGGCGAACCAGCGCAGGACGGTGGGCATGGAGTCGGTGGGGACGAAGCCGCTGCCGAGGAAGGGCAGCAGGACCAGGGGCATCGGGGCGTTGCTCGCGGCCTCGGGCGTCGGGGACTTCAGGCCGAGGGCGACCGACAGCCAGCTGACGGCCACGGCGAACAGGGTGAGCAGCCCGGTGACGGCCAGCCATTCGGCGGCGGTGGCGTTCGGGCGGAAGCCGATCGCCAGGGCGATGCCGATGAGGACGGCCATGCCGAGGAGCTGCTGGACGACGCTGGCGACGACATGGCCGGTGAGGACCGAGGCCCGGGAGATCCGCATGGTGCGGAAGCGGGCGACGATGCCTTCGGTCATGTCGGTGGCGACCATGACGGCGGTTCCGGTCGCGGCCATGGCGGCCGTCATGAGCAGGATGCCGGGGACGACGTAGTTGACGTAGGCGTCGCGGTCGCCGCCGAGTCCGCCGCCGAGGGTGCCGCCGAGGACGTAGACGAACAGGAACAGGATGATGACGGGCGTGACGACCAGCTGCACGGTCATGGCCGGGTAGCGCAGCAGTCGCTTGAGCTGGCGCCGGACCATGGTGGAGGAGTCGCGCATGGCGAGGCTGAGGGTGCTCATCGGGAGGTCTCCTTCTGCTGGCCGGTGAGGGTGAGGAAGACGTCGTCGAGGTCGGGGGTGTGGACGCTCATGTCGGCGACGTCGATGGAGCGTTCGTCCAGGCGGACGAGCAGTTCGCGGATCGCGCGGACACCGCCGTCGCTCGGCACCTGAAGGGTGAGCGCCTCGGGGTCGGCGTGCCCCGCGCCGAGGAGCCGGCGGGCGGCGTCGAGCAGGTGCGTGTCGGCGAAGGTGAGCTTGATGTGGCCGCCGGGGATGAGCCGCTTGAGCTCTTCGGCGGTGCCTTCGGCGATCAGCCGGCCGTGGTCGAGGAGGGCGATGCGGTCGGCGAGCTCGTCGGCCTCCTCCAGGTACTGGGTGGTGAGGAAGATGGTGACGCCGCTCGCGACGAGTTCCCGCACGATCTGCCACATCGAGCGGCGGCTGCGCGGGTCGAGGCCGGTGGTGGGCTCGTCCAGGAAGATCAGGCGGGGGTCGCCGACCAGGGTCATCGCCAGGTCGAGTCGGCGCTGCATACCGCCGGAGTAGGTTCCGGCCGGTTTGGCCGCCGCGTCGACCAGGTCGAAGCGGTCGAGCAGTTCGGCGGCCCTGCGCTTGCCGTCCGCACGGGACAGGTGCTTGAGGTCGGCCATGAGGAGCAGGTTCTCCTCGCCGGTGAGCAGCTTGTCGACGGCCGAGTACTGGCCGGTGACGCCGATCGCGCCGCGTACGTCGTCCGGTCTGCGGGCCAGGTCGTGGCCGGCGACCTGGACGGTGCCGCCGTCGGCCGCGGTCAGGGTGGACAGGATCTGGACGGTGGTGGTCTTGCCGGCGCCGTTCGGGCCGAGCAGGGAGAAGATCGTTCCCTCGGGTACGGCCAGGTCGACGCCGTCGAGCACGACCTTGTCGCCGTATGCCTTGCGCAGCTCGTTCGCCGCGATGGCCAGGTTCGTCATGTGGGTGCTCCTCCAGAGCTGCGGATCAGAGGGTGCGGATCAGACGCTGCGGGTCAGAGGCGTCGGGTCAGAGGCGTCGGGTCAGAGGCTGCGGGTCAGAGGCTGCGGGCGGTGATGTCGCCGTGGGCGGTGGTGGCGTGGATGGCGAGCCGGGCGGCGGCGCCGTCGGCGTTCAGAAGCGCGTTGCTGATGCGGCCGTAGGAGGTGCCGGCGTCCAGGGAGGCGGAGACTCCGCGGGCGGCGTCGATCGAGATGTCCCCCTGCTGGGTGCTCAGGGTGACCGCGCCGCCCAGGGCCTCGGTGATACGGATGCTGCCCCTCTGGGTGCTGATCTCGGCGGGGCCGCCCAGGCGGCCGACCGTGATGTCGCCGTCGAGGACGGCGAGGCGGGCGCCCGCGGTCTCGTCGAGCTTGACCGGGCCCTGCGCGCCTTCGAAGGCGACGTCGCCGAGCCGCCCGACGCCGCGGAACTCGGCGCCGGCCGCCTTTGCCTCGACGCGGGAGCCGGCGGGCAGCTGGACGGTCACCTCCACGGTGCCGGAGGGGCCGAAGAGCTGGTTCTTCGCCTCCCGGGCCGCGATCCGCAGGACCCCGTCGCCGTACTCGACCGTGATCTGCTCCGCCGCCTTCACATCGCGGCCCTTGGAGGCGTCGGCGGGCAGGACCTCGACTGTGGTGTCGGCGCGGTCGGCGGCGATGAAGCGGACGCGTCCCGCGGGGATGGAGAGGACGGCGGAGATCGGGGCGGGGGTGTCGAACTTCTGCATTGTGCTCTCCCAAGCGAGTCGTTGTTTCGAACGATGGAAAAGCTACGTTGCCTTTACAGATCACTCAAGTAGTTCGTTGCGCATGAGATGCATTTACGCAGGTGACAGCCTTTAAATCGTTGCACTGATTTCGCGCTTAACGCAACGTCAGACGCCGCGTTCGTTGCAATCGATTGAGAGTGAACGCTATGCTGGAGACACCCAAGGACCACGAAGGAGACCGCGATGCCGGGAGGCAGACTCACTCAGCCCGAACGCCAGCAGATCGCACTGGGACTGGCCGACGGCCTCGCCTACGCGGAGATCGCCAGACGCCTCGATCGCCCGACCTCGACGATCACGCGTGAGGTGATGCGCAACGGCGGCCCCACCACCTACCGCGCCGACCTCGCCCACCGCGCCACCGAACGCCGCGCCCACCGGCGCCAGGCCGCGCCCCGGGGGCCGGAGGCGCCCGCGCAGGCCCATGGACGTGACCCCGAGGCGGTGCGCGAGTACGAGGAGACGCTCACCACCGTCTTCATGCAATCGGGGATGCCCAAGATGATGGCCCGGGTGATGGTCTGCCTCTACACCACCGACGCGGGCAGCCTCACCGCGTCCGAACTCGTGCAGCGCCTCCAGGTCAGCCCGGCGTCCATCTCCAAGGCGGTCGCGTTCCTGGAGAGCCAGGACCTCGTCCGCCGGGAACGCGACGAACGCCGCCGCGAGCGCTACATCGTGGACGACGACGTCTGGTACCAGTCCCTGCTCGCCAGCGCCCGGGCCCTCACCCAGATCGTCGAGACCTCACGGCAGGGCGTGGGCATCCTCGGCCCCGGCACCCCGGCCGCCGTCCGTCTCGAGAACATCGCCCGCTTCCTCGACTTCGTCAGCGAGAGCACGCTGCGGGCCGCGGAGCAGGCCCGCGAGGTCCTCCACACGAAAGCCGAAGCGACCTCGGACGCGACCTCGGAAGCGACCTCGGAAGCGACCTCGGGCGACACCGCCGGGCCGGGTCCGGATCACGGATAGACGGCCGAGCCTCGCGGACAGACGCCGGCTCGTCACGGACGGACGCCCGTCCCGACGGGACGGACAGACGCCGGTCCCGTCACGGACAGACGCCCGTCGGGACGGGACGGACAGACGCCCCGTCCCGACGGTCACGCGACAAAACGGCGCGGCACCTCAGGGGCGGCCCTGACCAGGGACCGGAGGTGCCGCGCCGCTTGGTTCCCTCACCTCCCAGGGGGGCGGGAAGGGCGGGAACGTCAGCCGTTCAGGATCGACGCGCCCCACGTCTTGGGCTGGCCCTTGACGGCCTGATCCTTGTTGACGGCCTTGCCGAACGCGGCGACCTTCGGGACCGCCTTCCACGTGACGTCGGCGCGGGCGATGCCCTTGATGCCGATCTTCACCGGGCCGCCCTTGATGGCGACCGCGGCGTTGACGTTCGTCACCTTGGCGGCGGCACGGCCCGTGCGCGGCACGGCCTGGGTGCCCTTGAAGCTGTAGCTGAGGCTCAGCTTCTCGCTGGTGACCGGGATGCCGTAGATCGTCTCGGTCACGGTGTAGGCCACCGAGGCCGAGCCCTTCTGCTCCTTGACGTTCTTCTTGGACGTCACGGTGTGGACGAACTTCACATCCGCGTTGTACGACTGGACGTTACGGCCCAGAACGTTGAAGGGACCGCCCAGCTCCTTGTGCAGGGCGCCGTAGACCTTCGCGTCCTGGAGGTAGGAGACGAACTTGGCCTTCTTGGCCGCCGGGAGGGCGGCGAAGCCCTTGAGGGCGGTCCGCGCCTCGGGCGTCTTCTGCGACTTCAGGTACGCGAGGTAGCCGTTGACCGTGAGCTTCGCCGGCAGCTTCGCGGCGGCCTGGGCGGCGACGGGCCGGGCGTCCTGATGGGCGTCCGCGGCGGAGGCGACCGGGGCCAGCACGGCCAGGGTCGCGGCGCCCGCGACGGCGACGGTGGCGAGACGACGCGTGGTGAGACGGCTGTGCACGGTGGTTTCTCCCTGTGGGTGAAGTGCGGTGGGGTGTCTGTCGATGCGCACCATCAACCTATGAATCCGCGAAGGCCGCCGGAACTGTCTCTTGGGGCAGTGCACTTGAGGGGGGTGGGCTTGGGCTCCTTGGTGTGCTCATGGGGTTTTCGGGGGGCTTGCAAGGGAGTTGCGGAGGTGTATTTGAGGTGTTCTTGAGGTTGGGGAGTTCGCTCATGTGATCGTTGCTATCTGGCGTTCCTGTTGTCAGTGGGGCCCGCTAGGTTGAAACAAGTGAACGCCGCCGCACCCGGGGCACGGGGCTCTGTCGGGAGAAGCGGCGTCAGGAGGTTCCGACCATGACCAAGCACATCGACGCAGAAGACTCCGCTTGCGCCTACCGGCGTACGGGCGCCGACCCGGTGCGCGACATCAGCCGGCTCAAGACACTGACCGACCGTGAGAAGGAAGTCCTGCTCCTGCTGGGCACGGGCCTGGGCAACAGGCAGCTCGCCCGCGAACTGGGCATCGCGGAGCGGACGGTGAAGGCCCATGTCGCCCGCATAGTGGAGAAGCTGGAGCAGCAGACCCGCCTCCAGGTCGCCGTACTGTCCGTACTCGCCCATGAACTGCTCTGCGCGGACCCGCATTGCGCCTGCGGCTCCGCCACCCCGATATCCCCCAGGTCCTCGATGTCCTCCCGGCTCGTGGGCGCCGTCGCCATGTGACGCACCCCTGCATGCCGGTGCAAGGGGCTCGCCGCGTGGCGGGCCCCTTGCACCGGGGCGGGCCTCTTCGCCCGCTGCCGCTTCCTGTGCCCGATCCGAACCTAGGCAGGGATCACCCCTGTTCGCGACGTCTCTTCGGGAGGTGTCCCCGGGGCCACTGCCCCGATGGACGACACCCCCTGATGCGATCCGGACCGCCCTCTCGCGTAGCGTCGACCGGGCAACCGGAAGACGTACGGGGGTTGAGTGCGATGAGGAGACCGTCCAAACGCGGGCTGGCCGCCATCGGTCTCGTGGGAGGCGCGGCGGCGGTCACCGCCGCCGTCGTGGCGCAGCGGTCCACCTCGCCCGCCGTCCGGGTCGAGCCCGCCGCGCGGGCCGACGACCCCGCGTGCGCCCGGATCGCCGACCACTACCCCGACCGGATCGCCGGCCACGAGCGCGACGACACCTCCACCCCGGGCGTGGCCGTCTGGGGCGACGGCACGGTGGTGCTGCGCTGCGGCCTGGAGCCGCCCGCCCGGACCACGGACCCGTGTTTCGGCGTCAACGGTGTCGACTGGGTGTTCCGCGAGTCCCGGTCCGCCGAGCAGGGCCGGAAGATCCTCATCACCTACGGGCGGAACCCGGCCGTGGAGGCCTTCGTCTCCGACCGGATCACGGAGATCGACAGTGTCCTGGTGAGCCTCAGCGACGTGGTGAAACCGATCGAGCGGAAGGACGGCAAGTGCATCCTCCCCAACGGCCGGTGAGCCCGGCCGACCGCATGCCGCCGAAGAGGCTTCCCCGAGACCGAGGCCAGGCCCGAGCCAGGACCCGAGGCCATGGGCAAGGCCAAAGCCAAGGGCAACTCCGAGACCAAGGCCAAGTCCGAGACCAAGGGCAAGTCCGAGACCAAGGGCAAGGGCAAGGGCAAGGCCAAGTCCGAGACCAAGGGCAAGGCCGAGGCCGGGCACAGGCCCGAGCCGTCACCGCCACCACCGGTCTCACCCTCGCCCTCGCCCTCACCCTCGTGCTCACGGCCTGCGCCTCCCCCGAGACGATCCCGCTGGACGCCGGGCAGGACGGCACGTCGAGCCGGTCGGGCGCCACGCTGCTCAAGAGCTTCGCGCCCGGTGACCGCGTCGACGCCCCCGACTTCTCCGGCACCACCCTGACCGGCGACAAGGTGCGCCTCTCCGACTACCGGGGCGAGATCGTCGTGGTCAACGCCTGGGCCTCCTTCTGCGGCCCCTGCCGCGCGGAGTCCCCCGCCCTGGACCGTACGCAGAAGAAGTTGCGCGACCAGGGCGTACGGGTGCTGGGCATCGACACGGACAACGACAGCGGCAGCGGCCTCGCGTTCCAGAAGGAGTACGGCCTGTCGTACCCGAGCCTGCACGACCCGGGCGGCAAGCAGTTCCTCGAACTGCCGGCCGGGCTCGTGAACCCCCAGGTACTCCCCTTCACCCTGTTCGTCGACCGGGAGGGCAGGATCGCCAGGTCCATCCAGGCGCCGGTGTCCGAGAAGGCGTTGACGCAGATCCTCACTCCACTGCTGAAGGAGGCGGCGAAGCCGGCACCGACGGCGACCCCGACGGCGACCCCGACGCCCGCCGCGAAGCGGAAGTGACCGCTTCCTTCAGCCGCTTCGCCCCGACCCGGGCCGCCTCCCGCGTGGTCGAGTCGTCGATGCCGTAGAGACCGCCGTGGGTGAGGAGGGCCGCGTTGTCGCCGACACGTACGGTGGCCAGGTCGAGGGTCAGGGCACCCTCCTCGCCGTCGACGTCGAACCCGCTCACGATCAGCCTCAGGCCCTGGCGCGCGTCACCGAGCGAGCCCGGGAGTTCCACGGGCTCGACCTGCGCGGCGTACTCCGCGCCCCGCACACTGGTGATGGTGAACTCACCGCAGCTGCCGAGGAGTTGACGGACCTTCTCCAGGCGGGCGTCGACGTCACGCGGCTCGTACGCGCCCACCTGGTAGCGCAGTTGGGCGCCGTACTCGTCGTCGTCGAAGCCGGTGACCGCCGTGCCGCCCGTCGGCTCGCCGAGCAGGTCCTCGGCGTAGAAGGTGTCGAGGAGCTGCTGGCACTCGGGGCGGTCGGTCCGGCCCTTGAGCAGCCCGTCGCGCCAGGTCGCCGCGCCCTGTGTATCGGCCCAGGTCCCGCCGAGGTCCTTGACGCGCAACAGGGCTTTCCTCGCGCCGTCGTCGGTGAGGGCGGGGGTGGTGGGCGGGGCGGCGGGTGTCGAGGGCCGCGGCGCCGCAGGCGAGGCGGTGCCCGCGCCCCGCCCCTTCTCCGTACCCATGCCGGTACCCGTACCCGTATCCACGTCCCCTCCCCCGCCCCCGTCGCCGACCGTGCAGGCCGCAGCCCCCACGAGCACTGCGGCACCCACGACCTGGGCGATGACACGGTACGGACGACGCATGGCGGAGCCTCCCGAGAGCACGATGTTTGCTCCACGGCAACACCGGCCGGGCCCGCCGACCAGCGCAGCGGGGGCGTACGGGTGAGCAGATCCCTCACTCGGCGCAGCGCACTGCTCCGGACGAGGCGGTCGGGACCGCGTCGGGGTGGCCGACCCGTCCGGCGGGCCGGGGTGCATGATGGGCACGCGGGAGTCCGCGATCATCCCCACGATCGTTCCCGCGCAACGGGGAACGCCCACGACCGACGGCGAGGTATCCGACATGACGACCGAATCGAGCACCCCCAGCGCACCCAACGGATCCACCGCATCCGCCACGTCCGCCATGTCCACCGTGTCCACCACCTCCGCCGCGTCCATGGACAGCCCCGCGAGCCTCTACGGCCCCGTCTCCGTCGGGTTCGGGGTCCTCGCCCTGGTCACCTCGCTGTTCGCCGGTGTCCTCGCGATCCTGTTCGGCGTCCTCGCCGTCACCTTCGCCGCCCTCGGCCTGGGCCGCCGTCTCAACCGCGGCAAGTGCGCCATCGGTCTCGTCACCGGCGCGATCGGCGCGCTCTACCCGCTCTTCGCGATCGTCGCCCTCAGCACCTGAAACCCCTGAGCCCCCAGCCCTCAGCCCCCAGTCCCTGGGTTCCTGAGCTCCCAGTCCCTGGTCCCTGGGTCCCTGGGTTCCCAAATCCCTGTCACGAGCGCCCTCCCTCTGGGGCACTGCCCTTCCGGGCACTGCCCCAGGAGTCACTTACGCCCCGGCACCCCTGATTCCTAAGGTCGTCGGCAGTGCTTGGCGCAGACGAAAGGGAATGAATCGTGCAGGTTTCTCGTGTGGCGAAGGTAGCGGCGCTGTCCCTGGCCCCGCTGACCCTCGTGGGCGCGGCCTTCCAGGCGTCCGCTTCGACCGGCACCACCGCAGACCAGGGCGTACGGCCGGCCGCCGCGGCGTTCTCCGTCTCCGCGCTCTCCGCCGACAAGCTGACGGACGTGTCCGGCTTCGACGCGAAGAGCGCCCAGGGCAAGGTCCTCGACGCGCAGGGCTTCGGCGTCGCACGGGCGGCCTCGGGCGAGACCGCGGTCGTCGACACCTCCATGGCCGACCAGGGCGTCACCGCCGCGGCCGGCAAGGGCTTCGTCGAACTGTCCTGGAAGGGCTACGCGAAGGACGCCCGCTACGTCGTCGTCCGCGACGGCAAGGACATAGCCACGCTGGGCGCGGGCGTGACCTCCTTCCGCGACACCGCGGTGAAGGCCGGCGCCGAGTACGGCTACCAGGTCGTGCCGGTGCTGCCAAAGAGCGGCGCCCCGAACTCCCGGCTGTACGGCATGAAGGTCGCCGTCCCGGCCTCCGGGTCGCTGACCGGGCTGCGCCAGGAGGCCGTCGAGCGGGCGACCGCCGCCGGCGCGGCCAGCACGACCACGCTGACCTGGACCGGCTTCATCCCGGACAAGTACGTCAGCGCCCCCCTCGCGGGCTGTGAGTACGGCAAGAACTTCAAGTTCGGCGGCGACGCCCACACCGACTTCAACTGGAAGTCGAGCAAGTACCGCTTCGCGCTGCACGCCACCATCACCTGGAGCAACAAGAAGGTGGTGTTCAACAAGCACATCAACCCCACCACCGTGTACCGCAAGGACAACGGCAAGCTGGTCGCCAAGAAGACCGCCACCGCCAAGGACACCTACGGCAAGCGGCTGGGCGCGAGCGGCAACTCCGTGGACCTCCGGATGGTCGTCCACGCCACCAACCCGTTCTGCAAGGGCCTCGGCGGGGTCAAGGGCGCGGCCGACGGCGCCTTCACCATCAACATGACCAAGAGCGGCAACTACACCATCCGCTCCGGCAAGCACCGCCTGTTCCCGAACAACTTCATCTACATCTACGACGGCGGCCAGGTCACCAAGGTCTACACCCGCAAGCACGCCGGCACCGCCTGCCTGATCGGCTCGGCCACCTGCCCCGAGGCGGACCTCACCGGCCGCTACGGCAAGTTCTGATCCGACCTTCCCTCCCCGAGAGGGCGTCCCCAGGGGGCGTGCCCGGCGTCACATACGCCGGGCACGCCCCTGCGGCGTACGTGAAGCCTGAAAAAATCGGGGCGCGTGTGTCATCCGTTCCCCGACGCCCGGGGTTTACAGGGGTGTTCGACGCCTCCGGCCGACCACCGGGGGCCCACCGGCACAGCACACACCACACACCACTGGGGGTTGTCCGTTCATGGCACGGATGCAGTCTCGAACACGGTCAAGGACCTATGGATACGTCGCCGCCGCCGCGCTCACCGCGCTGCTCGCGGGGGCGCCGACCGCGTCGTACGCCGTCTCGCGGGGGGAGACGGCGCACGGCACGGCGGTGGCCGCCGCGTACCAGGCCAAGAAGGCGGACGCCAAAAAGGCGCCGACGCCGCGTATCGTCGCGGCCGGTGAGCATGTCGTCGCCGCGCCCGGCTTCGAGCTGTGGCTCACGGCGGAGGGCAAGCACTGGATCGAGCCGACGCTGCCCGACGAGCCGCAGTTCCGCAGCGTCGTCGACGGCAACGTCGACCTGAGCCAGCCCGGCGTGACCATGCAGTCTTCGGGCACCGACAGCCGCTACTACCTCTCCGGCCTCTACTACGGCGGCAAGGGCACCGCCTCCCGCGTGGAGATCGAGACCAGCGCGGGGACCGTGATCCGAGGCAAGCTGCTGCAACTGGCCGGAAAGCCCGGCTGGGGCGTCTGGTACGCCACGGCCAAGGTGCCGGCCGGCGGGGACACCGGGGACTATCTCGGGGCGGTGACCGTCTACGACACCAAGGGCCGGGTCTACGCCCAGCTGCCGAGGTTCTGACCAGAAGACGAGAAGGGGTGGGGTGCCGTCCGGTGCCCCATCCCCCTTCCACCCCACGTTCCCGACCCGAGGACCGTCGTCCGTGCCGCACACGACATCCGGATCGCCTGAGGCGACCGCCGCCGCCGGCGGCGACTTCGCCGCGTACGCCACCGCGGCCTGGCCCCGTCTGGTGCGCACCGCGCACATGCTGACCGGCGACTTCCACGAGGCCGAGGACCTCGTGCAGACCACGCTGGCGAAGGTGTACTCCCGCTGGCGGCGCATACCGCGCGACGAGGTCGACTTCTACGTACGGCGGTCGCTGGTCAACAACAACATCAGCCGCGTACGGAAGAGACGGGTCGCCCATCTGCTGATGCCGTTCCTGCCGGAGCGGGTGCACGAGCCCCAGGCCGGGCACGCCGAGTCGATCGCCCAGCGGGCCGCGCTCACCCAGGCCCTCACGGAACTCTCGGCCCGGCAGCGGTCCGTGCTGGTGCTGCGTTACTGGGAGGACCTGGGCGAGAACGAGATCGCCGAACTGCTCGGCTGCTCGCTCGGCACGGTCAAGACCCACCTCCGCCGCGGCCTGACGGCCCTGCGCGCCCACCCTTCGTTCACCACCACCCCGTCGTTCGCCCCGGCGCCCCCCTCGCCCGTCCCCGGAGCCCGCCCATGAACCACCCGACCCCCGGGACCGACGGCACCCTCGACGACGACGGCACCGCCGCCACCGACACGGGGGAGCTGCTGCGCGAGGCGTTCTCCGAGGCCGCGTACGCCTTCACCCCGCCGCCGGTCCCGCTGGCCGCGATCGAACGCGACGGGCGCAGGCGTCGGCGCCTCCGCCGGGCCACCACGCTGAGCAGCGGCTGCGCCCTGCTGCTGGCCCCGCTGATGGTGCTGGCCTTCCGCCCGGACGGCCCCTCGGAGTCGGTCCAGCCGATGTCACCCCCGGCGACGGCCCCCCGCACGACACCCTCGCCCACCCCGACCGGCCCCCCGGCCGGGAAGGTACGGCTCGTGACTCCGGGCGAGCGGGTGACCTCCGAGGACGGTACGGAGTTCTGGCTGACGGCGGACGGCAAGCACTGGCGGCAGCCGGACCCCGACACGGGCGCCCTCACACTGGAGGAGTTCCGCAGCGTCGTCGACGGCAACCTCGACACGACCGAGCCCGGTATCTCCATGCAGGGCGGCGGCGGGATCTCGGACGGCTACCTCGTCTCCGGCCTCTTCTACGGCGTGCGGTCCGCGGCCGCCCGCGTGGAGATCACGACCTTCGACGGCAAGGCGGTGGGCGGCACGGTCCTGCGGCTGAAGGGCAACACCAGCTGGGGCGTCTGGTACGGCGAGGTGGAGGTCCCGGAGAAACTCAAACACTCCCTCGACTTCCGCGACCCCGTGGACAAGGTCACGGTCTACGGCACCGACGGCGAGGTGCTCGCGGAGATGGACTTCGGCATTTGAATCCTCCCCTTTCTGAAGGGAAGGGGATTCCTGGCTCAGGCCGCCTCCCGGAGCAGCGCTCCAGGAGGTCTTCCGCCATCAGCACCAGCCGGGTTGAGACCAGCCCGGACGAGGACACGCAGGCCGAGCCGTACGCCGTCGATGACACCCCTCTTCTGCCGGCTCCGCACTGTGCGGAGGCCGGCCAGCGGGGCTGTGCTGGGGCCCGGAATCGTCAAAGAGGCGGCTGTGCGGGGGCCGGGCCGAGGGTCGTGGTGCCCGGGGTGGTCCGGTGGCCGAGGCCGGTGCGGTACGCGTCGAGCGCGGCCTCGACCCGGCCCGTGCGCCGGAACAGATCACCCAGCAGCCGGCACAGGTCGGCCAGGTCGCCGGCGGCCCCCGCCCGTTCCAGCAGGCTGAGCGCGCGGACGTAGTGCTCCTCGGCGACCTCGGTGTCGCGGGCGTCCTCGGCGATGATGCCGAGGAGGCGGTGGGCGGCGGCGGAGTGCAGGGCGCCGCGTTCCGGGCTGAGGTCGCTCAGCACCTCGCGCAGCAGATCGGCGGCCTCGTCGGACTTCTCTCTCCGGTGGAGCACGTCGGCCAGCTCGACGGCGACCTGGCTGGTGTAGAGGGCGGCGCGCTTGGCGGAGAGCATGCGGCGGGCCTCCCGCAGTTCCTCCTCGGCACGCTCGTACTCGCCGTTCTGGGCGTACAGATATCCGCGCATCCAGTGGCAGTTGGCGAGCTCGGTGCGGATCTGGAGCTGCCGGTACAGCTCGGAGGCCTTGGCGAGCGAGGCATCGGCCTCCGCGATCCGCCCCTCCGCGATCATCGTGCGGGCGACGGACCGGTGCATACGGGCGACGAGGGCCGGGTCACCGGACCGCGGCGCGAGAGCGAGGGCCAGCTCGGCGGCCTGGGCGGCACGGGCGTGGGCGCCCATGTCCATGTAGGGGCCGATGACGCCGGTGTAGAGCAGCAGCAGCGCATCCGGATCATGCATCCCGCTCCGGTTGAGCTCGTCGAGCGTGGACTCGAACAGATAGCAGGAGTAACGGAGTTCACCGGCGAGGTAGTGGGCGACGGCCCGGCCGCGCAGTGCGGGGACCCGGCTCGGCAGCGGGGCGTCACCCAGGCGCTGCTCGGCCTGCTCGAACCGTGACCGGGCGGCTTCCAGATCCCCGTTCTCCAGGGCGCACTCGCCGAGCCCGAGCAGCGCGTCCGCCTCCTCCGCGACCAGCCCGTGCTCCTCGGCCTCGGCGAGCACGACCGCGAACCCCTGCGCGGCGGCCTCGGTGGCACCGGTGGCGAGGGTGCGCTGGGCGCCGGTGAGCCGCAGCCGCACCTCGGTGGCGAACCCGGCGGGCCGCCCCGTGACCAGTTCCTCGTACTCCACGCCGAGCCGCTCGGCGATATGCCGCAGGGCGGATTCGGAGGCCCGTACGCGGCCGGCCTCCAGTGTGGAGACATAGGCGGGCGTGTACACCGGCTCCGCCAACTGCCGCTGTGTCAGCCCGCGTTCGGCCCGCAGCCGCTGCACCCTTCGCCCGATGACTTCGGGGTCGTCACGCTCGGCCATGCCCACCATGACGCAAGCATGCCAGTAAGCCCGGTCACGTCGGCCTTTTCATCCCAACTCCCCACCCTTCTCTTGCAGTTGACACCCCCACCGCTTACGTTGAGCGACACGTCAACCACGCAGGACGAACCAGCCGGCCACCGCCGCCGCCGTTGTGAGGTCCCCGTGCTCCGAGACCTGCTCACCCGCCACGCCCGCTCCTTCGCCGCCGCGTTCCTGACGGTGGTGGCGCTGATGACGGTGGCTCATGTGTTTCCCGTCTGAGTCCCGCTCGGAGATCCGCCTCAGGGCTTCGGGCGCCTCACACGTGCCGCATGTCCCTCTCGCTGTACCGAGGTAGATCACCGGTCTCGATCGTCCATTCGCCCAGCTCGGTGGTGATGGTGACGGTGTTTTTGTACGACAGGTGCAACCGGTTCTCGTACGCCACCAAGCCGCCTACCTTGCCGATCTGCCACTGATACGTCCACGTGCCGTTGCGCGGGTCGACGATCAGATAGTGGGGGATACCCATGGCGGGGTAGTCGGAGGTCTTGTCGCGGTAGTCGTTGTCCGGGTTGGAGGGGGACACGATCTCGATGGCGAGGGTGATCTCGCGGGGGTCCAGCGGATCGTCGGTCATCATCGCCTCCCGGGAGGTGACGATGATGTCGGGGACCCGGAGCTTGCCGAGATTCTCGTCGTCGACGTCGGTGCTCTCATAGGCGAAGATCCCTTCGGGAAGCTGTGGATCGAGCTGACGCGTGATGTCCTTGGCCGTGAGCTGATGCCGAGGACGCGGGCTCATCATCATGACGATCTGCTCGTCACTGATCTCCGGGTACGTCAGACCAGGCGGCGGGGTGAAGTCGTCACGGAGCTCGCGCAAGTGCCGGTAGATGGCCTGTTTGGTCATGCCGACGTCTCCTCGGTCTGCCACGGGTGCGAGATCCGCGGTGTCCGGCGGCTCGGGCTCAGGAGTCTCAGCCGGCAGCACCGTCTCGCTCAGCGTACGCTCCGGCTTCCAGGTATAGGCGTCGGGCGGCGAGACGAAGTGCGCGGTTTTCTCGTCCTGCCGCCCCGGCATGATGATCGGCTCCGCTGTCGACATGACAGACCTCCTTCGTTCGGAATGACCATCACAGCGAGGACCGATGACTCACGCCGGACATCCGGAGCCGTTCACTAGAACGAGTGTGCTGTTACGTTTCTGTGCGAGGTGGGCGGCGTCTGTGAGCGCGCGGACCAGGGCATCGGCATGCGACCCGGGGCCGCTGTCTTGCCTCCACGCCCGGTGCTGTGCTGCGGCGATCAGCTCTCACATGCCTGTTGTACGCGGACGCCGGGACGCGGCCGGATGCGGACCGTGCCACCACGGCAGCGACAGCCACTGACCCTGCTTCCACCGTGCCCCTCCTCCCGGCGGGGCACGGCCCTCGCGGTCCCTCTCGACAGTGTGCCTTCGGGTGCAACCGGCGGGACGACCTCGGTGATCACTCCTGACCCAGCAGGACGGGCCCGTGACGCCTTCCTCAACCATCACCCGGCAACCAGCAGTAGGCCCCGTCGTCCACCGCTTCCGTTGAGACTGGTACCAGCGCGTGGAGCCCGATCCGGAACTCCTCGGCGACCTCGATGGCAGCGGCGCCGCCGAGGCCGGTGCCGGCTCCGGGCGCCAGGCCGCGTACGTCGCCCGGTCCCAACCCGTCGCATCCGTCGTGGCCATCGACCGCGATCCACTGCGGCAGGAACGCGGCCTCGAACGGTACGGGGACCTGCCCTCGCTGCGGCTGGTCTGCACCGACGCCGCCACGTACCTGCGCGAACGCTCGTCCGGCTACGACGTGGTCCACAGCGTGTTCGGCGCCCTCGACTTCACCGACCCGCACGCTCCGTTGCCCGCCATCGCCGAGGGGCTGCATCCCCGGCGGACGGCTCACCTTCTCCACTCCCGCCCACTACCACGGCGGCGAAGCCGCTGGACCAGTACGGGTTCGAGGTGCCCTCCACGGACACAGTTCGCGATCCTGGCGGCGATGGTGAACCGCCGGTGGCCGACGAATGTCTTCTGCGACGCGATGCGACGCCGAAAGCCGCCGACCCGATCCAGTAGCAGGACGGCTCATGCACGCCGATACGCCTGCTATAGCGGGAGTGAGGACCGATCCCCGAGGATACGCGGATGGCCAACTCGGGGAACTCACGTCGCCTTCTCGTACTCATCGGCACGTGGCTGACGACCTTTTTCGTCCTGATCCTGGGCTTGAAACTGTGGGAGTTCCACACCGGCCGAGTGAACGGAATCGTTATGTCCGGCGGGCTGGGCGCACTCTGCCTGGGTGGGGCGATCACCTCCTTTTGGGCAGCAAGAAGCCGAGGCCGCCGGCCCGATCGTGGGTCTCCCTCCTCCGACCTACTCCTGCGGCGTGTCCGATCGGTGGAGTCGGATCAGCTCCGGCAAGTGGAAGAGGCGCTGCGCCCGCCGATCAGCGGGCCGCCATGGGCGGTGACCGACGGGAGTTTGGCAGAGCTGTACGAAAGCCTGCCCCAGGCCTCCGGGCGTCTCGTGATCATCGGCGCCCCGGGCTCGGGCAGGACGACCACCGCCCGCAGGCTCGTCGCCGAGCTGGCGGAAGGCGATGTGCCGACGGAACGCCCCGTGCCCGTCCTGGCCGACCTCTCCTCATGGAATCCGGCGTCGGAGGGCGTGGAGGGCTGGTTCGTCTCCCGTCTCTCCAACCGGTACAGCGTCGACGAGACGGCGGTGCGTCGGTTGGTGACGGGACGGAACGTACTGCCCGTACTCGACGGCCTCGACGAACTTCCCTCCTCCCAACACACCCGTGCCATAGCGGTGTTGTCGCGCTGGCTCTTGGGGTTTCCCGGGTACGTACTGACCTGCCGACCGTCCGTCCACGAAGACATGACGGACCTCCTCGGCACGAGTCCCGGCATGACAGCGACGCTGCTTCCCCTCCCCGCATCCGCCGTCTCCACCTATCTACGCGAGGCCGACGCGCAACGCTGGGCACCGGTCGCGGACACCGTCGAACAGGACGTGCAGGGACGGCTGGCCGAGGCGCTCTCCTCGCCTTGGTTCCTGTCCCTCGCGGTCGACGGATACGAAGGCCCCGAGGACCGCGACCCGGCCGAGCTGACCGACAGCTCGCGATTCCCCGATGCCGAATCCGTACGCGACCGGATCGCCGGCATCGCCGACCAGACGGCCCGTATCGAGAGCGGCGAGGAGGACGCGCAGGACGGCGGCAGACGCAAACGCCAACTCGAGTTACTCACCGACGCGATGGGGCACGAGGAAGACGGTCTGCTGCTGTGGTGGCGGATGGCGGAGAGGTACGGATCACAGCGTGTGCTCTGGGGCGTAACAGCCGCGCTGCTGGGGATTCCGGTGATCCTGGCCGCGGAGACGAATCGGAAACTCGGGCTCACGATGCTCGCTTTGACGGCGGGGTACCTGGTGTTCTGCCGACTGGCCGAGATCTCGACGTTCAGTCAGACCGGGCAACTGCCGCGTCGCATCGGGCGACTCAGTAGGATGCTTACGCACCCCCACCGTGACCTTGGCGACCGCTCGATCTATGTCTTCTTGTTCTGCGCGTGGTACATCGTCCTGTCCATCTCCGCGGTAAAACCGACGGGGGTCTCCGCCACCACCATCACCTTGTTGACGGCATGTGTCCTCACAGGACTCGTGATCCTGTTCACAGGACCAGACACCGACACCCGCCGGGCTCGTCCGGTCGGCGATCGGCGCGGCGACCTGTGGGCAGCGCTGCTTGTATCCGCTGTGGTCACGTTCCTCGTCTGCCTCAGCTTCTACCGGCTCCGGGCCGATGTCGACCCGACCGGCCGGGGCCTTCCCTGGTACATCTGGGCTGCGCTGGCCGTCGGCTTCTTCAGCGCCACGCTCCTGCACGGCAGCGCCTGGGGCCGCTACCGTCTCACTCACCTCGGTCTCGTTCTCGCGGGAGAACTGCCACCACGTCTCGACCGCTTCCTGGCCGACGCCCAGAAATGGAGGCCCCTCGTACCGGCCGACGGATATGGCGCAGGCTGCTACTCCTTCCGCCACGACCAGGTCCGCAGGGCTCTCGGCGCCCGGGTGACAGGCCGTCTGCCACACGTCCGCACCACGGAACGGTTCGAGAAGGACATACACGCCGAGGTCCTGCTCCTACCGGAGTCCGTCGCCTATCTCGCCCACATGTCGGACGGTTCCCCCGAGACCTACGAGCAGGAGGCCGGCCACGTCTCCGAACTGGCCCAGCGGGCGCTGACCGGGGATCTGCGAGCAGTCGCAGACCGTGGCTTCGCGTCCTACGAACGCCGTCAAAGGGCTCGGGGGCGGATGAGCGACGCTGTGCGCGTTCCTCGTTGGGCAAGGCCGAGAGCGGCACGCTTCTACAGCGTTCTGGCTCTGGTGGCCGGAGGCATCACTGCCAGAGGCGTCGGCCTGTGGCTCGACCTGGATCTACGACGTCCCGAGGTGGTGACCGGGGCAGTCGTGGCGGTTGTCGCCCCGCTCGCCTACATGGGGTACAGGACAGATTCCCTGTCGGATGAGGAAATCTATGACTACTTCCGATCGGCCTTCAGCAAAGGCCGGTCTGTCGTCTTCATCGTGTTCTGGTGCCTGGTGGGCTTCCTGGAAGCCAGGTACACCGAAGCCTTCGTCCCGGAGCACACCCTCACCACCGTCGCCTGGGCCACCGCCTTCCTTGCCGTCCTCGCCCTCGTCGCCTGGGCCCTCGCGCGCCCCCACGTCACCCGCGCCCGTGCCGTCGAGGACGACGACCCCTCGGTCTGGCCCGTCCTCCCCGTGCCCCACGACCGCCACCGTGACGCCGCCCTCCAGGCCCACCGGGACTGGCTGACGATCGTGGCCCGGGATGGCGTGATGCCGCTCATCCGAAGCCGTCTGCGGGTGAGTGAGGACACCGCGGAATCGCCGGACCTACCGGCCATCGCTCCCTCCCGTCTTACCGGAACGCGCAGCTCCGACCAGTTCGTCGATACCGCCGCAGCCGACGAGATCGCCTTCCACCTGCGCGAACTGGAGAGCGCCAGCATCGGCGTCAGCGGTCCGCGTGGCGCGGGCAAGTCCAGCCTCATGCAGCGGTTCTGCACGCCCGGTCCGACATCCGCCGCCGACGATCTGCTGGTGTTGGTGCCCGCTCCGACCTCGTACGATCCCAGGGAATTCCTGATCCACCTGTTCGCGGAGGTGTGCCGCCGCATCATCGGCGAGGAACCGACGGCCGACGGACGCCCCGGAGCCGATACAGCACGCCGCACAGCCCTGGGCCACCGTCTGGGCGGCTTCCTGATCCTGGTCGCGGGCTTCATCGTCGTCCTCACCACGTTGCTGTGGCCGCATCGCACGGCCGCCACAGACGTGATCACCGGGCACGCCGAGGCCCTGCTGCTCAGCGGTGGCGCCCTGCTCATCGTGGCCGGCCTCGCATGGATCCTGACCCTGCCCGGACGAGCGGAACGCCAGGCCGTCGCGCCGGCCGACAGCGCCGAAGCCTCGGCCGCCGCCCATCTGCGCACTCTGCACTACCAGTTGACCTTGATGCGCACCCGCAGTGCCCAATTCGCTCTGCCGGGCGGGCTCGGACTCCAGCTCGCCGACGGGCAGCAGGTCCAGCACACCCAGCAGATCCTCACCTATCCCGAACTGGTCGCCCGTTTCCGTGGGTTCCTCGACCAGGTTTCCCTGGAACGGCGGGCACTGGGCGGACGTGTCGTCATCGGGATCGACGAACTCGACAAGCTCGGCAGCGCGCAGGAGACCGAGCGGTTCCTCAACGATCTCAAGGTCGTCTTCGGCATCCGAGGCTGCCATTTCCTCGTCGCCGTCTCCGAGGACGCGCTGACCGCCTTCGGAAGGCACGTTCTCGACGTACGCACAGTCTTCGACAGCGCCTTCGATCGAGTTGTCGCCCTAAACCCCCTGGGCCTCCCCCAGGCACGCGAACTCCTCGAGTTGCGGGGTGTCCGACTGCCCGAGCCGTACCTGTGGCTGTGCCAGGTGTTGTCCGGCGGGCTCCCTCGCGATCTGCTGCGCGCGGTGATGAGCCTCGCCGTGGAGCGTACGGTGCGCAACACCGCTGATCTGCGGTCGCTGGCAAGAAAGTTGATCGAGGAGGACGCCCGCGCCGTACTCTCCGCCCAGACTCGTTACACAGCCACGCTCACCGGTGAACAGGCCCCTGCCGCCGCGCGCTGGATCGCGGAGGCGTTCCAGGCCCCGGTCACTTCCGACGACTGGACGGCCATCACGAACAACGCCCCGGACATCCACCCCGACGAGTACGGCACGGCGCGTGTGGTGGCCCAGGTGCGGGCCTACTTGGTTCTCGGTGCCACACTCACGCGGATCTTCGCTGAGGAGGATGCTCGCCCCGACTCGATCGAGCTTCTCACCACCGCCCGCGGCCTACTCGCCACCGAGCCGGAGTCAGCCTTGGCTGCGGTGACGCGCTACCGAAGGGAGGTGCTGGGCTGGCTGACGTAGGCGATAAAGGCGGGGAAGGCCTCCGGAGCGACGATGAAGGCTCCGGCTCCGCCTACCTTGGAGTGGTGCCCCTGTCCCCGCAACCCTCTCCGTCCCCGTTGGCGCGGATCAGCAGCGCGTTCGCGCCCCGTTTCGCGGAGTTCGCCGATGAGCCCGCGTTCACGACCGCCGTGCATCAGCATGTGGCGGAGATCAGGGAGCGGCTGGCGGTGAATTCGTCGGGGCTGATCCCACGGCCGGCCCACCATGAGGACCTCGCCGACCACACCCTCGGGTTCCTGGACGCCCTCGCCGAACTCGACCGGCGCGAGCCCGTCGGTCACGACTACGCCGTGTGCTGGCTCACCGCCATCAGCTGGCCTGTCCAACGCCACGGCCTGCTCACCGAACACCGCGGCCGCCGACGGAATCCCCCTCCGCCGACGGCCGCCTCCGTGTCCGGGTCACCCCGTCATGCGTCGGTCGTGCGTGGCAGGTCAGTCCGCTCCCGGACCTGCTGGTGGGGGAGGGCGTCGCCGTGGCCCACCCGGGCCGTCTCCCGCTCGACGGTCGTCAGTGCCCGCTCCCAGCGCTGGCGCATCGGGGCGATCAGGCCGCCGCCGACGCCGACGATCAGGATGCCGACGACGGTGGCGAGGGCCGCGTAGAGGACGGGGCGGGTGACGTCACGGGCGATGCCCGCCTGGCCGAGCGCGGCGATGACGCCCAGGCCCAGGACGCAGGCCCAGACGACGGTCGCGAGCGTCCTGCCGTACGAGACCGACGACAGGGCGGTGGCGACGAGGCCGCGTACCGCGTTCGCGATGGCCATCGCCACGACGACGAGGACGACGGCGACGAGGCCGCGCGGCAGCCAGGCCACGATGGCGTTGATCAGCTCGCTGACCGGATTGGCGCCGAAGACGCCGAGGGCGAGCTGGAGGGTGATCAGCGTCAGCGCGTAATAGACGATCCTGCAGATGATGCCGGTCAGGTCGTACGAGGAGTCGCGGAGGAGTCGGCTCGTGCCCGCGCGCTCGGAGAGCTTCTCGGTGCCGAGCTTGCGCAGGACGCGGCCGAGGACCCGGGCGACCAGTTTCGCGACGAACCAGCCGACGACCAGGATCACCAGGAAGGCGAGGAGTCTCGGTACGAACTGCGCGATCTTCGACCAGGCGTCGTCGAGGCCCTGGGTGAAGTCGATGGACAGGGTGACCATGGGGGTGGTTATTCCCTTCATTTCATTGGCTTCATAACTTCTGACCTTTATGTCTCCCCTTGTGAATAGCAGTGCGCCGACCGGGTGACGGTGTCGCGCAGGGCCGTTCGGGTGACGGCGCGTGAGGTGGGGCCACGGCGTGTGACGTGCGAGTACGTCCCCTCCGGACCCGCGCGGCGTCAAGCACCCCCTGTGCACTCCCTGTCATTTGGGTGACCTACTCTTCGCTCATTCGCTCGCGTACAGCACAGGCGTACGCGACGCTCATCTGCTTTTCGTTCCGGGGGGTTCGAAACACCGTGCGCGAAACTCTGCGCGTCCGCGCTCTTCCGGCTGCCACCGCGCTGGCCGTCCTCTTCGGTTCGGCCGCGCTCGCGGTCGGCACGGCCGCCCCGGCGGTGGCCGACACCAGCACACCCCTGCCCGTGCAGTCGTCGGGCGACATCGTCGTGGACGGCGTCCACCAGCGGGTCTTCGTCTCCGACCCGACCGGCGGCCAGGTCGTGGCCACGGACTACGCGGGCAAGGTCGTCGGCAGCGTGCCCTCGCTGCCCGGCGCCAAGGGGCTCGAACTGTCGCCGGACTCGGGCACGCTCTACGCGGCCGTGCCGGGCGACGACGCGATCGTGGCCATCGACACGGCGACCGTCACCGAGGCCGAGCGGTACCCGACGGGCGAGGGCACCGACCCGCAGTACCCGGCGTGGGCCGGCGGCAAGCTGTGGTTCGGCTACGGCGGCGCGGCCCAGGGCAACCTCGGCTCACTGGACGTGTCCGGCGCCGACCCGGTGGTCACGCTCAAGCAGGACGGCGGCTGGTACGCGGCCCCGACCCTGACCTCCACCCCGGGCGCCCCGAACACCCTGGCGGCGGGCATCGAGGGCGTGAGCCCGATCAGCGTGGCCGTCTACGACGTGTCGTCGGGGACGGCGAAGCGGACGGCGAGCGGCCCGAACACCGACGAGTACACGGCGAGCAACCTGCGCGACCTCGCCCTCACCCCCGACGGCTCCCACCTGGTGGTGGCCAGCGGCGCCCCGTACTTCCACCAGGTGTACAGGACCTCGGACCTGACGCCGGACGGCAAGTACCCGACCGACTCGTACCCGAACGCGGTCGAGATCGCCCCCGACGGCACGGTCGCCGCGGGCATCGACGGCGCGTACTCGCCGGACGTGTGGGTCTACGAGCCGGGCGCGGCCACGGCCGAGCACATCTACGACTTCACGAACACGGCCGACGGCACGGGCGCGGGCTCCCTCGCGGCCGGGGCCCTGGCCTGGGCGCCGGACGAGTCGCACCTGTTCGCGGTCGTCGCCCTCGGCACGGGCGGGTACGCGCTGCGCGACCTGAACGACGTCGTGCAGTCCCCGACGAGCCTGACGGTGAACGCGCCCGCGACCGCCACCCGCGCCAAGGAACTGACCGTCACCGGCAAGCTGACGTCGGACGCGGCCTTCCCGTCCGGGGCGACGCTCACGGTCACCCGCACCGACCTGGAGTTCGCGGCCGGCAAGGCGCTCGCCCCTGTCACGGTCGCGGCGGACGGCACGTACTCCTTCAAGGACACCCCGCCGAACGGTGGTCCGGTGACGTACACCGTCTCCTACGCGGGCGACACCACGCACGAGTCGGCCTCCGCGTACGACACGGTCGAGGTCTCTCGCACGGCGACCTCACTGACGCTGAACAAGAACGGCACGACGTACGCGTACGGCGCCGACGTCACGTTCACCGCGCACCTCGGGACGACGTACAAGAACCGCGAGGTCGAGATCTGGGCCGACCCCTACGGCTCCGACAAGCCGAACAGGCTGGTGAAGTCCGGCAACGTGAACTCGTCCGGGAACCTGTCCGTCACGCTGGACCTGACCCGGGACACCAAGCTCACGGCGAAGTTCGCGGGCGACTTGCGCAGCGCGCCGACGTCGGTGACGAGCCGCGTCTACACCAAGGTGCAGGTGTCGACGACGCCGAGCCGCCACTACAAGACCAAGTACGCCTGGAACCACACGTATTACTACTTCCGGAAGTCCGTGGACCCGCTGTTCACGACGAAGATGACGTACTACCCGGGCCGCGAGTACCGCGTCGAGGTGCAGGCGTACTACGGCGACGCCTGGCACTCCGGCGACAAGGACTACTTCGAGCTGGAGTCGGACGGTGTGGGCGCGATCGAGCTGACCGGCACGCCGAGCACGGGCGTCCGCTTCCGGCTCCGGTCGTCGTACATCGACACCGACTCCGGCGACAACGTGAACACGACTACGCACAGCTCCTGGAAATACTTCACCTTCACCAGCTGAGGTCCAGCGGTATTCAGCCAGAAGCCAGTAGAAATTACGTCGCAGAGCGCGTCCGGGGCTACGACCGGGCGCGCTCTTCGCTGTTTTGCCGCAAATCCGGCGGGGAGCGGCAGGGCGCGTGCGTGACTAGGGGCAAACATCCCGACGGTTGCTTTCAACCCCCGTGAAAAAAGCCTCAGTCGGAAAGCGCTCTCGCTTACCTGCCGGTATGTGTGACGATACGACCTCTCAGTACTTGAGACCTCAAAGTGAGGTCACGGTCGCAAAGGAACAGGACATGACCACGCCTGTGCCCTCTGTCGTTGTCCCCTCCATGCCGGCACTGTCCGCGCCACCGATACCCACGCTGCCCCTCTCGACCGGCCGTCTGCTCGTCGTGGACGACGAGGAGGGCATCCGCTCGATGCTCTCCATGGCTCTGGAGTTCCTCGGCTACCAGGTGACCACCGCGTCCACCGGACGCCAGGCACTCCAGGCCGTCACCCGGCTCAACCCCGACCTCGTCCTGCTCGACGTCAACCTCCCCGACCTCAGCGGCTTCGAGGTCTGCCGGACGCTGCGCGAACGCGGCAACGACGTGCCGGTGCTGTTCCTCACCGGGCTCGGCGGGGTCGACGACCGCGTGCGCGGGCTCGACATGGGCGGCGACGACTTCGTCACCAAGCCGTTCGAGCTGAAGGAGATCGCCGCGCGGGTACGGGCCCTGCTGCGCCGGGCGGGCGGCGGCCAGCCCCCGGCCGACCGCAACCGGCTGCGCGCGGGCGCGGTGCAACTGGACGCCGACGCGCACCAGGTGTGGGCGGCGGGCCAGCCGGTCGACCTCACCACGACGGAGTTCGCGCTGTTGCGCTATCTGATGGAGAACCCCGGCCGGGTGCTCTCCCGCGGCCAGATCCAGGAACGCGTCTGGAACCACCGCGACGAGGGGTCCGGGGTCGTCGACACCTACATCTACTATCTGCGCCGCAAACTGGGCGAATCCGGACAGTCCCTCATACGGACCGTGCGAGGAGTGGGCTACCAACTGTGCGCGGACTGAACGGAATCGGCCCGGTACCCGGGCCCGGCGGCTCGTTCGGGGCCAACAGCCTGGTCTCGGCGGTGAAGACCGCCGGGCTGCGGGCGGCCGGGCGGGGAGGGAAGCGACCGGCCGGGACGGCGGTGCCCGAAGCATGGACGGCTCAGGCGAACAGCAGAGCCGTGCCGACCCCGGACCGGGCGACGCGGCCCGGCCGCGAGGAGACCGTGTGGGCCGACAAGAGTGCCCAACGCACCCTTGCCTTCTGGCTGTTCGCCACGCTGACGACCTTCGGCACGCTCGCCGCGATCTCCGCGGGCGCCCTCGTCCACCACCTCGTCGCCCGCACCGACCGGGACATCACCCGGCTCAGCCAGACCGGTCTCGGCCCGCCCGTCTCCCGCCGCCCGCTCGTGCTGAACGACGAGTCACTCGTCCTCGTCCTCGACACCCGCGGCCGCGTGATCGAGCGGTACTCGGGTTCGGACCGCCTGCCGTCCTTCCCCGCGCTCTCCCTCGCCCGGCTGAAGAGCTACGCGGCCCACCCTCGCCCCGTGGAGCTCGGCGGCGGCTACCGCGCCCAGGTCGTCCGCACCCCCCGGGCCGGGCTGAGCCAGGACGGCAGCTACGTCGTCACCGCCCAGTCCACGGCGAGTATCCGCCCAACCGCGATCCACCTCCTCCAGGTGGAGGCCCTCGCCGCGCTGCCCCTGCTGATCGCGGTGCTGTCGGGCGCCCGATGGCTCGCCCGCCGCGAGGCCAGGGAACGCCATGAGACCGAGTGCCGGCTGCGCGAGTTCCTGGCCACCGCCGGACACGAACTGCGCAACCCGCTCACCACCATCTCCGGGTACGCCGAACTCGCCCGGGTCGGCGACCCGACGTACGAGTCCATGCGGCAGGAGGCGCTCGGCCGGGTGGCGATCGAGGTCGAGCGCATGAGCACGCTCATAGACGAGCTGTTCCTCCTCACCCGCCTGGACCTGGGCCAGCCCCTCCAGCTCCGCTGTGTCGACCTGGCCCGGCTGTGCCGCGACGCCGCCTCCGCCGCCCGCGACTGCCACCCCGACCACCCCGTACGGCTGCTGCTCGCCCCCGGCGACCACACCGTCACCGGCGACCCGCTGCGGCTCCACCAGCTCGTCGCCAACCTCCTGACCAACGCCCGGGTGCACACCCCCGACGGCACGACGACGACACTCGGGCTCGGCACGGAGGACGGCTACCGGGTCATCGAGGTCATGGACGACGGCCCCGGCATCCCGCGCGAGCTGCGCGCCCGTATCTTCGACCGCTTCGTGCGCGGCGAGGAGACGACCGCCGCGGGCAGCGGCCTCGGCCTGAGCATCGTCGCCGCAATAGCACAGGCCCACGGCGGCACGGTCGTCCTCGAACCGTCGCACGAGGGCACGTGGTTCAGGGTCAGGCTGCCGGCGCCGACGTGATCCCATCCGGGGTGTGACCTGCGGTAATAGCCTGATTGTGGCCGACTGTGTGACGACTTCGGGGAGGTATTGCACGAAGGGTCGAACGGCGTAGTGCTCTTTACCGAATACTGGTGAATCTCTGATCGGATTCTGATCTTGTTCCGATCAACCCCGGACCCTGGCCCGGTTCACTGTGCGGTGTGCGAAGTGCGGCGTACGAAGCGTGATCCCGCCTAGACCGCGTCCGCTTCGCACAACTCCCCCTCAAAAAATGAGGTCGGCCCCGCGCGCCCTCGATCGACGGCTCATCGATCGACGACGAGACGGACGACGGCTCATCGACCCCTCCTCGCCTAACCGGGGACGTGTTGGGCCGACCTCAACTCCGCGAGATGCTGCCGCACATGCTCCAGGGCCCCGGCCCGCCGCCCCGGCACGCGCTCCCTCAACTCGGCCAGTGGCAGCCCGAGTTCACCGGCCCGGCCACCGTCCGTGACCTGCCCCCACTGGTGATGCGCCCGGTCCACGGCGGCCTCGACGGCCGGATCGTCCGCCGCACACCCCGCCGCGAGCCGCGCCCGCGCGACAGCCAGCCAGATCTCGCAGCTCAACGCCGAGTCTCCCGCGAACATCGCCAGATCGGCCCGCACCTCCCGCCAGTGCCACACCTCCTCCGACCCCGCCCCGAACTCCCACAACGCCACATACTCCTGCCGAGCGGCAATCGAGTCGGCCTCGGCGTGCCGCCCGGCTTGCACGGCGGCGGTGATGAGGGCGTGGGGGTCGGCGCCCGTGCTTTCCGGGCCGGTCAGGCCTTCCAGCCCGTCCGGCGTTTGAGGACGAGGCCGTTCAGGGCGATGGCGGGGGTCCGGGGGCGCGGCCTCCGGGGGACGGGACCGGGTAGGGGCGGCGGGGGCGAACCCTCCTGCGGAACCACCCGCACCGGGCGCCATGGCATCCCACGCCAGCACCACATCCCCGTCCACGGACACCCGTGTCAGCACCTGTTCATGCAGCGCCGGAGGCGCCGGCCGCTGCCCGCTCCGCAGTATCGTCCCCAACGCCTTCATGTACGTCGGCACGGCCACCCCCCGCCGCACCCCCGCCGACCCCGCCGCGATCCGCCCGAACACACTCACCCCGGGCCCGGCCCCCAGCCCTCGCCCCGCCATCTGCCGCCAGACCTCCGCGTCCGCGTGCAGGTCGACGAAGAGCGTCGTGGACCCCGGCGCCCGCAGCCGCAGCTCCTCCACCAGCCAGTGCCAGGGAAACCCGGTGTACCGCACGGTCGCCGGCGTCGTACGCGCCAGCGCGAGATGCGGCAGCCGCTGCTTGCGGTCGAGCTGCAGCTGCCCGGTGAGATACACGGTGAGCGGCCCGGTCGCTGTCGCCGCCGCCCGCAGCCGCGTGAGCACGGCCTGCGGCTCCAACGGATCGGCCAGCTCGACCACGTTCGCCGTACCCGTGCCGGACAGCACCTCGGGCGAGACGGCGGCCAGTACGGGAAGCACGGACGCCGCGTCCACCAGACATCCCTTGCCCACGGGCGCGGCCGCGAGCAACAGCACGGTTCCGGGCATCGTTCCCCTCCCCATCGGTCCCCCATCGATCACGTACCCCAGCCAGCACCGTAACCGCTGCGCGTGCAAAGGGGGGAACGCAGGCTCAGCGGGCGGGCCGCGCGCGGCGTACGGCGAAGATCGTCGTGTCGTCGTCGAGATGGCCCCCGCTGTGCGCGAGCGTGCCGTCGCGGACGAGGCGTACAAGGGCCTCGGGCTCGGTCACACGCGGCGCGCCGGCGAGGCTCTCGCGGAGCGGGAAGAACGTCCCGTCCCCGTCCCTGGCCTCCGTCACCCCGTCCGTGACCAGCAGCAACGTCTCGTCGTCGGCGACCCTGACCAGGGCCGCGCGCGGCGCCCGGGGCACCAACTCGGCGAGTCCCAGCGGCAGCCCGCCGAGCGTCGGCAGCTCGTGCACACCCTCGGCGCCGACCAGCAGCGGCGGCTCGTGCCCGAAGTCGATGACCTCGACGAACCCCGAATCCGTCTCCGGCGGCGGGAACCCGACCAGCACGGCCGTCGCGAACCGCTCCCCGCCGTCCCGCCCGAGCGCCGCGTCGTAGGCGACGAGCCGCCGCATCCGCACCTCCAACCGCGTCGCCACGACGGCCAGTTCGGCCTCGTGGTACGCCGCCTCACGGAACGTGCCGATCAGCCCGGCCGCCGCCTCCACCGCGCCGAGCCCCTTGCCCTGGACGTCGCCGAGGAGGACGCGGGTGCCGTGCGGGCCGGGCTGGATGTCGTAGAAGTCGCCGCCGACGCGGGCCTCGCTGTCGGCGGCGAGGTAGATCTCCGCGTGGTCGAGGCCGCCCCAGCCCGGCGGCATCGGGCGCAGCAGCGTACGGCGGGTGGTCTCGACGACGTCCCGCATGTGCAGCATCCGCTCCTGCCCGCGCATCCGTACCGCGCAGGCCAGCACGGAGAGCACCGCGCCCACGGCGACGAGGATGAAGTCGGGCAGCCCGGCGCGGTACTGGTGCGGCCAGGCGCCGTCGCCCAGGACGTAGACGATCATCGCGAGCCCGCCGTAGACCGCGGTGGTGCCGATGGGGCAGACCGCGGCGGCGACACCCGGCACGAGCACCAGCCACGAGATGATCCGGAAGTCGCCGCCGGTCCAGTAGTCGATCACCGGTACGGCGACGAGCACGACCATCGGCGGCACCCAGGCGATGCTGCGGCCCCGCACGCGCAGCGGCTGCTGCCATTGGACGGGGTCCGGCTCCCGGCGCAGGCGCGGCATCCGCATGAGGCACAGCGAAACACGGCGGTACGGCCCGCGCATCCCGTACGGTCCGGCATCCGACTTGCCAGCCGGGCCCCCCAGGTGTGCCCTGGAAGGCGGGGCGGAGAGAAAGGAGCCCTCCCATGGCTCATGTGGTACCCGCGTCCGGCGCTCCGGCGCCCCGGCCCAAGGCGGCGGGGCCCGACACCTCGCCCGGCGTCTCACCCGGTTACTCACCCGGTCCACTGCCCGATGTCTTCGGCGCGCGCACCCACCTCGTCGCGCACCGGGCCGTGCCGGTGGTCCTCGGTCTGGTCTACGGCTACTGGGCGGCGGCCATGAACCGCTCCGCAGGCCCGATCACCGGCTGGAACATCCTCTTCGGCTTCGTGACCGCGTTCGTGTTCGCGGCGCTCTACGTCGGCGTACGGGCCCTCGCGCCCCGGCTGCCCCGCGAGCTGCACGCCACGCTGTGGGCCTCCTTCGCGGGCTGCGCCTTCGGCTTCCTCTACAGCCAGGACTCGTCGCACTCCGTGCTCCGCTCCGTCTTCATGTCCCTCGTCATCGCGGCGAGCGTGTTCGCGGTGGCGTTCTACCGGTACTACACGCGGGAGGACGCGGCGGGGCACCGGGTGAGGTAACCGGGGTTCGATGGGTCAGAACTCCCGGGTCCCTGGTCACCCGCGAGCCGAAAAATCCTCGTTCGGCTTGTCCTGTGCGCCCATTCGCAGTCACCGGGGGCCCCACCGCTCGCGCGCACGACCGCCGGGGCCTTGCCTGAAGAGGTGTTCCCACGTCTCCGCGGCCCCTTGTCGGCCGCGCTGATCGCGCTCGCCTGCCTGCTCGCGCCGGCGGGCGCGCTGGCCGCGTGGGCGACGTACGAGATCGCGGACCCGGTCCGGTACGAGGAGGTCACGGCGCCGCTCGCCGCCGACCCGGACGTACGGGACGCGCTCGCGGACGCGATGACCGTCGAGATCATGCGCGAGATCCAGGTACGGCCGTCGCTGCGGGACCCGGTGGAGGCCTTCACGCACGACGCGGCCCGGTCCTTCACACAGACGGAGGCGTTCCGCGCGGCCTGGCACACGGCGAACCGGGAGGCGCACGACGCGGTGCTGCGGGCGCTCCGCGCGCCCGGGAGCGACGTCGCGGACCGGCCGGTGCTGCTCGATCTCGCGCCGGTCGGGGAGCGGGTCAAACGGCGGCTGGCCCAGGACCGGGTGCCGTTCGCGCATCGCATCCCGGTCGCGCACAACAAGGTCACGGTCCTGTCGGCGGCGGACCTCGACCGGTTCCGGAAGGGGTACCGCGTGCTCGACGTAGCCGGTCTCTGGCTCCCGCTCGGCGCGCTCGCGCTGGCCGTGACGGGCGTCCTCGTGGCGGCCCGTCGCCGCCGGGCGCTCTGCGCGACGGGGCTCGGTACGGCACTGGGCGGCCTGCTGCTGGGCCTCGCCGTGGCGCTGGGCCGCCGACTGACGCTGTCCGACCTGCCGCCCGACGTCTCCCCGGCCGCCGCGGGCGCGGTCTACGACGCCCTGACGGGCACACTGCGCCGGGTGACGTGGGGGCTGGTGGGGCTGGGGGCGGTCGTGGCGGGGAGCGCGTGGCTCACGGGCCGCTACGCGCGACGTCGGCGAGCACCCGCAACGCCCACGCCAGCTCCTCCGGAGGAGCGGAGCCGAGTCCGAGCCTGACGCAGCGGGACGCGGGGCGGCATGTCGCTCGGCGCTGCTGCTGGGCGGGGGTCGGCGGTGCTTCCCGGTGCTGACCGGGTGCCGTTCTCTGTGGGACGGGTGCCGCCCCGGCGACGGCCGCCGGGACGCTGAACGCGGTCCCCGGCGTCACGGCAACCCCCCTCCGAGCCGCCTCCGCGACAAACGTGTCCGCCCGCCAAGGCTCCGGCAACTCCCACCACGCGTAGTACGCCCGCGCGTCCCCCCGCACCACGAACCCGCCCAACTCCTCCGCCACCACCCCCTGCCGCGCCGCCGCGTCCGCCCGCTTCGCCGCGACGAGCCGCCCCACCACCCCGTCCCCTATCCACCGCACCCCCGCCTCCAGAGCGAACCGCCCTGCGGTCCACCCCCCGGACCGCAGGGCCGCCTCCAGCCCATGGGAATCACGGCCCCGCCCCTCCGGCACCACGAGAAACCCGACCGTCAGTCCCGGCGCCACCCGCTTCGACAGCCCGTCCACGACGTACACCCGCTCCGGCGCGTACGCGGCGAGCGGCGCCACACCCCCGTCCTCCAGAAAGGACCAGATCCGGTCCTCGACGACGGGCAGGTCCAACTCCCGCAGCACCCGCGCCAGTTCGGCCCGCCGTCCGCTCCCCATCGTCACCGTCGTCGGATTGTGCAGCGTCGGCTGGACGTACACGGCCGACAGCGGCGCCGCCCGGTGCGCCACCGTCACCGCCTCCGGCAGCAGCCCCTCCCCGTCCATGGCGAGCGGCACCAGCGTCAGCCCCAGCCGCCCGGCGATCTCCTTGACCAGCGGATACGTCAACGCCTCGACCCCGACCCGGCCCCCCGGCCGGACGAGGGAGGCGAGGGCGCCCGCGATGGCCTGGCGGGCGTTCCCCGCGAACAGGAAGCGGTCCGGGGCCGGGCGCCACCCGGGCACGGCGAGCACCCCGGCCCCTGCCTCACGCGCGGCGGCCGTACCGTTCGCCGGCGCCGTACGCGTCGCCTCCGTCAGTACGTCCGGCCGCAGCAGCGGCGCGAGTCCGGCGGCCAGCAGCTCGGACTGGCCGGGCGCGCAGGGGTAGTTGAGCTCCAGGTTCACCGGCGCCGAGCCGGACGGTTCGGTGAGCGCCCGCCCCGAGGGCCCCTCGGGCGCCGCCCGTACGAACGTGCCCCGCCCGACCTCGCCCACCACCAGGCCGCGCCGCACCAGCTCCGCGTACACCCGCCCTGCGGTCGACCCCGCGATCCCGCGCCGGCGCGCGAACGCCCGCTGCGGCGGCAGCCGTTCGCCGGGCTTCAGCCGCCCGGCGGCGATGTCGTCCGCGATGCGATCGGCGATGCGCCGGTAGTCCGGATAGTCCGCCACCAGGGCCCCTCCCCTCTCACCCTCCCGGCATTGCACCGAGAGCAAAGATCTTATTGCACCGAGGAGTTGGGGCATCCTAAGGTCGCCCACATGTCACCCTTCCTCTCATACGAGGACAAAGGGAGCGCGTCCCCGACGACGCCCCCGCTGGTCCTCATCCACGGCCACCCCTTCGACCGCACGATGTGGCACCCCCAGATCGACGCGTTCGCCACCACCCACCGTGTGATCGCCCCCGACCTGCGCGGCTACGGCACCTCCCCGGTGGTCCCCGGCATCACTCCTCTGTCGACCTTCGCCGAGGACATCGCGACACTCCTGGACGACCTCGGCGTCACCGACTTCGTCCTCGCCGGACTCTCCATGGGCGGCCAGATCGCGATGGAGTGCTACCGCCTCTTCCCGCACCGCGTCCGAGGCCTGGTCCTGGCCGACACCTTCCCCGCCGCCGAGACGGAGGAGGGCAAGCGCACCCGGAACGCGATGGCCGACCGCCTCCTGCGCG
The DNA here is from genome assembly GCF_030294945.1 of Streptomyces graminofaciens. Taxonomy (NCBI): domain Bacteria; kingdom Bacillati; phylum Actinomycetota; class Actinomycetes; order Kitasatosporales; family Streptomycetaceae; genus Streptomyces; species Streptomyces graminofaciens. The sequence continues at coordinate 6,937,001 of NZ_AP018448.1, read as the reverse complement.
AGGGCATGGGGACGTACGCGGACGAGGTGCTGTACAAGATGGTCGCGCCGTACGCGGACGCCGAGGTCGCGGCCCATGTGCGCCGCATGATGACGGCCACCGACCCCCGGGGCGCGGCGGCGGCCCTGCGCGGCCGCGCGGAACGCCCCGACTACCGCGAGCTGCTCACCCGCGTCACCGTCCCGGCCCTGGTCGTCGTGGGCGCCGACGACGAGTACACCCCGGTCACGGACGCCGAGGCCATGCACGCGGCCCTCTCCGACTCCACCCTCCACGTCATCGCGGACGCGGCCCACCTACCGAACCTGGAACGCCCGGCCGACTTCAACAAGGCGCTGGAGGACTTCCTGACGAAGGTCGGCTGACAGGGGAGGAGGTTCACCCGTTCGGCCCACCCCGAGTGCGCCCCTCCCCGCCCGGGACGAGCATGCGGATGAGCTGTTGTCTGTCTTATCCCCTCCCCCGAGGAGGCCCCCATGGCCCAGCACAGCACCTCTCCGCGCTCCGACCCCACGCAGCACCAGACCACCGTGGCACCGACACCCCACCGCGACACCGGCTCGTCCTGGGCCCTCGGCGGTCTGGTCTTCGCCGGTGTCCTGATGCTGGTCGGCGGCGTCGTGAGCATCATCAACGGCATCGCGGGCATCGCCTCGGACGACGTGTACGCCGGCGTCGGCGACTACACGTTCGAGTTCAGCCTCACCACCTGGGGCTGGATCCACCTCGCCATGGGCGTCGTCCTCGCCGCGACGGGCTGGGGCCTCCTCCAGGGCAAGGACTGGGCCCGGGGCGTGGGCATCGCGATCACATCGCTGTACGTCATCGAGTACTTCATGTTCCTCCCCTACGCCCCCGTCTGGTCGGTCATCTGCATCGCACTCGGCGTCTTCGTGATGTGGTCCCTGGCGACGTCCTCACCCGACCACGGCGCGACGCGGTAACAGCGACCTCGTGGCTGCGGGGCCGGTGTCTTCAGGGACGCGGGGAACCGCGCCCGCAACCACCCCGCAACCATCACCCCCACCCACCCCGTCCTCCCCCAGGGACACCGATCCCCGCGCACGAGCGGAGGCGGAACCTTGGAGAGTACGACCATCGAGCGGACGGACCCGGCCCCGGACCCGGACCCGGCTCGGCGGCGGCGGACCGCGCGCGGCCCGAAAGCCTGGCTCGCCGGGCTGCTGCTGCTCGGCGTCAGCGTCGTCGTCGGCTGCCGTGCCGCCGACACCGACGCCACCACCCCCGTCACCCAGCTCCTCGCCTTCCTGCCCTGGCTCCTCGCCCCCACCGGCCTCGCCCTCCTCCTCGCCGGCCTCGCCCGCTGGTGGACCGGCGTGACCTGGGGCGTCATCGTGCTCGGCGCGCTCGCGTGGTTCATCGAGCCGTACGGCAAGGCGAACGCCCCCGCCGGCGAGGCGGTGGCCCGGGTGCGTGTCATGACGTCCAACGTGCAGTTCGGCTGGGGAACCGCCGCGCTCATCGACGCCGTACGCCGCGACCGCCCCGACATCGTCTTCGTCGAGGAGTGCGAAAACACCTGCTCCGCCGCCCTCCTCGAAGCCTTCGGAGCCGAGTCGACGACACCCTCCTACCCCTACCGGCAGGCCGTCGAAGGGCAAGGCTCCGACGGGTCCCTCATCCTCAGCCGCCACCCCCTCAAGGGCACCGCCCCGATCCCCGGCTCCATGGGCATGCCCGGCGCCGTCGCCGACATCGACGGCCATCCCGTACGCCTCCAGCTCGCGCACCCCATGCCGCCCCTGCCCGGCCAAGTGGCCGTCTGGCGGCGGGAGCTGGGCGCCCTGCGCGCGTACGCCGCCGCCGACACCCGGACCCCGACCATCCTGGCCGGGGACTTCAACGCCTCCCAGGACCACGCCGCCTTCCGCCGCGTCCTCGACACCGGTCTGCGCGACGCCGCCCGCCTCGCCGGCGAGGACCGCGCCCCGACCTGGCCCGCCCGCACCACCCCCGCCTTCGGCACCCAGATCGACCACGTCCTCGTCTCGGCCGAGGACTTCTCCGCCCGCCGCGTCCGCTTCCACGAACTGACCGGCACCGACCACCGGGCAGTCACCGTCGACCTCACCCTCCACAAGAGGAAATAGCCCAGCACAAGGCCTGAAATCGCCGCACACCCGGCGTTCATAATGGCCTCATGCCCCGTCCGTCCCCCAGCCGTCTCGGTCTCGACCTCACCCCTCCCGACTGGCTGGTCCGGAACCTCAGACCCCTGCAGGCGCCCGTCAACCGGCCCGCCATGGCCCGGGCCGCGATCGCGCTGAGCCTGCCGCTCGCGCTCGGCCTCGCCACCGGGCGGCCCTCGTACGGGGCCCTCGCCTCCATGGGCGCCCTCTCCGGAGTCATCAGCGACACGGCGGACGCGTACCGCATGCGCGTGCTCAACATCGCGATCCCCCAGCTCTTCAGCGCGGTCGGCATCACACTCGGCTCACTCGTGTACGGGCAGGGCTGGCTCGCCGTCGGCACGGTCACCGCGATCGCACTGGTCTCCGGGATGATCTCGACGATCGGCGCCGTGGCATCCGTGTCGGGGCTGCTGCTGCTCCTCAACGGGGTGGTGGGCGCGGGGCTGCCCATGCCCGAGCCGTGGTGGATGCCCCCGCTGCTGATGAGCGGCGGCGGGCTCCTCGTCCTCGCCCTCGCCCTGCTCGCCTGGCCACTGCGGGCCGGCGTACCCGAACGGGCCGCCGTCGCCGCGACGTACCGCACCGTCGCCGAGCTGCTCGCGGCCACGACGGACGCGGCGGAGACGTACGACGACGCCCGGCGCGCCGTCACCCAGTCCCTCAACCAGTCCTACGACCTCGTCCTCGCCCGGCGCGCCCGCCATCACGGGCGCAGTCCCGAACTCGTCCGTCTCCTCGCCCAGCTGAACGCGCTCACCCCCCTGTTCGAGGCCGCCCCGGCCGTACGGCTGACCGGGCGGCCGCTGCCCGCCGAGATCCCGGCCGCCGTGCTGCGGCTCGCCGAGGCCGTCGAGAGCGGGTACTCGGGGGCGCTGGAGCTGCGGCTGCCCGAGCCGGGCAACGGGATCGCGCGGGCCGTCGACCAGGCGCTGCGGCACGCCGCCGATGTCGTCACCGACCGGTCCCCCGAGTTCACCAAGGCCGACGACCGGCTCGGGCGTCCGGCGCCGCTGCCCGCCCGAGCGGCCCGCGCCGGCCGCCACTTCGCCTTCTCCGCCGACTCCTGGCGCTACGGCCTGCGCCTCGCCCTGTGCATCGGCGTCGCGCAGGCACTGGTGTCGCTCATCGCCGTGCCCCGCTCGTACTGGGTCGCGCTGACCATCACCTTCGTGCTGAAACCCGACTTCGGCTCGGTCTTCTCCCGCGCGCTGCTGCGGGCCCTCGGCACGGTGGTGGGGCTGGTGGTGGCGGCCGCGGTGCTCGCGGAGGTGCCGCGCGGCTGGTGGGACGTACCCGTGATGCTGCTGCTCGCCCCGCTGATCCCGGCGCTCACACCGCGCGGCTACGGCTACCAGACGGCCGCGATCACCCCCGTGATCCTCCTCCTGTCCGACATCCTCAACCACGAGGGCACGGCCCTGCTCGTGCCCCGGCTCGTCGACTCCCTCATGGGCTGTGTGATCGCGCTCGTCGCGGGCTATCTGCTCTGGCCGGAGAGCTGGCACGCCCGCGTCGGCGACCGGCTCGCGGACGCCGTCGACGACACCGCCACGTATGTGGAACACGCCTTCGGCGACACCGCCGACCCCGCCCGCCGGGCCCGGATGCGCCGCCGGCTGTACCGGGACCTCTCCGGTATCCGTACGGAGTTCCAGCGCGCCCTGACCGAGCCGCCGCCCGTGGGCAGCCGGGCCGCCGCCTGGTGGCCGCTGGTGGTGGCGGTCGAGCGGATCGTGGACGCGACGACGGGCGCGCGGGTGCGGATCAAGCAGGGGGCAGCGACCCCGTCGGCCGCCGAGGTCGGCCAAGTCGCCCTACAACTAAGGGAGTTGGCGGCGGGGCTGCGGGAGACCGAGGTGCTCTACGCCGTCCGGTCGGACCTCGGCGGGCCGCAGGACAGCGTGCTGGAACCGTTGCGGCAGGAGGTGGCGGCGGCGCGGGCGATCACGTCACCGCGCTGACGTCACGACGGACCCGGTCAACCCGGCACCCGGCGCCGAATCGTTACGTCACGCCCGCACGGGTGACGGAGGGAGAGTTCACAGACGGAGAGCGGCAATGATCATTCCTGTTCAACCGCCCTACCTATAAGGGGATTTTTCATGCGTCGCACCGCGACCGTCCTGCTCGGAACCCTCGCCCTCGCCGGCACCATGGCCCCGGCCGCCAGTGCCATCCCGGACCCGGTCGGGACCGTCACCTGCGTCACCGAGGCCCCCGCCGACGTCACGGCGCTCGTCGACCCGGCCGCGGTGGTCGACCCGGCCGGTCTGCTGGACCCGACGGCGGCGCCGGGCGTGAGCTGCCTGGCCCCCTGAGCCCCCGCACGCGGACGGCCGAGGGCCGTCCTCCCCCGTCTCCGGGGGAGGACGGCCCTCAGTCATGTCCGACGGTCACGCGCCGATGTCGCAGCCGTCCGCGCGCCACACGGCGACGACCGCCGGGCGGACGATCTTGCCGGGGCCGTCGGGCCAGGTGCTCTTCGGGTTCTCCACGGAAGCGCCGTCGAGCTCGCCCGGGTGCTGGACCGCGACCAGGACACGCCGGTCCTGGATGATCGGGCCACAGGTCTCGGCGCCGCTCGGGACGGTCAGGAACTGCTTCAGCTCACCGCGCCGCTCACCGCGCGTGGCGACACCGAAGAGGCCGTCGTGCGAGCCGAGCTGGTTGCCGTCGGTGGAGATCCACAGGTTGCCGTGCGGGTCGAAGGCCACGTTGTCCGGGCAGGAGATCGGGCTGACGTCGTCCTTCGGGAAACCCGCGAAGTACGTCGCCGGGTCGTCCGGGTCGCCCGCGACGAGGAAGAGCAGCCAGGCGAACTCGGTGCTGTCGGGCCGGTTGTGGCGCTCGGTGAGCTCCAGGACCTGGCCGTGCTTGTTGGCGTTGCGCGGGTTGGCCTCGTCCGCCTTGGCGTTGGAGCCGACACCGCGGTTGGAGTTGTTGGTGAGGGCGACGTAGACCTTGCCGGTGACCGGGCTGGGCTCGATGTCCTCGGGGCGGTCCATCTTGGTGGCGCCCACCTTGTCGCCGGCCAGACGCGTGAAGACGAAGACCTCCTCGGCGGTCATCCCGTCCACGTGCGACACGGCGCCGTCGGCCTTGGCGGTGGCCAGCGGGATCCACGTACCGCTGCCGTCGAACTCTCCGTCGCCCGGGAGCTTGCCGGTGCCGTCGATCTCGATGGCGGGGGAGTCGCCGGTGAGCTTGGCGACGTAGAGGGTGCCCTCGTCGAGCAGGGAGAGGTTGTGCTCGCGCACGGCGCGGGAGGTGCCGTGCTTGACACGCTTGCTGCTGACGAACTTGTAGAAGTAGTCGAAACGCTCGTCGTCACCGGTGTAGACGACGGGACGCCCGTCGGCGGTCATCCGGATGTTGGCGGCCTCGTGCTTGAAGCGGCCGAGAGCGGTGTGCTTGCGGGGCTTGGAGGCCGGGTCGTACGGGTCGAACTCCACCACGTACCCGAAGCGGTGCACCTCGTTCGGCTCCTGGGCGACGTCGAACCGCTTGTCGAACCGCTCCCACTTGCGCTCGGTGGCGCCGGTGCCGATGCCGTACCGCTTGTCGGTGGCCCGGCTGCTGTTGGCGAAGTACTGGTTGAAGTTCTCCTCGCCGTGGAGCGTGGTGCCCCAGGGGGTGGTGCCGCCGGAGCAGTTGTTGAGGGTGCCGAGGACCTTGGTGCCGGTCGGGTCGGCGGAGGTCTTGAGAAGGTCGGACCCGGCGGCCGGACCGGTCACCTTGAACTCGGTGGTGGCGGTGACCCGCCGGTTGAGGTGATGCCGGGGAACGGCGGTGAGCTTGCCGGTACGCCGGTCCTCCGCCACGACCACGGCGGTCAGCCCGTGCGCGGCCCAGGCGACCTCGACCTGGTTGCGCGTCGGGTTGGCGGCGTCGTACCCCCGGAACATGAGCACTTCGTCCGTGTACTCGTGATTGGCCACGAGGAGTTTGCGGCCGCGCTCGCCCGGGAGCGGGAGGAGGGCGAGGAAGTCGTTGTTGTAGCCGAACTGGCCGGCCTGGGCGGCGGCCGTCTGGTTCTCCGGGTCGAAGGCCGGGGCACCGCGCAGGATGGGCTCGCCCCAGCGGATGACCACGTTCTGCTGGTAACCGGTTGGAACGGTTACCACGTCGTTCGTGTTCGGGGCGACGGGGGTGAAGCGGAGACCGCGGGCGCCCTTGGGCTTGGCCGGGGTCTTCGCGGTGGCGGCGGCCGCGTCCGGGGCGACGCCGAGAGTGGTGGCGGTACCGGCGGCCGTGGCCACGGTCACGACGGCGGCGGCTCTCATCACCGAGCGTCGGCTGAGCGCGCTCGCGATGACATCACCGACGTACTCGTTCGTCGTGGTGTTCGGCACCTCGTGGAAGCAGGCGTCACCACAGCGGAACCGACAGGTCATGGCGGAACGACCGCCGGGGTGCGAGCCGATCATGGGCAGCAGCTTGCGCACGGTGCGCTCCTCGTCCTCTTCTGTCCCTTGTTGCCTTGGGGTGTGACCGTGACGCTAGGGGCGCGTGCGTGCGAGAACGCGGCCGCGAGATGAACTGCGGGTGAACCTGCGGGAGTTGGGGCGGTGTTGACAGCGGCGGGTGGTGGAGTTAAGCGAACGTTGCCGCCCGCACCCAAGATCGCCGAGAGTGGCCGCTAACCTTACGTGTCCGTCCTGGCCACGGATTGACGGGCAACGGGCATACGGGCTTCAAATCATGCGAAGGGTTGCGCAATGGGCATTCTTTCTCTCCTGCGGAACGCGTTCGGCCGCTCACGCAAGGGGCGCGACGCGGTTCCTTCGCAAGAGGCGGAGGCGCAGGCAACGGTCACGGAGGCCGCGATTCCGGCTCCGTCGACCGAGCCGACGACCACCACCACCGAGCCGAAGCGGGAGCCCGCCACCGAGCCGGCCCCGTCCGTCGCCGACGAGCTGGTCTCGGCGGCGTTCGACAACGTGACGGTGCCGAAGCCTCGCGAGGAGGGGGCGGCGGAGCCGACGCCGTCCGTTGAGGCGGAGCCGGCCGTTGAGCCTGTGGCTGAGGTCGCGGCGGAGCCGGTCGTTGAGCCTGTGGCTGAGGTCGCGGCGGAGCCGGTCGTTGAGCCTGTGGCTGAGCCTGTGGCTGAGCCTGTGGCTGAGGTCGCGGCTGAGGCTGAGGTCGCGCCTGCTGCCGAGGCCGAGAAGGAGACCGAGCCGGTTGCCGAGGCCGAGCCCGTAGTGGAGCCGGTTGCCGAGGCCGAGCCCGTAGTGGAGCCGGTTGCCGAGGCCGAGCCCGTAGTGGAGCCGGTTGCCGAGGCCGAGCCCGTCGCCGAGGCCGAGGCTGTCGTCGAGGGTGCGCCCGAGTCCGTGGTCGAGGAGGCCCCCGAGCCGGCGGCTGCCGCCGAGCCGGAGCAGGAGGCTACGGCACCTGTGGCGGAGGCCGAGCCCGTAGCGGAGCCGGAGCCGGAAGCCGTGGCCGTGGAGGCGTCGGCACCCGTCGAGGAAGCCGTGACGGCGGAGCCGGAAGCCCCCCAGGAGCCGGAAGCGAAGGAAGAGGCCGAGGCCGAGGCGGCTCCGGTGGCCGAAGAGGCCCCGGAGCCCGCAGCCGAGGCCACCCCCGAACCCGCAGCCGCCGACGACGGTGAAGCCCCACTGGCAACACCCGCACCCGACGACGAAAGCAGCACGGGTGGTGCGGGTGGGAGAACGGAGACGGCCGAGGGCGAAGCCGAGGCCGAAAGCGGGGCCACCCCGGCGGAGCCAATCGCGGAGCCAAAGCTCACCGCCGCACGCCTCCGCTCCCGCGCCCCCGGCCTCTCCGCCGCCTACAAGGCCGCCGGTGCCGCCCTCAAGAAGCGGGACCTCACCGACGCCCGCGCCAAGGTGTACCTCGTCCTCGACCGGTCCGCCTCCATGCGCCCGTACTACAAGGACGGCTCCGCCCAGGCCCTCGGCGAGCAGACCCTCGCCCTCGCCGCGCACCTCGACCCCGAGGCCACCGTCCAGGTCGTCTTCTTCTCCACCGAGCTGGACGGCACCGGCGAGCTGACCCTCAGCGCGTACGAGGACAAGGTCGACGAGCTGCACGCCGGCCTCGGCCGCATGGGCCGTACCAGCTACCACGTGGCCGTCGAGGAGGTCCTCGCCCGGCACCAGAAGGCGGACCCCACCGCCCCCGCCCTCGTCGTCTTCCAGACCGACGGCGCCCCGGACGCCAAGACCCCGGCCACCCAGGCCCTCACGGACGCCGCGAAGAACCACCCGGCCGTCCACTTCTCCTTCGTCGCCTTCGGTGACCCGGAGAACAAGGCCTTCGACTACCTCCGCAAGCTCAAGACGGACAACGCCTCCCACTTCCTGGCCGGCGAGACCCCGCGCGAGCTGACGGACACCGAGGTCTACGAGGGCGTACTGGCGGACTGGCGCCCGTAGCCGCACGAACGGAGAACACCCCGGGCCGCCCCTTCCCACGCCGTAAAACGGGAAGCGGGCGGCCCACCCATGTCGGCTACGATTTCAAGTTCAAGGCTCATGCGCACAAAAACGACCGACTGGGAGCAGCCTCCTATGGCTCGACACCTCATCACCAGCGCCCTTCCGTACATCAACGGGATCAAGCACCTGGGCAACATGGTGGGGTCCATGCTCCCGGCGGACGTGTACTCCCGGTACCTCCGCCAGCGCGGCCACGACGTCCTCTACATCTGTGCGACGGACGAGCACGGCACCCCCGCCGAGCTGGCCGCCAAGGAGCAGGGCATCCCCGTGGCGGACTTCTGCGCGCAGGCCCACGACGCCCAGAAGGCCGTCTACGACGGCTTCGCGCTCGCCTTCGACTACTTCGGCCGCAGCTCCAGCCCGCAGAACGTCGAGATCACCCAGCACTTCGCCCGCAAGCTGAACGAGAACGGGTTCATCGAGGAGCGGGCGATCCGCCAGGTGTACTCGCCGGCCGACGGCCGGTTCCTCCCGGACCGGTACGTCGAGGGCACCTGCCCCCACTGCGGCTACGACAAGGCCCGCGGCGACCAGTGCGAGAACTGCACCCGTGTCCTCGACCCGACCGACCTGATCGACCCCCGCTCGGCGATCTCCGGCTCCACCGAGCTGGAGGTCCGCGAGACCAAGCACCTCTTCCTGCTCCAGTCGAAGCTGCAGCACGAGGTCGAGGCCTGGGTCGCGGCCCACGAGCACCAGTGGCCGCAGCTCGCCTCCTCCATCGCCCGCAAGTGGCTGACCGAGGGCCTGCACGACCGTGCGATCACCCGTGACCTGGACTGGGGCGTCCCGGTCCCGGCCGACACCTGGCCGGAGCTGGCCGCCGAGGGCAAGGTCTTCTACGTCTGGTTCGACGCCCCGATCGAGTACATCGGCGCGACGAAGGAGTGGTCCGACCAGGACCCGGAGAACCGCGACTGGAAGTCCTGGTGGTACGACGTCGACACCGACGTCCGCTACACGGAGTTCATGGCGAAGGACAACGTCCCCTTCCACACCGTGATGTTCCCGGCCACCGAGCTGGGCATCCGCGAGCCGTGGAAGAAGGTCGACGTCGTCAAGGCCTTCAACTGGCTGACGTACTACGGCGGGAAGTTCTCGACCTCGCAGAAGCGCGGCGTCTTCACCGACCAGGCGCTGGACATCCTCCCCGCCGACTACTGGCGGTACTTCCTCATCGCCAACGCGCCGGAGTCGGACGACTCGTCCTTCACCTGGGAGCACTTCACCGCCACGGTGAACAAGGACCTCGCCGACACTCTCGGCAACTTCGTCAACCGTGTCCTGTCCTTCTCCAAGAAGCGCTTCGGCGACGAGGTGCCCGCGGGCGCGGAGGCCGGCGAGCCGGAGGCGCGGCTCGGCGAGGAGATCGCCCGGCTGCTCGCCGAGTACGAGGAGCACATGGAGGCCCTCCAGTTCCGCAAGGCGTCGGCCGCGCTGCGCGCCCTGTGGTCGGCGGGCAACTCCTACCTGGAGGAGAAGGCCCCCTGGCTGGAGATCAAGACCGACCAGGACGGCGCCGCCCTCACCCTCCGTACGGCCATGAACCTGATCCACCTCTACTCGGTGGTCTCCGAGCCGTTCATCCCGACGTCCGCCGCCGCCATGCGCGCCGCCTTCGACCTCAAGGACGACACGGCCGCCTGGGTCACGGCGGAGGAGGCCAAGGCCCTCACCTCGGTCCCGGCCGGCACCCCCTTCACCGTCCCGCCGGTCCTCTTCGCCAAGCTCACGGACGAGGACCTGGAGACGTACAAGGAGCGCTTCGGCGGCGAACCGGCCGCGTGACGGAGCACCTGACGCAATCCCTGTGCGTGTAGGAACCGGCCGGCCTGCCCCCGTGGCAGGCCGGCCGATTCCGTCCCCCCGTTCCCCCGGCCAGGGCTACTCGGGCGCCACGAACGCCTCGTACGACCGCTGCCGTCGCTGTTCGAACCACTTGCGGCCCTCGGTGGCCATGGCGGTCAGGATGCGGAAGCCGGCCGTGATGCCGGACGTCTCCAGGGCGAGGCTGCGCAGCTGGCCGCGGTCCTCCTGGGTGGCGTCGTACAGCTGCTCGTAGTTCTCCAGCAGCGCGGTCATGCGCTGCCCGTTGTGCAGGACCAGCCGCAGCGCCTCGTGCAGCACCAGGTCGTCCTCGTCCGCGGCGTCGCGCAGTGCTCCGCTCTCCGAGACGGAGACGATCTCCCGCAGGGAGTCGCCGAAGCGGACCCCGACCGATTCCACCGTCACCGAGCTGATGGCGTCGTAGCGGAACACGGTGTCCTGCCTGCCGTCATGTGTGCCGGTGGTGGAGTCCACGTTCCACGAACTCACCCACACACCGCTCGACGTCAGGACGTAGAACGTCTGGCGGTACTGCGAGTAGCGCGGCGGACCGTCCTTGATCTTGGCCCGTACACACCCCGGTGCGCCCTCCACCAGGAAGAAGCTGAAGAGGATGTCGCGGTGCTCCATCCGGTGCTCGGCGAGGACCTCCCGACGCAGGTGGCGCTGGTCGAGGTCGTACCAGAGGGCCATCTGCCGGTCCTTCGGGCGGTTCCTCTTGAGCTCGTCCTGCCAAGCCCTGCGCTCCGCGTCGTCGGCCTGGTACTGCTCCAGGTCCCGGCGGTGCGCCCGCACCTTGGCGTGGTGGACGGCGGGTTTCAGCATGACCAGAAGGCTGATGATCAGCACGAGGCAGGACCAGAAGCCCTGTTCGGAGTCCTGGCTCGGGATGAGCCACAGCACTCCGAAGAACAGCAGGGTGACCCCCAAGGACAGGCATTTGATCTGGAAGCGGCGCGTCCGCTCCACGAAGGCCAGCTCCTTGTGATCCCGGGAGCGTTCTCCGATCTCGTTGACCCGCAGCTGGATCAGCCAGTCGAGCGCGCTGGGCGTGCCCGTGCGCCAGTGACGGTGGGTGAGTTCGTCGATGAGGTCCTGGCGCGGGCGCTCGGTGTGCCGCCGCCACTGCCTGGCCGGCTCGGAGCCCTTCGGTTCGTACTCCAGGAACCGGTCCTGCACGATCGCCTCGACCGTGCGGCGGAACGCGGCCTTCTTGGTCTTCTGCAGCTCCTTGGCCCGGCGCTCGCGGTCCTCACGCCACTGGTTGCGGTTCAGCAGCACCGCGCCGAGCCGTGCCCCTTGCCGCCGGAACGGGTTCCGCTGCTGCGCGGGCAGCTCCCGGCCGTCGGGGTCGCTCTTCCACTCGCGGCGCCGGGCGCGCTCGGTGGCGGTGCGCACCAGCTCCGGGACACCGATCGCCAGGGCGACGCAGCCCAGCGTGATCAGCACCGCGGCCAGTGTCAGCTCGCCGTCCGGGATGTCGTCCGATATCTGGGTGATCAGCCCCACGACCGCCACGATCACGCCCATGACACACCCGACGAGGACGATGCCCGGATCGAGCTTCGGCTCCGCGGGCGGGTGCGGTCTGTGCAGCACGGGGTCCGGGGTGAAGAAGAGCGGCGCTGTCTCCACCCGCTCGTCGTTCACCCGTTCGTCCAGCTTGCCCTCCTCCTCGGAGTCCAGGGCGTCCCGTTCGATGGCGCGGACGACGTAGCGCAGATGGTCCTTGAACTCGTTACCGATCTCTCCGACCGGCAGGCCGTCCAGCAGCGGCGCGACGTCCGGGCGGGCTCCCGGCGCCCCCGGGCGGGAGGGGCGGAGCGACATCCGCATCACGTCGTACAGGACCCGGCCCAGTGAGCCGTACTGGCCCGAGTCGTCGGTGAGCCGGTCGAGGGCGTGGCGCAGCTTGTGCCAGTCCTCGTCCGTGAGGTCCTCCGGGGAGCGGCGGCTCACCAGGGACAGGGCCCGGTAGTACAGCGCCTCCGGCGAGGCGGTGCCGCCGTTCGCGATCAGGCCGTCGATCGCGGCGTCGATCAGTTGCTCGGCCCTCTCCCGCATCCCCGCCCGCAGGTTCTCCCGGGCCGCCTCGATCTTCTGCTCGGGGGTGGCGTTCTCGCCGACCATGTACTGGGTGATGTTCCCGTGGTTGACCCCGACGCCGTGAATGCTCACATCGAGTGCCTGGATGCCTTGGTTCCCAGGTGTCATGCCTGGCCTCTCACTTGCTGGATGAGCTGGGTGACGGTCGCCACGAGTCCGGCGAGCGCCGCGGTGTCGGCCATGAGGGCCTTGAGTTTCGTCAGCGCGCGCAGCAGGCGGCCGCGGCCCTCTTCGTCCTCGGCCCGGGCGTGCCGCTCGGCCGTGTCGAGTTCCTCCTCGGAGGCCTCGAAGGTGACGTCGTCGATCTCCTCGCGCCGCAGCGCCTCCTTCAACTCGCCGCGCAACCGGGCGAGTTCGTGGTGGAGGTCGGCGGCCGTCGCGTCGGAGCCGGTGGCGACGGGGCCGGTCCAGGACTGGGTGACCGTGCCGTGGTTGACGCCTACGCCGGTGACGGTGACGTGTGTGGCGCTGATGCCGTAGTTGGCGGGGGCGGGCTCGGGGGCGGGCGGCTTCTGCGGCGGTGTGGGCCCGGCGGAGGAGGACGAGGTGGCCGGCGCCGGGTGGCCGGGGACCCGGATCCACACGGTCTCGTCCTTGATCTCCTTGCCCGACAGTACGACGGGGGCGAACTCGTGGGCCTCCAGGCCCGGGTGGTGGTGCCGGAGCACTCCCTGGTGGAGGACGTGGGACACCGCGAGGGACAGGACCGCGTCGGGCGCCCCGGCCAGGGCCCGCCGCAGGGGTTCCATGTCGGCCATGCGGAACGCGGTGTTGAGGTCGGTGCCGACCCAGCCCTCGCCGTGGCGGGCGACCTCGCCCGCGTGGACGGCGACGCGCAGCCGCATCGCGCGGTCGCCGGTGTGGTCCCGCGCGTGGTCGCGCAGTCCGGCGACGAGGGCGCGTACGAAACCGCCCAGCAGGTCGGTCTTCGGTACCGTGCCGGGAATGAGCAGGACGACCGCGTCGCCCCGGTCCTCGGAGGACAGCTCGTCGATGTGCGCGGCGTCGAGCGCCCGGGCCACGACCACCCGCAGCCGCTCGCGGAGCCAGGCCTGGTCCGGGTCGGTGCGTCGGCCGAAGCCCTCGATGTCGAGGACGGCGATCAGGGAATACTGAGCCGGGGAACACGGCTCCGTGGAACTCACCATGGCGGAAGAGATATCGCACAACTGTCGTACGTACAGTGTCAGTTGACACTCTGGGAGCCCGGTGGCCCCGCCGGTGGCGACTTGGCCCAGGTGTTACAGGACCTTCACTCCCCGCCCCACCGCAGCAGTGCCGCCGCGTCCGGTACGACGGCGCGGCCCCGGGTGACCGTGACGAGTCCGTCGCGTCGCAGCTCCCGTACGGTCCGGGCCACGGACTCGCGCGAGGTGCCGGCGGCCCCCGCCAGCTCCTCCTGGGTGATGCGGACGACGACGGCGCCGGGCGGGTCGGCCACCGGCACTCCGTGGCACAGCGCGAGGTCCGCGAGGACGCGGGCGACGCGCGCCCCGGCCGGATAGGCGCCGTGCTCGGCCCGCAGCCGGTCGGAGTGGCGCAGCCGCGCGGTGACACTGCGCAGCACGGCGAGGGCGAGCGGCCCCGGCTGGGTCAGCAGTTGCCGGAAGCGGTCGGCGGTGACGACCACGCCCCGGCCGGCGCGGATCGCGGTGACGGTCGCCGACCGCGGGCCGCCGTCGACGCAGGACAGCTCGCCCAGCAGCTCACCGGGGCCGCGGAGGGCCAGCACGCTGGTGTAGCCGTTCGCGGTCTCGGCGCTGATCTTCACGAGGCCGTCCTCGACGAGGACGATGTCGTCGGACGGGGAGCCCTCGCGCATCAGCGTCTCGCCGTGCTCCCAGTCCCGTCGGCGTCCCGCGTCGCGGACGATCCGTAACTCGTCCGCCGTGAACGGCGTAAACGCCGTGGAAGCCGTGGAAGCCGTGAACGCCGTGAAGAAGCTGTGATCCGTCACGTGCACCTCCGTACCCGTCGGTGGCTCCGGACCATAGCCACCCGGGCGCCCGCCGACCAGAAGGGCCCGGGACTTCGCGTCCCGGGCCCACGAAGCGTGCCGGTTACTTCAGGACGCCCGCGCCCGTCGTTGTCGCCAGGGACTTCGGCAGGTTCTTCGCCGACGACTCCAGGCCCGCGGTGAGGGCCGGCGTCCAGTTGACGGTCGTCTTCAGGTCCTTCGAGGACGCGGCGTTGAACAGGGCCACGATGTCGCATGCCGTGCCGTTGACGACGTTGCCGCTGTTCTTGATGGCGCCGGTGCCGTCGCCGCTGAGCAGCTTGGCGAGCTTCGCGCCGACCGGGACCTTCCAGTAGTTGTTCTCCGCGACGACCTGGGCCTTGGCGCGGGAGTTGATGCTGTACTGCGTCGCGTAGCCGTTGAGCGTCGTGACGTCGTAGTAGTTGTTGTAGATGTGGACCTGGCCGACTCGTGCCAGCGGGGCGCGCTGGACGATGCCCTTCCAGATGTTGTGGTGGATCGAGACGCGCAGCTTGCCGGCGGGCTCGCTGTCGCTGCTGCCGATCAGCATCGTCTTGTCGTGGTTGGTGAACTGGTTACGGGAGACGGTCACCAGGTCCGAGCTCTTGGTGATGTCGAGGGCGCCGTCGTGGATCTGGTACTCGCGGCCGAAGTACTTCGGGTTGGCGCTGTCCAGGTGGGGCGCGTCGGTGAACGTGTTGTGGTCGGCCCAGACGTGGGTGGCGCCGCGCAGGGTCATGGAGTCGTAGTTGGAGTTCCAGTTGCCGTCGTCGCCGTCGGTCGGGTCCCACTGCGGGAAGCAGTCCTCGGCGGCGGCGAAGTTCAGGTTGCGGACGATGACGTTGTCCACGTTCTGGATCTGGAGCATGCCGCCGGAGATACCGGCCTTGGTGCCGGGCACGCCCACGACGGTGGTGTTGGCGGGCACCTTGAAGACGATGTTCTTCGCCTGCTTGGTCTGAGCGGCGGCGCGGACCTTCTCCTGGGTGCCGGAGGGCAGCTTGGAGGTGCCGTACGAGGACGGGGCGTACGCCTTGAGGTAGGCGGCGAGCGAGTAGCCGGTGCCGGAGGCGTAGTCCGCGCAGGTCAGCTTCTTGCCGGAGTCGTCGGTGTTGGCGTCGATCGTGCCCTTGATCTTGATGATCCGGGGGGTGGTGTCGGTCGCCTTGCCCAGCGCCTTCACGAGCCCGGCGCGGGTGGAGACGGTGAAGGTGTGCGCGGCGTCGGCCTTGGTGCCGCCGGTCGTGCCCGTGCCGGAGGAGGCCCAGCCGTCCTTGGCGGCGAGCGTCTCGTGGTACACGTCGGCGGTCGGGGACGCGCCCGCGTTCATCACGAAGACACCGGCGCCGACTCCGGCGGCCACGGCGGCGGCGCCCGCGACGAGGGCGCGGCGCTTGCGGAGCGAACGGCGGTGCGTGGGGCGGGCGGCGGAGCCGGTCGTGGTGCCGGTGCTGGTGCCGGTGCTGGTGCCGGTGCCGGTGCTGTCGGTGCGGCGCGAGGAGCGGGATGCCACTGATGAGTCCTTACGTAACGTACGAGGTTCGGGGAAACCCGTGGTTCGTGTGGAGCTCCGGTGAAGGGAGCTTTCAACTCATCTGTGGTCGCCGGTTTTTGAAAGGTTGCCGGGTGATTTTGGAATCTGTGCGGCGGCCGCCCCGGGAGACGGCCGCCGCGCGGGTGCTACCCGTGCCACCCGTGCTACGCGGGTACTACGGCTGCGGTGTCGGTGTCGCCAACTGAACCCACTGCTCGTCCCAGACGAAGGTGCCGCCCATGGTGTCGCCGTGTGTCTCCCAGACGGTGCCGGTCGTGGTCAGCACCTTGACCCAGGCGTCGTTGCCCTGGGCCGAGATGGAGGCGGCGCAAGCGGTCGTGGGGAAGTTGCTGGGCCTGCCGTCGGGCAGGGTGTTCGTGAGGTCCGTCCACGCGTAGGCGCCCTGCGGCGGCATCGGGTTGATGTTGCGCCGCCCCGCGTACGCCCGCCCGCCGGTGAGCGCGGCGCTGAACTCCTCGGAGTTCGAGGGGGCGTAGGAGTCGATGTCGGAGCACGGCCCGGTGTCACCCTTGGGGCCAGGCGGACCGGTGTCGCCCTGGGGGCCCGTGTCACCCTTCGGCCCCGTGTCACCCTGCGGACCCGTGTCACCCTGCGGACCCGTGTCGCCCTTGGGCCCGGGCGGACCCGTGGGCCCGGCAGGGCCGACCTTGCACGGGTACTGCTGGCCGAAGACCTCCCCGCCGACTCTGTGATGCGGATTCGGCTTGGGCTTGGGCTTCGGCTTCGGCTTCGGTTTCCGGCAGGGATCCCCGACCGACGGCGTGCCCGCGAGCGGGACGAGGCCGGTCTTCGTGACGTCGGCGCGCGGGGCGGCGGCCGCCGGGTTCGCGGCGCCGGTGAGGAAGAAGGCGAGGGTGGTCAGGGCGAGGGTGCCGCCGGCCAGCCGGGCGCCGTGTGCCGGGAGCGGGCCCAGCACGGCCCGTTTCCTGGGTTCGGACGTCATGCACTGCTCCTTGATCGAATCGGATCGAATCGGACGGTGTCCGGAAGCAGTCGAGCTTCCCTCGACGAAATCGGATCGCGAAGGCAACGCCTTGAGGTCCCTGCGGCACGATTAACTGATCAGACGAACAGCGATGCGCCTATGGGTGCGTACGCAAGAGCGAATCACGGGCGGGGCTGCGGCGAGCCGTCGCCGTACGGGACGGGCGTGGCGCTTAGTGTCCCCCGGGCCCCGCCGCCCCGAGGGCCGGGTCGAGCCGGCCGGAAGTGGTGTTGCCGTGAAGCCGTCCATCTGCCTCTGCATGATCGTCAAGAACGAGTCGAAGGTCATCGAGCGCTGTCTGGCCTCCGTACGCGACCTGATCGACACCTGGGTGATCTCCGACACCGGCTCGACCGACGGCACCCAGGACCTGATCCGCGCCGCCCTCGACGGCCTCCCCGGCGAGCTGTACGAGGAGCCCTGGGTCGACTTCGGCCACAACCGCACCCTGAACGTCCGGCACGCGCGCGGCCGGGCCGACTACCTCCTGCTCCTCGACGCCGACCTCGTGCTCCGCCAGGACACCCCGCTGCCGCCGCTGACGGCCGACTCGTACATGCTGCGGCACGAGGGGAACCTGGAGTACCGGATCAAGCGGCTCGTACGCGGCGACCTGCCGTGGCGGTACGAGGGGGCCACGCACGAGTACCTGACGCTGGACGCCCCCGCCGCCGACGTACAGGAGAACCAGCAGAACCTCGACGCGCTCGTCGTCGAGGACTTCGCCGACGGGGGCTCGCGCCACGACAAGTTCGAGCGCGACGCCCGGCTGCTGCGGGCCGCGCTCGACCGCGACCCCGGCAACACCCGTACGGTCTTCTATCTCGCCCAGACCCTGCGCGACCTGGGCGAGACCGACGAGGCGATCACCCTCTACCAGCGCCGGGCCGCGATGGGCGGCTGGGCCGAGGAGGTGTACTACTCGCTCCTCCAGGTCGGAATGCTCCAGGCGGAGACGGGCGGCCCCGACGCCTGGCCTACCGCGATGGACACGTTGATCCGCGCCTGGGAACACCGGCCGGAGCGGCTGGAGGCCTGCTACGAGCTCGTCTCACGGCTACGGCTCCAGAAGCGGCACCACACGGCGTACGCACTCGCCCGCGCCGGGGTCGACGGCCCCCGCCCGGACGACCTGCTGTTCGTCCAGCCCTGGGTGTACCGCTGGGGGCTGCTCTTCGAGTTCTCGATCACCGCCTACTGGGCAGGCGACGCGGCCGCCTCGCTCACCGCCTGCGACCGCCTCCTGTCCCTGCCGGACCTGCCGGCCTCGTACCGTCGCCAGACCCTCGCGAACAGGGAGTTCGCCGAGCGCCGAGTGACGGCGACGACAGGCCTGGTCAGCTCATCTGCGCCTTCACGTGGTCGATGACCTCGCCGAACTTGTCCGTCGGCGAGAAGTCGATGAACTCGCTGTCCTCCAGCGCCTCCGGTGCGTGACCCGGCGCCCAGTAGAAGGCCTCGCCCGCCTTGTAGTCGTGGGACCCGTCCTTCCTGCGCATCCGCACGCGTCCCTTGAAGACATAGCCCCAGTGGGGGCTCTGGCACAGGTCGTCCTGCAGTCCCTTGAGGGCCGGGGCCATGTCGGTCCCCGCGGGGAACTTGATGAAGGCGACGCTCAGATCGCCGCCGATCTCCTGCATCCGCACCTCCACGCCGTCGCCTTCGAAGACGACGGGGGTGTCCGTCCGCTTGATGGCCGTCATGATTCCTCCATGACCGGATCGTTGCGGGGTATACGAATTCTCCGCTTCTGTCTCTCCCACCAGTCTGCTCCCAGCCGCCACGGAACGTCGACTGCGCCACAGGACACGTCAGTTCAAGCATCAACCGTGGTGGCTGCGTCCGGGTTGGCCGCATACGATTCAGGGACATGTCACAGAGCACGCACACCGTGTCCGGAGACTTCGACCTGACGATGGACGAGCTGCGCGTCGTGGCGCGTTACGTTGTTCGGCACGCGGAGGACGTCCTGCCGGTCTTCGAGCAGGCCGTTCCCGATGATCCGCGCCCCCGTGCGGCGATCGACGCGGCCTGGGCGTTCATCAACGGTGCCAACAGGACGAAGTTGCAGCGCGGCACCTCCCTCGACGCTCATCGAGCCGCCCGGTCCGCACCCTCCGAAGCCGCGCGGCTGGCCGCGCGATCCGCCGGTGACGCCGCGTCGGCCGCATACCTGCACCCCATCGCCCAGGCCGTCCAGGTCGGCCACATCCTGCGGGCCTCCGCGAGCGCCGCGCGCATCGGGGAGATGGAAGCGGGCGGTGACCCCGCGATCGGGGACGCCCTGCTGGAACGGTCGAGGCAGCGTGCGACACCGGTGCTCATCGACGTGCTCTGCCGCTACCCGCCCGCGACAGGCGGCAGCAATCGTGTCGCCCGGCTGATGAGCGCCCTGGATCATTCCCTGCGCCGGGCGGCTGACCGGCCACCAGGGCACGCCGCAGGCAGTGGTGCCGATGTGCGCGGGTGGGAGGGCACGCCATGATCCTTCCGAAGGTCCGGGACCCTCGCTTTGTGACGATCCGCCGCGGTGGGACTCTCACCGACGCGGATCACCGTCTCCTCGCTCTATGGGCTGCCTCGTGCGCGGAGCACGTCCTCGGCCTCTTCGAGTCGGCCCGGCCCGGGGACCCGCGACCGCGCCAGGCGATCGAGCATGCGCGGGCCTGGGTGCGTGGCGAGGTCAAGATGATGCGGGCTCGCGCGGCGGGCGGCCATGCGATGGGGGCGGCCAGAGACCTGCGTGGGGCAGCACGGCATGCCGCGTACGCCGCCGGCCAGGCCGGGGCCGTCGCCCACGTCGCCGCGCACGAGCTCGGCGCGGCCGCCTACGCGATCAAGGCCGCACGTGCGGCGGCGCCGGAGGGCGAGAGCGAGACCGCGGGACGACTCGAGTGCCAGTGGCAGCGCGATCAGCTCCCGGAGGCGATCCGCGAGCTCGTACTCGATGACCAGCGGCTGCGCAACGACATCTGCTGGTCGGTGTTCGACTGCTGAAGCCGAACCTCGCACAGCCGTTCTCACGGTCGTCCGAGGCTCACCGACAGGCCGGCACGCTCGCCTCGCGAGGTGGTGCGGCGAGATTCGACTCCGCCCACGTCGCCGAAGTCCACCGCGCCAGGGGGAAGTTCGCCCGGTGCGGGATGATCTCGGCGACGTGAAGCGGGCGCGCTCGCCCAGGGCGTGTTTCGAAAGTGGCGTCGTCCGCCCGGAGGGCGGGGCCCGCGGCGTCCGGTGCGGTGCGTCGCAAGGCGGAGGGTCGTCCGCGTACTGGGCGTACGCGGACGATCCCGACAACGTGGCGAGGTGCCGTGCCAGGCGTCGCGGGGCAGACGGGACTTTCGAAACACGCCCTAGCCTCGGCCCCCGCCCCCACCCGGGCCTCCGCCCCCGAAGCCCCCGCCCTCGGGGGCCTCGCCCGCCGTGACCGTGGCGATCTTCTTCGCCGAGCCGAGCTTTCCGGACTCGGCGAGGCCGCCCGTGCTCGAACCCGAGGCGCTGCCGCCGGAGTAGACCGTGTACTTCTCGCCGCTCTTGATCGACTCGCCCGAGTACACGACGTTCTGGATGGTCTTCGAGGTGGTGTACGACGCCACGACCTTGCCGTCCGCGTCGACGATGTGCAGGGTCGTGCCCGCGTCCACCGACGAATCCAGCGTCGCCGACAGCCAGCCCTGTTCCGATTCCTCGTCCGGGGCGACGACCATGCCCGCGCTGCCTGCGGCGAGGAGCGTGCCGCCGCTGACGGTGAAGCTGCCGTTGACGTCGAGCGCGCCGTTGCCGCCCATCTCGGGGCCGTTGACGACGATCAGGCCGCCGGTGATCTCGGCGGTGCCGTTGGAGTCGAAGCCGTCGCCCTGGGAGTTGAGGATCAGGGTGCCGCCGGTGACCTTCGCGGAGTAGTCGCCGACGTTCTCGCCGCCACCGCCGGGGCCGCCACCGCCGGGGCCTCCCCCGCCTCCGCCCTGATCCTCCGAGGTCGCCTCGCTGCCGGAGGCGTTCACGCCGTCGTCGTTGGAAGTGACGTTCGTCGTACCACCCCTGACCAGGATGTCCTTGCCCTCCAGGCCCTCGTTCGAGCCGGTGATCGTCAGCTTGCCCTTGCTGATGACGAGGTCGCCCTCGGCGTGCACACCGTCGTCGCCGGCCACGAGGGTGACCTCGGCGCCGTTGACGTGGACGGCCGCGTCGCCGTGGAGCGCGTCGGCGGATGCGTCGGCCTGGACCGTCCCGCCCTCCAGGACGGTGATCACGCCCGACTTCAGGCTGTGCGCGGAGGAGTCGGCCGTGTTGTCTGCGGTCTTCGCCTTGACGTTCAGCCTGCCGCCGGTGACGACGAGGTCGGTGGCCGCGTCCACGCCGTCGCCCTCGGAGGTGACGGTGACCGTGCCGCCGTCGACGGCGATGTAACCGGCGTCCTCGTCCTCGTCGTTGTCGGACTTCAGCCCGTCGCCCTTCGCCGTGACGGTGACCGTGCCGCCGTTCACGATCAGGTAGTCCTTGCCGCGGATGCCGTCGTCGGCGGCCTCGACGGTGATGTTGCCGCCCTCGATCACCAGCCCGTCCTTGCCGGCGATCGCGTCGTTGCCGTTGCCCTTCACGGTCAGCGCGCCGCTGCCGCCGATCGTCAGGTCGCCCGCGCTGTAGAGAGCGGCGTTCGCGTCGGCGTCCTCGGCGTACGAGTCGGTGTCGCTGAGGGTGTTCTCGCTGCCGTCCGCGAGCACGACCACGAGCCGCTCGGCCTCGGTGGCCGCGATCGCGGAGCCGGAGGAGCTGGCGATGTCGACCCCGTCGAGGATCAGCTTCACGGTCGCCTCGGGGGCGTCGACCACGATCTGCCCGTCGTCGAGGGACCCGCTGAGCCGGTAGGTGCCGCTGGCGGTGATGGTGACGGTCGTCCCGTCGACGTCCACGCCGCTGACGTCCGCCTCCGCGGAGTCGCCCTTCAGCTCGATGTCCTTGACCTCGGACTCGTCGTACTCGGTGTCGCCGTCCTCGGCGTGCGCGTCCTCGTTGTCGGCGAGTACGGCGGACGCGGTCTGGGTGCCGTCGACGGCCGAGGCAGCGCTCGAACTCTCCGATGCCGAGCTGGAGCCCGCCTCCGAGTCGCCGGAGGAGCATCCGGCGAGCGCGGCGGCGGCGAGGACGACGGAGGCCAGGGCGCCCGCCACCTTCGTACGAAGTCGTCGTGCGCTTCTCTTCCACGAGGTCGTACGAATGTTCATGCGGGACTCCCGTTCAGTGCGGGTGCGGTGGGAAAGTGGCGCCGCAGGACGGGCAGCCAGCGGTTGGCGGGCAGTTCGGGTCTGAGGGCCGCGAGGCCGGTGCCGTACTTGGAGACCGGGCACGGCCGGTGTTTCAGCGACCACAGCAGCCGGTCGGCGCTCGAACCGGCCCGCCCCGCCTTGGTCTCGACGATGCTCCGCTCGGGGGTGCGCAGCTCGGTCCCGTCGGGCAGGACCCAGGTCAGGTCGGTGTCGACGGTGACCCGGCTGCCGCTGTTCGGCAGGAACAGGGTGGTGCGCCGGTAGCGGGTGGTGAGCGTGGGCACGAAGCGGAAGCGGCGCGCGTCGATGCCGGCGGCGCCGAGCATCTCGTCGGCGTACGCCCGCGCCTCGTGCCCGAGCCGGCCCAGCTCGCCCTCGTACGGGATGCGCTGTTTGACGGTGGTGCCGCGCGGGCCCCGGGTCTTGACCTCGAAGAAGTGCTGACCGGAGTCCATGTACGTGCGGATGCGCAGCTTGAAGCGGCGGCGACGGCGGCGGGCGGCGCCGAGGTAGCCGTCCATGCCGGGGGTGTCGAAGTAGACGGACCGGTAGCCGAACTGCCGCTGTCCGGCCGTCTCCAGCACCTGGACGTCCTCGTCGAGCCCGCCGACCACGAAGGGCAGGTCGGTGACCGGGAGCATGTACTTGCGGTCGAGGCGGGTCAGCAGCTCGGCGCGTTCGACGAGTTCGTCGAGCGAGATCGGGCGCAGCGTCCCGACCACCGGGCCGACGACGTCCACGGCGGTCATGCGCGGACCTCGTGATCCGGCTTGGCGACGAGTGAGCCCGCCTCCCTGGGCGCCCGCGGCCCGTCGCCGACGACGTACCTGACGTCGACCAGCGTGAAGTCGTTCACGAGGTCGACGCTCTGCACGGACAGGTTCACGACCCGCCCGCCCAGCAGCACTTCGAGGTGGGCGCGCAGGGCGTCCTCGTCGGTGTACGCGGTGTCGAGGCGGAGGCTGCGCTGCCGGTAGCGGCCGAAGAGCCTCGGGTGGTCGCCGACGTACATCGTGGCGACCATCAGCGCGATCAGCGTGCCGGTGAGCGGGCTGACGTGCTCGGGGAGGCCGGCGAGAAGGCCGATGGCGAGCGCCGAGAAGTAGTACGCGATCTCGTGCTGGGCGATCTCGGAGGACCGCAGCCGAATGATCGACAGGACTCCGAAGAGGCCCATGCCCAGCCCGATCCCGACGGAGGCGGAGCTGAGCGTCATCGCCACCGCGACCACGCCGACGTTGACGCCGAGGAAGGCGGCGACGAGGTCGCGGCGGTGGTGACGCGGGAAGTAGACCGCGAAGGTCAGCACGGAGATGGCGGCCAGGTCGGCGCCCACAAGAAGGAACTGGTCCATGTCACGGGACTCTCGCGGGTCTCCCTTTGAACGCGCTTTGCCTTCCCTTAACGCAACTTGAGAAGTCCCGCGGGCCAACGGCCGGTGAACCGTCGGCGCTTCGACTGGTGTCCGCGCGGCGCGTTGTTGTGAAACGACTGTGCAGATCCGCTGACATTTGAGAATTCAAGATTTACTACTGGCGAGTCACCGGTGAGATGGGGCCAGGGGGATCGACACCACACCGTTTCGATCAACATGGACCACAGTTGACCCACCATCACATACGCCCGAGAGCGGGCTTCGCCCCTCTCGTGCCACTCCTCGCCGGAGTCCTGACGCTGACCGCCGTCATCGCTCCCGCCCTCGCCGCTGCCACCAACTCAACTGACGGGAAGGCGAGTTACGGCCGGTACACCTACGTGGTCGAACTCGCCGACCCGCCCGGCGACTACGACGTCTACACGGTCCTGACAGTCACGCCGTAGCCGCCCGCACACCCCCCACAGCACCGACCAGTGAACATGGACCACAGTTGACATCCATACCCACCCGCACCCGCATACGGCCGAGAGCGGCCGTCACCGCGCTCGTGCCGCTCCTCGCCGGAGCACTCACCCTGACCGCCGTCATCGCCCCCGCCCAGGCCGACCCCACCGACAGTGGCCAGAGTTACGGCGCCGACACCTACATCGTGAAGCTCTCCGAAGCGCCCGTCGCCGCGTACGAGGGCGGGCTGCCCCGGCTGAAGCGGACGGCGCCCGTGCAGGGCGGTCGGCTCGACGCCGACTCCAAGGCGGTCGACGCGTATCTGCGCCATCTGGACACGCGCCGGGACAAGGTCCTCGACGCCGTGCCGGGCGTGCGGCCGCTCTACGACTACGCGTACACGTTCAACGGTTTCGCGGCCGAACTGACCGCCAAGCAGGCGGCGAAGCTCGCGGTGACGCCCGGGGTGGTGTCACTGACGCGGAACACGGTCGCCCAGCTGACCTCGGACGCGGCGCCCGGGGAGGACCGGGCGGCGTCGAGGACGGGGGTGTCCTTTACCTCGACCTCGACCTCGACCTCGACCTCGTCGTCCTCGTCCTCGACCTCGACCTCGGTGGAGCCGGAGCCTGCGCCTGCGCCTGCGCCTGCGCCGGAGCCGAACCCGGCGCCGGGTCCCGAGCCGGTGCCCGACCACGGGCCCGGGGCGGCCCCGTCGGCGCGCACGGACCGGGCCCCGCAGGCCACGGAGATCCCGTCGGCCACGTCTTCCGACAAGAAGCTTGGCGAGAAGGCGGCCGACGAGAGCGCAGCCGGAGAGAAGGCCGGCAAGGCAGGCGGCTCCGCCGCGTTCCCCGACATCGCGGGCGTGCTCGGTCTCTCCGGCGACAAGGGCCTGTGGGCGAAGGCCGGCGGGCCCAAGCACGCCGGTGAGGGGATGATCGTCGGCATCGTCGACACCGGGGTATCCCCGTCCAACCCGATGCTCAAGGCGCTGCCCGAGCCCCTCCCGGACGCCGAGGTCATCGCCAAGAAGTGGCACGGCAAGTGCGACCCCGGCACCGACGCCAAGCACAAGATCACCTGCAACAACAAGGTGATCGGCGCCCAGTGGTTCGGCAAGGGCATGCCCCAGGGCAACCCCGAGGACGTCACCTCACCGATGGACACCGACAGCCACGGCACCCACACGGGCACCACGGCCGCCGGCAACCACGGCGTCAAGGCGTCCGTCCCGGGCAGCAACGCAAGCGGAAAGCTCAGCGGTCTCGCCCCGGCCGCCCGGCTGGCGTACTACAAGGCGTGCTGGAGCGAGGGCTGCCCGATGGTGGACACCACGGCCGCCATCGACCAGGCCGTGGCGGACGGCGTGGACGTCATCAACTACTCCATCGGCGGCGCGATCCCCGACCAGCCCGACATGGAGGCCATGTTCAACGCGGCCAAGGCGGGCGTCTTCATCGCCACCTCGGCCAACAACGACGGCCCGGACACGGTGGAGCACACCGAGCCGTGGGTCACGACGGTCGCCGCGGCCTCGCACGACACCAAGTACACCGCGTCGCTCGTCCTCGGCGACGGCCGTGGCCACACCAACCTCAGCCTGAACCCGGGCGTCGCCTCGGCGCCGCTGGTGCTTGCGGCCGACGTCCGCAAGGCGAAGGCCAAGGCCAAGCAGGCCACGCTGTGCGCGCCGGGCACGCTCGACCCCAAGAAGGCCAAGGGGAAGATCGTCGTCTGCGACCGGGGCGGTGACGGGATCTGGGTCGAGACCAAGACCGACGAGGTCAAGGCGGTCGGCGGCAAGGCCATGGTCCTCACCCACACTGCCACCAGCGCCCAGGACTTCTTCGCGGACGTCTTGGCCGTACCGATGATCCAGATCGGCCCCAAGGACGCCAAGGCGGTACGTAAGTACGCGGCGGGCGCCGGTGCGACGGCGAAGCTCACGCCCACCAAGAGCAGCCACCGCACGGACCGCGAGATCACCGACTTCTCCTCCAGCGGCCCCGACCACTACAGCGACGGCGACCTGCTCAAGCCCGACATCGCCTCCTTCGGCGAGAACATCCCGGCGGGCGTCGTGCCGGGCGGCACCGGCGGCTACACCGGCTCGTTCGGCTTCGCGGACGGTACGTCGATGTCGTCCCCGCACATCGCGGGCCTCGCCACCCTGCTGAAGCAGCTGCACCCCGACTGGTCGCCGATGGAGATCAAGTCGGCGCTGATGACGACGGCGACGACCACGGACGAGAAGGGCAGGCCCATCGGCCGCAAGCTCGCCGACTCCGCGTCCCCGCTCGACTACGGCGCGGGCCTGGCCCGGATGACCCACGCCGCCGACCCCGGTCTGGTCTACGACTCGACGTCCGCCGACTGGACGGCGTACGTCTGCTCCCTCGGCCTGACGCCACCGGCTTCGGCGGGCACCGACGCCTGCGCCTCGGCCGCGAAGCTCGACCCCAGCGACCTCAACTACCCGTCGATCTCGGTCGGCGACCTGCTCGGCCACCAGACGGTGAAGCGCACGGTCACCAACGTCTCCGCCAAGACGGCCACGTACGACGCGAAGCTCCAGACCCCGCCCGGCTTCCGGGCCAAGGTCACCCCGAAGCGCTTCACGGTCGCGGCGGGCGAGTCCGCCACGTACAAGGTCCGCTTCGAACGGACGAACGCGGCCTACGACAAGTGGTCCTTCGGCTCGCTGAAGTGGACCGACACGAACAGCCGCCACCAGGTCACCAGCCCGATCGCGCTGCGCCCGACGGTGTTCGCCGAGCCGAAGGAGGTCACGGTCACGGGCACCGACTCGGCGACCCTGACGCCGGGCGCGGGCTACGACGGCGAACTGACGGCCAGGGCCGAGCTGTACACCGGTGTGAAGGCGACCGGCACGCTCACCGGCACCGACCAGTCCGACTTCTGGGAGAGCCAGCACGAGAACGAGGCCGTGGTGAAGTCCCGCGTCCACGTCCCCAAGGGCTCCGGCTTCACCCGTCTGGCCGTCAGGGAGGCCGACCACCTCCCCGGCAGCGACATCGACCTGTACGTCTTCGACACCGCCGGCAACCACATCGGCGCCTGGCCGGGAGTCGGCTCCGACGAACACGTGGACCTGCCGCCGGGCGACTACGACGTCTACGTCCTCCAGTACGAGCTGCCGGCCGGCACCGCCGGCCAGCAGTACACCCTGTGGACCTGGAAGGTCGGCCAGGGAGACCCGACGGTGACCGCCACGGTCACCCCGGCCACGCAGAAGGTCACCGCAGGCGACCGTCCGAAGGTCACGGTGTCCTGGCCGACCGCGACGAAGGGCGAACGGTACGTGGGCTTCACGGAGTTCGGCGACGGGTCCCGGACCCTGGGCCGTACGACGCTGACGGTGACCCCGTAGCGAAGCCGTTCCCGAACACGGGGCTGCCCGTCAACTCCCTTGATTTGGTGGGCAGTTCGTCTTCTCGTAACCTTGATCGACATTCCCCCCACACGACCCGTACGGAGTCATCTGTGTCATCCATGCCATCCGCGTCATCTGTGAAGCACAGCCGCATGGCCCGCCGTCTGGCCACCGTGGCCGGCACGGCCCTCGTCGCCGGGGCCACCGTCCTGGCCACTTCGTCCGCCTCGTTCGCGGCGACCAACACCTGGCAGATCACGGGCGTCTCGCCGGGCAAGGCGAAGTCGGCGTACATCGTCTCCCCGACCGCCAAGGGTGTCTGCGTCCAGGCCAACAACCGCTGGACCGACGAGGTCGGCGCCAACATCACCACGATCATCTTCGAGAGCGACTACAACTGCACCGGCGGCGCGGGCACGAAGTGCACGACGACCGTCGCCTCATACACGGGCGCGCTCTTCGACGTGCGCAACTGCCGCTGGACGTAATACCGGCCGAGGACGTGCGCGCCCCCGGGCGTACGGGCCATGCCCCGAGATAATCAGGGCATGGCCCCACCCCCCGCCTCCGAGACCACCTCGGAGACCGCCCCCGACCCCCACGTCCCCCTCCTGACCGACGTCCTCGCCCTGGGCACCCCCTACGCCCTCGCCCTCACCGGCGACTACGCGGTGGTGGCCCACGGCCTGGCCGACTGGCAGGGCAGCCGGGACCGAACGCTGGAGACGGCGACGGAGCACCCGGCCCCCATGGAGGAGATCGCGACCGCGCTGGAGTCGGGCCTGCTGGAAAGAGGCTGGCAGGTGAGCCGGGTGGAGACGGACCCCCTCTCCACCCGCCTCCTGGTGGTCGACCCCGCCACGGCCGAGGAACACACGCTGGACATCGCCAAGCAGACGTTCTGGCACCCTCCGGTACGGACGCCACTCGGCCCCACGGCCTCCCTGGAGGACGTCATCGGCACGAAGGTCCGCGTCCTGGCGGACCGAGGCCTGCCCCGCGACCTGATCGACGTCCACGCGGCGGCCGACCGTTGGACCCACACCGAACTGGAGGAACTGGGCCGCCGCCACGCCCTCGACACCTTCGACCTCACCGACCTCCAGTCCCGCCTGGAGGGCACGGAGTGGCTCGACGACCGGGAGTTCACCCACCAGGGCCTCGACGAGGAAGCCATTCTGACGGTCCGCCAATGGGCCCAGACCTGGGCCGACGACATCGCCGAACGCCTCCTGGAGGAGGAGGCGATGAGCCCCCCGCCTGAGGCGGAGTGAGCGGAGG
Source organism: Streptomyces graminofaciens (assembly GCF_030294945.1). Lineage (NCBI taxonomy): Bacteria > Bacillati > Actinomycetota > Actinomycetes > Kitasatosporales > Streptomycetaceae > Streptomyces > Streptomyces graminofaciens. The sequence goes on along the minus strand of NZ_AP018448.1, from coordinate 6,908,169 downwards.
CACGCTCGTCAGGGCCGGTCGCCGACCCGGCATGTGGGCAGTTCCCCGACGCGAGAGGCGACCGTCGCCGTTCGAGGGCACACCCAAACGGCCGCCCCCTTCTCCACGGCCGCCGTCAGCGGGTGCGACCCCGGGTGCTCAGGACAGCGCGGCCACACCGTCGGTTCTCCCGCGGCCCAGAGCGCCTCGACGGCCCACGTCTGCACCTGCTCCGCCACATCCACAAGCAGCACCGCCGACCGCCCGTCCGGCTCGGCGTACACACCCTGCCCGGAGCCGTCGGGGGCCCAGAGCACGACACCGGGTCCGTCCTCGTCCGCGACGACATCGGGTTGCACGGCGCACTGCGCACGCAGGTCGCGGAGGACGGCGGCGAGGGCTTCGGCGAACTCGGGGAGCGGGACACTCATACGCTGCGGACGTGCCGTATGAGAGCGACCAAGGCGTCGGTGGTGACCGGGAGTATCCGGACGGGGTCGTCGCTTTCGCGGAGAAGCAACTCGTTCTTGTGATGGGCGAGTTCGACGCACTCGTTGCCGTCGGCACCGCCGGAGAAGGAGGACTTTTGCCACTGGATCACGGTTACAGCTCCTTCGACAAACGGTGGACGAAGTCCCGGGACTTCACGGGGTCGAGAGATACCGACTCCACCTTACGAAGGAGTGTTCGCATGGCCCGCAGCTGAGCGGAGTCGTCGAGGAACGCGGTGCCGTACGGGGTGTCCCGCTGCACCGTGTCCAACGCGGTCACCGGCCCGCCCACCTCTTCGAGGAGAGGTATTTGGAGGGTAAGGCGAAGGGCGAGGCCGAGGGCGAGGCCAAGGGCGTTCTGCGCGTGCTGGAGGTGCGTGGCGTCCCCGTCTCCGAGAGCGTCCGCGAACGCATCAGCACATGCACGACCTCGACCGCCTCAATGACTGGCTCGACCGGTCCGGCACGGTCACGCACGCGGAGGAACTGTTCACCGAGGGCTCCGAGCCTTCGGAGGCCGGGCCGGACCCCGCCTGACTCACTGGCTCACGTGATCGCCGTAACCACCACGGTCGCAGCCACCGTCGCGGCCATCAGCGCAGCCACCGTCGCGGCCGCCGTTTCGGACATGGAGCGGAGTGCGGGGTCCGCCCAGTGGTGTTCCGCGATCTCCTGCATGCGCTGGTCGGTCGTCCGGCGGGCGGTCTTGTCCGACTCTGCGTCCGGGAAGGCCAGGCTCTGAAGGCCATTGTGGTGCAGGAGGGTGATCAGGGCCGCCGTGCGGTGGTCCGGGGTCGCGCCGTTCAGGACCACGTCCGTCAGACGGCTGCGCACGCTCGACTCCTCCGTGCCGTCCGCCTCCGGATAGCGCGTGGTGCGGAAGAAGAGCAGAACCCGGTGTTCCTCCTTGCGGATCAGCCCCTTGGCGAGGAGGCCTTGGAGGGCGGTCTCGTACTCCTCCGTGCGGTGCCGGTGGATCCACTGCCCGGCGTCATCCGGCAGGGCCGTGTCCTCGGCGAGCGCCCGTTCCAGCAGCGCCGCCGCCCCGATCGCGAAGCTCGTCTGGAGGGGGAGCCGGGACTGGCCCGTCGTGTCGTCCAGGGAGAGGAGCAGGAGCTGTTCACCCAGCGTCGTACCGGTCATGGTCATGATCAGTAGGACGCGTGCGGGGGGCAGTGGGGTTCCAGTACCGGAATCCGGTTGCGGACGCCGCCGTCCCGCTTCCAGAATCCCCCACATGGACGACACTCCCGGCACCGGCCAACTGCCCGCATCTCTCCCGGAGTTGAGGGCCGCCGCGCTCGATGCCGGGTTCACCATGTCCTGCGACTCCCGTACCGGCGGTCTGCTCGCCACCCTCGCCGCCATGCGGCCCGGCGGGCGGATCCTGGAGCTGGGGACCGGCGTGGGTGAGGGCACCGCCTGGCTGCTGAGTGGCATGAACCCCACCGCCACGCTGGTCACCGTCGAGCTCGACGACATCGTGCAGGGTGTCGCGCGCGATCACTTCCGCGACGACGGCCGGGTCACCTTCGTCGGCGGCGACGGCGGGCGCTGGCTGGAGGAGTACGACGGCGCCGCCTTCGATCTCGTGTTCGCCGACACCTGGCCCGGGAAGTTCACCCACCTCGAGCGCGCTCTGGAGCTGGTCGCACCCGGCGGGACGTATCTCGTCGACGACTTGACTCCGCAGCCCGGCTGGCCCGCGGGTCACGAGACGGCCGTCGCCGATCTGCTGGCCGTGCTGGAGGCGCGCCCCGACTTCCGCACCACCCGGCTGACCTGGTCGAGCGGCCTGCTCGTCGCCGTACGGTCCGCCGACTGAACCGCCGACCCGGCCGCCGACCCGGCCGCCGGCTCCAGGCCCAGCGCCGTCCGGGCCGTGCCCACATGGCGCAGGCCCTCCGTCGCCGTACTCGTCACCAGCGCGTACTGCTCGGGCGTGCGCGCGGCGGCCAGCTGGGCGCGGGCGGTGTGCAGGCGCTCGGTCGCGTGCGTCAGCGCCTCGGACGCCTCGCCGTGGGCGGCGGCCTGGGCCCGTACGTCGATCGCGGACAGGCCCACGCCCAGCCCTACGACCCAGCGGTTGGCGTCGGCCTCCGCGTCCAGGTCGGACAGGTCGGACGTGGGGCCGGAGCCGCAGCCCCCTCCCGACGAGCGGCGCTGTGCGACGACCGCCCCCACCGCTCCGACGATCAGCGACAGTGCCACCAGCACGGCGATGTTCATGGCCTCCTCCAGCGATTCAGGCGTGTGTCCCGTTTCCGGTACCCATCACACGCCCCGCCACTGTGACCGTCCGACGAGAAACCTGTGCGCCGCCTGATGACTTCCCAAGCGGCCCGCCGTACACGGACATACGGCCCCACCGGCATACGACAAGGGCCCGGAACCCAGGGGAGAGGTTCCGGACCCTTGTCGAACCGGACCGGGCCGTCAGTACGTCAGCCGGTCGGGCCGCCAGTACGTGAGCCAGTCGGGCCGCCAGTACGTCAGTCGGCCGAAGCCGAGGCGCCCGGCTGTGCCGAGTCCTCCGTGCCTGTGTGCGTCGCGTCCGGGTCCACACCCACCGTGATCGTGGCGGTGACGCCCTTGGCGATGTCGTTCTTCTTGTACTTCAGCTTGAGCAGACCGCCCTGGACACCGCTCTGGTCGTAGATCGTGTCCTCGTCGAGGGTCGTGCGTTCCGTCGTCGACGTCGAGTACGGCTCGACCTCGGCGGAGGCGAGGACGGACTCCTCGTCGAAGAAGAACTGGCCGGTGTGGCAGGTGTTGCCACCCTCGTAGCCCGCGTCCGTCCACTCGCCGCTGACGTGCACCTTGGTGTGGATGTGGACACAGCGGCCCTGGTACCAGCCGGGGAAGACCGTCTTGAAGGTGACGATGCCGTTCTTGTCCGTCTTCCATGTGCCGCGCAGATAGCGCGTGTCGCTGGTCGGCTCCTGGTGGCCGCCACCGCCACCGCCTCCACCCGTGCCGTCGGTGGGCGCGCCTGACGGGGGCTCACCCGTGGGCGTACCGGACGGGGCGTCGGTCGGCGCCGAGCCGCCGCCGCCCTGGGAGAAGCTCTCGTACCCGGAGTACAGGCCCAGCGCGTCGCAGTGCCAGACGTCGACGGCCGCGTTGCGGATCGGCTTGCAGTTCTCGGAGTCGATCACCTTGAGGCGGAGGGTCAGGGGGATGCCCTCCTTGTCCTCGGTGATGTCCTGGCGGAGCTTGTCCGCGTCGATGTAGTACGGCCCCTCGGTGGTCTCCGAGGTGAGCTTGTAGCACTCCTCGGCGGTGGAGGAGGAACTGGTGGGGGTCGCGGCGCCCTTCTTCTTCTCGCCCGCGCTCGCGGTCGCGACGACCGCGCCGCCCACGCCCACCGCGGCCACCGCTCCGGCGCCCGCGACGACGACCTTGCGGCGCGTCAGATCCTTCTTGTGTTTCGGCTGGTTTCCCGTCATGGGCAGGGAACCTAGGGAGCGCGCCTGTCAAACCCGTAGGGAAGGACTGTGGTTTCCCCAGTATTCCCATACGACGGAAAAGCGGGCCCGAAATCGCCGTCCATTTCGAGCCCGCTTTCGGCAAAAATCCTCGAAAAGGCTTGCCCTACTGCCCGGTGTTGTCCGCCTCCGGGTCCACGCCGACCGTGAGCGAGGCCCGTACGCCCTTGGCGATGTCGTTCTTGTCGTAGCGCAGTTTCAGCAGACCGCCCTGGACGCCGCTGCCGTCGTAGATCGTGTCCTCGTCGAGCGTCGTGCGCTCCGCCGTGTTCGACGCGTACGGCTCCACGACGGCCGAGGCCAGCACGGACTCCTCGTCGAAGAAGAACTGGCCGGTGTGGCAGGTGCTGCCGCCCTCGTACCCGGCGTCCGTCCACTCGCCGTTGACGTGCACCTTCGTGTGGATGTGCACCGTACGGCCCCGGTACCAGCCGGGGAAGACGGTCTTGAAGGTGACGAAGCCCTTGCGGTCCGTGCGCCAGGTGCCGCGCAGATAGCGGGTGTCGTCCGTGGGCTCCTGGTGGCCGCCGCCGGGGGGCGGGCCCGAGGGGCCGGGGGTCGGGGGCTCACCGGTCGGGGCGGGGCCGCCACCGCCGTTGCCCATGTCCTCGTAGCCGGAGTAGACGCCCGCCGCGTCGCAGTGCCAGATGTCGACGGCCGCGTTGCGGATCGGCCGGCACGTCTCGGCGTCGACGACCTTCAGGTGGAGCAGGAGCGGGATGCCCTCCCGGTCCTCGGTGACATCCCGGCGGACCTTGTCCGCGTCGATGTAGTACGGGCCCTCGACGGTCTCCGAGGTGAGCTTGTAGCACTCCTCCGCGAGGCTCTCGGCCGACTTCCCGGCGGCCTCCCCTCTCTGCTCACCGGCGACGGCGTTCGCCGCCAGAGCGCCGCCGAGGCCCACCGCGGCGACCGCGCTCGCACCCACGACAACGACTTTCCGGCGCGTCAGATCCCGCGTGTCCGACACGTCCTCCATTCCGGTCGATTCCTGGGAAAGATTGGATTGCTGAGGCTGTTGGTTAGCTGTCATGCGCCGGAAAGTTAGATATGAAGCCTGTCAATCAGCTGAGAAAACAGCGCCTTTTCCCCGCGCACGAAAAAGGGTCCTGAAATCGACCGGCGACTTCAGGACCCTTTTCGATTCAAGCCCGAGAAAGGCTTGCCTTACCCAATTCTCTACTTCGGCTGCGGCTTCCGCACCGAAAGGTGCAGTTCCTTCAGCCGCGCCTCCTCCAGCTCCGTCGGCGCGCCCATCATCAGGTCCTGGGCGTTGCCGTTGAGCGGGAAGGCGATCGTCTCGCGGATGCTGGGCTCGTCCGCGAGGAGCATGACGATGCGGTCGACGCCGGGGGCGATACCGCCGTGCGGCGGGGCGCCGAAGCGGAAGGCGCGCAGCATGCCGGCGAACTTCTCCTCGACGGTCTCGCGGTCGTAGCCCGCGATCTCGAACGCCTTGAGCATGATCTCCGGCTCGTGGTTCCGGATCGCGCCGGAGGACAGCTCGGTCCCGTTGCAGACGATGTCGTACTGCCAGCCGAGGATGTCCAGCGGGTCCTGGGTCTCCAGGGCCTCCAGGCCGCCCTGCGGCATGGAGAACGGGTTGTGCGAGAAGTCGATCGCGCCGGTGTCCTCGTCCTTCTCGTACATCGGGAAGTCGACGATCCAGCAGAAGCGGAAGACGCCCTCCTCGAAGTGCCCGGCGCGCTTGGCGGCCTCGACCCGCACCGCGCCCATGATCTTCGAGACCTCGTCGAACTCGCCAGCGCCGAAGAAGACGGCGTGACCGGCGGCCAGCGACAGGCGCTTGGTCAGCTCGGCGACGTTCTCCTCGGTCAGGAACTTGGCGATCGGGCCGGTCAGCGAGCCGTCCTCGGCCACCCGCACCCAGGCCAGGCCCTTGGCGCCCAGCGTCACCGCGAAGTCGCCGAGCTGGTCGAAGAACTTCCGGGGCTGGTCCTGCACGGAAGGCACGGCCAGCGCACGCACGTGCTTGCCGGCGAACGCCTTGAACTCCGAGCCCTCGAAGACATCGGTGATGTCCACCAGCTCCAGCTGGGCGCGCAGGTCCGGCTTGTCGGAGCCGTACTTGAGCATCGCCTCGCGGAACGGGATGCGCGGGAAGGGGGAGGTGACGTGCCGACCGCCGCCGAACTCCTCGAACAGCTCGGTCATGAGCTTCTCGATGGGCTGGAAGACGTCCTCCTGCTCGACGAAGCTCATCTCGACGTCGAGCTGGTAGAACTCGCCCGGCGAACGGTCCGCGCGCGCGTCCTCGTCACGGAAACAGGGCGCGATCTGGAAGTAGCGGTCGAAGCCCGAGATCATCAGCAGCTGCTTGAACTGCTGCGGGGCCTGCGGCAGCGCGTAGAACTTGCCCGGGTTGAGGCGCGACGGCACGACGAAGTCGCGGGCGCCCTCGGGGGAGGTGGCGGACAGGATCGGGGTCGCCATCTCGTTGAAGCCCAGCGCCGTCATCTTGTGACGGATCGCGGAGATCACCGCCGTACGCAGCATGATGTTGCGGTGCATGCGCTCGCGGCGCAGGTCCAGGAAGCGGTACTCCAGGCGCCGCTCCTCGTTGACCCCGTCCTCGGCGTTGATCGTGAAGGGCAGCGGGGCGGCCGCGCCGAGCAGCTCGACCTCGCCGACCTCGACCTCGATCTCACCGGTGGGCAGCTCCGGGTTGACGTTCTCGGCGCCGCGGGAGACGACCTTGCCGTCGATACGGACGGTCGACTCCTTGGAGATCTTGTCGAGCGCCTCGTACGCGGGGGTGCCGGGGCGGGCCACGAGCTGCGTGATGCCGTAGTGGTCGCGCAGATCGATGAAGAGGATGCCGCCCAGGTCGCGCCGATTGTGCAGCCAGCCGCTCAGCCGGACGTCGGAGCCGACGTCAGAGGCGCGGAGCTCGCCGCAGGTGTGGGACCTGTACCGATGCATCGTCGTTCATCCAGTCTTCGCTGATCGGGGATCGGGGTCCGTGTCGCACGGCTCTCACTGTCCGTGTTTCACGTGAAACAAGAAACAAGGGTACCGGGCACCCCAAGATCGCCTCCCCTCCATTACGGCTGCGCGCCTCAAGGGGACTGCAAGCGTTTTCCACCGCTAGCCTCAGCTGTCGTTACCCCCGGTACCGCTCGATGCTCTGTACAGCTTCGGTGGCACTGTCCGATCAGCTGTTCTTAGAGTGGGTCAATGCGCACTGGAGAGCCCCTGCCCACCGTGGGGGACGTCCTCGCTGCCCTCGCGACCGGACTGTGGCACTGGGACAGTGCCGCCGGGACCGTCACGGTGGACGCGGAGGCCGCCCGGCTCCTGGGGCTGCCCCCGGAGCCGACAACGTTGACGCAGGCCGGGGCGAGGTCCCGGCTGCACCCCGTCGACTGGAACGAGATCGTCTCGGTGGTGCAGCTCGCCGTCACCGAGGACACCCTCGCCGAGGTCCGGATCCGGGTCATGGACGAGCGGGGCCGCGTGCTGCGCACGGTCCGCAGCCGCTCCAAGCCGACCATCGACCCCGAGCGCAGGTCGTACGAGCTGATCGGCACGCTCCAGGAGGTCACCGAGCCCTCGCCGCAGACAGCCGCCCGCAACCCCACCGTCACCGGCGACTGGCGGCGCTCGCGCGAGGCGTTCCTGCTGGACGCGGGCCGCGCGCTGGCCGAGGCACGGTCCACGGAGGAGGTGCTGCGGGTCGCGGCGGGCCTGGCGATGCCTGGCTTCTCCCCGGACGGGCTCGCGGTGTTCGGCGTGGACGGCGACCGGCTCACCGTCATCGGGCACCACGGGCACCGGGACGGCGACGAGCGCCCTTTCACCCATATGCCGCTGAACACCGACTATCCGGCCGCCGAGGTGGTCCGCACCGGCCGGGCCGTCTATCTCTCCTCCCCCGAGGAGTACAAGGACCGCTACCCCACCGCCTGGCCGCTCGCCGAGCAGTTCGCCCGCCAGTCGTGGGCCTTCCTGCCGCTGACCGTGGCCGGCCGGACCATGGGCGCGTGGATGGCGGGCTTCACGTACCCCGTCTCGTTCACACCCGACGAGCGCTCGGTGCTGACGACCGTGGCCCGCATGCTCGCCCAGGCCCTCTCGCGCGCGGGCGCCGCCGAGACCGAGCGGGAGCTGACGGACGGCTTACAGCGCACGATGCTGCCCACCCTGGGCCCCGAGATACCCGGCATGACCGTCGCCGCGCGGTACGTCCCCACCGGCGGCGGACTCCAGGTGGGCGGCGACTGGTACGACATGATCGCGCTGCCCAACGGCCGTTTCGCCCTCGTCATCGGCGACGTCCAGGGCCATGACGTACGGGCGGCCGGCCTGATGGGCCAGCTCCGCATCGCACTGCGCGCCTACGCCTCCGAGGGCCACCGCCCCGACGCGGTCCTCTCCCGCGCCTCGCGCTTCCTGCACGGGGTCACCTTCGACTCCGACAACGATTTCTCGGACCTGCGCTTCGCGACGTGCCTGTACGTCGAGGTCGACCCGGTCTCCGGGGTGCTGGACATCGCCCGCGCCGGACACCCCGACCCGGCGGTCCGCATGGCCGACGGCACGGTCCTGGTCCGGCCGACGGCGGGCGGCCTGCCACTGGGCGTCGACCCGGACGCCGACTACCCGACGACCCGTCTGGTCCTCGAACCCGGCGAGACGATGCTCCTGTGCACCGACGGCCTGATCGAGACGGGCGGCCACGACCTCGACACGGGCTGGCGGCGCATCCGCTCGATCCTGGAGTCGTACGAGGACGCGGACGAGTCCGCCGACGGCACCGCGCCGAGCGCCGACGGCCTGGCACCCGAGGGCCTCGAAGCCCTGGCCGACGCCCTCGTGCGGGGCGTGCACGGCCCGTCCTCCCACCACACCCCCGGCCCGCTCGCCGACCGGCGCGAGGACGACATCGCGATACTGCTGCTGTGCCGCGCGGGCGAGGGCCGCGGCTGCGACGACACCACCGCCGTACGGCCTCCCGTGCGCCGCACGGCCCTGACGGTCGCCCAGGCCGAGCCGGAGCGGATAGCCGGGGCCCGTCAGCAGGTGCGCGAACTGCTGCACGACTGGGCCTGCGACGACCAGGCCCACTCGGCGGTGCTGCTCGTCTCCGAGACGCTCACCAACGTCCTCGTCCACACCGACGCGGACGCGCTGCTGGTCGCCGAGATGACCGGCGAGAACGGCAAGCGCCGGTTGCGGATCGAGGTGATGGACACCAGCGACGACCTCCCGCACAAGCGCCGCCCCGGCGAACTGGCCTCCTCCGGACGTGGACTCGTCCTCATGGAACTGCTCGCGGACGCGTGGGGCGTCGATCCGCGCGGCGACGGCAAGAGCATCTGGTTCGAGCTCTACGAGACGGCTCCGCCGGACGGGTCGTCGGTGGTGCGGCCCGGATCGCCGGTGGTGTAGCCGGGCGGGTCCTCGCTCCCGTACCGGGCCTGGAGTTCGTGGAAGACCCCGAGGACGGCCGCGGTCAGCGGTACGGCGAGGAGCATGCCGAGGACCCCGGCGACGGACGCCCCCGCGGTGATCGCCACCATCACCGCCGCCGGATGCATCTGCACCGTCCGGCTCTGGATCATCGGGTTCAGTACGTGCCCCTCCAACAGTTGCACGGCCAGCACGATCCCGAACACCCACAACGCGATCACGGCCCCCCGGTCGGCGAGGGCGACCAGCACGGCGACGGCCCCCGACACGATCGCCCCGAGATACGGGATGTACGCCCCGACGAAGACCAGCGCGCCGAGCCCGACGGCCCCCGGAACGTCCAGGATCAGCAGCCCGACGGTGATGCAGACGGCGTCGATGAGCGCGACGAGCGTGGTCCCCCGCATGAACCCCTCGACGCCCTCGTACGCCCGCCGGGCGATCGCCTCGACGACATCGGCACAGGAGCGCGGGGACAGCCCCCGCAGGGCGGCCGCGGCCCGGTGGGAGTCGCGGAGGAAGAAGAAGACGAGCAGCAGCGCGAGCACGGCCATGGCGAGCGCCTCACCGACCACGCTCACCCCGCTGATGACGTTGGAGGCCGCGGTCCCGCCGAACTTGGCGAGCAGTTCCTTGGCGTTGGCGGCGAGGTCGTCGAGGGAGGTGCCCGCGGCCCCGAAGTTCTTGCCGAGGTCCTCGGCCGCGTCCCTGAGGGAGGAGATGATCTGGTCCCCGGTCTCGATGAGCGCGGCGACCACGATGTACACGGCCCCGCCGACGACCGCCACGACCGCGACACAGGTGAGCCCGGCGGCGAGCGACCGATGCACATGCACCTTGACCAGCCACCGGTGCAGGGGCCCGAGCAGGGCCGTCCCCAGCAACGCGAGCAGCACGGGCGTGACCGCCGTACGGAACTCCACGCACAGCCGGACCCCGACATAGCCGACCCCCGCGACCAGCAGGATCACGGCACACCAGGCGGCCAGCCTGCGCATGGGGACGGGGAGCAGCTGCACGGTTCCAGCGGATCATGAACTGGCCGGGGGTGCCGTGCGAGGGCGGACCGGGTGGGTGACGGGACCATCGGGTGGACGTCCTGGCCGGCGATGTCGCACGAACCGTCGACAGCCGTGCCCGCGCAGGACGGGCCCGAAGCCGCGGAACGAGTTGCGGCTTCGGGCCTCGCCGTGCCCTATCGGATCCGGCCACTCACCGTCGGGCTGTCAGAGGCCGCCCTCGGTCATCCCGTGCACCGCCGGGATCGTGCCCAGACGGCCCTTCTGGAAGTCCTCGACCGCCTGCTGGAGCTCGTCGCGGGTGTTCATCACGAACGGGCCGTAGTGGGCCATGGGCTCACGGATCGGCTGCCCGCCCAGGAGGAGGATCTCCAGATCGGGCGCGTTCGAGTCCTGCTGCTCGTCCGCGCGGACCGTGATCGACGAACCCCCGCCGAAGACGGCCGTCTGGCCGAGGTGGACCGGACGCCGGTCCGCACCGACGCTGCCGCGCCCGGCGAGGACGTAGGCGAGGGCGTTGAAGTCCTCGCGCCACGGGAGCGTGATCTCCGCGCCCGGCGCCACGGTCGCGTGGAGCAGGGTGATCGGGGTGTGGGTGATGCCCGGGCCCTGGTGGCCGTCCAGCTCACCGGCGATGACGCGGAGCAGCGCGCCGCCGTCGGCGGTGGTGAGCAGCTGGACCTGACCGCCGCGGATGTCCTGGTATCTCGGGGCCATCATCTTGTCCCTGGCCGGGAGGTTCACCCACAGCTGGATGCCGTGGAAGAGACCGCCGGACATGACGAGCGACTCCGGCGGCGCCTCGATGTGGAGGAGGCCCGATCCGGCCGTCATCCACTGGGTGTCGCCGTTGGTGATGGTGCCGCCACCGCCCTGGCTGTCCTGGTGGTCGAAGATCCCGTCGATGATGTACGTGACGGTCTCGAAGCCGCGGTGGGGGTGCCACGGGGTCCCCTTGGGTGAAACCAGTTAGGGGGCTAAAAAATCAGCTAGAGTCCCCTCATGATCAGACCAGGGGTGGTGACCGGCATGGACATCCATGCAGGGGTCTATGGGCGTCAGTCCGTGGGGCGGGCCAACAAGTCCGAGGTCAGCACGGTCACGCAGCGCGCTGCGGGTGTGGCCGAGGCGAAGCGGCGCGGGGCCGTCAGCATCACCGAGTACGAGGACCTCGGGATATCCGCGTTCACGGGCGACGGCCGCCCGGACTTCGAACGGCTACTCAAGGACTGCCACGAGGGCCGGATCAACCTGATCATCGTCTACTACATCAGCCGCCTGTCACGGATGGATCCGCTGGACGCCATCCCCATCGTCACGGAGCTGCTCAACCTCGGCGTGACGATCGTCAGCCTCACCGAGGGCGAGTTCCGCAAGGGCAACCTGATGGACCTGATCCATCTGATCCTGCGGCTCGACGCGGCTCACAGCGAGAGCAAGAACAAGAGCGACGCGGTGCGGGGCGCGAAGAAGACGGCCCGCGAACTCGGCGGCTATGTGGGCGGCAAGCCGCCGTACGGCTTCCGCATGGTCCCCGCGACGCGAACGACGGCCGACGGCAGGCCCGTCGTGATCCATGTCCTAGAGCACGATCCCGACGAGGTGCCGGTGATTCGGGACATGTGGGCGCGGATCAAGGAGCACAAGGACATGCCGTACCAGCCGGGAGGTGGGCGCCGGCACCCGGGCTCTCTCACCGGCATCTGCGCCCAGATGACCGCCGACGGAGTCCCGACGAAGGGGCAGCGGGTCGGCAAGAAGACGAAGGACAGCGTCTGGGATCCGAAGACCGCCATGCGCATCCTCCGGGACCCACGCATCGCGGGCTACGCGGCGACCCCGGTGTACAAGCGCCGGGAAGACGACGGGAAGCTGACCAGCAAAATCGAGAGCTACCGCATCGAGCGCGACCCCGAGACCATGAAGCCGGTCCAGGCGTACCCGCCGATCATCCCGCCGGACGACTGGCACGAACTGCAGAAGTGGCTCGACGGCAGGGGCCAGGGCAAGGGCCTGTCGCGCGGACACGCCGTCCTCTCCGCCATGGACGTCCTCTTCTGCGACTGCGGTGCGGTGATGACGTCGCACCGTGCGACCACTCCCTACAAGGCCGCGTACCGCTGCCGCCGTCGGAAAGCGCTGCCGGGCCAGCACGAGGGCGAGTGCACGATCAGCATGCAGACCCTGGACCTGTACGTCGCCCGGCGGATCTTCGCCCTCATCCAGACGGCCGAGGACGACCCCGAGACGGCAGTCATCCTCGCCGAGGCCGCCCGTCGGTACGCGGCGCAGACAGAACAGCCGGAGATCGTGGGCGAACGCCGCAGTCTCGTCACCGAACGCGCCGATGCCAAGCACGCGCTGGAGGAGCTGTACGACAGGGAAGAGGCCGGCGACTACGACGACCCCGTCGGACGACGCCGGTTCCGGGAGCGCAGGGAACGGCTCCTCGGCCGTATGGAGCGGGCGGAGGCCCGTCTCACCGAGTTGGAAGAGGCGGCGACGCCGACGCTCCCGATCCACCTGTGGCTGCCCTTGGGTGCGGGGGACGTCGATCCTGTGGGCGAGGGCTCATGGTGGGAGGCTGCGACGACGCAGGAGCGCCGGGAGTTCGTCAAGTTGTTCGTGCGCCGGGTCACGGTCACCAAGGCGTTCGGTGCGGGAAGGTCGACGCCCGTCGAGAAGCGGGCGACGGTCGAGTTCGTACGACCGGAACAGGCCGAGGGCGATGACGCAGAGACTGGCGAATCGAGGCAGCAGGAGGTGCTAGCAGAAGCGGTCTGACCTGCCGCTGAACCGAGACGAGCGAGGGAGAGTACACCCACATCGCCGGTTAGAGAAACCGGCGATTCTCCGGAGCATTGACGGTGTCCTCGGGGGCTCCGGGCAGCCGCGTCGCTGCTCTGGCGCCCCTGCGTCTCCCAACCGTCAGGAGCCGTCTCTTGCACAACCCCGCGCCCAGCCCGGCCACCGCTTCGCCGACCGACGGTGAATGTTCTGGCCATCGCCGACGGCATCGCACCGCCGCGACGCATGGCTGCACCCGACCGTGCACCACTCACCGTCAGCGACTCGGCACCCCTCACACGTGCTCGCTGTCCAGGGCATCCGAACCAGTCGCTGGTGACTGCGACTTCGGCCGCGTCGTCGACGGCAAGCTGCTCACCCGCCCGGTCTGGCGCCTGCTCACGGTGTCGCCCCATGTGGCGGAGAGCATCGCGAGCGCGCTCGGAGCCGAGCCGCAGCGGCGATTGGCCAACGGCTCGGAGCTGTTCGAAGTCGTAGCCGAGAAGGCCAGTCTCCGAGTCGTCGTCGAGAATCCTGGCAGGCTGACGGGGCAGATGAAGCTGTGGGACTCCCGTGGCCTGGCGCACCACTGCGACGGGCGTGCGTTCCTGTCCCGGGAAGCTGATGCAGGTCACCCTTGCGGGTGCCCGAACACCATGGCCGAGCGCAGGGCGCGGGCCAGGGCCGGCCAAGGGCCGCAGCCGATCACGACACTTCTGTTCCGCCTGGCTGAATGCCCTGACATCGACTCGTTCCGCTTCAGGTCCTCCTCCTGGCGCTTCGCCGAGGGGGTGCAACGGACACGCACTCAACTGGCCGCGGTGGGGGACGCTGCGCTTTGCGAACTCGCGATCCAAACGGTCGAGTTCCCGACCCAAAATGGCCGCCGGGTCTGCTACCACAAGCCCGTTGTGAAAGTGCTCAGCCCCTGGGTGTCCAGCGCTGCGCTGAGCCTCGCCGCCTGAGTGGCGTTTCCGCACGAATCCACCCCGCGTAGCGGGCCCCTGCCTGCGCGCACCCCAGGAGCACTATGGAAGACACCTTCCCCAACCCGCAGAACACAACGAAGGCCATCTGGCCGCCGGTCGCCATTCCCGGCCAGACGATGCTGTCGCTCGGATCGAATCCCGACGGAGACCCCGCACGTCCCCAGGGCGGGGACCGCATTGCTGAGCCAGTCGGTCCCCACGGCTCCGGCCCCGGGGAGCGGGCCACCGCAGTTGATCCGCTGCCTGGCTCAGCGAGTAACGGTGATCCCCTATCGGGCCTGGGGACCACGCATGGCATCAAAGCAATGGACGGCGGGGACCGGTCCCCGGAACAGATAGGGACCGCACGCTCGACGATCCCCCCTGCCCTGGCAGAGGATCCGCAGGTCAACGCCCTGCGGACCGGACCCGGCAGTGCAGGCCATGCTGGCACAGACGGACCGGAAGCCGGGGACCTGGTGGGGACTTCCGGTCAGCCGACCCCCGGATCCGGTCCCCGAGTTCTGGTCGCTCAGACCACGAAAGGGGATCGCCGTGGGGACGGCCCCCAGGGCACTTCGGGGACCACGGTCCCCGACGACGGGTCGGGGACCGGTGACCGTGCTGATGCAGGCGGCCAGGTGGCCGTCGAGGGAGCCGTGCTGCTGGACGAGCTACGAACGGCGATCGGCCGGTACGTGGTGCTGCCCAGCGAGGGGGCGCTGACCGCGGTCACCCTGTGGGTGGCGGCCACGCACATCCAGACGGCTTTGCAGCATGCGCCGCGTCTGGCGGTGGTGAGCCCGACGAAGGGCTGCGGCAAGTCCCGGGTTCTGGACGTGCTCCACGAGACCGTGCACCAGCCGATGATGACGGTGAACACCTCCCCGGCGGTCATCTTCCGGGTCATCGGCAAGAACCCGCCCACCCTGCTGGTGGACGAGGCGGACACCATCTTCGGCCCCAAGGCGAGCGGTGACAGTGAGATCCTGCGCGGCCTGCTGAATGCCGGGCACCAGCGCAACCGGCCCGCCTGGCGGATCTCCGGTCCGGATCACAAACCGACCCCGTTCCCCACCTTCGCCATGGCCGCCATCGCGGGGATCGGCGACCTGCCGGACACAGTCATGGACCGGGCGGTCGTTCTGCGGATGCAGAAGCGCAAGCCGGGCGAAAGGGTCACCCCTTTCCGCTCCCGGTATTCGGTGCCAGAACTCAACGCGCTACGTGACCGGCTGACCGCATGGCTTGGTCCGCTGCGCGGGCAGGCTGCCCGCATGGTGCCGCAGATGCCGGTGGAGGACCGAGCGGCGGACACCTGGGAGCCGCTGGTCATCATCGCCGACCTGGCCGGCGGCCACTGGCCCGCCCAGGCTCGTGCCGCCTGCCTGGCCATGACCCGCCACGAGGCGGTCCAGGACGAGCAGAGCAGCTTGAAGACACGGCTGCTGCGCGACATCCACCGCATCTTCGCGCAGGCGGACCACCCCGAGGCCCTGTCCACCCAGGATCTGGTCGCCGCGCTGCTCCAGGATGCCGAGGCCCCGTGGGCGGAGCACGGCACCAAAGGGCTGAACGCCTACCACCTGAGCAATCTGCTGCGGGACTTCAACATCAGCCCGGCCAACTACCGGTTCGACAAGGGCAGGCAGGCCAAGGCGTACATGCGCAACCGCTTCCTGGACGCCTGGGCCCGCAACTGCCCAGACCTCGTCGAGGCGGCACCCGAGTCCGAACACGGCGCTTCTCCTGCTCGCCTAGCGCAGGGCAGGCTGCCCGCCGCCCCGGCGGGGACGTTGCCTGTCGGCCCGCCCGGTGGACTCGCCGGACCGAAGCGCGCTCTCTGATCCCACCGGGGTCCGTATCACTTCGTCGCATCCGTCCCCGCGCAGGTCAGCGCGGGGACGGACTCTGTCGCCGGGACGGAGTTCTCCGTACCTGCCCGCGCGTCCGTACCTGTGCTGACCAGGCGTGCGACGGATGCGACGGACGTGACACAGCCCCATCCCTCGCTGCACCGGAGCACCAACATGGACACTGCGAACGACACGAACCCCTCTTCTCCCCGCCGCTGGGGTTGGTTCAACCGGGACCGACGAACAGCAGCAAGCTGGAGCGAACGAGCCCCTAAAGGGGCTTCGTCCGCGCTTGCCTCCGCCCCTGGGGTGGCGGCGGGAGAGGGGGTCGGGCGCCAGCGGGCGCCCGAGCCTGAGGAGGGGGTGAACGAACCCCGCACCGCGTCTACCGCCGACAGCACAGAGCAGCCCGTCGCCGACTCCGTCACCCCACACGCCGCACCGACCGCCCGTCAACCGCCCGCCGCCATTGAGCAGCCCTCGTGGCGTGAGCCTGACGCTCCCGCGCTGCCCGCGCGGATGAACCGCAAGCGCACCACCGAGAAGCGTGACCAGGAGAAGAAGATCCGCTTCACCCCGACCGCGGCCCGCCTCATCGATGCCGAGGCCACGCGGCGCCACCAGAAGTTCGCCAGCTTCGTCGGCGACGCCGCCCTCGCCGTCGCGCTCGGCAAGGCGGGCATGGTCGGCAGCCCGGAGGACGACCCCATCCGCCCGCTGGTGGAAGCCATCGAAGCGCACACCAAGGCGCTGAACCGGATCGGCACCAACCTCAACCAGGTCACGGTAGCTATCCACTCCGGCGCGATACCAGAGCGTGCCAAGGCCATCCTCGACCGCATCGAGCAGGCCGCCCAAACCAGTTACGTACTGATGGACCAGCTCCTGGCGGGAGGAGCCAGTCATGGTGCCTGACGTCTCCACCGGCTCCAGCACGCTCGGCCTGATCAACTACCTCTTCGGCAAGGGGCGGCGCGACGAGCACACGGACCCTCACATCGTGGCTGCCTGGGACATGGCCGGCGCCCCCGACCCCGGCCGCGACCCCACCGCCACCTACACCCAGCTCGCCCGGCGCCTGGACCACCACGTCGACCTCCGCACCCGGGAACTCGGCGGAAAGCAGCCACCGCAGCATGTGTGGCACTGCCCGGTGCGCACCGCGCCCGGCGACCGCTACCTCACCGACGCTGAGTGGGCCGAGGTTGCCCGCCGCGTCGTAGCCGCCACGGGCATCGCCCCCGAGGGAGACGACAAGGCGTGCCGCTGGATCGCGGTCCGGCACGCCGACGACCACATCCACATCATGGCCACCAGCGTCCGAGCCGACGGCCGCCGCCCTCGTACGAACCGGGACGGCTGGCGGGCACAGCGCGAATGCCGACAGATCGAGGCCGAGTTCGGGCTGCGCCGCCTGAAGTCCGGCGACCTCACCGCCCCGCGTACCCCGACCGGCGCCGAGCGGGCGAAGGCGGAATGCCAGGGCCGGGATGAGACCGCGCGGGAGTGGCTGCGCGAGCAGGCGTACGCGGTCGCCGCCGCCGTACGCAGCATCGACGAGTACTTCACCGTGCTGCGCTCCCTCGGCATCCAGGTCAGGCCGCGCATCGGCCCCGAGACCGGCGAGGTGACCGGCTACAGCCTGGCCGCGCCCGGCGACACCGCCCAAGGTGAGCCGGTCTGGTACGGCGGCTCACGGCTCGCTCCCGACCTGTCCTACAACCGCCTCTGCGAACGCCTTCCCACCCAGGACCTGGCCGACCGCCCCGAGCAGGCGGCGGACCCAGCCGAACCGTGGCGCCGCGCCGAGACCGCCATCCGCGACGCCCACGCCGTCCTCGACTTGGGCGACGACGCCATGGCCCTGGGACATCTGGATGCTTTCGGCGACACCCTCCACAACCTGGCCCTCGCCACCAAGGGCGGACACCGGGCCGAACTGCAAGCCGCGGCAAGGGCGTTCAACCGGGCCCGCCGCTCGGCGATCCGAGCCGATCACCAGGCAGCCACCGCCCTACGGGAAGCCGCCAAGGAACTCGCCTACGCCACGCACGATCCGGGCGGACTCGCCATCGCCCTGATCTTCGCCGCGCTCCACGTGGCGCGCGCGGCCGCCAAGTGGCATGAGCAGCGCGGCCACGAGCAGCAGGCCGCAGCGGCCGAAGAAGCCTTCCGCCACCTGCAGGCCGGTTACCAGCAGGCCGCCCAGCCGGTCTTGGCGGATCTCGCCCTTCGCGCACCGCGCGCCACAACCGCCAGCCGCTTCGAGCAGGACCTGCGCGCAGTCCTCCCCGACCACGCCGACCGCGTCCTCGCCGATCCCACCTGGCCAGCCCTGACTACGACCCTCGCCCGTGCCGAGACCGCCGGCCACAACCCCCGACACCTCTTGGCCGAAGTAGCCGCACGGCGAGAACTCGACACCGCCGATCGCCCCGCCGAGGTCCTCAACTGGCGCATCGCCGTGCAGCCGAACAGGCGTGCTCAGGCAGCTCGCAGCCTGAGCACCCGCCTCACCGCACCCGTGACGCCCACACCACAGCCCACGCCCACGCCCACGCCCACGCCCACGCCCACGCCCACGCCCACGCCCACGCCCACGCCCACGCCCACGCCCACGCCCACGAGCGAACGGCTTACGGAACGCGGCCGACGGCGATAGCCAAGTCGGCTGTCAGCGACAGCAGACGAGGATGCCGCCCAGGCACGTGACCTCGAAGGCCCCATGCCGGGCAATGTGATCGATGAGTATCGCGCGGGCCCGCTCGATCGTGGCCTCGAAAGGCACGTCGTGCTGGTCCGCCCAAGCCCGGTAAGAGACCATGTGCGCGATGACCGGCTCGGGGTCCTGGACCGTGATGGTGCCGGGCAGTTCGATCGTCTCCACGCGGCCGAACTCCTCGCCCAGGAAGGCCGGGGCCTTCTCCAGAGAGAAGCGGGCGCTGAGCGAGATGCGGGCCGGGCCACGTCCGGTACCGAGGACGTCGCCCGCCGCCCGCTGCCACAGTTCGTCGAGTTCGGCCTTGTCCCGGTCGCTGTTGGTGGAGACGATCACCGCCCCGTCACGAGCCACGACGCGGGACAACTCCCTGACCGCCTGCGGGATGCCCGGGACGTGGTACAGCATGTGCAGCGCCAGGGCCGCGTCGACGCTCGCCGTGGCCAACGGCAGGCGGGTGGCATCCGCCACGGCGACCGGGCCGGGCACGCTGGCGAGGATGCCGGGGGCGATGTCCAGTCCGAGCAGGGTCAGCTCGGGCCGATCGTCGCGAAGCCGCTGGATGAATTTACCGTTGCCGCAGCCGATATCGACCACACGCCCGCGTACGCCGCTCAGCTGTTCGGCGACGATGCCAGGCAGGTCGTATCGGGGTGTCTGCCACTGGTAGAGCGACTGGCGGGCAGCCAGGTCCCGGTCGCCGTTGTAGGCGCTTCCGGCAAGGCGGCTCCGGTCGGTGACAGCGGCGTCGTGTGCGGCAGACAGTTCGGTCACGTCGGCAGCTCCGGTGGGTGGGCGGCGGGTGAGGCCGCGAGGACGGCCGTGTGCTGGAGTCGTTCGCGTAGGTGTGCGGCCTGCGCGGCTCCACCGTACTGCGGCCCTCCTAGCTCCCGGCCCAGAGCGGTGAGCCGACGCACGATGCTGGCCGACATGCGGTCGGGCGGTGAGGCGAGGACGAATCCGAGCATCGCCTCGGTGCCGTCCAGGTCGCCCAGGAGCAGGTGGCCGCGGGCGAGATCGACATGGGCGGCGAGCAGGTCGCCGACCGACTGATCATCGTCCTCGGCACTGCGGTAGAGCCTGATCGCACTGTCCGCGCTGACGATGGCCTGCTGGACATGCTCCCTCCCGCCCACGGCCAAGTGGCTCGTGCCCGCGTACGCGAACTGCTTGGCGGCCGGGAAGGCGAAGATGCCCGGCACCTCGTCATGGCCGGGCATTGCCTCGCGGGAGCGCTCGGCATCCGCAAGGGCGGCCACCGCGCCCACCCGGTCTCCGGCTATGGCCAGCGCACGCGCCTCCAGGCTCGCCAACCGGGCTCCGATGCTGCCGGGAGCCCGGTGGTGGCGGCCGGCCTGCGCCAGCCGCGCCGCCTGCTCGTACCGCCCGGTCCAGTAGGCGATCAGGGACTCCACGGCCCGTACCCAGGCCAGCATCCCCTCGTGCCCGGCTGCCTCTGCACACGCCCGAGCGGTACGAGCGTGAGTGGCAGCGGAGTCGTAGCCGCCCAGGTCCAAGCAGACGTGCGCGGACAGCCCGCACAACCGTGAGGCCGCGACGTACAGGTCAGCAGTCTGCCGGGGATGCTGGCGTCCGCGCAGCAACTCGAACGCCCCGTCCCGCAGCCGCTTGATCTCGATGTACAGCTCCATCAGCGGATGGCTGACATAGGCGCGAGCGAGCCGAGCAACATCGGCCTCCAACTGCTCGACGACGAACTCATCTGCGTTGCGCTGCGCGATGAACCGGGCGAAGTCCGCCTACATCACCGCGTCCGCCGCCGCCATAGCACCTGATCGGGAAGGCACCACAGGCCGCGCCGGAACGGTCTCCGCAGCCTTGTCTCCACCCTGGCGGCCCCTGCTGACCGCCACAGCACGGTCGAGCACTCCGATGTCGATGCCGAACACCTGCGCCAGATACCTGCGGGTGTACGGGACCGGGATGCGTGCCTCACGCTCGTAACGCCCAATCTCCTTACCGGTCTTGGCTGCCCGCCCCTCCAGGGCGTTGTATTCGTCGGCCACCCGCTGCTGGGTCCAACCACGCCCCGTGCGCAGCCGTATGAGCAACGCGCCAATCCCCGTGTCGCCCATCCCATCTCCCAGGAGCATGCGAACTCTGGCCCCCATAGTGGCCCCCCGCATGGCCCCCACGCTGGCTCCCGACCCAAACGAGCTACGGCGGTTGGCTGTTGGCCATGCCCAGCAGACTGCCCGGCGAGCCGGACACCCTCGCACCGGAACAAGCCCTCGACGGCGCCGTCGAGCACGAATCGATGCTCTTCGACCGACGCCGGACCACCCCAGGCGCCGCCCGCTCCTTCGTCGCCGAGACCCTTACCCAATGGGGCCGGACCGAACGCCTCGACGACATCCGGCTGTGCACCTCCGAACTCGCCACCAACGCCGTCCTGCACGGAGCTCCTGCAGGCGGTCAGGTCCTCGTACGAGTCGAACTGCACACCACAGTGCTGCGCATCGAGGTGCACGACGGCGGCAACGGCACACCCACCAAGCAGGAGCCACGGAGCACCACCGACGACGGCCGCGGCCTCCTGCTGGTCTCTGCCGTCGCCGACCACTGGGGCGTGGAGAAGCGCCAGGGCCCCGGCAAGTGCGTCTGGGCCGCCTTCCACCACAGCGCGGTGCCCACATGCTGACGCCTGCCCGCACCGAGTCCTTCGCGCCTTCCGCTGGTCTGATCGCCTCCCTGGCCACCACCACGTGGTTGGACACCACTCCGACCGGCGCCACTCTGTGCTGCCTCCTTCTGGTGCCCCAACCGCCCCGCAGCTGCTACGAGACGCCGGCCGTCATCGAGCAACGCATGCGCGCCGTTGCCGAAGCTCTACACCTCGGCCCCGCCACCACACCCCCGCCGGACATCGGGCCACGCCTACGTCTGATCGCCCCGGCTGAAGTGGCCCTGCGCTTCGACGGCACCCCGTACCGCAAACGCATCCCCACCGGCCGCCTCTGGACTCTGCTGCTCGGCCAAGGAACCCCGGCGGCCATCGTCCTCGGCCTCGACCCACTCTCCCGCAGCGCCACCCCTGCGGAGATCGACACCTACCTGGACAGCGCCACGCTCCGCCAGCGCCTCCTCTTCGGTCACACCCGAACCGAATGAACCCCAACCCACCCCAGGGGGACATCCCGTGACGACCCATCCCGTCTCGCCGAACACCGTCCTCGCCAACGCCCTGCACCGGGCGGAGGACGTCCTGACTCCACGCATCCTGGCCACCCCACCGGAGCGGATCGTGCTGGTCGTCGGCACCCAAATCAACGGCGCCCCACACATCGGCACCTCACTCGTGCAGTCTCTGGCCTTCGCCATGGCGGCCCGCCTCCGCGACCGCTTCAGCATCCCCACCGAGGTTCTCTTCAGCGCCCTCGACAACGCCCCGTACGAGCTGGCCACCGACCCCGCGACCGGCCATCTCTACCAGCGTGCGTACGCCCAAACCCTCGGCGAACAGGCCCTGATCGACCTCGTCGACGCCCTCTACCAGCCTCTGTTCACGGCTCTCTCCCGGCACCTGGGCATCCCACACCGGGTCGAGACCTACAGCCAGCAGCAGGCCGGCGAGCACTTCCGCCACACCTGGCTGCGCCTCCTGCCACGCCTCGACGCCGCCCGATGGTGGCTCGCCCCCTCCACCGGCACCCCACACCTGCGTATCCCCTGCCCTCAGCACGGTTGCGGATGGGCCGAGAAGCACGCCGAGCGCACGCATGTCCATCTCACCGACCGCGAGACCGCGCAAGTCGCTGCCGTATGCCTGCACCACGGCCTCTATCAGGCCACCATCACCCCGGCCGGGGGCGCCTACCTCGACTTGGCCACGCTGTACCGCAACCTCGTCAAAGAACTCGCCCTGTCCAATGCCCACGGCACCCTGCACGTCATGGTCAAGGGCGGCGACTGGATCTTCGGTTCCCACCTGGTCGACGAAGCCCTCCAGGCGGTCGGCCTCACCCGCACCCGGCTCCCCGCCCGCTTGTTCTGCCTTCAGGTCGTCACCGACACCGGAGCCAAGCTGTCCAAGTCCCTGATCCGCGAGGGCCATGTTCCCTTGCCCGACGGCGCAGCCGACTGGATGCTCGACACTCGCCAGTGGCCCGGAACCATCAGCGAGTACGCCGAGCAGCTGCTGGCCATGACCGATACGTTGCTGTCCGACCCCCGCCACTTCTTCCGTTCGTACTCGGCCGCCGAGATCAGCCGCATGATCACCGCGCCAGCCCCCAGGAGCGTTCCCGCCCCATGACCGACACCACACCCCGCGTCCACGAACTCAACCTCTACCGCCAGTACTTCGACCTCGTCGCCACAGGCACCAAGACCATCGAGGTGCGGGTGAAGTACCCGCACCTCGCCGACCTCGGCGCAGGCGACATCATCCGCTTCCGCATCAAGGGCACCGACGAAACCTGCAAGGTGAATGTCAAGCGGGTGACGGAGTACCCCGACTTTGAAGCGCTGCTCGACGCAGAGGGACCCGCCAACATCAACCCGACCGCCACCCGCGACCAGCAGCTCGCCAACATCCGCACCATCTACCCACCCGAGAAAGAAGCTCTCGGCGCCCTCGCCATCGAGGTCAAGCAGATTAACGGTTAGAGGAGTTCGAGCCACTCTCTGTCTTGTCCGCAGCTCAGGCTCGGGGACAAGACAGGGAATATGCCGGGGCATCCACGCTCGATCCAATCAATCCGGCCGCCGATTCAGAACCACACGCCAGACGATTTCCCCAAGAGGGAATGACCACCTCAATAAAATTTTTCGCCATGCTTGGCAAGAATTCGAAGGAATGAGAGGTTCCACCAGGGCCTCCACCCAGAAAAAGCGCCATAAGCTACATCCTGGACCATGGAATTGCGGATCGACCATGACACGGTTGGCCATTTTCAAGCGAACAGAATCGGCCAGCAAGACTTGATTTAACACCCATCCGGAACGATCAAGAACCACTTGACGTCAATAAGTAATGCCGCTTGATTAACACCTCAACCGATGCCTAGCCTCGGCATGTCCACGCCGGATCATGCAGAGGAGAATCGGTGTCCTTCAGTCACTTACGTCATCCCATGAGACTCATACTCGGGATATGCGCGTTGTTGGGACTCCTGGCCGCGGGGACGGTCAGCGCGTCGGCGAGCAACTCCAGAACCCTGCCCACGGTCGCGGCAGCCGATGACAGAGCCAACGTCGAGGCGCTCAGCGACGAGGAGCAGGTGGCCCTCCAAGCCGAAATCGACGAGCAACTGGCACAGGTGCCGGGCGGACGGCAGATCAGCGCCAACGAACTCGTATGGGGCGACAGCGCCGCCCCCGTACTGGTCTTCGGCCTCGGTGAGGACTCGAACCCCGAACCGAGCGCAGCTCTCGAAGCTCTGTACAGCGAGCTGGACAACGACGCCCAGGCAGCCGGCACAGTCGCTCGATCTGAGGGCGGCATCCAGGATGAGAAGGTGGAAGGGTGCCCGATGGGCAATTTCGTCCGCTGGTACTGTTTCTACAACTACAAGAACTTCAACAAGGGCGTCTCCAGCAGCGCCAGTCCTATTCCTCGGCGCTTGCAGTGGAGCCATCCCTACTGCGACGGTGAATTCATCGACCTTGCCGACTGGGGATTCTCCAAGAAAGTCACGTCGTGGGTCAACACGGGGTGGCTGGACGACATCCGCGTCTACACCGGGGGCATGGCCCATCTCTGGACCATGCGCGAAGGAATCAGCAAGAACGCACAGGTAGCCTCGTCCGACAACAACAAGGCTCGATTCGTCGTAGCCTGCCCCTGACGAAGGCATGAAGCACCGCTCTTGAGTCGATGCGCCCGCAAGGCCAACGGCCCTGCGGGCGCATCGCTTCGCATCATGCCCTGTGCTTGCTGTCCTTTGCCGTGCCGCGTGACAGGATCTCATTCACCGACACGGTGCCCGGGACTGCAATATTCAGTTTCAGCGGGTCGCCGAGCAGTGCTTCCTCGCCGCCCAGCGGATAGCCGGTCGCCGGGTCAAGGAGCAGGGAGTCCCTGAATGTCGCTGCTTTGTGCCTGCCCTCCTGCGTGACGGCGAGGGCTTGCCGGCCGTGCCAGGTGGTTGTCGTCGCGAGCGTCACGTCGGTCTGGTTGGCGAGGACCCGTAGCGCTGCCGCGCGCAGCGCCGGTTCGATGACGCCACCCGAGGCTCGTTGAGCAGTGTCGAGCATGGCGGAGACGCCCCAGATCAATCGCCCGCCTTCCCAGTTGACCTCCTTCAGTTGCGCGAGCAGCCGATCCGGATCGGTCGAGAAGGGCAGGAGCACCTCCCACTCGGAGTCCTGCGCGAAGTGGCCCGGGCCGTACGTCGTGTCCTTGAGGCCCTTGCCCTCGATCAGCCCTGCCTCCCTGGCATCCCGTTCCTGGTCCGGGTTGGGGAAGTACGGCTTGCCGTACTTCCGGCGCTCGCGGCCCGCCCCGTCGGAGGTGTTGATCCATTGCTCCGTCACGGTCGGGACCGCAGCGTTGGCGACGCCTCCCGGGACGTCACCGGCGGAGTTCAGCGCCCAACCCCAGCTCTTGGTGTACAAGTACGGGCCGTGCACTGTGTCCGGAGCGAGTTCGCCGACCTTCTCGGCCAGTTGGCTCAGCACGTCGTGCGGCGACCTGCCGGCAATCCTGCGCAGGTCAAGAACCGGTGGTGTCGTCATCGCTTGCGCCTCCACTCCCTCTGCGCCCAGCAATCGGCCCAGCTCACCGGACGCGGCCACGGCGGTGCCCGCTGCCACCGCCCCGCCTGCCAGCAGAACCCTCCGACGGGACATGCCCGTGCGGTGGTGCGGAGCGGTCTGTTCCGCGGCGGCCAGCAGCACCGCCAGTTCCCGCTCGGCGCGGTCCGGAAGCACACCGTCCCGGCCGAACCGGGCCTGCGGGTCGGGAGGCGCCATCTCCCGCACCTTCCTGAGATCGCCCTTCACCGTGTCCTCCCGTCCACCGGCAGTCTTGCCTCGGGTACCTGAATTTCGTCCGCGGCCACCGCCGCCTCCAACATTCGACGTGCGCGGTGCATACGGACCCTGAACGCTCCCGAGCTACAGCCCATCACTTTGGCCGCGTCCCGCACGGACAGCCCGTCCCAGGCCACGAGGAGGAGCACCTCCTGCTCGTGTTCCGGAAGGCGCCCCAAGGCGCCTCGTGCCCCCAGCCTGTGCAGGACCGCTTCCTCGGCCGCAGGTTCGACCCCATCGTCGTGATGGGCGCGTATACGGTCATCCAGACGATCAGCGCGACCTCGCGCTCGTACGGTGTTGGCCACGACGCGACGAGCGATGCCGTACAGCCAGGGCAATTCCTTGCCGCGAAGTTCGTGTCGGTTCCGCCAAGCCGCCAAGAACACCTCTGCCGCCGCGTCTTCAGCCGCATTCGCCGGCAGACGCCTGCGCAGGAACCGCAGCACGGGCAGGTAGGTACGCCGGTAGACCTCCTCGAACCCCTGCGGGTCGTCCATCGGTCTGCTCACGCCCACCCTCCCCACACAATGGCTTCACCATGTTTGTGTCCGGCGCCACGCGAAAGTTACGCGGATGAGCGAGCGGACATCCCGCAGTCCGCACACAGTCCGCAGAACACCCGATCAAGACCGTCGCACGCCATCGCCAACAATCGCCAAAAGGCCAGGCCAGCGCCCCACAGGAAAGATTCCCGCAGGTCACCGACCCGGCCCATTACTAGGAGACCAAGAAGGCGGCTTCGAGCGCGGACGAGCCTCACCCCTTTCCGGGTGGACTCGTCCACATGCGGCCGTAGTGATCCCTACAGTCCGCCCTCGGACATGCCGTGCACTGCCGGGATCGTTCCCAGCCGCCCCTTCTGGAAGTCCTCGAACGCCTGCTGCAGCTCGTCCTTGGTGTTCATGACGAACGGGCCGTAGTGCGCCATCGGCTCACGGATCGGCTGTCCGCCCAGCAGCACGACCTCCATGTCCGGCGTGTTCGCGTCCTGCTTCTCGTCCGCGCGGACCGTCAGCGAGGAGCCCGCGCCGAAGACCGCGGTCTGCCCCAGATGGATCGGGCGGCGCTCCGCGCCGACCGCGCCCTTGCCCGCGAGGACGTACGCCAGGCCGTTGAAGTCCTCCCGCCACGGAAGAGTGAGCTCCGCGCCGGGCGCGAGGGTCGCGTGGACCATGGTGATCGGGGTGTGGGTGATGCCGGGCCCCGCGTGCCCGTCCAACTCACCGGCGATGACCCGCAGCAGCGCGCCGCCGTCAGGGGTGGTGAGCAGCTGCACGTGCCCGCCGCGGATGTCCTGGTAGCGCGGCGCCATCATCTTGTCCTTGGCCGGCAGGTTCACCCACAGTTGCAGGCCATGGAAGAGACCGCCGGACATGACGAGGGACTCCGGCGGCGCCTCGATGTGGAGGAGGCCCGAGCCGGCCGTCATCCACTGGGTGTCGCCGTTGGTGATGGTGCCGCCACCGCCCTGGCTGTCCTGGTGGTCGAAGATCCCGTCGATGATGTAGGTGACGGTCTCGAAGCCGCGGTGCGGGTGCCACGGGGTCCCTTTCGGTTCCCCAGGCTGATACTCAACCTCACCCATCTGATCCATCATGATGAACGGGTCCAGATGACGGTAGTTGATCCCCGCGAACGCACGGCGAACGGGGAAACCTTCACCTTCGAAGCCACTCGGCGCGGTCGTCACAGCAAGCACAGGACGGGCCACGGCATCGACCGACGCGGCCACGCGCGGGAGGGTCAAGGGGTTGTCGACGGTTACAGCAGGCATGGGTCCGACTCTCCTCTTGGTGGAAGTTTCCGCAGGTCAGCGAGCATCCGTCGGGACACTCCCCCAACTGATAGAGTCCTTCGGCTCCCCCGGGGCGTAGTCCACCTCGCCCATCTGGTCCATCATGATGAACGGGTCGAGGTGGCGGTAGTTGATCCCGGCGAACGCACGGCGGACCGGGAAGCCCTCGCCCTCGAAGCCGCTGGGGGCGGTCGTCACGGCGAGCACCGGGCGGGCGACGGCGTCGGCCGACGCCGCGACACGGGGCAGGGTCAGCGGGTTCTCGACGGTCACTGCAGGCATGTCGGTACCTCCTTGTGCGCTCAGTTTAGTTGAGCATTGAACTTTCTGCCAGCCCCAACGACGAACGCCCGGAGGACATTCCCTCCGGGCGCCCGCCCCGCCCAAGCGGTGGCCGTCAGCTGTCTGCGAAGCAACGACGTCCGGCCGTCCGCAAAGCAACGGCCCGCAGCCTTCTGCGAAGCAACGGCGTCTAGCCGTACATCCGCCGCATCGCGAACTCCACCATCTGCTCCACGGCCTTCGCGTCGAAGACCATCCGGTGCTCGCCCTCCATGTCGAGGACGAAGCCGTAGCCGGTCGGCAGGAGGTCGATCACCTCGGCGCCGGTGATCACGAAGTACTTGGACTCCTTGCCGGCGTACCGGCGCAGCTCCTTGAGCGAGGTGAACATGGGGATCACCGGCTGCTGGGTGTTGTGCAGGGCCAGGAACCCGGGGTTGTCGCCGCGCGGGCAGTAGACCTTCGACGTCGCGAAGACCTGCTGGAAGTCCTCCGCGGCCAGCTGCCCGGTGGTGAAGGCGCGCACCGCGTCCGCGAGGGAGGGCGGGGACGGCTCGGGGTACAGCGGCGGCTGCTGCCCGTAGCCGCCGCCCATGGGGCCGCCGGGCATCTGCCCCGGCATCTGCTGCTGCGGCTGGGCGTACTGCTGCTGGGTGCCAGCGCTCTGGTCGTAGCCGTACATGGCGCAAAGCGTAACGAGTCACAGATGGCCCATTCGGGGTTGCTTCTTATTACCGGTGGGTAGCATCATCGACATAGAAGCTACTTGTTGGTACGTGAACTAGCGCGAGGATCCAGTGCCTCGCCGATCTCTCTCTTACGGAGCCGTCGCCATGGGGCACTACAAGTCGAATCTCCGCGACATCGAGTTCAACCTCTTCGAGGTCCTCGGGCGCGACAAGCTGTACGGCACCGGCCCGTTCGCGGAGATGGACACGGACACCGCCAAGAGCATCCTGGAGGAGCTGGCCCGTCTCGCGGAGAACGAGCTGGCGGAGTCCTTCACGGATGCCGACCGCAACCCGCCGGTCTTCGACCCGGAGACGAACACCGCTCCGGTACCGGCCTCCTTCAAGAAGAGCTACAAGGCCTTCATGGAGTCGGAGTACTGGCGCCTCGGCCTGCCCGAGGGCATCGGCGGTACGACCGCCCCCGCCTCCCTGATCTGGGCGTACGCGGAGCTGATCCTCGGCGCGAACCCGGCCGTGTGGATGTACTCCTCCGGCCCGGCGTTCGCCGGCATCCTCTACGACGAGGGCAACGACGTACAGAAGAAGATCGCCCAGATCGCGGTGGAGCGGACCTGGGGTTCGACCATGGTGCTGACCGAGCCGGACGCCGGTTCGGACGTGGGTGCCGGGCGCACCAAGGCGATCCAGCAGGAGGACGGCTCCTGGCACATCGAGGGTGTGAAGCGGTTCATCACCTCCGGTGAGCACGACATGGAGGAGAACATCCTCCACTACGTGCTCGCCCGCCCCGAGGGCCACGGCCCCGGCACCAAGGGCCTGTCCCTCTTCATGGTCCCGAAGTACCTCTTCGACTTCGAGACCGGCGAGCTGGGCGAGCGCAACGGCGCCTACGCCACCAACGTCGAGCACAAGATGGGCCTCAAGGCCTCCAACACCTGCGAGATGACCTTCGGCGACCGTCACCCGGCCAAGGGCTGGCTGATCGGCGACAAGCACGACGGCATCCGCCAGATGTTCCGGATCATCGAGTTCGCCCGCATGATGGTCGGCACGAAGGCGATCTCGACGCTGTCGACGGGCTACCTCAACGCGCTGGAGTACGCCAAGGAGCGCGTCCAGGGCACCGACCTGGCGAACTTCATGGACAAGACCGCGCCCAAGGTCACCATCACGCACCACCCGGACGTCCGCCGCTCGCTGATGACGCAGAAGGCGTACGCGGAGGGCATGCGCGCCCTCGTCCTCTACACCGCCTCCGTCCAGGACTCCATCGCGGTGAAGGAGGCGGCGGGCGAGGACGCCAAGGCCGAGCACGCGCTCAACGACCTCCTCCTGCCCATCGTCAAGGGCTACGGCTCCGAGAAGGGCTACGAGCAGCTCGCCCAGTCGCTGCAGACCTTCGGCGGCTCCGGCTTCCTGCAGGAGTACCCGATCGAGCAGTACATCCGCGACGCCAAGATCGACACCCTGTACGAGGGCACGACCGCGATCCAGGGCCAGGACTTCTTCTTCCGGAAGATCGTCCGCAACCAGGGCGCGGCGCTGAACACCCTCGCCGAGGAGATCAAGAAGTTCCTGGCGCTCGACGAGGGCGGCGAGCAGCTGGCCGGCGCCCGTGCGCACCTCGCCAAGGCCGCGGTCGAGCTGGAGGCCATCGTCGGCCTCCTCCTCACGGACCTGGCCGCCACCGAGCAGGACGTCAAGAACATCTACAAGGTGGGCCTCAACACCACCCGCCTGCTCCTCGCCTCCGGTGACGTGGTCGTCGGCTACCTGCTCCTCAGGGGCGCCGCGGTCGCCGCCGAGAAGCTGGCGACGGCCTCCGACAAGGCTCTGTCCTCCAAGGACGTGGCGTTCTACACGGGCAAGATCGCGGCGGCGAAGTTCTTCGCGGCCAACGTCCTGCCGGGCGTCACCCTGGCCCGCAAGCTCTCCGAGGGCGTGGACCTGGACGTGATGGAGCTGGACGAGGCGGCGTTCTAGGACGACCGGAACTCTCGTAGCCGCGGGCGGGGCCACGCACGGACCGGCCCGGATCCGATCCTCCACGAGGGCCCGCTCCCAGACCCGGGAGCGGGCCCTCGTACGTCGTTAAGGTGAACCCCATGCGCACACCCCCACACTTCGATCGCGGCCACACCGACGACCTCATGTCCTTCCTCTCGGCAAGCCCCTCGCCGTACCACGCCGTGGCGAACGCCGCCGAGCGGCTGGAGAAGGCCGGCTTCCGCCAGGTCGCGGAGACGGACGCGTGGGACGGTTCGCTCGGCGGCAAGTACGTGCTGCGCGGCGGCGCGATCATCGCCTGGTACGTCCCGGAGGGCGCCGAGCCGCACACCCCGTTCCGTATCGTCGGCGCCCACACCGACTCGCCGAACCTCCGCGTCAAACCCCGCCCGGACACCGGCGCCCACGGCTTCCGCCAGGTCGCGGTGGAGCTCTACGGCGGCCCGCTGCTCAACTCCTGGCTGGACCGCGACCTCGGCCTCGCCGGCCGGCTCTCGCTGCGCGACGGCACGAGCCGCCTCGTGAACGTCGACAGGGCACTGCTCCGCGTCCCCCAGCTCGCGATCCACCTCGACCGTTCCGTCGTCTCCGACGGCCTGAAGCTCGACAAGCAGCGCCACATGCAGCCCATCTGGGGCCTCGGCGACGACGTCCGCGACGGCGACCTGATCGCCTTCCTGGAGGGCGAACTGGGCCTGACCGCGGGCCAGGTGACCGGCTGGGACCTGATGACCCACTCCATCGAGCCGCCCGCCTACCTGGGCCGCGACAAGGAACTGATGGCCGGTCCGCGCATGGACAACCTCCTGTCCGTGCACGCCGGTACGGCGGCCCTCGCGGCCGTGGCGACCACCGGCGACACGCTGCCGTACATCCCGGTGCTCGCCGCCTTCGACCACGAGGAGAACGGCTCGCAGTCCGACACGGGCGCCGACGGCCCGCTGCTCGGCAACGTCCTGGAGCGCTCGGTGTTCGCGCGCGGCGGCTCGTTCGAGGACCGGGCGCGCGCGTTGGCCGGGACGGTCTGTCTCTCCTCCGACACCGGTCACGCCGTGCACCCCAACTACGCGGAGCGGCACGACCCGACGCACCACCCGCGCGCGGACGGCGGCCCGATCCTCAAGGTGAACGTCAACAACCGCTACGCCACGGACGGTTCGGGCCGGGCGGTGTTCGCCGCGGCCTGCGAGAAGGCCGGTGTCCCCTTCCAGACCTTCGTCTCCAACAACTCCATGCCCTGCGGCACGACCATCGGCCCCATCACCGCCGCGCGCCACGGCATCAGGACGGTCGACATCGGCGTGGCCATCCTCTCCATGCACAGCGCTCGCGAACTGTGCGGCGCGAAGGACCCGTACCTGCTCGCGAACGCGCTGGCGGCATTTCTGGAAGGGTAGTTACCGGCGGGCCCGTCCGGGTACCCGGAGCGGACGGGAACCACCCAACCGGACAGGGAGGCAACGCTCATGGGCCTGGGCGGGTGCATCATTCTGATCGCCGTGGGGGCCATCCTCACGTTCGCCACCGACTGGGACATGCAGGGGGTCAACCTCGACCTGGTCGGTGTCATATTCATGATCGTCGGCTTGATCGGCGTCGTGACCTTCACCAGCATCGCCAAGCGCAGGCGCGTGGTGGTACCGCCCTCGACACCGGTCATCGACGAGGAACGGCACCACCACCGCGACGGATACCAGGGGTACTAGAACGCCTTCCGGTCCTACGAGGGCGTCGTCTCGTCCATCCCCGCCAGCACCAGCGGCAGCCGGTCGGCCCCGCCCTCCGTGACGCGCACCGGGACGCCCCAGTCCTGCTGATGAACATGACAGGCCGGGTACTCGTTCGCCGGGTCGTCGTCGCAGGACGCGGCCATGGCGGAGACGTGCAGTACGCCCTCGGGGACGGCCGGGTTCAGTTCCAGGACGCGTGACAGGGCCGTGTCCGCGCCCTCCCCGCCCAGCAGCAGCTCGGGCGGGGTGGCGGAGACCAGGAGCCGGGTCGACGGGCCGTAGCGCTCGTCGAGCTTCTGGCCCGCCGGGGCCCGGAAGACGACGGCCAGCTCCAGCGCCCCCGGCGCGACCTCGGTGGCCGCGCGCTGCGTGCGGTGGGCGACGGCCTCGACCCGTACCGCCTCCTCGGGCAGCCGCAGCCGGGTCAGCCGGTGCCGGGCGGACTCGACGACCACGATGTCGTCGCCGACGAGCACGGCGTCGCTCGGCTCCCGCAGATCGGTGGCGAGCGTGGTCACCTCGCCGGTCGCCGGGTCGTAGCGGCGCAGCGCGTGGTTGTACGTGTCGCTGACCGCGACCGACCCGTCCGGCAGGGCCGTGACACCCAACGGGTGCTGGAGCAGGGCCTGTTCGGCGGCGCCGTCGCGGTGCCCGAAGTCGAAGAGCCCGGTGCCGACGGCCGTGTGGACCGCCCCGTCCAGGTCGACCCAGCGCAGCGCGGACGTCTCGGAGTCGGCGAGCCAGAGCCGGTCGGGCGTCGCCGCGAGCCCCGACGGCTGCGCGAACCAGGCCTCGGCCCCCGGCCCGTCGACGAGCCCCTCGTTCGTCGTCCCGGCGGTGACGGCGACGGTCCCCTCGGCCGGGTCGTACGCCCACAGCTGGTGGACGCCGGCCATGGCGACCCACACCCGGCCGTCGAAGACGGCCACGTCCCACGGGGAGGAGAGGTCGGTCTCGCGGGCGGGCCCGGAGGTCGGCGAACCCTGCCACCACTGACGGCCGGTCCCCGCGAGGGTCGTGACCTCACCGGTCGCGAGGTCGATCCGCCGCAGGGCGTGGTTCACGGTGTCGGCGACGACCACGGAACCGTCGTCGAGCAGAGCGAGCCCCTGAGGCTCGTTGAAGGAGGCGGTGTCAGCCGCCCCGTCCACGAACCCACGCTCACCGGCCCCGATCCGCCGTACGACGGTCTCCCCGTCCGCGCCCAGCTCGACGACCTGATGCCGGGTGGTGTCGCTGACCAGGAAGTCCCCGTCCGGCAGGAGGATCGCCTTGCCGGGGAAGCGGAGCACGGTCGGCTCGGGCTCCGGCGCCACATACGGCCCGTCGCCGCGCCGCAGCGTGCCCTTCGCCGCGTGCTCGGCCTCCAGCTCCTCGACCAGCCGCTCGATGGCGTGCGCATGGCCCTCGCCCGCGTGCTGGGCGACGACGTACCCCTCCGGGTCGATCACGACGAGCGTGGGCCAGGCCCGGACCGCGTACTGCTTCCAGGTCGCCAGCTCCGGATCGTCGAGCACCGGGTGCTCCACGCCGTACCGCTCCACCGCGTCCACGACCGCCGCGTGCTCCGCCTCGTGCGCGAACTTCGGCGAGTGCACCCCGACGACGACCACCGTGTCCCGGTGCTTCTCCTCCAGCTCCCGCAGCTCGTCCAGGACGTGCAGACAGTTGATGCAGCAGAACGTCCAGAAGTCCAGCACGACGATCTTCCCCCGCAGCTCGGCGAGGGAGTACGCGACCTCACCCGTGTTCAGCCAGCCACCCTTGCCGACCAGTTCGGGGGCGCGGACACGGACGCGGCGGGGAGAGGAGTCGCTCATGATCTCCAGGGTGCCATCCGGTGTCGGCACTCACGTCAGCGCGTGTCCCGTCGTCGCGTCCACATGGGCCGGGACCTCGTCGTGCCGGTCGCCGACCGTGGAGGTGCCGGTGGGTTCGAGGACGAGGATCTCGGTGGGGACGGGGGCGTACGGCTTGTGCTCGGTGCCTCGGGGGACGGTGAAGACGGAACCCTGGGGGAGCACCACCGTCCGCTCTCCGTCCGTCTCCCGCAGGGAGATGTGCAGTTCGCCCGCCAGGACCATGAAGAACTCGTCGGTGTCGTCGTGGACGTGCCAGAGGTGTGCGCCCTCGACCTTCGCGACGCGTACGTCGTAGTCGTTGACGGTGGTGACGATGCGGGGGCTCCACCGCTCGGTGAAGGAGGCGAGGGCGGTGGACAGCGAGATGGGTTCCATGGGGTCATCGTCCGGGCCGCCGTGCTCGGCGCGCGAGTGCTAGAAATCGCATATGCCGCAAGGATCCTCTCAGCCGCACCGGGTGGTTCTCGTCGTGGACGACAATTCCAACCCCTTCGAGATGAGCTGCGCGATCGAGGTCTTCGGGCTGCGCCGCCCCGAGCTGGGCCGGGAGCTGTACGACTTCGGCCTCTGCGCGGCGGGACCCCTGACCCGTATGCGGGACGGCTTCTTCACGCTGACCGGAATCGCCGGTCTGGAGGCGGCGGAGGACGCGGACACGCTGATCGTGCCGAACCGGCCCGACACCGACACCCCGCGCCGGCCGGAGGTCCTGGACGTCGTACGCCGGGCACACGCGCGTGGTGCGCGTCTGCTGGGCTTCTGCTCGGGCGCGTTCACGATCGCGGAGGCGGGGCTGCTGGACGGGCGGCGGGCGGCCTGTCACTGGATGTGGGCGGAGTCGTTCCAGGCGCGCTTCCCGCGCGTGCGCCTCCAACCGGACGTGCTCTTCGTCGACGACGGCGACATCCTCACGGCGTCGGGCAGCGCGTCGGCGCTCGACCTGGGTCTGCACGTCGTACGGAGGGACCACGGCGCCGAGATCGCCAACGCCGTGTCCCGGCGGCTCGTCTTCGCGGCCCACCGCGACGGCGGACAGCGGCAGTTCGTGGAGCGCCCGGTGCCGGACGTGCCCGACGAGTCGCTCGGACCCCTGCTGGCGTGGGCGCAGGAGCGACTCGGTGAGCCGTTGACGGTGGCGGACCTGGCGGCGCGGGCGGCGGTCTCGCCGGCGACGCTGCACCGCCGCTTCCGGTCACAGCTCGGCACGACACCGCTGGCCTGGCTGACGGGCGAACGGGTGACGCTCGCCTGCCGGCTGATCGAGCGGGGGGAGGAACGGCTGGACGTGGTGGCGGCGCGGAGCGGTCTGGGCACCGCCGCCAATCTGCGGGCGCGGCTGCGGCGCGAGACCGGACTCAGCCCATCGGCCTACCGACGGCGTTTCGGACCGGCCGACGGGGAAGCGGTGACGACATGAGATTCCTCGTACGCGAGCGGCTCCTCGGTATCGGTGACGACTACTGGATCGAGGACGAGCACGGTGAGAAGGCCTTCCTTGTCGACGGCAAGGCCATGCGGCTGCGGGACACCTTCGAGCTGAAGGACACGCAGGGGCGCGTGCTCGTCGACATCCGCCAGAAGATGTTCGCCCTGCGGGACACGATGGTGATCGAGCGGGACGACCGGCCGCTGGCGACCGTCCGCCGGAAGCGGCTCTCGCTGCTGCGCAACCACTACCGGGTGCCCCTGGCCGACGGCGGCACGGAACTCGACGTCAGCGGCCGGATCGTCGACCGCGAGTTCAGGATCGAGCACGACGGCGACCTGCTCGCGGTCGTCTCCCGACGCTGGCTGCACATCCGTGAGACGTACGGCATCGACGTCGTACGGGAGGACGCGGATCCGGCGCTGCTGATCGCGGTGGCGGTGTGCGTGATCCACCTGGCGGAGAGGGAGCGGGAGGACTGAAACCGGCCAGACCGGCTGAACCGGCTGGACCGGTTACCGCCCGGCGGTAACCGGTTGGACCGGTTACCGCGCCGGGCGGGTCCGCCAAGGCGCGGTACGACGAGCACCGGGCGCGCCGCGGCCGCTCACCGCCGCGGCGTCTCCAGGCCCAGCAGCCGGTCCTTCAGCGCCGGGAACTGTTCCCTCGTCGTCGCCGGCTTCGCCGGGTCCAGGTCCACGGTCAGGATCTCCTCGTCCGATCCCGCCTCGGCGAGCACCTCGCCCCACGGGTCCACCACGATCGAGTGGCCCGCCTGCGGAACCCCGGCGTGCGTACCGGCCGTTCCGCATGCGAGGACGTACGCCTGGTTCTCGACCGCGCGTGCCTTGGCCAGCAGTGTCCAGTGGGCGCGGCGGCGCTCGGGCCAGCCCGCCGGGATCACGAAGGTCTCGGCGCCCGCGTCGACGAGGCCGCGGAACAGCTCGGGGAAGCGCAGGTCGTAGCAGGTGGCCACGCCGATGGTCGTCTCCGGGAGCCGAAGCGTCACCAGCTCGCTCCCCGCGCCCATCAGCACGGCCTCGCCCTTGTCGAAGCCGAAGCGGTGGATCTTGCGATAGGCGGCCGCGAGGTCGCCGGAGGGCGAGAAGACGAGCGAGGTGTTGTAGAGGGGGCCCTCCGGGTCCCGCTCGGGGATCGAGCCCGCGTGCAGCCAGACGCCGGCGTCGCTCGCCGCCTTCGCCATCACCTCGTACGTCGGCCCTTCGAGCGGCTCGGCCTCCGCCGTGAAGGATTCGAACGCGAATGCGCCGGTGGTCCACAGCTCGGGGAGGACGACGAGATCGGCCCCGGCCTGCTCCCGGACGAGACCCGCGACGCGCAGCCTGCGCGAATCGACGGATTCGTCCTGGTCTACGCCGATCTGAATGAGCGAGGCGCGCACACTACCACCGTCCTGGCATTCGAGTCGTCCACACGGGCCTACGATCGTCACACGAAAGCACTGCCGGGGTGCCTCACAGCAGCGTAACTTAACGTTTCACAACACCCACCGACCGCCGACGACGCCGACGTCCACACCCCACGCTCACGCCCACTCATCGCCGTCAACGCCGACGCCCCTACTGAAACCCGCCACCCACGTACCCACACGTACCGACCGTACTGACACGTACCGAACGCCCGAGGGGTCCCGTTCCGTGAGTCTGCATCCCACTCTTCAGCCCTACGCCGACGCCTGGAGCCACTCCGTGGACGCGATATCCGAGCTGGTGACGCCGCTCGTGGAGGGCGAGTGGAACAGGCGGACGCCATGCCCCGGCTGGTCGGTGCGTGACGTGGTGTCGCATGTGATCGGGCTCGACTGCGAGATGCTCGGCGACCCGCGCCCGATCCACACCCTCCCGCGCGACCTGTACCACGTACGCAACGAACACCAGCGGTACATGGAGATGCAGGTCGACGCCCGCCGCCACCACACGGCGCCGGAGATGACGTCGGAGCTGGAGTACACGATCATCCGCCGCAACCGCCAGCTGCGGAACGAGTCGCGGGACCCGGGCCACCTCGTGCGCGGCCCGCTCGGCACGGAAGTGACCCTCGAACGGGCCATGCGCAACCGCGCGTTCGACGTGTGGGTCCACGAGCAGGACCTGCGCGCCGCGCTCGGGCAGCCGGGGAACCTGGACTCGCCGGGCGCGCTCGTCGTCCGTGACGAGCTGCTGTCCGCCCTGCCGAAGGTCGTCGCCGAGGACGCGCGCGCCCCGCGCAGCTCGGCCGTCGTCTTCGACGTCTCCGGTCCCGTGGAGTTCCTCCGTACCGTCCGCGTCGACATGGGGGGCCGCGGCACCCTGGAGACCGCCCCGGCCCTCGGTCCCGCCGCCACCATCACCCTGGACTGGGAGACCTACGTCCGGCTGGCCTGCGGCCGCGTCACCGCCGATGCCGTCGCCGACCGCGTCAAGGCCGAGGGCGATCCGCAGCTGATCGCGGCGATCCTGCACAAGTTCGCGGTGACGTTGTAACTCCGTCCCGGGCGCCGGCATTCGGGGTGGCCGCGCAGGCCACCCGCCGCGCTCACGCCCACGCGTCGCCAGCCCCGCGCGTCGCCAGCCCCCATGTCGCCAACTCCGCCCGCCGCGCTCACGCCGGTACGTGCACCGTCTCCACCCGGCTCGCCACCAGCCGCTCCCGCTCCCTGCGGGCCGCCCGACCGCGCAGCCGGAGGATCTGGGTCAGGCCGAGGGCCTGGAGGAGGAAGACGAAGGAGAAGGCGATCCGGTAGTCGTCACCGGTGACGTCCAGGAGCACACCGACCGCGAGCAGCGTCGTCATCGAGGCGACGAAACCGCCCATGTTGGTGATTCCGGAGGCCGTGCCCTGACGCTCCGGCGGGTTCGCGGGGCGGGCGAAGTCGAAGCCCAGCATCGACGCCGGGCCACAGGCGCCGAGCACCGAGCACAGGACGATCAGCAGCCACATCGGCGCGTGCTCGCCCGGGTACACCAGCGTGGCCGCCCAGACCGCCGCCGTCGCGAGGACCGTGCCGAGCGCCAGCGGCAGCCGCGCCCGGTGGTGCCGGGCCACGATCTGCCCGTACACCAGTCCGACGACCATGTTGGACAGCACGACGAGGGTGAGCAGCTCGCCGGCCGTGCCCCGGCTCAGCCCCTGCGCCTCGACCAGGAACGGCAGCCCCCACAGCAGCAGGAACACCATCGCCGGGAACTGCGTCGTGAAGTGCACCCACAGGCCGAGCCGCGTCCCCGGCTCCCGCCAGGACGCCGCGATCTGCCGCCGTACGTACGCCGCTCCCTGATGCGGGAACGGCTCCGGCTCGTGCCCCTCCGGGTGGTCCTTCAGGAACAGCAGCACCAGTACGAGGACGACGGCACCGGCGACCGAGCTGCCCGCGAACGCCGCCGTCCAGCCCACTCCGTGCAGCAGCCGGGCCAGCATCAGCGTCGAGACCAGGTTGCCCGCCATGCCCACCAGCCCCGCGAACTGCGCGACCAGCGGGCCGCGCCGGGCCGGGAACCAGCGGCTGCCCAGCCGCAGCACGCTGATGAACGTCATCGCGTCGCCGCAGCCCAGCAGCGCCCGCGAGGCCAGGGCTGTGCCGTACGACGCCGACAGCGCGAAGCCGACCTGCCCGGCCGTGAACAACAGGGTGCCGATGGCCAGCACCTTCTTGGTGCCGAGCCGGTCGACGAGCAGGCCGACGGGGATCTGCATGCCGGCGTAGACCAGCAGTTGGAGGATGGAGAAGGTGGACAGGGCCGAGGCGCCGACGTGGAAGCGGTCCGCCGCGTCGAGACCGGCCACGCCCAGCGACGTGCGGAAGATGACGGCGACGAAGTAGACCGAGACGCCGATGCCCCAGACGGCGAGGGCGCGGCGGCCGCCGGGCGGGTCCCCCGGGATCGAACCGGCCGAGGATATGGCGGCGCGGCTCAACGGACCTCCCCCCGCGCCAGGTTGGAGAACCAGTTCACGTGCCGGTGGACCAGTGCCACGGCCGCCTCCGCGTCACCCGCGCGCAACGCCTGGAGGATCTCCTCGTGCTCGGTGAGCGTCTTGGTGATCCGGTCGGGGTGGGCGTGCATCACGGCGACGCCCATGCGCAACTGCCGGTCGCGGAGCTGGTCGTAGAGGCGGGAGAGGATCTCGTTCCCGCCGCTGCGGACGATCTCGGCGTGGAAGCAGCGGTCGGTCACCGCGGCGCCCGCCAGATCACCGGCGGCGGCCTGCGCCTTCTGCTGCGCCAGGAGGCCCTCCAGTCGCGCGATGAGCTGCGGCGAGGCCGGAACCGTCTTGCGGACCGCGTGCTCCTCCACCAGCTGCCGGGTCTCGACGACGTCGGCGATCTCCTGCGCGGAGACGGGCAGCACCAGGGCGCCCTTCTTCGGATAGAGCTTGATCAGCCCTTCGACCTCCAGCCGCAGCAGCGCCTCCCGCACGGGGGTCCGGGACACCCCGACGGCCTCGGCCAGTTCGCCCTCGGTGAGCAGCGTGCCGCCCTCGTAGCGGCGCTCCAGAACCCCTTGTTTGACGTGCGCGTAGACCCGGTCGGCGGCGGGGGGCTGTTTCACGGCGGCCGGGGAGGCCGAGGGAGTGGTGGTCGGCGCTGCTGAAGGCATGCCGACAGCATAGATACAACACGTACGCATGACCGTCCTGGTCCACGATTCGGGACGAACGCCCCCTCATATCTGTCCGGGCGCTGTCAACGGGACCTGAATTGACCCCCTCCTCACCTACAGCACAACCTTTTGTGCTACTCACTTGTCACACGAGAAGCGGCCCTGCCATGCCCGCGCGGCAGCGCTCAAAAGGCCGCACTCTTCAGACATTTGACGCAATCGGGGTACTGAACTTGATTACCGCCATAAAGGGTGTACGAGTGCGCAGAGCCGCCGCTGTCGTCGTGACCACCGGCGCGATGATCGCCACCGGAGTCCTCGGCTCCGCGCCGGCGCAGGCCGCCGTCGCGAAGCCGACGATCACCGCCGTCGGCGGCTACGTGATGAACAACGGCTCGGGCAAGAGCCTGTTCACCAAGAACTCGACGAAGAAGCTCTCCACCGGCTCGACCACCAAGATCATGACCGCGCTGGTCGTGCTCAGCCAGTCGAACCTGAACCTGGACAAGAAGGTCACGATCCAGAAGGCGTACAGCGACTACATCGTCGCCAACAACTACGCCTCCAACGCCAAGCTGATCGTCGGCGACAAGGTCACCGTCCGTCAGCTGCTGTACGGGTTGATGCTGCCGTCCGGCTGCGACGCGGCGTACGCGCTGGCCGACACGTACGGCTCGGGCTCGACCCGATCCGCCCGCGTGAAGTCGTTCATCTCCAAGATGAACAAGAAGGCCAGCAGCCTCGGCCTGACGAACACGCACTTCGACTCGTTCGACGGCATCGGCAACGGCAACAACTACTCGACGGCCAAGGACCTGACGAAGCTCGCCAGCGCCGCGATGAAGAACGGCAACTTCAAGGCGGTCGTGAAGACGAAGTCGTACACGGCGAAGACGATCACGAAGACCGGCGCCACCCGCACGATGGGCGCATGGACCAACACCAACCCGCTGCTGGGCTCCTACAGCGGCACCATCGGTGTGAAGACCGGCTCGGGCCCGGAGTCCAAGTTCTGCCTGGTCTTCGCCGCCACCCGCAACGGCAAGACCCTCATCGGCACGGTCCTCGCGTCCTCGACGATCGACAACCGCGCGGTCGACGCGAAGAAGCTGCTGAACTACGGCTGGCAGGTCTGACCTCTCCGGCACGCCTACGCGCAGGGGGCCACCGCTCATCAGCGGTGGCCCCCTTGTCATTGCGCCGCAAGCCGAACAGACAAGCTTCGCTCGCAATAGTGAACATCGTTGAGCTGGCTGGCATATTCGATTTGCTCCGCCCTACGTTCCAGGACGGAGGTGGTTCAGATGATCGAACCCAGCAAGCACCAGCCCGACCCGCGCACACAGCAGGACGCGATCGACGCCGGAGACTTCGTCTACGCGGCCACCGGAGCCCGGGTCCGTCGGCTCACCATGCCTGACGGGACCCACTGGTTTCCGGCGGTGGATGTCTGCAAGAAGTTGGGGCACACCAACACGCAGAAGGCTCTCTCCGACCATGTCCCGGAGGGCCATCGAGAAATTCTTGAGACCCTAACTGGAGGTTACGGTCTCAGCGTTCCCGCAGGTCGAGAGTGGCGTCGAGACCTGAATCTCATCGATCTCCAGGGTCTGATCCTGCTCGTCAGCGCCTGCACCAAACCTGAATGCGCCCCCTTCAAACAGTGGGTCGCCGAGGTGATCGAGACCATTCAGCGCGAGGGCTCCTACACCCTTGAGGAGGCCGAGGTACAACCCTCCGAGCCGGGCGCGCCCGTCGCCTACGCCATGCCCGAGCAGGTCGCCGAGGCCATCGTCCGGCTGGAGGAGCGCAACCTCCAGGCGGACGAGCAGCTCGCCGCCGCCCAGCATGAATCACTTGCCCTGCAAAGGGACATGGTTGATATGCAACGGCAAACGCTCACCGCCCAGCAAGCCATCGCCCAGGCCATGGAACGCATCGCGAACAGGCTCGACGTCCTGGCTGTCGACCGGCCGACACCCACCGACACCGCGTTCTCAGCACGTCCGACCACCGAGGCCGTGCTGGCCGACTGGCGGGAGCGGCTGTCCGTGACGGCGGACGTATGGACGGTCGCCGTGGTGATCGCCCCGGTGCTCGTCGAGGAGGGTGAGCTGCGTCAACCGTTGGAGGCGATCGCCGCCCGTACGGGGCTGTCGGTGCACCGCGTCAACGAGTGTCTCCGGCTGCTGCGCAAGCACGCCTGCATCCGTCCTCAGGGGGCGGCGGAGGACGGGGCGCCCGTGTACGTGCTCAACCAGCGCTGACAAGAACCAAACAAGGCCACAGCAGAAGGGGTCGGTCGCAAGACGAATTTGCGACCGACCCCTTCGGGCTGAGCCTATCCGGCCGAGGGCCTCACGCCCAAGTGATCAACCTCTTCGGCTGCTCCAGAATCGCCGCCACATCCCCCAGCACCTTGGAGCCCAACTCCCCGTCCACCAGTCGGTGGTCGAAGCTCAGCGCCAGGGTGGTGACCTGGCGGGGCTTGACCTTGCCCTTGTGGACCCACGGCTGGAGCCTGATCGCGCCGACCGCCAGGATCGCCGACTCACCGGGGTTGAGAATCGGCGTGCCCGTGTCGATGCCGAAGACGCCGACGTTGGTGATGGTCACCGTGCCGCCCTGCATGGCCGCCGGCGAGGTCCGGCCCTCCTTCGCCGTGGACACCAGCTCCCCGAGGGACTCGGCCAGCTGCGGCAGCGTCTTGGCGTGCGCGTCCTTGATGTTCGGCACGATCAGACCGCGCGGGGTGGCCGCCGCGATGCCCAGGTTCACATAGTGCTTGACCACGATCTCCTGGCTCGCCTCGTCCCAGGACGCGTTGATGTCCGGGTTGCGCCTGATGGCGACCAGCAGGGCCTTGGCGATCAGCAGGAGCGGGTTCACCCGCAGGCCCTGCATCCCGTAGTTCTCGGGGGCCTGCTTCAGTTCCTCGACCAGCTTCAGCGTGCGCGTCACGTCGATCGTCACGAACTCCGTGACATGCGGCGCCGTGAACGCCGAGCCGACCATCGCCGCCGCCGTCGCCTTGCGGACACCCTTGATCGGGATCCGGGTCTCCCGCGCGCCGTCGTACGACACCACGGGCGCCGGGGCCTGCACGGGGACGGCCGCCGGGACCGGAGCTTCCACGGAGGCGGGGGTCGCCGCCGCGTGCACGTCCTCGCGCGTGATGATGCCGTCCGGGCCGGACGGGGTGACCGTCGCGAGGTCCACCCCGAGGTCCTTGGCCAGCTTGCGCACCGGCGGCTTCGCGAGGGGGCGCTGCTGCAGAACCGCCCCGTGTCCGTTCAGCTCGCCCTGGATGCCCTGGAGCGCGGTGGCCCCGTACAGCGTTTCCTCCGCGGGGGCCGCGACGGCCGGAACTCCCTTGCGCGGGCGGCGCTTCGTGGAGGACTCGGCGACGCCGTACCCGACGAGGACCGGCGTGCGGCCCTGGGTCTTGGCCGGGGCGGGCTTGGGCTCTCCCCTGGGCGCGGCCGCCGGCTTCGCGGGAGCCGCCTCCTCGACCGGTACGGGGGCGGCGCCCCCTGCCACGGCCACCGCGATGATGGACGTGCCCACGTCCACCGTCGTGCCCTCGGGGAAGTGCAACTCGCGCACGACACCGTCGTAGGGGATGGGCAGTTCGACGGCGGCCTTCGCCGTCTCGACCTCGCAGACGACCTGGCCGTCGGTGACCGTGTCACCGGGCTGGACGTACCACTTGAGGATCTCGGCCTCGGT
Source organism: Streptomyces graminofaciens (assembly GCF_030294945.1). Lineage (NCBI taxonomy): Bacteria > Bacillati > Actinomycetota > Actinomycetes > Kitasatosporales > Streptomycetaceae > Streptomyces > Streptomyces graminofaciens. The sequence goes on along the minus strand of NZ_AP018448.1, from coordinate 6,864,306 downwards.
GAGTCCCTCGCCCACGTCGGGCATCTTGAACTCGCGAACGGACGTGTCTGTCATCGTCGTCACGGACCTCTCCCTCAGTACGCCAGCGAGCGGTCGACGGCGTCGAGCACCCGGTCCAGACCCGGGAGGTACTCCTCCTCCAGGCGCGCCGGTGGGTACGGGGCGTGATAGCCGCCGACCCTGAGCACCGGGGCCTCCAGGTGGTAGAAGCAGCGCTCCGTGATCCGGGCGGCGATCTCCGCGCCCGAGCCGAAGAACACCGGGGCCTCATGGACGACGACCAGGCGGCGGGTCTTCTCCACCGAGGCCTGGATCGAGTCGAAGTCCAGCGGAGAGACGGACCTGAGGTCCAGGACCTCCAGGGACCTGCCTTCCTCGGCCGCCGCGTCGGCGACCTCCTGGCAGAGCTTCACCATCGGGCCGTACGCGACGAGCGTGAGGTCCGTGCCCTCCCGGACGACCTTCGCCTTGTGCAGCGGGCCGGGGATCGCGTCAGCGTTGACCTCGGCCTTGTCCCAGTAGCGGCGCTTCGGCTCGAAGAAGATCACCGGGTCGTCGCTCTGGATGGCCTGCTGCATCATCCAGTAGGCGTCCGACGCGTTGGACGGGGAGACGATCTTCAGGCCCGCCACATGCGCGAACAGCGCCTCCGGGGACTCCGAGTGGTGCTCGACCGCGCCGATGCCGCCGCCGTACGGGATCCGGACGACGACGGGGAGCTTGACCTTGCCCAGTGAGCGGGCGTGCATCTTCGCGAGCTGGGTGACGATCTGGTCGTACGCGGGGAAGACGAAACCGTCGAACTGGATCTCGACCACCGGGCGGTAGCCGCGCAGGGCCAGGCCGATGGCCGTGCCGACGATGCCCGACTCGGCGAGCGGGGTGTCGATGACGCGGTCCTCGCCGAAGTCCTTCTGGAGGCCGTCCGTCACCCGGAAGACACCGCCGAGCTTGCCGACGTCCTCACCCATGACGAGGACCTTGGGGTCGGTTTCGAGGGCCTTGCGCAGCGATTCGTTGATCGCCTTGGCGATCGCCATGTTCTTCACGGCGGACTGACCCGCCGTCTGCACGGCGGCTGTCTGTGCGGTCATCGCTTACTTGCCCTCCTCTTCGTCCGTGTCGGCGAACGACGCCTGGTACGCCGCGAACTGGGCGCGCTCCTCGTCCACGAGCGCGTGTCCGTCCGCGTACGCGTTCTCGAAGATGGCGAAGTGGTCCGGGTCCGGCATGGCACGCACCACTTCGCGCACTCGCCTTCCCAACGCCTCGCTCTCGGCCTCTAGTTCCGCGAAGAATCCCTCGTTCGTGTCCGTTTCGTTCTCGAGGTAGCTGCGCAGGCGCGCGATCGGGTCCTTGGCCTCCCAGGCCACCCGCTCGTCGTCGTGGCGGTAGCGGGTCGGGTCGTCGGAGGTGGTGTGCGCGCCCATGCGGTAGGTGTACGCCTCGACGAGGGTCGGGCCCTCGCCGCCGCGGGCCCGCTCCAGCGCCCACTTGGTGACCGCGAGGCAGGCGAGCACGTCGTTGCCGTCGACGCGGACGCCGGGGAAGCCGAAGCCCTGCGCGCGCTGGTAGAGCGGGACGCGGGTCTGCTTCTCGGTGGGCTCGGAGATGGCCCACTGGTTGTTCTGGCAGAAGAACACGACGGGCGCGTTGTAGACCGCGGAGAAGGTGAACGCCTCCGCGACGTCGCCCTGGCTGGAGGCGCCGTCACCGAAGTAGGCGATGACCGCCGAGTCGGCGCCGTCCTTGGTGATGCCCATGGCGTAGCCCGTGGCGTGCAGCGCCTGGGAGCCGATGACGATCGTGTAGAGGTGGAAGTTGTTGCTGTTCGGGTCCCAGCCACCGTTGTTCACGCCGCGGAACATGCCCAGCAGGTTGGTCGGGTCGACGCCCCGGCACCAGGCGACGCCGTGCTCGCGGTAGGTCGGGAAGACGTAGTCGTCCTCGCGGGTGGCCCGGCCCGAGCCGATCTGCGCGGCCTCCTGGCCGAGCAGCGAAGCCCACAGCCCCAGCTCGCCCTGGCGCTGCAAAGAGGTGGCCTCGGCGTCGAAACGACGGGTGAGCACCATGTCGCGGTACAGGCCGCGCAGCTCGTCGGGGGTGATGTCGGCGACGTACGCGTCGTACGCGGCGGTCTGCGCGTTCTTCACGCGTTTGCCCTCGGGCGTCAGCAGCTGGACGAGTTCGGGCTCTGTGCTCTGCGGCCTCTTGGCGGCAGTGGTGCGCTTGGCGCCGGTGGTGCCGGCCTTGCCTGCGGCGCTGCGTCGCGGCTTGCGCGCGGCAGTGCTCTCCACGGTCACGTGTGCTCCTCCGTCGGTCCGGCCCCCGGGGTCGCCGGAAGACCAGTGCGGCTCGTCTGGTCCCGGTGACCCGTGCACGGGGTGGGTGCCCTTGGCCGGGAACAGACGTGACAGGTGCCCCGGCGAGCGCCCTGCACGAGGCACGTTACCCAGTGCTCCACATTCCTGTGAAACCCCTCCTGACCTGCGTTTTTCCTTGGATTTCCAAGTACTTTCTACTTGGAACTCCTAGTACCTCGCGTTCGGTCGGGAACAGTCGCTGGTCACAGCACTGGTTACAGCCTGACAGGGGGCCGGAACACGGGCACGTTATCCCGGCCACCCCGGCCTCGGGAAGAGTTCGCCAGGGCGGCCTTTTCCGGCCACTTGGCCGATCGACACGCCACTCTGTGATCGGTAACGACTGTCCGTGACAGGTGCGAGGTCAGCGACTCGGCGGTTGCCCTAACATCTGGCGCGTGCCGCGCTCATCTGTACCACCGGTCGTGCTCCACGCGACCCCTCTCGGCCCCCTCCTCAAGCGGTACGCCGCCGGGTCGGCGGTGGCCTGTGAACCCGTCGTCGAGGGGCTGCTCAACCGCGGCTACCGGCTCTCCACGACCCGGGGCCGGTACTTCCTCAAGCACCACTTCGACCCCGAGACCGCCCACCCGACCGCCATCGCCCGCCAGCACCGGGCCACCCAGCGCCTGGCCGACCTGGGCGTACCGGTGGCCCCGCCGCTGGCCGGACACGACGGGCGTACGGTCGCGGTGGTCGGCGGCCACGCGTACGCCCTGCACCCGTGGGTCGACGGACGGCACCGGCACGGCGGGCAGCTCACCACGGGGCAGTGCGCCCGCCTCGGGGCGCTGCTCGGCGTCGTCCACGCGTCCCTGGAGCGGGTGATGCCCGCGCGGCGACGACAGGCGCCCCCGAGGAGCGCCGATCCGAACGACACGTTCGCCCTCATCGACGACCTGCTCGGCCGGGTGCGCCGGCACCGGCCGTCCGACGCCTTCGACGCGCTCGCCCGGCACCGGCTGCTGGAACGGCGCGCGCTGCTGCGCCGGCACGCGGACCGGCGCCCGCCCCGGGGCGGTCCCGTGGGCTGGGTGCACGGGGACTTCCATCCGTTCAACGTGCTCTACCGGGACGACGCGCCCGACGTGCCCGCCGCGATCGTCGACTGGGACCGGCTCGGTGTGCAGCCCCGGGCGGAGGAGGCGGTCCGCGCGGGCCTGATCTTCTTCGTCCGGCCCGTCGGCGCCCTGGATCTGCCGAAGGTACGGGCGTACGCCCGCGCGTACCGCCGCGCGGCGGGCGCCACGTCCTCCGAACTGGCCGCCGCCGTGCACCGGGTCTGGTGGGAGCGGCTCAACGACTTCTGGATGCTGCGCTGGCACTACGAGCGCGGCGACACCCGCGCCGATCCGCAGTTCCCGGCGGCCTCGGCGCTGGTGGTGTGGTGGACACGGGAGTACGACGCGGTGTGCGAGGCGTTCGTGGAGTGAACGGTCTCGGGGGTGAACGCCCGCGGGGTAACCGGTCTCGGGGGTGAAGGGTCGCGGGCAGAGCGAGAGGGTCCCGCGAGGGGACCCTCCTGAGTCACACTCCGCCGTCGCTGCCGACCGTCAGACCGCCGCCGCTGTCGTCGCCCTCGTCGGTCGGCTCGTCGGTCGGCTCGTCGGTCGGCTCCTCCGTGGTCGGGGCCGCCGTCGTCGGGTCCGGGTCGCTCGGCTCGTCCGACGGCTCGGTCTGCGTCTCGGAGGGGGTCCAGGTCGGGGACGGCTTGGACGACGGGGTGTAGTAGTCGTCGTTGGAGCCGCTGCTGTCCTCGGTGGCTTCGTCGGTCGCCTCGTCGCTCGGGGACTCGGTGGCGTCCTTGGTCTTGGACGGTGTGGCCGTCGGCGTCTTCGTGGTGTCGTTGCCGGTGCCCTTGTCGCCAGTCTGGTTCAGCGCCAGGGCGACGCCCGCCGCGATGGCGATCACCGCGAGCACCGCGAGGATCCACAGCTTGCCGCGGCCGCTGCCGCGGTTGCCGTGGTTCTCGAAGCCGCCGTCGTCACGGCCGCCACCGCCGTAGCCCGGGATGATCGGCTGCGGGATCTGCGAGGTGCCCATCTCGCCGGGGTGCGGCATGACCGTCGTACCGGACATGCCTCCGGGCGGCGTGTGCCGGCCCTCGTGCATCGCGACCGGCCCGGTGTTCCAGGTGCCGGTGTGGGCGCCCTGGTCGTACAGCATCTGCAGGCCGTACTGGACCAGGCCGCGCATCTCCTCGGCGGTCTGGAAGCGGTCGTCGGGGTCCTTGGCGAGGGAGCGCATGACGAGCCCGTCGAGCTCCGGCGGTGCCGCTCCCTCCGAGACCTCGGAGGGCGGCACCGGGATGTCCTGGACGTGCTGGTAGACCACCGACAGCGGCGTCTCGCCGATGAACGGGGGCCTGAGCGCGAGCAGCTCGTAGAGGAGGCAGCCCGTCGCGTACAGGTCGGAGCGGTGGTCGACGGCCTTGCCGAGCGCCTGCTCAGGGGAGAGGTACTGGGGCGTGCCCATGACCATGCCGGTCTGCGTCATCGTCGTCGACGCCCCGTGCAGGGCGCGCGCGATGCCGAAGTCCATCACCTTCACCGCGCCGTTGTCGGTGATGATGACGTTGGCGGGCTTGATGTCGCGGTGCACGATGCCGTGCTGGTGGGAGTAGGCGAGTGCTTCGAGGACGCCGGAGACGATGATCAGCGCCTGCTCGGGGCCCGGCGCCTCCGCGTTGATCAGCAGATCGCGGATCGTACGGCCCTCGACCAGCTCCATGACGATGTACGGCACGGACATGCCGTTCACGACGTCCTCACCGGAGTCGTAGACCGCCACGATCGAGTGGTGGTTGAGGCCGGCCACCGACTGGGCCTCGCGCGTGAAGCGGGCCTTGGAGATCGGGTCCTCGGCGAGATCGGAGCGGAGCAGCTTGACCGCGACCGTACGGCCGAGTCGTACGTCCTCGGCCGCGAACACCTCGGCCATGCCGCCCCGGCCGAGTCTGTGCGTCAGCCGGTACCGACCGTCACCGACAAGCCCGCCGTTGCCCCACAACTCCGGCGCGTCCGACATTCCGCCGCCAGTCGCCTCGGGGTCGGACGGGCCCTGAGAGCGCTGCTGCTGTGCCATCAGTCCTCGCCGTCGTTTCTGCCCGCGGTCCGCGCGGTTCTTGTTACGGTCTCCGTCTTACGGTCTCCGTCGGCCACGCTACAGCCTCCGTGCGACAGGCCGGTCCGAGACGGAATGCAAGGTGCGTTCGTTGTGGATCGGCCATGAAACCCGTCACGCGCGCAGTCGTGCAAGTTCTGTGTACCGGGCGTAGGCCCCCTGTAACTCTTCCGCGACGCTTCTTTCGCGTACGGTCACGGAACGGGCACCGCGCTTGACGTGTCACTGCCCTGGGGCAGACTTGGCCGGGAATAGCACAAAGGATCACCAGGATCCCCTGGATCACCGGTGTTCGCAGGGATCGCAGGGATCACGAGGATCACCGATCGCGGGAGCAACAGCAGCGGCTTTCGCGCGCGCCGATGGGGGACGCAGGAAGATGAGCCAGGACGCCGCACAGGGCCGGTACGCGGGGCGTTCGCTCGCCGGCGGCCGCTATCAGCTGCGTGACCTGCTCGGCGAGGGCGGCATGGCCTCGGTGCACCTCGCGTACGACGCGGTGCTCGACCGACAGGTCGCGATCAAGACACTGCACACCGACCTCGGGCGCGAACAGTCCTTCCGTGAGCGGTTCCGCCGCGAGGCCCAGGCCGTGGCGAAGCTCACGCACACGAACATCGTGTCGGTCTTCGACACCGGCGAGGACGATGTGGACGGCATGACGACGCCGTACATCGTCATGGAGTACATCGAGGGCAAGCCGCTCGGCTCGGTGCTCGACGCGGATGTGCAGCAACTCGGGGCGATGCCCGCCGACAAGGCGCTGAAGGTCACCGCGGACGTGCTGGCGGCGCTGGAGATCAGCCATGAGATGGGCCTGGTCCACCGCGACATCAAGCCGGGCAACGTGATGGTGACCAAGCGCGGCATCATCAAGGTGATGGACTTCGGCATCGCCCGCGCCATGCAGTCGGGCGTCACGTCGATGACGCAGACCGGCATGGTCGTCGGCACCCCGCAGTACCTCTCGCCCGAGCAGGCCCTGGGTCGCGGCGTCGACGCCCGCTCCGACCTGTACTCGGTCGGCATCATGCTCTTCCAGCTGACCACCGGGCGGCTGCCGTTCGAGGCGGACTCCGCGCTGGCCATAGCGTATGCGCACGTCCAGGAGGAGCCCGTGGCTCCCTCCTCGATCAACCGTTCCCTGCCGCCGGCCGTGGACGCGCTGGTCGCCCGCGCGCTGAAGAAGAACCCGAACGAGCGGTTCCCCAACGCCGAGGCGATGCGCGACGAGTGCCTGCGCGTCGCGGCCTCGCTGCAGCCCGCCGCGCCGAACATCGTCCCGGGCGCGCAGACGTCCAGCGGCGCCGGGGTGGCCTCCGCGGTCTTCCCGCCGATCGACCAGACGCCCGCACCGCAGTCGGGCAGCGTGCAGACGCCGTACCAACTGCCGCCGCAGCAGAGCCCCTACGGTCCGGCGACTCCGCCGCCGGCCCACCAGACGCCCGCACCGTCCTACGGCTATCCGCAGCAGGGCGGTTACCAGACGCCGCAGACCGCCGCGTACGCGCCCCAGCAGGGCGCGGCCACCCCGCCGCCGTACAACATCCCGCCGCCGAAGTCGGCGATGTCGGCCGGCTCGGGGGGCGGTCAGAAGAGCGGCAACAAGGCCGTCGTCATCGGCTCGATCGTCGTGTCACTCGTCGCTATCGGGGGCCTGATCGTGGCACTCGCGCTGAACAGCGGCGGCGACGACGAGGCCGACGGCGGCGCGAGCGCCTCGCCCACGTCGAGCGAGGTCGCCGGGCACAAGGGGCCGGACACGACGAAGGTCATGGAAGAGACCGAGTGCACGGAGCCCACGGAGTCGGTCAACGACCCGGACAAGATCATGCTCCCGAACTTCACGTACAACAACATCGACTCGGTGAAGAAGTGCCTGCAGGCGGCGGGTTGGGAGTACGACGTCCAGGACATCGACGAGAACACGTACGGCGAGGGCACGGTCATGGAGCAGTACCCCACCGACAACACGGACGTGGACCCCACGGAAATGCCGACGATCATCCTGAAGGTGTCCACGGGCAACCCGGCCTGAGGATTTGAGGGCCGTTAGGTCGTCGCGTGTGGAAGGGCCCGGCACTCGGTGTGCCGGGGCCTTTGTGGTGCCTGCGTGGGTCGGTGGCCGCGTCGGTTCTGTGCCGGGGCTGGTCCCGTTCTGTGCCGGGGCTAGAGGTAGGGGCCGCCCGTGCGGGCGCCCGTGCGGGGGTCGTCCTCGTCGTCGTGGCCGCCCATCCCCGGCGGGAGGGCCCGGCGCATCTGCTCCAGCTGGGCCCGCGCGGCCATCTGCTGGGCGAACAGGGTCGTCTGGATCCCGTGGAAGAGGCCTTCGAGCCAGCCGACCAACTGGGCCTGCGCGATGCGCAGTTCCGCGTCGCTCGGGATCACCTCGTCCGTGAAGGGCAGGGAGAGCCGCTCCAGTTCCTCGACCAGCTCGGGGGCCAGCCCGTCCTCCAGTTCCTTGACGGAGCTGGCGTGGATCTCCTTCAGCCGGGCCCGGCTCGCCTCGTCGAGGGGGGCCACCCGCACCTCCTCGAGCAGCTGCTTGATCATGCTGCCGATGCGCATGACCTTCGCGGGCTGTTCCACCATCTCCGTCACCGGGACCTCGCGGGAGTCCTCGCTTCCTCCGCCGCCGCCCACCGCCATTCCGTCCTGCCCCACGACCAGGATCTGGGGCTGTTCGGGCGACCGTTCGTTCCTCGGCATCTCCATGCCGCCATTCTCTCGCACGCGTACACCTCATCACCGAGGTGCCCCCGGCCAAGGGTGATCCACCGTTTGCGTGGCCTCCGTCCTCGTCGGGGCCGTCCTCGTCGGGGCCGTCCTCGTCGGGGCCGGCTTTGGCAGGGTCGGTTTCGGCAGGTCGGTTTCGGCAGGTCGGTTTCGAGATGCCGCCTGCGGGGCCGCGTGTGAGGCTGAGGGCGTGGCTCCAAGGCTTCGCAGGTCGCGCTGGTCGTGTGTGACGGGACCCCTCGTCACAGGGCTGCTGGTGCTCCTGACCACCGTCCCGGTCTCCCTGGCGTACGCCGCCGAGCCCGACCCGGCCGGTTCCTGGGCCGGGAGCCGGGCGGGCGAGGGGCGGCAGCGGCCCGGGCGGGCTGATCCGCTGGGCACGCTCGACCCGACGGCGGTGCCCTCGGCTGACGCGGACGACGAGGAAACGGACGCGGTCGGCTCGGAGCCGGACGTCGACCCCGAGCCGTCGCGCGACGGCGCGCTGCCGGTCCCCTCGTACGCCGCCCGGACCGGCACCGCCGAGAAGGCCGTGCTCCAGCTCCTGCCGCTCGGCAGCGGCCTGATCCTCATGGGCCTGGGGCTGGCTCTGACCTTCGTGGGCCTGCGGATACGGCGGTCCTGAGGCGGGCTGTCACTACGGCAACGACTCAGGCAACGACTCCGGCTGTGGCTGTGGCTGTGGCTGTGATGGTGACTGTGGCTACGAGACGACGAGCAGGACCTTGCCGATGTGGCCGCTGGCCTCCAGCACCCGGTGGGCGGCCGCGGCGTCGTTCATCGGGAGCTCGCGGTCGACGACCGGCCGTACGTGGCCGGCGGCGATCAGCGGCCACACATGCTCCCGTACGGCGGCGACGATGGCCGTCTTCTCGTCGAGCGGCCGGGCGCGCAGCGAGGTCGCGCTGATGGCGGCGCGCTTGCCGAGAAGGGCGCCGATGTTCAGCTCGCCCTTGATGCCACCCTGCATGCCGATGATGGCGAGCCGCCCGTTGACGGCGAGGGCCCGCACATTGCGGTCCAGGTACTTGGCGCCCATGTTGTCGAGGATGACGTCCGCGCCGGCGCCGTTCGTGGCCCCGCGGATCTCCTCGACGAAGTCCTGCTCGCGGTAGTTGATCAGGATGTCGGCACCCAGTTCGGCACACTGGTCGAGCTTCTCCTTGGTGCCGGCGGTGACGGCGACCCTCGCGCCGACGGCCTTCGCCAGCTGGATCGCCATGGTGCCGATGCCGCTGGAGCCGCCGTGCACGAGCAGGGTCTCGCCGGGGCGCAGGTGGGCGATCATGAAGACGTTCGACCAGACCGTGCAGGTCACCTCGGGGAGCGCGGCGGCCCGGGTGAGGTCGACGCCCTGGGGTGCGGGCAGCAGCTGGCCGGCCGGGACGGCCACCTTCTCGGCATAGCCACCGCCGCTGAGCAGCGCGCACACCTCGTCGCCGACGCTCCATCCGGAGACCCCGGTGCCGAGCTCGGCGATCCGCCCCGAACACTCCAGGCCAGGGTAGGGGGAGGCCCCGGGCGGCGGATCGTAGAACCCCTGCCGCTGCAGCAGATCCGCCCGGTTCACGGCACTCGCCGCGACCTCGACGAGCACCTCCCCCTCTCCGGGCACCGGATCCACCACTTCGTCCCACACCAACGCGTCGGGCCCACCGGGTTCGGGAATCGTGATCGCATACATGAGGGGGACGGTACTCCTCGGGTACCGGGCAGGGCGGGGGCCTACGTGGGCTACTGCCTCCCCGCGACGTCTGGTCCCTTGGTCCTCATGACGTCTGGTCCCTTGGTCCTCATGACGTCTGGTCCCTTGGTCCTCATCGACGCGCATTCGGGCGGCCCCGGAGAGACCGTGGACACGTGGCCGCCGCCAGAACCCCCACGGCGACCGATGAGTTCCGGCACCGACATCGGTCTCTCTTTGCATAGCCCGGACATGGCCCCGCACGTGGAAGGACCTCAGACATGAGCGCACAGACGTCCGGCCTCGCCATCGAGACCGCGGGTCTGGTGAAGACGTTCGGCGAAACCCGCGCCGTGGACGGCGTCGACCTGGCCGTACCGGCCGGCACGGTCTACGGCGTCCTCGGCCCGAACGGCGCCGGCAAGACGACCACCGTGAAGATGCTGGCCACCCTGCTGCGCCCGGACGCCGGCGAGGCACACGTCTTCGGCCACGACGTCGTCCGCGAGGCCGACGAGGTCCGCGGCCGGGTCAGCCTCACCGGCCAGTACGCCTCCGTGGACGAGGACCTGACCGGCGCCGAGAACCTGGTACTGCTGGCCCGCCTCCTCGGCCATCCCAAGCGGGCGGCCCGGCACCGCGCCGAACAACTGCTGGCGGCCTTCGGCCTGAGCGACGCCGCCGGGAAACAGGTCAAGCACTACTCGGGCGGCATGCGGCGCCGTATCGACATCGCCGCGTCCATCCTCAACACCCCCGACCTGCTCTTCCTCGACGAGCCGACGACCGGCCTGGACCCGCGCAGCCGCAACCACGTGTGGGACATCGTGCGCGCGGTGGTCGCCCAGGGCACGACGGTGCTGCTGACCACGCAGTACCTCGACGAGGCCGACCAGCTGGCGTCCCGGATCGCCGTCATCGACCACGGCAAGGTGATCGCGGAGGGCTCGAAGGGCGAGCTGAAGGCGTCCGTCGGCGCCGGTTCCGTCCATCTGCGGCTCCGGGACCCGGCCCAGCGCCCGCAGGCCGAGGAGGTGCTGCGGCTGACGCTCGGCGCCGAGGTGCAGCACGACCCGGACCCGGTGGCGCTGACGGCGCGCGTCGGCGCCGGCTCGACCAACGGCAACGGCCGGGGCGCGGCGGAGGCGGCGGCCCGCGCGCTCGCCGAACTGGCCCGCACCGGCATCACCGTCGACAACTTCTCCCTGGGGCAGCCCAGCCTGGACGAGGTGTTCCTCGCCCTCACCGGCCACGACACCACGGTCGACAAGAACACCGTTCGCGACGAGACGAAGGACGAGGCGGCGGCATGAGCACCGCGACCACCACCGAGAGCACGGAACTCGCCCCGGTCAGCACCGAGTCCCTGGCCGCGCTGCTCGTCGCCAAGGACCGGCCGCCCCGGCCCAGCGCCCTGTCGGCGTCGCTGACCTTCGGCTGGCGGGCCGTCCTCAAGATCAAGCACGTACCGGAGCAGCTCTTCGACGTCACCGCTTTCCCGATCATGATGGTGCTGATGTACACGTACCTCTTCGGCGGTGCGCTGGCCGGATCTCCTGCCGAGTACATCCAGTTCCTGCTGCCGGGCATCCTGGTGATGTCGGTCGTGATGATCACGATGTACACCGGCGTCTCGGTCAACACCGACATCGAGAAGGGCGTCTTCGACCGGTTCCGCAGCCTGCCCGTCTGGCGGCCGTCCACGATGGTCGGCTATCTGCTCGGCGACGCCCTGCGCTACGCGATCGCGTCCGTGGTGATGCTCACCGTCGGCCTGATCCTTGGCTACCGCCCTGACGGCGGTGTGCTGGGCGTCGTCGCCGGGGTTGCCCTGCTCATCGTCTTCTCGTTCGCGTTCTCGTGGATCTGGACGATGTTCGGGCTCATGCTGCGCAGCGAGAAGTCCGTGATGGGCGTCAGCATGATGGTGATCTTCCCGCTGACCTTCCTGTCCAACGTCTTCGTCGACCCGACGACCATGCCGGGCTGGCTCCAGGCCTTCGTCAACAACAGCCCCATCACCCATCTGTCCTCGGCGGTGCGGGAGTTGATGGCGGGCGAGTGGCCGACAGCGGAGATCGCCTGGTCACTGGGCTGGTCCGGCCTGCTCGTGCTGGTCTTCGGACCGATCACGATGCGGCTGTACAACCGCAAGTAGGCGCGTGGTGATCGGTCGAGCACCAGGCACCCGCCGTACGTCACGGCACCCGCCGTACGTCACGGCACCCGCCGTACCTCTACGGCACCCGCCGTACCTCTACGGCAGGCGCCTGGTCTCAGGAGTGACCTTGGTGCCCGGCGTCGCGCGGACGATCGTGATCAGCCGGTCCGTCACCTGGAGTTCGCCGATGTGCGGGTCGTCGTAGCCGAGCACCCGATGCCCGCGTACGACGCTCACCACCAGGTCGTCGGTCTCCCGGACCCCGCGCCCCACCTCGGCCTTTATGACCGGCCGTTCGACGATGTCGAGCCCGCTGCCCTGCTGGATCAGGTCCTCCATGACCATGCCGGCGGCGGGGCTGAGCACCGAGAGCCCGAGCAGCCGCCCGGCCGCGCTGGCGCTGGTGATGACGACATCGGCCCCGGACTGCTTCAGCAGCGGCGCGTTCTCCTCCTCGCGCACGGCGGCCACGATCTTCGCCCCGCGGTTGAGCTGGCGAGCGGTCAGTGTGACCAGTACGGCGGTGTCGTCCCGCGCGGTCGAGATGATGATCTGCCGCGCCTTCTGCGCCTCGGCCTGCAACAGCACATCGCTGCGGGTGGCGTCCCCGACGATCCCCGCGTACCCCTCGGCCGTGGCCGCCTCGATGACCTTGGAGCTGGGGTCGACGACGATGACCTGCTCCTTCTTCAGCCCTGTCGCACAGACGGTCTGGATCGCCGACCGCCCCTTCGTCCCGAAGCCGACCACAACGGTGTGCTCCCTCAAGGCCGCCCTCCAGCGGTTCAATTGCCATTCCTCGCGTGTGCGCTCCGTGAGGACCTCCAGCGTGGTGCCGACCAGGATGATCAGGAACAGCACACGCAGGGGTGTGATCACGAAGATGTTGGTGAGCCGGGCGGCATCGCTGACCGGGGTGATGTCGCCGTATCCGGTGGTGGAGAGGGTGACGGTCGCGTAGTAGAACGCGTCGAGCAGGTCGACGGAACCGTCGGAGTTGTCGTTGTAGCCCTCGTGGTCGACGTAGACGATGAACGCGGTCGCGACCAGCACGAACAGCGCCATCGCGAGCCGCTTGCCGACCTGGTGGCTCGGACGCTCGACCGCCCGCTTCGGCAGTCGTACGTGGTGGGTCCCGAGACGCTCGTCCGCCCGACGGGCGATCGCGTCATGGCCCGGCAGTTTCACGTGAAACACTCCCCGTCTCGGTCTGTACTGTGCCTCCGTCTGGCCGTTGTTTCACGTGAAACACTCTTGGCCGCACAGCCAGTTGATGATGCGGATGTTTCACGTGAAACACACCTGGATTCCGGCGGTCGCCCAGGGCAGATCGAGAAGTTCCAGCTCCTGTCCCTGGCGCGCACCACCCGGCGGTACGACGGCGAGCGCATCGGCGGTGGCGATCCCACGCAGCATGGCGGGGCCGTTGTAGTGCAGTGGTACGGCACGGTCGGCGCGCAGGGTGACCGGGATGAGCCGGGTGTCGTACGGGTGCCCGTGCACCGTCTCCCGCAGCGGCAGCGCGTACGGCTCCGGGGCCGCGCGTCCGGCGAGGGTCCGCAGCAGCGGCTCGGTGAGCGTGAAGAGGCCTGACACGGCGGCCAGGGGGTTGCCGGGCAGGCCGACGAGGTACTGGTTCTCCTTGGTGCGGGCCAGCAGCATGGGGTGGCCGGGGCGCACCTTGACGCCGTTGACGAGGAGTTCCGCGCCGATGCGCCGCAGCGTGGGGTGGACATGGTCGACGGGTCCGGCCGCGGTGCCGCCGGTGGTGACGATCAGGTCGGCGGAGGACTTCTTCACCGCCTGGTACAGGGCGTCGGCCTTGTCGCCGAGCCGGCGTACGGCGATGACGTCGGCGCCGAGTGCCCGGAGCCAGGACGGCAGCATGGGCCCGAGCGCGTCCCGGATCAGGCCCTCGCGCGGCAGCCCCTCGGTGAGCAGCTCGTCGCCCAGGACGAGGACTTCGACGCGGGGGCGGGGGATCACGGAGACCGTGTCGTACCCGGCTGCCGCCGCGAGTCCGAGCGCCGCCGGGGTGATCAGCGTGCCCAGCGGCAGCAGTTGGTCGCCTCTGCGGCACTCCTGGCCCCGGGGGCGGATGTCCTGACCGTGCGCCAGATCCCGGGTCGGGTGCAGCCGACCCTTGTCGTCGGTCCGGCCGTGCTCGCTGCGCAGGACGGAGGTCGTGTCCGGCGGGATGCGCGCGCCGGTGGCGATGCGGACCGCCTCGCCGTCGGTGAGCCGCGCCGGCTCCGCGTGCCCGGCCAGCACCCCGTCCTCCCGTACGACCCAGGGGCCGGGGCCCGCCACCGCCCAGCCGTCCATCGCGGAGGTGTCGAAGGAGGGCAGGTCGGTGAGGGCGGTGAGGGGAGCGGCGAGGACGAGGCCGAGGGCGTTGTCGACGCTGACGGAGGTGGGAGTCCGGCCCCGGGCCATGCCGCGGGCGGCCCGCTCGGCGATCGCGCGGGCCTCGGGCCAGGGGGTGGCCTGGTGGGCGTCGTCGGGCTTCTTGCCGGGTTGCGCGTGGGGTCCGCCCGTGGAGGAGGCTTCCCGGGCCGATCCAGGCTCGCCCGGACCCCGGCCGCCCCTGTCGTTGGCCACGGCCAGCGCCTCCTCCACGTCCACGTCGAGTTGCTCGGCGTCCTGGGCGGTCATCCGGCGTCCGTGGGCTTGTCCGAGGGGGAGCTGGTCGGCTCGCTCGCGACGGCGTTCTCCTCGGCCCAGCGCAACGCCAGTGCCGAGGCCTTGCGGGCGGCCTCGGCGACCGCTTCGGGGCCGCCCTGGGCGTGGGCCGCCGCATAGCCGACGAGGAACGTGGTCAGCGGGGCGGCGGGCCTGGCCACCGAGTGCGCGGCGTCACGGGCGAGGTCGAGCAGCACCTTGACGTCGACGTCGAGGTCGATCCCCAACTCGTCCTTGACTGCGGAAATCCATTCTTCCAACACGTGGCCATGCTCCCTGATCCGTGCGCGGGCGGCGGCGATGTCGTCCCAGGTGTCGCAGTCGAAGGACGCGACCGGGTCGGCGATACGGGTGAGACGGAGCGCGGCGGTCAGCCGCCGCAGCGGCAGCCCGATCAGCCCGCCGTCGTGCTCGGCGGCGAGCGCCGTGAGCTCGCGGCGCAGGGCGTCGGCCCGGTAGGCCGCCACAAGGGGCTGGTCGCGCCCGTCGGGGTCGGTCAGCAGAACGCCGTCGGTGCCTTCGAGCGCGCCCAGCAGCCGCCGTACGGTGCCCGGCTCCAGAAAGGGCAGGTCGGCGGAGAGGACGACGACGTGCGGCGCGGTGGTGTGCCGGAGCCCGGCGTCCAGCGCGGCGAGGGGGCCGCCACCGGGGGGCTCTTCGCGGGCCCACAGGACGGGGCGCGCGGTGGGGCGGGGCTCGGCGACGACGACGGTGGTCGCGGCCCCGGCGCAGGCGGCCAGCACCCTGTCGAGCAGGGCTCGGCCGCCCACCCGGACACCGGGCTTGTCGGCGCCACCGAGCCGCCGGGCGGCACCTCCGGCGAGCACGACGGCGTCGTACGTCTCGGTACCGGGGGCGCCCGGGGGCTCGTACGCGCTCACCCCCCGAGTATGCGTGCCCCCGCGAGCGCAGGGAACGCGGGGAGGACACACGATCGCAGTGATCGGGCAGCATGATCGGGCGCTGTGGCGAGGCGGCGTGGCTCAGAGCGTGCGCAGAAGCACCGCCGGCTGTTCGACGCAGTCCGCCACATAGCGGAGGAAGCCGCCCGCCGTACCGCCGTCGCACACCCGGTGGTCGAAGGTGAGCGAGAGCTGCACGACCTGCCGCACCGCCAGCTCGCCCCGGTGCACCCACGGTTTGGGCACGATGCGGCCGACGCCGAGCATGGCCGCCTCGGGGTGGTTGATGATCGGCGCGGAGCCGTCGACGCCGAAGACGCCGTAGTTGTTCAGCGTGAACGTCCCGCCGGTGAGCTGGGCCGGTGTCAGCGTGCCGGTCCGCGCGGCCTCGGTCAGCCGGGCGAACTCGGCACTCAGCGACTCCGCGTCCCGTGCGTGCGCGTCCCGTACGACGGGCACGACCAGCCCGCGTTCGGTCTGTGCGGCGAACCCGAGGTGCACCTGGTCGAGGCGGACGATCTCGCGGGCCTCCAGGTCGACCGTCGAGTTCAGCTCCGGGAAGCGGGCCAGCGCGGCAGTGCAGATCCGGGCGAGCAGCGCGAGGAGGGATACTTTCGGGCCGCCGGCCGCATTCATGGCCGTGCGGGCGTTCATCAGTTCCGTGGCGTCGGCGTCCACCCAGCAGGTGGCGTCCGGGATCTCGCGCCTGCTCCGGGAGAGCTTGTCGGCGACGGCACCGCGTACGCCCCGCAGCGGGACGCGGGTGCCGCGGACGTCGGCGGCCGGGGTGGGCGCCGCCGGAGCGGGAGCCTCGGTGGCCGTGGCACCGTCGCTCGTCGCGGCCCGCAGGGCGTGCTCCACGTCGGCCCGCAGGATCAGCCCGTCGGGGCCGGAACCACGCAGCTGCCGCAGGTCGAGGCCGTTCTCGCGGGCGAGCCGGCGGACGAGCGGGGAGATGACCGGCACGGGGCCGTCCGGGCGGGTCGGGGCAGCTGTGGCACCGACCTGGCTGTTGGGGGCGGCCGCGCGGCTCGGCTCGGCGGGCGGAATCAGGGGGACGGGCGTGACGGCCGGGGCGACCGAGGTGCGGCCGACAGGTGAGGCGGCAGCCCCACGGGTACCGGCATGGCCACCGGCGCCCCCGCTGCCCCCGCCCGGCGCGGCGGCGAACCGTGTGGCCTCCCCCGACCTCACCCTCCGCCGCCGCGCCGGAGGCGCCCCCGTGCCATAGCCGACCAGGACGTTGCCGGAGCCCTCGGTCTCCTCGCCGGGGGCGGCCGGGCCGACGGCGACCGTCAGCAGCGGCGCCCCGACGGGCAGTTCCGTGCCCTCCTCGCCGAAGCGGGCGGTGACGACTCCCCCGTAGGGGCAGGGCACCTCGACCATCGCCTTGGCCGTCTCGACCTCGACCACCGGCTGGTCGATGGCGACCACGTCGCCGACCTGGACCAGCCAGCGGACGATCTCCGCCTCGGTCAGTCCTTCGCCGAGGTCGGGCAGCTTGAACTCCAGCACCTGTGCCATCAGCTCTCCGCCTCCCACTGCAGGCGCCCCACGGCGTCCAGGATCCGGTCGACGCCGGGCAGGTGGTGCCGCTCCAGCATCGGCGGCGGGTACGGGATGTCGAAGCCGGCGACGCGCAGCACCGGCGCCTCCAGGTGGTGGAAGCAGCGCTCGGTGACGCGGGCCGCGATCTCGCCGCCCGGGCCGCCGTAGCCGCCGGACTCGTGGACGACGACGGCGCGGCCGGTCCGGCGTACCGACGCGGCGACCGTCTCGTCGTCGAAGGGCACCAGGGAGCGCAGGTCGACGACTTCGAGGTCCCAGCCCTCGGCCAGGCCCGCCTCGGCGGCCTCCAGGCAGACCGGCACGGACGGCCCGTAGGTGATGAGCGTGGCGCTGCGGCCGGGGCGGCGGACGACCGCGCGGCCGATGGGCTCGACCGTCTGCGGATCGTCGGGGTTCCAGGTGTCCTTCGACCAGTACAGGCGCTTGGGCTCCAGGAAGACCACCGGGTCGTCGGAGGCGATGGAGGCGCGCAGCAGGCCGTAGGCGTCGGCGACGGTCGCGGGCGTGACGACATGGAGCCCGGGGGTCGCCATGTAGTAGGCCTCGGAGGAGTCGCTGTGGTGCTCGACGCCGCCGATGCCTCCCCCGTAGGGGACACGGATGGTGATCGGCATCGGCATGGCGCCGCGGGTGCGGTTGCGCATGCGGGCGACATGGCTGATGAGCTGCTCGAACGCCGGGTAGGCGAACGCGTCGAACTGCATCTCCACGACCGGCCTGAGCCCGTACATGGCCATGCCGACGGCGGTGCCGAGGATGCCCGCCTCGGCGAGCGGGGTGTCCGTGACGCGGTCCTCGCCGAACTGCTCGGCGAGGCCGTCGGTGACCCGGAAGACACCGCCGAGGGTGCCGACGTCCTCGCCCATGACGTGGACGGCCGGATCGGCGGTCATGGCGTCGCGGAGGGCGCGGGTGAGGGCCTGCGCCATGGTCGCGGGCTTGAGGGCGACGGTGGTCATCAATGCGCCCCTTCTTGTTCCGCCGCCAGCTCGGCGCGCAGCAGGGCCTCCTGCTCGCGCAGTTGGGGGGTGGGCTCGGCGTACACATGGGCGAAGAGGTCCATGGGGTCGAGCACCGGGTCCTGGTTCATGTGCTCGCGCAGCTCGGCCGCCATGACCTCGGCGGCGTCCCGCGCGGCCTGGATGCCGTCCTCGTCGATGAGGCCCCGCTCGGTCAGCTCGTGCTCCAGGAGCGCGATCGGGTCGTGCGCCCGCCAGGTCTCGACCTCGGAGTCGCCGCGGTAGCGGGTCGCGTCGTCGGCGT
The DNA here is from genome assembly GCF_030294945.1 of Streptomyces graminofaciens. NCBI lineage: Bacteria > Bacillati > Actinomycetota > Actinomycetes > Kitasatosporales > Streptomycetaceae > Streptomyces > Streptomyces graminofaciens. The sequence goes on along the minus strand of NZ_AP018448.1, from coordinate 6,845,823 downwards.
TGGTGTGGGCGTCGATGCGGTACGTGACCGCCTCGATCAGCGTGGGACCGCCGCCCGCGCGCGCGTGGGCCACGGCCTCGCTCAGCACCTGGTGCACGGCCGCCGCGTCGTTGCCGTCGACCAGCCGGCCCGGCATCCCGTAGCCGACGGCCTTGTGGGCGAGCGACGGGGCGGCGGTCTGCTTGGCGAGCGGTACGGAGATCGCGAAGCCGTTGTTCTGGACGAGGAAGACGACCGGTGCCTGCCAGACGGCGGCGAAGTTGAGCGCCTCGTGGAAGTCGCCCTCGCTGGTGCCGCCGTCGCCGACCATGGCGAGCGCGACCACGTCGTCGCCCTTGAGGCGGGCGGCGTGCGCGAGGCCCACGGCGTGCGGCAGCTGGGTCGCGAGGGGTGTGCAGAGGGGCGCGATGCGGTGTTCGTGGGGGTCGTAGCCGGTGTGCCAGTCGCCGCGCAGCAGCGTGAGCGCCTGCACGGGGTCGAGGCCGCGGGCGACGGCGGCGAGCGTGTCGCGGTAGCTGGGGAACAGCCAGTCGCGCTCCTCGAGGACGAGCGCGGCAGCGACCTCGCAGGCCTCCTGGCCGGTGCTGGAGGGGTAGACGGCGAGCCTGCCCTGCTTGGTCAGGGCCGTGGCCTGCGCGTTGTACCTGCGACCGCGCACCAGCTCCGCGTAGAGCCGGCGCAGCAGCGCGGGGTCGGCGCCGGCCGCCGCGTCGGTGCCGAGCACGCGGTACGGCAGGGCGTCGGGCAGCAGCGGCGCGGGGTCCGTGCGGGGCTGCCAGGCGGGCGGCGGTGTCGGGTGGTACGCGCCCCGCTGCTCCATGACCGTCATACGGCACCTCCTCGTGGGAGTGGCTTCTGGGACGCGGCACGGTTGTGACGCGTCTCACCTACCGATTGTTCGGTCGCTGACGCATTTTGGCTACAGGCACCCTCAGGCTGTGGACAAACGGTTCTGCACACCCTGAAATGAACGCAGTACGTCCATGGTAGAGAGGCGGGGGCGCATGGCACCTGAACAAATGGCCGAGCCGCCGGAGCACGGCCCGGCCCTGCCGCCCCCTCGACCGCTGGACTCCATAGATCAGGACATCCTGCGCATGCTCCAGGCCGACGGCCGCGCCTCGATACGGTCCGTCGCCGAACGCGTCCATGTCTCCCGCGCCAACGCCTACGCCCGCATCAACCGCCTCGTCGAGGACGGCGTGATCCGCGGCTTCGGGGCGCGCGTGAACCACGAACGCGCCGGAAAGGGCACGTCCGCCTACATCACCCTCAAGATCGTGCAGAACTCCTGGCGCACGGTCCGCGAACAGCTGCGCCAGCTCTCCGGTGCCGCCCACATCGCGCTGGTGGGCGGCGACTACGACGTCCTGCTCCTGGTGCACACCTCGGACAACAGGGCCCTGCGCGAAGTCGTCCTCACCAAGCTCCAGGCCATCCCGGAGGTGCTCAGCACGCGGACCCTGCTGGTGTTCGAGGAGGAGGACGTGGAACCGGAGGGCTGATCACCGAGAAGTTCGCGGCCCCCGAAGGATCGATCAGCCCTGCCCGCGCGGCCCGTCGGTCAGCCCTACTCATGTAGGCCCGCCGGTCACTCCTGCCCGCGCAGCCCCGTGAAGACCAGGTGCGCCACGGCGTCCGCCACTTCCCGCTCCCCCATGCCCCGCACGTCCGGCCGGTACCACTCCACGATCGAGTTGATCATCCCGAAGACGAGCCGGGTCGCGAGCCGCACCTCCACGTCACCGCGCACGTCCCCGTCGGCCGCCGCGGCCTTGAGCAGCTCGGCGACCTGGTGGTCGAAGTCGCGGCGCCGCTCCAGGGCCCAGCGCTCGGTGTCGGTGTTGCCGCGCACACGCAGCAGCAGCGTCACGTACGGGAGTTCGGTCAAGAGCACCTCGACCATGCGGCGCACGACATGCTCCAGGCGCTCCACGGAACGCCCCACGCGCGCGGGTTCCTCGTCGAGGATGCCGAAGAGGCCGTCCAGCGCCCGGCTGACGGCCCGGCGCAGCAGCTCCTCCTTGCCCGTGACGTGGTGGTAGATCGACGACTTGGAGATGCCCGCCGCCTTGGAGAGGTGCTCCATGGACGTGCCGTCGTAGCCGCGTTCGATGAAGACCTGGACGGCGACGGAGAGCAGCGTCTCCGGGGTGTACGTGTCGCGCTTGGCGGTGGTCATGAGGAGGTGCCCTCCCGCTTGTCGGAGGCGTAGGCGTGGCGGTACAGCGCGAGGGACGGCGCGTAGCGCCCGGAGGGGTCGCGCAGATGCAGGTCGTCCAGGAGGGCGTACGCCCAGTTGCGGCCGAGCCTGCGGCTCCACTCGAAGGGGCCGAGCGGGTAGTTCACGCCGAGTCGCATCGCCGTGTCGATGTCCTCCTCGGTGGCCACGCCCTTGGCGACGGCGTCGTGCGCGAGGTCGACGATCCGGGCCACCGTACGGGCGACGATCATGCCGGGGGCGTCCCCGATGACGCTGACGGCCTTGCCCAGCGCCTGGAAGAGCCCGGTGGCTTCGGCGAGGGTCTGCGGGGAGGTGTCCTGGGAGGCGGACAGGGCGATCCGGGTGGCCTTGCGGTAGTCGAGCGCGAGGTCGAAGTAGACGACGTCCCGGAACTCCACGGAGGTCTGGCCGTCGGCGAGGACCAGTTGGCCGCCGCTCGGCAGCACGAACCGGGTGCCGTGGTCCTCCTCGTCGTCGCGGACGGGGATGCCCGCCTCGCGGATCAGGGTGAGCAGTTCGGAGGCGGGGCCCAGGTCGCCCTCGCAGACGACGTACGCGGGCGCGGGGGCCGGTTCGGCGGTGTGCGGCTCGGGGCTCTCGGCGTCGTCCCCGTAGTCGTACCAGCCCTGTCCCGCCTTGCGGCCGAGCCGGCCCGACTCGACGAGCCGGCGCTGGGCCAGCGAGGGGGTGAAGCGCACGTCCTGGAAGAAGGCCTGCCACACGGAGTGGGTGACCGATTCGTTGACGTCCTGCCCGATCAGGTCGGTCAGTTCGAAGGCGCCCATCCGGAAGCCCCCGGACTCGCGCAGGATCGCGTCGATGGTGGCGGGGTCGGCGGCCTGCGCCTCGTAGACCGCGAAGGCCTCGGCGTAGAAGGGCCGGGCGATGCGGTTGACGATGAAGCCGGGGGTGTCGGCGCACGCCACCGGGGTCTTGCCCCAGGCGCGGGCGGTCTCGTACGCGCGCGTGGCCGACGTGACGTCGGTGGCGAACCCGGAGACGACCTCGACGAGCGGCAGCAGCGGCGCGGGGTTGAAGAAATGCAGGCCGACGAAACGCCCGGGGTTGCGCAGGGCGCCGCCGATGGCCGTCACGGACAGGGACGAGGTGTTGGTGGCGAGCAGGCAGTCCTCGCCGACGACGTCCTCCAGGGCCCGGAACAGCTCCTGCTTGGCGTCCAGGCGCTCCATGACGGCCTCGACGACGAGGGCGCAGTCCGCGAGGTCGGCGAGGGTCTCGGCAGCGTGCAGCCGGGCGCGTGCGGCGTCCCGGTCGGCGCCGGCCAGGCGGTCCTTGGCGACGAGCCGGTCGAGCCGCGCGCCGATCGCCTCGGCCGCCTCCCGGGCGCGGCCGGGCACGGCGTCGTACAGCCGTACGGTGTGGCCCGCTACCAGCGCGACCTGGGCGATGCCCTGGCCCATGGTGCCGGTGCCGACAACGGCCACGGGGCTGCTGAGGTCGAGTGCTGTCATGCTCGCGATCCTCCCGCACGGGGTTGTCCACAGATGCGGCGGACCCCCTTGTCCCGACCGATCGTTCGGTTACTCTAACTCTGTCAGCCCGTTCCTGCCCAGGTCAGAGCTCGAAGAAGAGCACCTGACGTGAGGAGTTGGTCCCGCATGGCCGCCGAACTGTCCGCGCACGACCTGATCGCCAGGCACCGGCCCACCCTCGACCAGGCGCTGGAAGCGATCCGCACGCGCGCGTACTGGTCCCCGCACCCCGAACACCCCAAGGCGTACGGCGAGAACGGCAGCCTGGGCATGGCGGAAGGCAAGGCCGCCTTCGACGCCCTCCTCGGCACCCGCCTCGACCTCGGCCAGCCCGGCACGGACGACTGGGTCGGCGAGGAGACCTCCCCGTACGGCCTGACGCTCGGCGTGACGTATCCGCACGCCGACATCGACACGCTGCTGCCCGCCATGAAGGCCGGACAGCGCGCGTGGCGCGACGCGGGCGCGCAGACGCGCGCGGCGGTGTGTCTGGAGATCCTCAAGCGGATCAGCGACCGCACGCACGAGTTCGCCCACGCGGTCATGCACACCTCCGGCCAGGCCTTCATGATGGCGTTCCAGGCGGGCGGGCCCCACGCCCAGGACCGCGGCCTGGAAGCGGTGGCGTACGCGTACGCGGAGCAGGTCCGCACGCCCGACAGCGCCGAGTGGAGCAAGCCCCAGGGCAAGCGCGACCCGCTCGCGCTGACCAAGGAGTTCAAGCCGGTCCCGCGCGGCATCGCCCTGATGATCGGCTGCAACACCTTCCCGACGTGGAACGGCTACCCGGGCCTGTTCGCCTCGCTCGCCACCGGCAACGCGGTCCTGGTGAAGCCCCACCCGCGCGCGGTGCTGCCGCTCGCCCTCACCGTCCAGGTCGCCCGCGAGGTCCTCACGGAGACCGGCTTCGACCCGAACTTGGTCGCGCTGGCCGCCGAACGCCCCGGCGAGGGCATCGCCAAGACGCTGGCCACCCGCCCTGAGATCCGGATCATCGACTACACCGGCTCCACCGCCTTCGGCGACTGGCTGGAGGCCAACGCCCGCCAGGCGCAGGTCTACACGGAGAAGGCCGGCGTCAACACGGTGATCGTCGAGTCGACGTCCGACTACAAGGGCATGCTCTCCAACCTGGCCTTCTCGCTCTCGCTCTACAGCGGCCAGATGTGCACCACCCCGCAGAACCTCCTGATCCCCCGCATCGGCATCACCACGGACGAGGGACCGAAGTCCTACGACGAGGTCGTCGGCGATCTCGCCAAGTCGGTCGGCGGCCTCCTGGGCGACGACGCGCGCGCGAACGCGCTGCTCGGCGCGATCGTGAACCCGGACGTGAAGGCCCGCCTCGACGCGGCCGCCGGCCTCGGCGAAGTCGCCCTCGCCTCCCGGGAGATCGCCAACCCGGAGTTCCCGGGCGCGGTCGTCCGTACGCCGGTCATCGTGAAGCTCGACGGGGCGCGGAAATATTGGGAGAGGGCGGACGACGAGGCCGCCTACATGAGCGAGTGCTTCGGCCCGGTGTCCTTCGCCGTCGCGGTCGACTCGGCGGCGGACGCGGTGGAGCTGCTGCGGCGGACGATCAGCGAAAAGGGCGCGATGACGGTCGGCGCGTACACGACCTCCGAGGAGGTGGCCGCCGGCATCGAGGAGGCCTGCTTGGAGGAGTGTGCCCAGCTGTCGCTGAACCTCACGGGCGGGGTGTACGTCAACCAGACGGCCGCGTTCTCCGACTTCCACGGCTCGGGCGGCAACCCGGCGGCGAACGCCGCACTGTGCGACGGGGCGTTCGTGGCGAACCGGTTCCGGGTGGTGGAGGTGCGCCGAGAGGGCTAGGAAACGGGCCGAGAGGCTTGAGAAGCGGTGGGTGCGCCCCCGGTCGCGCTCCAGTGGTACAGCGTCATGGCCACACTGGTCGCGAGGTTGTAGCTGGAGACCTGGGGGCGCATCGGCAGGGCCAGCAAGTGGTCGGCGCGGTCGCGCAGTTCGGGGGACAGGCCGCTGCGTTCGGAGCCGAAGGCGAGTACGGCGTCGTCCGGGAGCTTCAGCCCCCGGATGTCGTCGCCCTCGGGGTCGAGCGCGAACAGCGGGCCCGGCGGCAGCTCGGCGACCTCCAGCCGCTCCACGGCGGTCGCGAAGTGCAGCCCGGCCCCGCCGCGTACGACCGTGGGGTGCCAGGGGTCGAGCGTGCCCGTGGTGACGACCCCGGTCGCGCCGAAACCGGCCGCCAGCCGGATCACGGCCCCCGCGTTGCCCAGGTTGCGCGGGTTGTCGAGGACGACGACGGGGGCGGTGCGCGGGGTGTGCGCGAGGGCCGCCAGGTTGGTCGCGCGCGAGGGGCGTACGGCCAGCGCGGCCACGGCGGTGGGGTGCGGGCGCGGCACGAGACCCTGGTAGGTCGCGGCCGGCACCTCAGTGAGGAGCCCGTCCAGCCACTCCCGTACGTCCGGGGCCAGTTCGTCGGCGAGGGCGAGCGCGGCCGCGCGGTCGGCGGTGACCGCCACGGAGACCTCGGCGCCGAAGCGGAGGGCGTGCTTGAGGGCGTGGAAGCCGTCGAGCAGGACGGAGGCGTCGGCGAGCCGGCGCCAGGCCCGTACGGGGTCCACGGGTGCGGCCGGGTCCACCGGATCGTTCATGCGCTGAAGCCTACGTGCGGCTGGTCGGACGACTTCTCGTCCGTGTCCGTGCTCGGGGCATGCGCCGCATCCTGCTCACGCGGCCCGGGGAGGGTACGCGTACGCCCCAGTCGCGAAAGAACGCGTGCACGCGCGCGTGCCGTCCAGCCGCCCAGGCGCTTCAGGAACGACGTCGGCAGGAAGACGGAGTCGGCGGCGATCATCGCGAGCGAGAAGAACGGCAGCCCCAGCACGACGGCGATCACGGCGTGCTCGGTCATCATCACCACCAGCAGGACGTTCTTGACCCGCCGGTTGAAGAGCGTGAACGGGAAGGCGACCTGCACGATGACCGTCCCGTACGTCACCAGCAGCACCATGACGGCGCTCGACGACATCAGGTCGGACAGGGCGGGCCAGGGCGAGAAGTAGTCCAGGTGGAGCGGATAGAAGACGGCCGTGCCGTCCTGCCAGCGCGAACCCTGGATCTTGTACCAGCCGGCGGTCGCGTAGATCAGACACGCCTCGACCATGATCACGAGCAGGGCGGCGTTGTGGACGAGGTTGGCGACGATGTCGAAGACGTTGCGGGACGGGCCGTAGGGGTCGACCCGGTTCACGAACCACCACAGGCCGTGCGCCACCCACAGTCCCCAGAAGACCGTCAGCCAGCCGCCGAGGAACCCGCCGGGGATCAGGCCCCCGAAGGTCGACACCAGCAGCGCGAAGCCGAGCACGCCCCACAGGGCGGGCCCTATGGAGTCCTCGCGCTCCACACTGCCCGGCTCACGGCGCTCACGGCGCTCACTCGTGAGCCGGGCCCGCCGTTCGTCCAGGGACCAGACCTGGCCGCAGCGGGTGAGGACGAGGTAGACCGACATGAGGTGGATGACGTTGTCGCCGCCGTCGCCCATGAAGACACTGCGGTTCTGCAGCGACAGGACGCCCACCATGAAGAGCACGCTCATGGCACGGGTGCGCCAGCCGAGCAGCAGCAGGAAGCTCGACAGCACGGCGAGGCCGTAGACGATCTCGAACCACACCCCGCTGTCGGACCACATCAGGACCGTGAACGCGTGGTTGTCCGAGATGAGCCGCTGGGCGAGGTCCCAGCTCCAGGGGCCTTCGGGGCCGTACAGCTCGTGCCGGTGCGGGAACTCGCGCAGCAGGAACAGCAGCCAGGTCGCGGAGAAGCCGATCCGGATGATCGCGGTCTGGTACGGGCCCAGCGACCTGTCCGTGACCCGGGTGATCCCGCTGCCGATCACGGCGGCGAGACGGCTCAGCTGACTCATTCGACGCCCGCCTCCGTCCGGCCGTTCACCTTGGTCGTCCCGGCGGCTCTCGTCTCCGTACGGTCGTCGCCGGGCACCGTCCACCAGGGCAGCTCACGGACGACGGGCTTGTCGGACACCTGTTCCTCGCTCCAGTCGGGCGGTGGCACGTTGGTGGTACGGGACCGGACCTGGACGCGCTCGACGACGGCGCCCTCACCGCCGGCCTGCTCGCGGTCGAGGCGCGTCACGACGATGCGGCGCAGATAGTGCTGGGACAGGTCGCCGCGCGAGGACGTGGCGCGGTTCTCGTTGTCGTGCGTGGAGACGTAGAAGTCCCAGGCGCGGCGCAGTTCGTTCTGCTGGGTGTGGCTCGGCAGCAGATTGCCGTCGATGGCGGCACCGTCGAGCGCGGACAGGTCGTACCAGCCGGTCGTCCGCGTCACCCCCTGCGAGGTCCGCACCTCCGCCCGGACCTGCACCGCCACGTTCGCCTGCAACGGGTTCGGCGCGAACAGCTTCCAGTTCTGCTCGAACTCGGGGTACACCCAGCGGTCGACCGCCTGACCGTGCTGCTTCGTGACCGTGTTCGCCGGCGCGACATGCAGAAACACCATGCCGATGTGCACACAGGTGACCACCGCGACGACGGCGAGCACGAGCGCGATGCCGATCTGGTGGGGGAGCGAGAGGGCGGCGATGCCGGCGGGGGGCGTAGCCGACGCCTCGGGCGCAGAGGACGCCTCGGGCGCAGGAGAGGTATCAAGGGCAGAGGGATCGGCGGCGACAGGGCGATCAGCGGCGGGGTTTTCCGTGGTCGGGCCGTTCTCAGTGGTGGTGGCGTCGGGGGTGTCCGGCTCGCGCCGGGCGTTCGAGACCTCGTCGTACGCGTCCATTCCGCCCCGTTTCCCGATTCCCACTTCCCGGCCCGCTTCCCCACCGGAACTTACTCAGCCCTGCCCTTCCGGCACAGCACCTGTGGACACAGCAGTCACATCGTCACACCGATCACACCGGCACCCACGAGGTTATCCACAGCGGGTGACACCTTACGGCGGGGTGGGTGAGCGCCCGCACCCGTTCCCTTCTTCTAGAACCTGTTCTATCTTGACGCCCCGTCAGCGGCGACACGTGGAAGGACGGAACCAACCGTGGACTTCACCTTCACCGAGGAGCAGCAGGCGGCGGCCGAGGCGGCGCGGGCGGTGTTCGGCGGCGTCGCGCCGGACGGCGTGCCGAGCCCCTCGCTCACGCCGGGCGCCGTGGCCGACGACTTCGACCGTGCGCTGTGGGCGAGGCTCGCCGGGTCAGACCTGCTCAGCCTGGTGCTCGACCCGGAGTACGGCGGATCGGGGCTCGACGCGATCGCGCTCTGCCTGGTGCTGCGCGAGTCTGCGAAGGTACTGGCCAGGGTGCCCCTGCTGGAGAACAGCGCGGCGGCCGTGACCGTCCAGGCACACGGAAGCGAGGCACTGCGCCACGAACTGCTCACCCGGGCCGGCCGGGGCGAGGTCGTGCTGACCGTCGCCGCGCACGGCCGCAGCGGCCACGACCCGGCCGAACTCGCTGTGACCGCACGGCGGGAGGCCGACGGCACCTGGGTCCTGGACGGCGTCCAGACTGCGGTGCCCTGGGCGCACAACGCGGACTTCGTCGTCGTCCCCGCGACCACCACCGCCCCCGGCCCCGACGCCGCTTCCGCCGCCGGGGTGCCCGGGACCGGGGACCTGACCGGCGCGGGTCGCGTCGTGCTCGCGCTCGTGCCCCGGGGCCACGAGGGCGTCGTCCTCGCCGAACAGATCTCCACGACCGGCGAGCGGCTCGCCGAGGTGCGCCTGGAGTCCGCCCGGATCGCCGGACGGTACGTCGTCGACGCGGACGGCGCCTGGGAGGGGCTGCGGGAGCTGCTGACCACCGGCACCTGCGCGCTGGCGCTCGGCCTCGGCGAGGCCGTCCTGCGTATGACCGGCGACTACACCGGCAAGCGGGAGCAGTTCGGGTACCCGCTCGCCTCGTTCCAGGCCGTCGCCGTACAGGCCGCCGACCGCTACATCGACCTCCGTGCGATGGAGGCGACCCTCTGGCAGGCGGCGTGGCGGATCGGCTCGGGGGCCTCGGGCGCGCTGCCCACCGCCGGTGACGTCGCCGTCGCCAAGATCTGGGCCTCCGAGGGCGTACGCCGGGTCGTGCAGACCGCGCAGCATCTGCACGGCGGTTTCGGCGCCGACGTCGACTACCCGCTGCACCGCTACCACGCCTGGGCCAAGCATCTGGAACTCTCGCTGGGCCCGGCGGCGGCACACGAGGAGGCGCTGGGCGACCTGCTGGCGGCCCACCCGCTGGCGTAGGACGCGCAGGGCGGGCCGGCCCGCCGAGAGCCTCAAGGCCCTCAGAGCTTTCAGAGCACGAACCCGGCCCCGCCCTTGTCGTCCACGACGGGGCGCCCCGCGGCAGCCCAGTGCTGCATGCCGCCGTCGACGTTCACGGCGTCGATGCCCTGCTGGACGAGGTACATGGTGACCTGTGCCGAGCGCCCGCCCGAGCGGCAGATCACATGAACCCTGCCGTCCTGCGGCGCCGCCTCCGTCAGCTCGCCGTAACGCGCGACGAAGTCACTGATGGGGATGTGCAGCGCCCCTTCGGCATGACCCGCCTGCCACTCGTCGTCCTCCCGGACATCCAGCAGGAAGTCGCCGTCCTTGAGGTCTCCGACCTCGACCGTGGGCACACCAGCTCCGAAAACCATGCGTACGACGCTACCCGACCTTCACGCCGACTGGCCGCTCTGCCCCAGCAGCTCCACCAGCTCCGCCTCCCGCTGCTCGACCTCCGCCAGCAGCTGGTCGGCGATCTCGTCGAGGAGACGGTCGGGGTCCTCGGGGGCGATACGGAGCATCGAGCCGATCGCGCCCTCCTCAAGGTCCCTGGCGACGAGGGTGAGCATGTCCTTGCGCTGGGCGAGCCATTCGAGGCGGGCGTAGAGCTCCTCGCTGCGGCTCGGCCGGCGCTCCTCGGGCACGGGACCGGCGTCCCACTCCTCGGACAGCTCCCGCAGCAGCGTCTCGTCGCCACGGGCGTACGCGGCGTTGACGCGGGATATGAACTCGTCACGCCGCTGCCGCTCCTGCTCCTCCCCGGCCAGGTCGGGGTGCGCCTTGCGGACCAGCTCCCGGTAGAGCCTGCGCGCCTCGTCGCTCGGGCGCACCCGCTCCGGGGGGCTCACGGGCTGGTCGGTGAGCATGGCCGCGGCCTCCGGGAACAGTCCGGAGGAGTCCATCCAGCCGTGGAACAGCTCCTCCACGCCCGGCATGGGCATGACCCGCGCACGGGCCTCCGCCGCCTTGCGCACGTCCTCGGGGTCGCCGGTGCGCGCGGCCCGGGCCTCGGCGATCTGCGCGTCCAGTTCGTCGAGCCGGGCGTACATCGGGCCGAGCTTCTGGTGGTGCAACCGGGAGAAGTTCTCCACCTCGACCCGGAAGGTCTCCACCGCGATCTCGTACTCGATCAGCGCCTGCTCGGCCGCGCGGACGGCCCGCTCCAGCCGCTCCTCGGGGCGCGCCGACGCCTCGCCCGGCGCACCCTCGGCAGGCTCGGCGGGACGCTCGGACGGGGTCTGCTCGGCTTCCGGGGTCGTCACCCGACCAGCGTAGGCCACTCCTCCGCCACCTACCGAGAGCCACCAGGAACCCGAGGCCGAGAGCCCGAACACCCTCGTCGCGCCCTCGCCCCGCCGTATCCGGCGCCCCGCGTACCCGGCGCCCCCGTACCCGAGGCCCGCCCTACCCGGCCCCCGCACCCCCCTCACGCACCCCCGCCGCCCCTCAAACCCCCATCTCCGCCTCGATCCGCCCCGTCCGTACCGCCGCCACGAGGTCCGCGTGGTCCGCCTCCGTGCGGTCGGCGTAGGCCGTGGCGAAGGTGGCGATCGCCTCGTCGAGTTCCTCGTTCTTGCCGCAGTAGCCGGCGATCAGTCGGGGGTCGGCGCTGTGGGCGTGGGCACGGGCCAGCAGGGCGCCGGTCATGCGGCCGTAGTCGTCGATCTGGTCGGCGGCCAGGGCCGCCGGGTCGACGCTGCCCTTGCGGTTGCGGAACTGCCGTACCTGGTACGGAAGTCCGTCGACCGTCGTCCAGCCCAGCAGGATGTCGCTGACGACCTGCATGCGCTTCTGGCCGAGAACCACCCGACGCCCCTCGTGCGCCGGCTCCGGCGCCTCGAACCCGGCCGTCCCCAGATGCGGCAGAAGCGCCGAGGCACGGGCCTCCTTCACCTGGAGGACGAGCGCCTCACCCCGGTGGTCCAGGAGCAGCACGACGTACGAGCGGGTGCCCACGCTGCCCGTGCCGACGATGCGGAACGCCACATCGTGCACCGCGTACCGGGCGAGCAGCGGGTGGCGGTCCTCCGAGAGCGTCGTCAGGTACTGCTCCAGGGAGGCGGCCACCGCCGCGGCATCCTCGTCCGGCACCCGGCTCAGCACCGGCGGGGCGTCCACGAAGCGGCGGCCGCCGCCCGCCACCGGGACGGTGGACCGCGCCGCGAAACGCCCGCTGGTGTTGGCCCGCGCCTTCTCCGAGACCCGCTCCAGGGTGCCGAGCAGATCGTGCGCGTCCGTGTACGAGACGAGTTCCTCGTCCGCGATCGCGTTCCACGCGTCCAGCGCCGAGAGCTTCGCGAGCAGCCGCATCGTGCGCCGGTAGGCGCCCACCGAGTCGTTCGCCGCCTTGCGGCAGACATCCTCGTCCGCGCCCGCCTCGCGACCGGCCAGCACGAGCGAGGTGGCGAGCCGCTTGAGGTCCCATTCCCAGGGGCCGTGCACGGTCTCGTCGAAGTCGTTGAGGTCGATGACGAGCTCGCCGCGCGCGTCCGCGTACAGGCCGAAGTTGGCCGCGTGGGCGTCGCCGCAGATCTGGGCGCCGACACCGGTCACGGGCGTGTGCGCGAGGTCGTGGGCCATGAGTCCGGCCGAGCCGCGCAGGAACGCGAAGGGGGTGGCGGCCATGCGGCCGACCCTAATCGGGGTGAGGCCCGGGATGCGGCCCCGGTTGGACTCCTCGACGGCGGCCACCGCGTCCGGCCGCCCGGCGGCGAGCCTCAGCCCCGCGTGGTCGCCGCGCGGCACCCGCTCACGCAGCGCCTTGCCCTCCTCCTTGGGCGAACCCTCCGGCGGCCAGGAGGAGAACCCGGGCACCCGGAGCACCCGCGCCGCCCGAACCCCAGCCTCCGCCGTCGCCTCGACAGCCGCCACCGCACCGACCTCGGTCATACCGACCGCCTCCCCCACATCCACACCGGAACCCGCACGAACATCAACGCGAGACGACCGTACAGCCGGTGGCAGAAACGCGTCAGGCCCTGTGGACAACCACGCGCCACAACGAAGCCGACGACCCACCGGCCTGTGGACAACCCCGGCCAAGTCCCTCACCGAGCGACTGATCACCGCGCGGCCCCGTCCACCCGGACGAGGCACGCCTACGAAAACGACAAGGTGGCCGCCCCGGCGGGGCGGCCACCTCAGACGCGCACCTTCACCCCGCGTACGACGCGTTCTGCGCGGTCGTGACCACCTTCTGACCGTCCGCCTGAGCCAGCAGCCCGACGGTCACCCACGACTCCACGGTCGACTGCACCCGCGTGACCAGCGCGCTCTTGCTGCTGAACGGCGCCCCCGCCCAGATCTCGTCGAGCAGCGTGGTCCCGTCGCTCTTCGCCGGGTTGGCGACGCCGGAGTCCGTGCCGCCGAAGACGACCTTGGGCTCGGAGCGCCGGACGTACGCGTGCGTCGGATCCTCGCTCCCTTCGTGGAAGGGAGCGAATTCGGTGCCGTCCAGCGTGTAGTGCAGCGGTTTTCCGCTCACCGGGGTGAGCGACGGCAGCAGATCCCCGGAGAGGCCCGCGTTGCGGTACAACCCGAACGACAGGTAGCTCGTGCTGCTGTTCCTGCCGACGAGGTTGACCGGCCCGTAGAACAGCGTCTGCAGGGACGGCTCGTCCAGAGCCTTCTCCACACGCAGCCGGAACGGGATCGTCACCTTGACGACGTCCCCGCTGCGCCAGGTGCGCGACGGGATCGTGAAATAGCTCCCGGCGGCCGGAGTGCCACTCACCGCACTGCCGTTGACGGTGACCTGGAAGCCGCCGGTCGCCCACGACGGCACCCGCAGCCGCAGCTCGAAGGCCGCACTGCCACCCCCGACGGTGATCGTCGAGCCCTGCTCCCTCGGGTAGTCGGTGGTCTGGGTGACGGTGACGCCCTTGGCGGACCAGTTCAGCGTGGCGGGGCTGTACAGGTTGACGTACAGCGCGCTGCCGTCGGCCTTCGTGAAGTAGACCGAGTCCTGGTACTTGGTGGCGCTCTCCATGCCGGTGCCCTCGCAGCAGGTGGTGCCCTGCTTGGGCGTGTAGTCGCGCACATGCCCGGGCTTCAGCCCGATGAAGTACGTGACCAGCGGTTTCTCCGCGTCAGCCTTGTCCTGCTTGGAGCCGAGGACCTGGTTGAGCAGGGTCCGCTCGTAGTAGTCCATGTACTTCGCGTCCTGCTCGTGGAAGAACAGCGTCCGGCTCAGCTTGAGCAGGTTGTACGCGCAGCAGGTCTCCGCGTTGGTGTCGCTGATGGTCCCCGAGATCACGCCCCGGGCTTTCCAGAACTCGGCCGTACTGGTGCCGCCGATGCCGTACATGCGCTGCGGGACGACCATGCCCCAGAAGTTCTTCGCGGCGGTCAGATAGCGCGCCTCACCCGTTACGTCGTACAGCCGTACGAGCCCGGTGAAGATCGGGATGTGTTGGTTGGCGTGCAGCCCGTCGAGGGTGTCCGTGTTCGCGGCGCAGGCGTCGATCAGCTTGTCGAGGTCGAACAGCTTGGCCAGGGCGAGATGCTCGGCCTTGCCGCTGATCGCGTACAGGTCGACGATCGCCTCGACGAGGCCCCCGAACTCACCGCTGGAGAAGATCCCCCACATCCGCTGCAAGGTGGCGTCGGGCAGTTTGGAGAGCCGGGAGTACATCCAGTCGCACATCCCCGTGGCGAGGTCGAGCGCCCGCGCGTCATCGGTGTGCAGATACGCGTCCAGCAGCCCGCGCAGGATCTTGTGCGCGGTGTAATACGGCGCCCACACGCGCGTGTAGTCGCCGCTGTTCATCGACTCCAGTTCGATGAACTGCGTCTCCGGGTACGCCGCCAGGAACCCGGCATGGCTCGGCCCGCCCCAGGTGCGGCGCAACGTGGCCGTGAGCCCGCGCCCGGAGGCGTCCGCGAAGGTGCCCCCGCTCGTCTCGAAGAAGTCGTAGGAGGCCAGGTTGCCCCGGCCGGCCGAGGTCGCCGAGGCACGGCCGCTCTGCAGGGCCGTGATCTCGGCGGCGGTCAGCGCCCGCGACCAGACGTTGAACTCGTCGAACGCGCCCGCGAAGACGGGATCGGTTTGGAAATTGGACCGACCCAGCCAGTTGTTCGCCAGGGTGCCCAGGGCCGCCGGGTTCAGGGACATCGACGTGTTCTGGGCGACGGCGGCGCCGTTGACGTAGAGCGTGCCCGTGCTGCCACTGATGGTGACCGCGAGGTGGCTCCACTGGTTCAGCGGGAGCGCGGCGGTGCCGTCGAGGCCCTGTTCGCCGCCGGGACCGTTGGTCGTGACGGCGAAGCGCGGGAAGCCGCTCGCGTTGCGGGCCGCCAGGTACATGTACTTGGTGGTGTTGTTCCCGAAGTCGAAGATCCGGGTCCAGTTGGCGTTGTGCGTGGGCTTGACCCAGGCCGACAGAGTGATCGCGGAGGCCCCGCCCAGCACAGTGGCCGGCAGGTCGACGTACTGGTAGGAGCCCCGGGGGTTCTCCTGGGCGGTGCCGAACTTCCCGGTGACGGCGAGCATGCGAGGGTCGCCGCGCAGCGCCGTACGCACCTGGGACAGCGCCCCGACCATGTAGCCGATCTTGTCCTTGAACGCCACGTCCTTGGTGCTCGCGTACGCCTGGGACAGCATCGTCAGGAAGTGGCCGGTGTAGTGGCCGCGCAGATTGCCGTTGGCCTCCCCGTCGAGGCCCTCCCAGCCGCCGGGGGCGACCGCGCCCTTCGTGGAGAGCCCCGCGTTTGCGCGGAAGACCTGCAGCAGCCGGTCGACGTCGTAGCCGCGGCCGTGGTCGAGCATCAGCTGTCGCTTGGTGGCGAACAGCCCCTGCCCGAGGGTCACGTCCTTGAGCTCGAAGGGGCGCACGGCCCAGGCCGAGGGCGCCGGAACGGTCGCGGCGACCGCCCGCCCGCCCGACATGCCGTACGAGATTCCGGGTGCGGCCGCGGCGAGCACCGCGGTCTGCAGGAGGGTGCGTCTGGACAGAGGGGGTGCCATGTGCTCCTCGTCTCTGGCGGGGAGAGGTGGGGGGACTTGCGCGCACGGAAGGAGCTCAACTTCGTTCGAAATAGCGAACGTTGTACGAATTCCCGACCAGAAGATAGGTATGGGGCAGTCGAGCGTCAATGGTTCTGACGGGTTTCGAAAACCCGCGCGTGAGAGACCTCACACGACAGAAAGCTCATATGCCGTTCCCACCATCGAACGACCTCTGCGCCACGAGCGCGCCCCCGCACCGGGACGACAAAAACGGAACGGGCGGCATCTTGACGATGCCGCCCGTTCCGGATGGTGCGCGAGGGGGGAGTTGAACCCCCACGCCCTTGCGGGCACTGGAACCTGAATCCAGCGCGTCTGCCTATTCCGCCACCCGCGCATTGGGTGTGTCCTCGGGCCCTTGCTCCTTGCGGTGCCGCGCCCTCCGACATGCAGAAGATTAGCACGCTGACAGGGGTGGGTTCACATCCCTTAATCGCGGCCGCCCTCGCCGCCTCTCGGCCCGCACGGGCCCTCCGGCACCGGCCGAACCCCGGGCGTCCCAGCTGCGTATCAACGAATACTTGTTCCCGTATCAACCTCGTACCGGTCCCGGTCATCTCCACAGGAGCGGGGCAGGGTGCACGGTCAGGTGCGGGACACTGGTCGTGCGCCGCCTCTACGATCCTGGGCAGGAGTAGGCACGGAGGAGTTCGAAAAGGAGCTCCGGTGGGAATCCGGGAGGGGACTTCAGTGGGCGTCGGCACCGGGTGACACCGGTCGACCGGGCCGACAGGGGGAACCAGCCGTTTTCCCGGCGCGTGGATACGATCAGTAAGCAGTACGGACACAGTAGGCAGAGCAGCAGGCAGAGCGGCAGCCACGGAGGAGGTGCCCCATGGGAGTCCTGAAGAAGTTCGAGCAGCGTCTCGAAGGTCTGGTCAACGGCACCTTCGCCAAGGTGTTCAAGTCCGAGGTCCAGCCCGTGGAGATCGCCGGAGCGCTCCAGCGAGAGTGCGACAACAACGCGACGATCTGGAACCGCGACCGGACCGTCGTGCCCAACGACTTCATCGTGGAGTTGAGCACACCGGACTTCGAGCGCCTGAGCCCCTACTCCGGCCAGCTCGGCGACGAGCTCGCCGGCATGGTGCGCGACTACGCCAAGCAGCAGCGCTACACCTTCATGGGGCCGATCAAGGTCAACCTGGAGAAGGCGGAAGACCTCGACACCGGTCTGTACCGGGTACGCAGTCGCACGCTCGCCTCCTCCACCGACCAGCAGGCCCCCTCGTCCGCCCCGGCGGGCCGGCCGGGCACCGGCGCCCCCGGTGGCTACGGATACCCGCCCACCGCGGCCCCCTCGGGCGCCCCGCCGATGCCTGCCGCGCCGCCGCCCGGCGGCGGCCGACCCGGCGCCGCCCCGTTCGGGCAGCGCCCCGGCGCGGGCCCGGCGGCCGGCGGGCGCACGCGCTACTGGATCGAGATCAACGGCACCCGCCATCAGATCTCCCGCCCGACGCTCGTGCTGGGCCGCAGCACCGAAGCCGACGTGCGGATCGACGACCCCGGCGTCTCCCGCCGGCACTGTGAGATCCGGACCGGAACGCCCTCGACGATCCAGGATCTCGGGTCCACCAACGGCATCGTGGTGGACGGGCAGCACACCACCCGCGCTACGCTCCGCGACGGCTCGCGGATCGTCGTGGGCAGCACCACCATCATTTACCGGCAAGCCGAAGGGTGAAGCGGGGGCAATGTCAGAGCTGACCCTCACGGTCATGCGGCTGGGTTTCCTGGCCGTCCTGTGGCTGTTCGTGATCGTGGCCGTGCAGGTCATCCGCAGCGACCTGTTCGGTACGCGCGTCACCCAGCGTGGGTCGCGCCGCGAGAACGCACGGCCCCAACAGGCGGCCCGCCAGGCCGCACCGCCGCAACAGCGCGGCCAGCAGCAGCCCGCCGCGGGTGGCGGCGGCCGCCGCGGCCGTAACGCCCCCACCAAGCTCGTCGTCTCCGAGGGCACCCTCACGGGCACGACGGTGGCACTGCAGGGCCAGACCATCACCCTGGGCCGCGCGCACGACTCCACGATCGTGCTGGACGACGACTACGCCTCCAGCCGACACGCCCGGATCTATCCGGACCGCGACGGCCAGTGGATCGTCGAGGACCTGGGGTCCACCAACGGCACGTATCTCGACCGGAACCGACTGACGACTCCCACGCCCGTTCCGCTGGGCGCGCCGATCCGCATCGGCAAGACCGTCATCGAGCTGCGGAAGTAGTGCTACATCATGAATAGGCGCGAGCGGAGCGAGCACGCAGCGGCGGCCCACCTCCTGGGCCCCGGCGCGCTCCCGACCGGAGGGTGGGCACCGTGCGGATGTACCCGGAGCCGACGGGCGAGGTGCGCATGAGTCTCTCACTGCGCTTCGCCGCCGGATCGCACAAAGGCATGATCCGTGAGGGCAACGAGGACTCGGGCTACGCCGGTCCGCGGCTGCTCGCGATCGCCGACGGCATGGGCGGCCAGGCGGCCGGCGAGGTCGCCTCCTCCGAGGTGATCTCCACCCTCGTCACGCTCGACGACGACGTCCCCGGCTCCGACATCCTCACCTCCCTCGGCACCGCCGTGCAGCGCGCCAACGACCAGCTGCGCGCGATGGTGGAGGAGGACCCCCAGCTGGAGGGCATGGGCACCACGCTCACCGCCCTGCTGTGGACCGGTCAGCGCCTCGGCCTCGTCCACGTCGGCGACTCCCGCGCGTACCTCCTGCGGGACGGCGTCCTCACCCAGATCACCCAGGACCACACCTGGGTGCAGCGTCTGGTCGACGAGGGCCGCATCACCGAGGAGGAGGCCACCACCCACCCGCAGCGCTCCCTGCTGATGCGCGCGCTGGGCAGTGGCGACCACGTCGAGCCCGACCTCTCCATCCGCGAGGTCCGCGCCGGCGACCGCTATCTGATCTGCTCCGACGGTCTCTCCGGCGTCGTGTCCCACCAGACGATGGAGGACACCCTCGCCAGCTACCAGGGCCCGCAGGAGACCGTGCAGGAGCTGATCCAGCTCGCGCTGCGCGGCGGCGGACCGGACAACATCACGGTCATCGTCGCCGACGTCCTCGACCTCGACACCGGGGACACCCTCGCCGGGCAGCTCTCCGACACACCGGTCGTGGTCGGCGCGGTCGCCGAGAACCAGCTCCACCTGCACGACAACAGCATCATGCAGACCCCGGCGGGCCGCGCCTCCGGTCTCGGCCGGCAGGGCCGCGGGCAGGGCGGCGGCGAGTTCGGCCCGCCCGGCTCCGGCGACTCCACCGGATACGTCCCGGCGGGCGGCTTCGGGAACTATGCCGACGAGGACTTCGTCAAACCACGTAAGAAGGGCAGGTGGCTGAAGAGATCCTTCTTCGGCGTCCTCGCCCTCGCCGTGCTCGGCGGCGGCCTCTACGGCGGCTACCGCTGGACGCAGACGCAGTACTACGTCGGTGCCAACGACGACCATGTCGCGCTGTACCGCGGCATCAGCCAGGACCTGGCCTGGATCTCGCTCTCGAAGGTCGAGAAGGACCACCCCGAGATCGAACTCAAGTACCTGCCGTCGTACCAGCAGAAGCAGGTCGAGAACACGATCCCCGAGGGCGGGCTCGGCGCCGCCCAGAAGAAGATCGAGGAACTGGCCACTCAGGCGTCCGCGTGCGAGAAGAACGCCGAGCGCCGCCAGACGGAGAACGAGAAGAACTCCAAGACCGGCGAGGGCGAGGCCGGAGGCACCACGGGAACCACCAAGACCTCCCTCACGTCCAAGGCCACACCGTCACCGACGTCGACGCCATCGACGTCCCCGACGCCGTCCAAGACCCCGTCCGCCACACCGTCTTCCGGCCCCACCCTCTCGGAGGAGGAGCAGGAGCTGGTCGACCGGTGCGGTGAGCAGTAGGCAAGCCGCGAGGGGCCAACTCACACGATGAGCAGTACAACCAACACATCGACGCAGCACACGTCCACGATCGGCGCGATCGGCACACCGAGTCGCCGCAACACCGAGCTGGCGCTGCTGGCCTTCGCGGTCGTCATCCCGGTGTTCGCCTACGCCAACGTGGGCCTCGCCCTGAACGACGAAGTCCCGGCCGGCCTGGCCGCCTACGGCATCGGCCTAGGCGTGCTGGCCGGCATCGGGCACCTCGTCGTACGCAAGTTCGCGCCCTACGCGGACCCGCTGCTGCTGCCGCTGGCGACGCTGCTGAACGGGCTGGGGCTGGTGGCCATCTGGCGGCTTGACCAGTCGAGCCTCCTGCGAGGACTCGGCGTGGCCGGTGGGAAGGCGACCAACCAGCTGATCTACACGTCGCTCGGCATCGCGCTCCTCATCGCCGTGCTGATCTTCCTCAAGGACCACCGGACCCTGCAGCGCTACACCTACATCTCCATGGTCGGCGCGCTGGTCCTGCTGCTGCTCCCGCTGGTCCCGGGCCTCGGCGCCGACCTCACCTACGGTGCCAAGATCTGGATCAAGGTCGGCAGCTTCACCATCCAGCCCGGTGAGTTCGCCAAGATCGTGCTCGCGGTCTTCTTCGCCGGCTACCTGATGGTCAAGCGCGACGCGCTGGCCCTGGCCAGCCGCCGCTTCATGGGCCTGTACCTGCCCCGCGGACGCGACCTCGGCCCGATCATCGTCGTCTGGGTGATCTCGATCCTCATCCTCGTCTTCGAGACCGACCTCGGTACGTCGCTGCTGTTCTTCGGAATGTTCGTCATCATGCTGTACGTCGCCACCGAGCGGACCAGCTGGATCGTCTTCGGTCTGCTGATGTCCGCGGCGGGCGCGGTCGGCGTGGCCAGCTTCGAACCGCACGTCCAGACTCGTGTCCAGGCCTGGCTCGACCCGATGCGCGAGTACCAGCTCAGCCGCGCCGGGGCCAACGACGGAATCGTCCACTCCGAGCAGGCCATGCAGGCCCTGTGGGCGTTCGGCTCCGGCGGCACCCTCGGCACCGGCTGGGGCCAGGGCCACTCCGAGCTGATCCGCTTCGCCGCCAACTCGGACTTCATCCTCGCCACTTTCGGTGAGGAGCTGGGCCTGGCCGGCGTGATGGCGATCCTGCTGGTCTACGGCCTGATCGTGGAGCGTGGTATCCGCACCGCCCTCGCCGCCCGCGACCCGTTCGGCAAACTGCTCGCCATCGGCCTGTCCGGCGCGTTCGCCCTCCAGGTCTTCGTCGTCGCCGGCGGTGTGATGGGCCTCATCCCGCTGACCGGTATGACGATGCCGTTCCTGGCGTACGGCGGTTCCTCCGTCATCGCCAACTGGGCGCTCATCGGCGTTCTGATCAGAATCAGCGACACCGCGCGCAGGCCGGCGCCCGCCCCCGCTCCCAACCCCGATGCCGAGATGACCCAGGTGGTCCGCCCGTCATGAACAAGCCCCTGCGTCGCATCGCGATCTTCTGCGCCCTCCTGGTCCTCGCCCTGCTCATCCGCGACAACTGGCTCCAGTACGTCAAGGCCGACACCCTCGCCTCCGACAAGGAGAACCGCCGGGTCGCCATCGAGCGCTACGCCACGCCCCGCGGCAACATCATCGTCGACGGCAAGGCGATCACCGGGTCCGTCGCGATCAAGAACGCCGACTACAAGTACAAGCGGACCTGGAAGGACGGCGAGATGTGGGCGCCCGTCACCGGGTACTCCTCGCAGATCGTCGGCGCCACTCAGCTGGAGAACCTCGAGGACGGCATCCTCACCGGCAACGACGACCGGCTCTTCTTCCGGAACACGCTCGACATGATCACCGGCACGAAGAAGGAGGGCGGCAGCGTCGTCACGACGCTGAACGCCGCCGCGCAGAAGGCCGCGTTCGAGGGCCTCGGCGACAAGAAGGGCGCCGTCGCCGCGATCGACCCCGAGACCGGCGCGATCCTGGCGCTGGCCTCCACGCCGTCCTACGACCCGTCGACGTTCGCCGGGATCAGCACCAAGGACAGCGAGACCTTCTCGAAGCTGGAGAAGGACAAGGACAAGCCGATGCTGAACCGGGCACTGCGCGAGACCTACCCGCCGGGCTCCACCTTCAAGGTGGTCACGGCCGCCGCGGCCCTGGAGAACGGCATCGTCTCGGGCATCGACGACAAGACCGACAGCCCGGACCCGTACCGTCTGCCCGACACGAAGACCAACCTCACCAACGAGCACGGCGTGTGCAAGAACGCCACGCTGCGTTACGCGCTGATGGTCTCCTGCAACACCGTCTTCGCGAAGCTGTCGAAGGAGGTCGGCAACGAGAAGATGCGTGAGCAGGCCTCGAAGTTCGGCTTCAACGAGGACGAGCTGGACATCCCGGTCCGCGCCGCCGAGAGTGTCTACCCCGAGGACAACCGTCCCCAGAACGCCATGGACGGCATCGGCCAGGCCTCCAACCGCGCCACCCCGCTGCAGATGGCCATGGTCGCCTCGGCCGTCGCCAACGACGGCGAGCTGATGGAGCCGTACATGGTCGACCAGCTGCGTGCCCCCAACCTCGATATCCTCGAGACCCACGAGGCCAAGACCCTCTCCCAGGCCGTCTCCCCGGAGACCGCCCAGAAGCTGCAGGAGATGATGGAGACGGTCGTCAGCGACCCGCAGGGTACGGGCGGCAAGGCGCGGATCGACAACGTCACCGTCGGCGGCAAGACCGGTACCGCCCAGCACGGCGTCGACAACAAGGAGAAGCCGTACGCCTGGTTCATCTCCTACGCCAAGCTCAGCGACGGCAGCACGCCGGTCGCCGTCGCCGTGGTCGTCGAGGACGGTGCGGCGGACCGCGGGGACATCACCGGTGGTGGTCTGGCCGGCCCGATCGCGAAGAGCGTGATGCAGGCAGTGATCAACAGCAAGAAGTGACCCCGCTCACGTCACCTCCACATCGGTGCACGTTGCGATACCGGTCCTGTATCGAGTGACACGGTTGGCCAGGTCAAACAAAGCGAGCCGGGTACCGTATGCCCGGACAGCACAGCCGCCGGACCACACAAGGTGCGGTCGGGACCGACGGAGAGGGCTGGTAGGAAGCTATGGAAGAGCCGCGTCGCCTCGGCGGCCGGTACGAGCTGGGCCAGGTGCTCGGCCGTGGTGGCATGGCGGAGGTCTACCTCGCGATGGACACCCGCCTCGGCCGCACCGTGGCGGTGAAGACGCTGCGAGCGGACCTCGCGCGCGACCCCACCTTCCAGGCCCGGTTCCGCCGGGAGGCCCAGTCGGCCGCCTCGCTCAACCACCCCGCGATCGTGGCGGTCTACGACACGGGCGAGGACTACATCGACGGGGTCTCGATCCCGTACATCGTCATGGAGTACGTCGAGGGCTCCACCCTCCGTGAGCTTCTTCACAGCGGCCGCAGGCTGCTGCCGGAGCGCTCCATGGAGATGACCATCGGCATCCTCCAGGGCCTGGAGTACGCGCACCGCAACCAGATCGTCCACCGCGACATCAAGCCGGCCAACGTCATGCTGACGCGCAACGGCCAGGTCAAGGTCATGGACTTCGGCATCGCCCGCGCCATGGGCGACTCCGGTATGACGATGACGCAGACGTCCGCGGTCATCGGCACCGCCCAGTACCTCTCACCGGAGCAGGCCAAGGGCGAGCAGGTCGACGCCCGCTCGGACCTCTACTCCACCGGCTGTCTGCTCTTCGAGCTGCTGACGGTCCGCCCGCCGTTCATCGGGGACTCCCCGGTGGCGGTCGCCTACCAGCATGTACGGGAGGAGCCGCAGCCGCCGAGCGTCTTCGACCCGGAGATCACGCCCGAGATGGACGCGATCGTGCTGCGTGCCCTGGTCAAGGACCCGGACTACCGCTACCAGTCCGCCGACGAGATGCGCGCCGACATCGAGGCCTGCCTCGACGGCCAGCCCGTCGCGGCCACGGCGGCCATGGGCTCGGTCGGCTACGGCGGCTACCCCGACGACCAGCCCACCACGGCCCTGCGCTCGAACGACGCCCAGGCCACCACCATGCTGCCGCCCATGAACGGGGACGACGGCTACGGCTACGACGACCGCCAGGGCCGCCGCCGCCAGCAGAAGAAGAACAACACCTCGACGATGCTGCTGATCGTCGCGGGTGTGCTGGTGCTGGTCGGCGCGATCCTGATCGGCCGCTGGATGTTCCCGGGCGACAACTCGAGCAACGACACCCTGAAGACCCCGAACTTCATCGGCCAGCCGCAGAAGGACGCCGAGCAGTCGGCGAAGAACGTCGACCTGAAGGTGAAGATCAGCAAGGCGGAGTGCGAGAAGGAGAAGTCGGGCAACGTCTGCAGTCAGGACCCGGAGCCCGACGGGCCAATCAAGAAGGGCGAGACGGTCTCCCTGGTGATCTCCACCGGGGCGCCGAAGGTGACGGTTCCCGACGTCCAGGGGCTCCAGTTCGACGAGGCCAAGGCCCAGCTCGAGAAAAAGGGCTTCGAGGTCGACAAGAAGACCGAGGAGTCCGACCGTACGAAGGACATCGTGATCAAGCAGGACCCTGTCGGCAAGAAGCTCGAAAAGGGTTCCACGGTCACGCTGACGGTCGCCACCGAAGCGGCGACGATCAACGTCCCGGACGTCCGCAACCTCAGCTGTGACCAGGCCAAGGCCCAGATGACGGCCAACAACCTGGTCGGCACCTGCACCGACGTCGAGACCGACGACGACAACCTGGTCGGCAAGGTCATCACGACCAACCCGGAGCCCGGCGCCGAGGCCGAGAAGAACCAGACGGTGACCATCCAGATCGGCAAGGAGGCCGAGGACGAGGTCGTCACGGTCCCGACCGTGACCCAGCAGACCGTCAAGGACGCCAGGAAGGCCCTGGAGGACGCGGGCCTGAACGTCGGCAACATCGGCGGCTCCTCGAACGACAACGCCGTCGTCATCAGCCAGGACCCGCAGGGTGGCCAGCAGGTCCCCGAGGACTCGACGGTCAACCTGATCGCCGTGGACCAGAACGGCGGCAACAACAACGGCGGGAACAACGGAGGTGCCGTCTTCTTCGGCGGCGTCACCGGGACGTCCGCCCGCGAGGACTGATCCATCGCCTCGTTCCGCTTACGACTGAGCCCCGGCCCCCTCTCCGTGAGGGGGCCGGGGCTCAGTCGTACAGGCACCGGAGTACGTCTGAAGCCACCACTCGGATGTCTCAGCGCAGTTCCTTCGGCGGCGTCCGGTCCGCGTTCACCTTCTCCACCCGCTCCAGCTCCCCCCACACGACGTACCGGTACCGGGACGTGTACACGGGCGTGCAGGTGGTCAGGGTGATGTACTTGCCGGGCTTCTTCCGGCCCGACTCCCTGGGGATGTTCGACAGGACCTTGACGTTGTACTTCGAGGTCTCGGGGAGGATGTCGTAGACCTTGTAGACGTACCAGTTGTCCCGGGTCTCGAAGACGATCGCGTCGCCCTCGTGGAGCTTGTCGATGTTGTGGAACTTGGCGCCGTGGCCGTCGCGGTGGGCGGCGAGGGTGAAGTTGCCGTCCTTGCCGGAGGTCGGGAGTGTCGCCTTGCCGGGGTCGGTGTAGTAGCCGGCGACACCGTCGTTGAGGATCGCGGTGGAGGTGCCCTTCTTGACCAGGACCTCGCCGTTACGCATCGCCGGGACGTGCAGGAAACCGAGGCCGCCCTTGGTGTCCAGGGCGCCCGGGCCGTCGTCGGTCCGGGCCCAGTCGTCGCGGACCTTGTCGGCCTGTTTGCCGGCCTCACGGTCGGCCAGGACGTTCGTCCACCACAGCGAGTAGACGACGAACAGACCGAGGATCAGGCCCGCGGTGATGAGGAGTTCACCGAAGACGCTCACCGCCATGGCGATCCGGCCGGTGACGCGGCGGCGCGGCGCGCTCCCGGACGCGTCGGTCCGCTCCTCGCGCTCCTCGGTTTCGTCAGTGGTGTCGTCGGTGGTCACTGCCACAGTTCATCCGCCCTCGGTCGAGCCCCTACTGGACGAGCGCGTCGGGCTTCCCCTTGCTGCGCGGCCGTTCCTCGACCATCTTGCCCCACACGATCATGCGGTACTTGCTCGTGAACTCCGGCGTGCAGGTGGTCAGAGTGATGTAGCGGCCCGGCTGAGTGAACCCCGACTGCCGGGGCACCGGATCGAGCACACTGACGTTCGACGGCGGCGTCACCGGCAGGATCGACGCCATCTCGTAGACGTAGTACGTGTCCTGCGTCTCGACGACGATGCGGTCGCCCTTGGTGAGGCGATTGATGTACCGGAACGGTTCGCCGTGTGTGTTGCGGTGGCCCGCGATACCGAAGTTGCCCGTCTTGTCGCCGGGCATGGCCGTCTTGATGCTGTTCTGGTCGTAGTGCCCGACCATGCCGCGGTCCAGCACCTTCGACTTGCTGATGCCCTCCGCGATCGGCGTGACCACGTCCAGCTTCGGGATGTGCAGGATGGCGAAGCCCTGCCCCGGCTCGAACGCCCCGGGCGCGCGCTGCCCGCTCGCCCACTCCTCCTGGAGCGTCGTCGTCTCCCGGCCCGCCTGCTGCTGGGCCCGGATGTTCGACCACCAGAGCTGGTACGTCACGAACAGCAGCATCAGTACGCCGGTGGTGATGAACACCTCGCCGATCACCCGGCTGGCGATCACCCCCGCGCTGGGCTTGCGCGCCCGCGCCGCCCGGCGCGCCTCGACCCGGGAGAGGGGCGCCGCCGCCTCTCCAGCCGCAACCAAGGGCTTCTCGGGCCCCTGAGCGGCCCTGTGGGCCCCCATGGCCCCCGCGGGGCCTCCATGCCGTCCGTGCCGCCTCGCGGCCTTACGACGGGCCGCACGGCCCTCGGAGACGATCCCGGCGGGCACGGAGGCCCCTCGTATCGACTCGTCCTCGGGCCCGCCCATCGAGGCGGCCAGACGCCGGGCCTCCTCCACGCGGAGCGCCACGGTCTCCTCGTCGATCGGCGGATGCTCGTGCGCCACCGGCTCGAAGTAGTCGTACGCCTCGCCGTACGGGGCGGCGGGCTGGGGGCGCGGCTCGTACGACGGTTCCGGGTACGACGGTTCCGAGTACGACGGCTCCGCGTACGGCTGCTGCCGTTGTGGCCGGGGCTGGGGCTGGGACTGTGGCTGGGGCCCGGGTTGGGGTTGCTGGGCCTGCCGGCCCGCGTACCAGTCGCTCTGCTCCTGGGTGGTGTACTGCGGGGCCTGGGCCCGCGGGACGTACCACTCCTGCTGCTCGGCCGTTTCCTGGGCCGGGAAGGCCTCCGCCTCGAACGCCTCGACGCCCCCGTACGCGGCCTCGCCGCCGTAGGGGGCACTCTCGCGCTCGGGGCGCAGCGCTGTCACGCCGTGGCCCTGCCCACCACCGGGGCCAGCCCCGTCGACCTCGCCACGGCCCCCGCGTCCCCGCACTCCACCAGCCAGTTGGCGAGCATGCGGTGGCCGTGCTCGGTGAGCACCGACTCGGGGTGGAACTGCACGCCCTCGACGGGGAGTTCACGGTGTCTGAGGCCCATGATGATCCCGTCGTGGGTACGGGCCGTGACCTGCAGCTCGGCCGGCACGGTCGCCGGCTCGGCGGCCAGCGAGTGGTAGCGGGTCGCGGTGAACGGGGTGGGCAGTCCGGCGAAGACGCCCTTGCCCTCGTGTTCCACCAACGAGGTCTTGCCGTGCAGCAGTTCGGGCGCGCGGTCCACGACACCGCCGTACGCGACCTGCATGGACTGCATGCCGAGGCAGACGCCGAAGACGGGGACCCCGGTGGCCGCGCAGTGGCGGACCATGTCGATGCAGACGCCGGCTTCCTCGGGGGTGCCGGGGCCGGGGGACAGGAGCACGCCGTCGAAGCCGTCCTGGGCGTGCGCGGTCGCCACCTCGTCGTTGCGCAGCACCTCGCACTCGGCACCCAGCTGGTACAGGTACTGGACGAGGTTGAAGACGAAGCTGTCGTAGTTGTCGACGACGAGGATCCGGGCGGGTCGGGCGGCACTCACTGGTCGTTCACCGTCACATCGTTGAAGGGCAGCAGAGGCTCGGCCCAGGGAAAGACGTACTGGAAGAGGACATAGACGGCAGCCAGGACCAGGACGACGGAAATCAACGCCTTCACCCAGGGGTTACCCGGCAGATGTCGCCAGATGAAGCCGTACATGCCTTCCCTTCCTTCACACCACCGGCCCCGGACGCACGCCGTGCCCTCACCAGACTAACGGCGTAGAGCCTCCGGTTTCCCTGCCTCCACGGGCTGGGTGGAATCAAGATGGCCCCAGACGATGAGCCGATGGCTGTGCCCCCACTCCGGGTCGCACGTCGTCAGGGTCAGATAACGCCCCGCGCGCGTGTACCCCGATTTCCGCGGCACGGGGTCGATGACCTCGACGTCCGTGGGCAATGTCCGATACGGCCCCCGGTCGATGACATACGTGTACCAGCTCGTGCCGTCGGTCAGGACGACCTCGTCGCCGGGGCGCAGCTTGGGAAAATCTTTGAAGGGATCTCCGTATGTGCGCCGGTGGCCGGCGACCGCGAAGTTCCCCTTCTGCCCTAGCTGGGCGGTGTTCGCGTAGTGGCCGATGCCTTTCTTCAGAGTGTTCGTCTTCGTGCCCTCGAGGACGGGCTTGTTCCACGTGAGACCAAGGCGCGGGATGTACATGACGGCGAAGGGCTCGGCGTCCGCGTAGGGCCCGGGCGGTGCCGGGCTCGCGCTCGCACCCGCCGAGGGCTCGGGCGCGGTCGTCGGTTTCACGGGCCGCTTGGCCCACTGGTCCTGGAGCAGGTCGATCTGGTGGTCCATGGCGCTGTCGGCCTTCACCCCGGTCCAGAACAGCACGTAGACGACGAAGAGCACGATCAGGGTGCCCACGGTGATGCAGAGCTCGCTGACGGTCCTGACGAACACGCGCACCGACACAGGGCCCCCGGCTGTGGCTGCTACTCCACTGGTTTCGCGTACTTCAGGTCCACTGTGCCCGAGTAGCCGGGAAGAGTCACCGGCCCGTCCTCGGTGACTTTCCAGCCCAGTCCGTAGACCTTCACGTACAGCATGTAGTTCTGGATCGCCTCGGACTCGGCGAGCGCCTTCTGCAGCTTCTCCGGATCACCGACCGCCTGGATCTTGTACGGAGGTGAGTAGACGCGGCCCTGGAGGATCAGGGTGTTGCCGACGCAGCGGACGGCGCTGGTGGAGATCAGCCGCTGGTCCATGACCTTGATGCCCTCGGCGCCGCCCAGCCACAGGGCGTTCACCACGGCTTGCAGGTCCTGCTGGTGGATGACGAGGTAGTCGGGCTGCGGCTCGGGGTAGCCGGGGAGTTTGGCGGTGGCGTCCGGCGGGGCGTCGTTGAGGGTGACCGTGATGGCGTCGCCCTTGAGCCTCTGGGTGCCGGCGTTCTTCTCCAGTGCCTTGAGCTGGGCGTCCTCGGCCTCGGTGCTGCCGTTGTCCCGCTCGGCGAGGGCCTCGACGTTGTCCCGGAGTGTCGCGTTCGACTCGTCGAGCTGCCCGTTCTTGTGGCTGCGCTCCTGGATCAGGTCGGAGAGCTTCAGCAGGGAGGCGTCGGTGCGGATGTTGGTGCCCTTGGCCGTGTCGAAGCTGGTGAAGAAGATCAGCCCGGCGAGGGCGAAGACGCCGACGGTGAGCACGCGCACCGGCCGGAAGCCGCCGCGGGAGGCGGGGGCGGCGGCTTGGGAGGCCAGGTCGGCGGCCTGGGAGGCGGAGCCTGCGGGCCCGGACCCCGGTCCGGCGGAGCTGCCCGGACCGGCCTCGGGAGAGCTGCCGGAACCGGCCTCCGGGGAGTCGGTTGAATTGCTCAACGTACCCTTATCTCCTTAGGCGCCACGGAAGCACTACGCTAACGGACGCCCGGGGGAGCAACAGTGTCCCCTTGTACGCTGCCCCGGAGCTCCGCCCCAGTTCCCTGCGCGGCCACGCAGCGCATCGACAGGAGAGACCCTCGTGCCGAAGTCACGTATCCGCAAGAAGGCCGACTACACGCCGCCGCCCTCCAAGCAGGCCACTGCTATCAAGCTGAACAGCCGCGGCTGGGTCGCCCCCGTCATGCTGGCCATGTTCCTGATCGGTCTCGCCTGGATCGTCCTCTTCTATGTGACGGACGGTTCGCTGCCGATCGACGCGTTGGGCAACTGGAACATCGTGGTCGGCTTCGGCTTCATCGCGGCGGGATTCGGCGTCTCCACACAGTGGAAGTAGCAGTCTCCGCCCGGTGAGACCAGCTCTCCCCAGAGCTATCCACCGAGTTATCCACAGGTGTTTTCCACAGTGGGGAAAACAAAGCGAAAACGAACGACGATCTGTGGATAACTCATCGGACGTTGACGCCGGTATGACTGACCTACCAGTCCCCGCAAACCTGTTCGCCCCCTGTCCCACCTGCGGAAACGCGGGTGATCGACAGGGGGCACAGCTGTTCCCGCACCCTATGCACAAGATCCGCCACGGTCTGTGGACAACAGTGCGGGAACGCCTTCACAGGGGGTCCGCCAAGGGGTTTTCCTCAGCTGAGCTGGGCGGTCGCCTCAGGTGAGCTGGGCCGTCCTGACCAGCGTCATGACGACGACGGCGGCCAATACCACAGCACTCACGCCGTACTGGATCAGCGCCCGGCGTCTGCGCGGTGCGTGGACCATCGCGTAGCCGACCACGACACCGCCGACGAGGCCGCCGACGTGGGCCTCCCAGGAGATGTTGAACATCGGGCTGAAGGTGAAGATCAGGTTGATCACCAGCAGGATGATCAGTGGGCGCATGTCGTGGTTGAGGCGCCGCATCAGTACGCCCGTCGCGCCGAAGAGTCCGAAGATGGCGCCGGAGGCGCCGAGCGAGGGCTGGTTCGGCTCGGCGATGAGATAGGTGAGCGCGCTGCCCGCGAGGCCCGAGACGAAGTAGAGGGTGAGATAGCGGGCACGGCCGAGGGCCGCCTCCAGGGGGCCGCCGATCCACCACAGGCTGAGCATGTTGAACAGGATGTGCGTGACGCTGCCGTGCAGGAACATCGACGTCAGCAGCCTGTACCACTGCCCTTCGGCGACGCCCTCGATCCCTGTGCCCAGCTGCGGGATGTAGGCCCGCCCGATGAGCTCGAACCGTTCGGTGAAGCGGTCGCCCACCGAGAGCTGCACCAGGAAGACCAGGAGGTTGGCGCCGACCAGGAGCTTGGTGAGGAGCCGGGGGTCCGCGGCGACCGTGCCGCCCGCGAGGGTGCGGGGCACGGAGGCGGACGGGGCGTGCCCCGTGCCCGAGCCGTCGCGCACGCATTCGGGGCACTGGAAGCCCACGGAGGCGCTCACCATGCACTCGGGGCAGATGGGGCGCTCGCAGCGGGTGCAGCGCACGCCGGTCTCGCGGTCCGGGTGCCGGTAGCAGGTGGGCAGGCTGTGTGCCTCCTGCGAGCTGCTCGGCGCCTGGTCCATCGAGGTCCCCTCACTCTCGTGCGGTCTCGCGCCATCCCCTGCGTGGAAAGCGTCGCCCCGCCCATCCTTACGGATGAGCGGGGCGATTGGTTCCCTTCGGGACCCCGCGGACCTTGTGGGGCCTTTCGGCAGCGGCCCGCGCGGGTTCGGCCCGTAAGGGCCGAGCCTGGTGCGTCCGGCCTTCCCATGTCCGGCCCCGGCTGGAGCCTTCGCGGGTCGGCCTTCTCGGGTCGGCCTTCTCGGGTCCGGTCCTCGCGGATCCGGTCTTCGCGAGCTCCGCCTCAGCGGGTCTCGACGACGACCGACTCGATGACGACGTCGCTGACCGGGCGGTCGGTGCGCGGGTTGGTCTGGATCGTCGCGATGGTGTCCACGACCTTCTGGCTGGCCGCGTCGGTGACCTCGCCGAAGATGGTGTGCTTGCGGGTCAGCCAGGCCGTCGGGGAGACGGTGATGAAGAACTGCGAGCCGTTGGTGCCCGGGCCGGCGTTGGCCATGGCCAGCAGGTACGGCTTGTCGAAGGCGAGCTCCGGGTGGAACTCGTCCTCGAACTTGTAGCCGGGGCCGCCGGTGCCGTTGCCCAGCGGGTCACCGCCCTGGATCATGAATCCACTGATCACCCGGTGGAAGACCGTGCCGTCGTAAAGCCTGTCCGTGGACTTCTGGCCGGTCGCGGGGTTGGTCCACTCACGCTCGCCCTTGGCGAGCTCGACGAAGTTCTGGACCGTCTTGGGCGCGTGGTTCGGCAGCAGCCGCACCTCGATGTCGCCGTGGTTGGTCTTCAAGGTGGCGTAAAGCTGCTCAGCCACGATCTGCCTTCCGTTGTCCTCTGTGACTCCCCCGATCCTCGCACGGACGGCGCCCCACGTCGCCCGGCGCCCGCACGGGGTGCGTCGTGCGCGTGGAAAATCCGGTCGGCTACCCCCGCGTACCGGCGCGCTTCGCGGCGATCCGTGGCATTGTCGGCACTGTCGTGGACTAGTTCCCGTTGCCCCTTATTCATCCTCAATTGCACATGCACGGCTCTTGAGCGGCTCTTGCTCGATGATCCACCGGAGTGGGACCGCTTGACCCGGATGCCCGCCCCCACATGCCCCGGAGCAATCCGAGAGGCATGATCCCCAAAAGGGTGGAAAGTCGAATCATGTACGCCACCGAGGAGGAGGATCCCGTGACCCGCATCGACAGCGTGCGCGCCGCGACCGGCTCGGCGAAGGACAGCGTGCTGCACGCCGCGGAAGTGGTGGCGCCCTACGCCGACACGGCCAAGGAGAAGGCCACGTTCTACGCGCACGAAGCACGCGTGAAGCTCGCCCCCAAGATGTCGCAGGCCGCTGAACAGGCACGCGTCCAGTACGACGCCCATGTCGTGCCACGCCTGGAACAGGCCCGTACACATGTGCCGCCGAAGGTCGACCACGCGGCCCACGAGGCCGCCGTCCGTACCCGCCAGGCTGCCCGCCAGGCCGCCGACTACTCCCGTCCGCGCATCGAGCAGGCCGTGGCCGCGGCCGGTCCCGCGCGCGAGGAGGCCACAGCGCGTGCCATCGCGGCTGTGGCCGCGCTGCGCGGGCAGGTGACGCCGAAGCAGATCGAACGGCTCGTGCGCAAGCAGGAGCGGCGACACAAGGCCGGCCGCGCTCTCAAGGGGCTGACCGTGGTGGGTGCCGTGGCGGGCGCCGTCTTCGCCGCCTGGAAGTGGTGGGACAAGCAGGCCAACCCCGACTGGCTGGTCGAACCACCCGCCGCCACCGAGGTCTCCGAGTCCACACGTCTGAGCTCCGTGGACGGCAGCGGCCAGTCCGCCCTCGACCCCGAGGTCCAGGCCAAGCAGGCCGAGGACGAGGCCGCGGACCGCGACAAGCGCCGGTAGGCCCGTACGGCCGTTGTGAAAAGTCCACGGCACGGCCGTCGTGAACAGTCCATGGCTACGGCCGTCGTGAACAGTCCATGGCAACGGCCGTCGTGAACAGTCCATGGCAACGGCCGTCGCGAACAGTCATTACACGGCCGTCGTGAACAGCCCTGTGGGGCAGGAGTCGCTCAAGGCTCCTGCCCCACAGGGCTGTTTGCCTTCCGCCTCACAGGGCTGTTTCACGTGGAACATCGCCACGTGGTGTCACCGGGCACCGCTGCAGCACCCGGCCTTTCGGAATGTATTGCTCCGGTTGCGAAGAGTTGCCGAAGGTGAACTACGTCGACCCCAGTGACCCGGACCACACATTTCGCATCTGCGCACGTGGACACGTGCCATCACGCGTCACCGCGTTCCAGCCAGCATTTCGGCCTTCCGCGCACAGATCGCGATCGCGACGAACCCGCGAGGACGCATGGGCACGTGGGCCGGGGGTGCGGCCCACGAAAAGACCGGGCCGGACGTCTCACGACGTCCGGCCCGGTCATCTGGTGTGGAGCCTAGGGGAGTCGAACCCCTGACATCTGCCATGCAAAGACAGCGCTCTACCAACTGAGCTAAGGCCCCGGAAGGGAAGCGTCCGGCCGGAGGAACCATCCACCGTCGGGCGCCGCAGACCAGAGTACCGGGTCACCCCGGGTATCTCGCAAAAAGATTGGGGGTCCCCGTGAACGACCACTCTCCGTAAGATGCTCGTCGTGGTTCGCTACAGCGAACCGCGGTATTTGGGGAAGCGATGGGGAGACGCAATGGAAGCCGCACAACAGGAAGCGACCGCAAGAGCCCGGGAGCTACAGCGGAACTGGTACGGAGAGCCGTTGGGGGCGCTCTTCCGTAGGCTCATCGACGACCTGGGGCTCAACCAGGCTCGTCTCGCGGGGGTGCTGGGCCTGTCCGCGCCGATGCTGTCACAGCTGATGAGTGGTCAGCGCGCCAAGATCGGCAACCCGGCGGTCGTTCAGCGGGTGCAGCTGCTGCAGGACCTGGCGGGGCAGGTCGCGGACGGCAGCGTGAGCGCCGCCGAGGCGACCGAGCGCATGGATGAGATCAAGAAGTCACAGGGGGGTTCGGTGCTCAGCAACACCACGCATTCGACGACGAGTTCGGGGGCGCCCACCGTCAAGCGAGTGGTCCGTGAGATCCAGTCGCTGCTGCGCTCGGTGGCGGCCGCGGGCGACATCATCGAGGCGGCGGACACCCTCGCCCCGACCCACCCGGAACTGGCAGAGTTCCTCCGGGTGTACGGAGCGGGCCGCACCTCGGACGCGGTCACGCACTACCAGTCGCATCAGAACTGAGCCCAAGGCCCGGTCACCGAAGGGGGTTCGGCGACCGGGCCACCGGTGAGGAGAGTGCGAACGGGCTCCGGACCACCTGGACCGGAACCCAGGAAAAAGACGGACCGGAAGGGCAGACTTCAGTGACCGGAAGGGCAGAGGTTACGGAAGCGCGCTCCGCGGGAAACCGGGGGTAACGGAAGTCGGCTCCGCGGAGAACGGCCGGCACGGCGTCCTCTCCGCCGACGGTCAGCCGAGGGGGGAGTCGAAGGGGGAACGACGCACAGCCATGGGTGAGGTCTTCGCCGGCCGGTACGAACTGGTCGACCCGATCGGGCGCGGGGGAGTCGGCGCGGTCTGGCGCACCTGGGACCACCGGCGCCGCCGGTATGTGGCCGCCAAGGTCCTTCAGCAGCGCGACGCGCACGCTCTGCTGCGCTTCGTCCGTGAGCAGGCCCTGCGGATCGATCACCCCCATGTCCTCGCGCCCGCGAGCTGGGCCGCCGATGACGACAAGGTCCTGTTCACCATGGATCTGGTCGCCGGAGGCTCACTGGTCCACCTCGTCAACGACTACGGTCCGCTGCCGCCGGCCTTCGTGTGCGGTCTGCTGGACCAACTGCTGTCCGGGCTCGCCGCCGTCCACGCGGAGGGTGTCGTGCACCGCGACATCAAGCCCGCCAACATCCTGCTCGAAGCCACCGGCACGGCACGGCCGCGTCTACGGCTGTCCGACTTCGGCATCGCCATGCGGCTGGGCGAGCCCCGGCTCACCGAGACCAACTATGTGGTCGGCACGCCGGGTTACTTCGCGCCCGAGCAGATGCTGGGCGCCGACCCCGACTTCCCGGCCGACCTGTTCGCGGTCGGCCTGGTCGCCCTGTACCTCCTGGAGGGGGCGAAGCCCGACTCCAAGGCGCTCATCGAGCACTTCGCCGCGCATGGCACACCGAAGGCGCCCCGGGGCATTCCCGAACCCCTGTGGCAGGTCGTAGCCACGCTGCTCCAGCCCGACCCGAACGCCCGCTTCCGCACGGCCACGGGCGCCCGCAAGGCCCTCGCCGCAGCGACCGAACTACTGCCCGAGCCGGGCCCCGACGACGAGCTGGTGGAGGTCTTCGACCAACTCGGCCCACTGCCTTCGGGCTTCAGCGCGGAGGGGCCGCTGACGCGAGCGTCGGGGTTGGACACGGGTGGGACGAGTACGGGTGCGACTGGTACGGGAGGGCCGGGTACGGGAGGGCGTACGCCCGGGGCTGGGACAGGCGGGTCTGGTGGTGCCGGCGATGCCATCGGTGCCGGTGGCCGCCCGGCCTCGCCGACTCCCGAGTCCGGCCAGGGTGCTTCGTCCGGCTCCGGCTTCGGCTCCAGCTCCAGCTCTGGCTCTGCGTTCTCGGGGTTGGGCATCGGATCCGGTTCGTCGGCATCCGGTTCGTCGGCCCTCGTGGACATGACTCCACCGCCACCCCTCGCCCCTCCGCCGCAGCCCGGGCCGGGGGCCATGCCCCTGACTCCGCCCACCGGTCCCATACCCCAGCCTCCTTACACCGGGGCCGTCACGCCTCCCCCCATGCCCAGCAGCGCCCCGACCCGGACCGGCTCCGGGACAGGGACAGGGACAGGGACAGGGACAGGGTCCGTGGCCGGGACAGGAACAGGGTCGGTGACCGGGACAGGCTCCGGCGCCGGTGTCGTACCGCCGCGGCCCGAGCGTGACCCCGTGCCGCCCGTGCCTCCCGTACCGTCCACGCCGTCCACGCCGTCCACGCCGTCCACGCCGTCCACGATGTCGGACACCGGCAGCTTTCATCTGCCGCCGCCTCAGGTGCTCGCCGTGCACGCTCCGCCGGTGCGTCAGGCGGAGGAGCAGAGCGGTCCCGGCCATCACTCACAGCACCAGCCGGAACAGCGGGCCACGTCCTCCGCCGCGATTCCGCTGCATGCTCCGCGTCACGAACCCACGCAGGTGCCGTCCCCTCAGCCGCAACCGCCGCTGGGCCTCTCGCAGGCCCCGACGGTGGCGGCGCAGCAGCACACGTACGCCTCCACTGATTCGTACATCGCCCAACCCCCGCAGGTTCCACGTCGATCGCGGCGGATGGCGCGGCGCCGCCCGGGGCCGCCCGCGAAGGTGGCGGTCCCGGTGCTGCTCATCGCGCTGGCGTGCTTCGCGGTGGGTTTCTGGGCGCTCGGTCAGCTCTGATCCGGTCAGCTCTGCACCGGTCTGCTCCGGTCTGGTCTGGTCTGGTCTGATCCTGTCTGCCGGGGCTTCTACCAGCCCTGGGACGGGCCGTGCCGTCCCCGTGACCGGGTCGCGCCTCGTCGGGCCGGGTCCTTCGCCGCCCGGCGGCGGGCCACGAGGGTCCAGATCGCGAGCAACAGGACGAGCAGGCTCCCCGTACCGATCCCGCCCGCCGCGACCGCCTGCATGGCCAGACGTTCGTCACCGGTGAGCGAGGAGTTCCCCGAGTCCCCGCCGCTTCCGGGGCCCTCTGTACCGCCCGCGCCGCCGGTGTCCGCGCTGTCCTTCGTGTCGCCCGTCGCGCCGTTCTCCGCCGCTTCCAGGTCCCCCTCGGTGACCTCGAAGACGCCCAGCGGTTGGGCCGTCCCCAGATATCCCGGCCCCTCCTGCGGCTCGCCCTGCACCTGTACGCGCAGGGTCAGCCCGAACGGTCCGTCGCCGAAGCGGTCGGCGACCGGCTCCGCGAGGTGGACCGCGAGGTAGTACCAGCCCGCGAACCGCATCCCGCCCACCTCGTCGTCGCGGGAGAAGCGGTTGGCGTAGGCGACAGGGGGGAGCGGATCCAGGGTGGTGGTGCGCTGGCTGCCGTCGTAGCTGATCCTCGCGTCGTCCACGAGGCCGCGGACGGGGTTGTACAGCGACAGGACCAGGGCGCTGCCCACCAGACCGTCGCCGTCGCCGGTCGTGCTGCCGATCTCGGCGGTGGCGTAGAGCTGCTGTCCCCAGTCGACGGGGACCTTGTAGTAGACCGTTTCCCCGGGTGTGATGCCGTCCTTGTGCTGCCAGACCCCTTGTGACACGGGGCTCGCCGTGGCGAAGCCGTAGCCGCCGGCACGAGGTACGGCGTCCCCGAGCGGGGCGTCGGGCGAGGCGGAGTTCCAGGTCTCGGGGGCGCTCGTCGAACCGCCCTTCCGTACGGCGGGCTCCGACGCGTAGGCGATCTCCAGCGCCCACTCCTCGTCCGGGGCACCGCCCACCGAGCCCGACGTCGAACCTGTCGTCGCGCCCGTGGTGGACCCTGTCGTCGAGCCCGTCGTCGTGGAGCCGATCCGTTCGACGACGACGTAGTACGTCCCGGCCTCCTGGCACATGTACTCGTCGGTGCCGATCTCACGCGAGGCCCACGCCGTGACGGGACGCGCTCTGCCCGCCGGGCCGAAGCGGGCGGTGTCGTACGAGCAGCGGTGTGCGTCGGCGTCCTGCACGGAGACCCTGACGCCGGCCGAGGCTCCGGGCGTCGCGTCCGCCTCCGGGACGGCGGTGGCAGAGACATACGCGTCGGCCGTGCGATCGAGGGTGAGGCGGTAGTAGAGCTTGTCGCCCGCGCCGAGGGAGCTTCGGTACGTCGCTCCGGGCGCCAGCTGTACGGCTCCCGCGGTGCTCGTGGCGCCCTCGACCTCCTTTGCCCCCTTGGTGAACGCGTACGGAGTCGGAGTCGACGCAGACGTGGACGCGGAGCTGGATGTGGAGGCAGACATGGACGCGGAGCTGGATATGGACGCGGACATGGCCCCGGACCCGGACGCGTCGGCTGCCGCGGTCGGTCCGGGCAGTGCCGTCGTCACGCACAGGGCCGCCCCCACAGCTGTCGTCACTCGCCACCAGACCGTGCGCCGCCCCATCACGCGCCACCCCTTGCCGTAGCCCCGAAGTCGTAAGTCGTAGCTCGAACGCGCCCATCCTGGACGAGTGGCAAAACGCCCTCTACGGAGAGGGCTGTTTTGCTATCGCAAGCACACCGTTCGCGAGAGTGAAGCCGATGGTCCGGGAAAGGGCCCCAGCCGACTCGGCGATGTCGATGTCGATGTCGATGTGCCCAAACAACACAAAACCCCGACCGCGAGCGCGGCCGGGGTCTGTTCTGAGACCGATGTCGATGTTCACGAACCCGTGGGCACGGAGTCAGTCGCCTCCGTCCACAGATCCTGCTCGGCGCGATCCGCCTGGATCTGGCGGTACACGAGGAGCCCGCCGATGGCGGCCAGTGCGACCAGGAGAAGCTTCTTCACCGCGCGACCTCGTCTTTCCTTGACGTAGGGGACCTCTGGCGCCCGACTATACACACCGACCGATACCGATCGGTGACCTGCGCCGACCCGCCAACTCCCGCCCGGCGGACCGCAGTAGAACCGGACGGCAGCGCTCCGATCGAGGGTTCGTCACACCCGGCAAACCCAGACGGATCACGAAAGTTCCCTCGTTTCCCCTCTTTTCCACCGCTTCCTGGACCTTTCCTTAGCTCATGCGCCCATCCGAGTGGTGTTCATCCGAAGAACGACGCGCCAAGGGCGTCGGTCCACCACTTCGCGGCCCCCATACACATCATGAGGAAAGTACGCAAATCGCCCAACCCGAAAGTGAGGGGCCATGGCCCAGAACAAGGTCATGAAGCTGTGGACCGCCATCGTCACCGCCTTCCTCGCGCTGTGCACGGCGCTCGGACTCATCACGACCACGGCCGCCGCCGCGGTACCGCAGACCGAGACCACCCGCAACTGCGCGGCTCCCAAGACGTTGCCGGCGGCCCCGCCCCGGGCCCGGTCCCACGACCGCGCTCTGCCCCCCACGATGAAGCAGCGGATCCGGGCCGAGGCCCACGGCTCCTCCCCCTCCTGTCGCAAGCTCCCCACCACGGACGCGTCGACCGTGACCGCCACCGCCACGCTCGACGCGCCCCGCCCGAAGACCGACCCGGCGGACCAGGCAGAGGCCGAGCCGGCCACACCACCGCTTCAGCGCTGATCCCCGGGGCACACGGGCGCGGCGATCTTGCGTACCCCCCGCCCAGACAGCACGAAGGTCCTCGGCCGGGTTCGGTCGGGGGCCTTCATGTGTGTTCTCCCCCGCCCATCCCGGAACCCGACCCCGACCGCACCCCGAGCGCACCCCGACCCGACCCTGAACAAGCCCCGAACCCCGGTCCTGAACTGATCAAGACCTCTTGAGGAGTCGTAGCCTGGGAGCAGGCCTCGGACCACGGATCGGTGGGTATCCCATGCCAAAGGCGTACGAGCTGATAGCGGATGAGCTGCGGCGTTCCATCCGGGAGGGCGAGCGCGCGCCGGGGGACCGGCTGCCGTCGGAGGCGGACCTGGCCAAGCGGTACCGGCACAGCGTCCCGACCGTGCAGAACGCGCTCCGGCTGCTGAGCGAAGAAGGACTGATCGACAAGCGGCACGGACTCGGCAACTACGTACGCCGCCCCCGCACACCGACCGTGCGGGACAACCGCCGGCACCAGTGGGAGAAGGACCGGGCCCGCCGGTCCAGGGCCACACGGGCCGGCACCGGAGCGACGGAGCACGACACCGGTCTCGTACTCGACGACCTCGTGTTCCACGCGAAGTACCGTGAGATCGAGGCGTCCGGGGAGCTCGCGGCCACGTTCGGCGTTCCGGAGGGGACACCGCTCGTCGAGCGGAACTACCGGACGCGGTACAGCGCCGAGACGGCTCCCTTCCAGCTCGTGACCTCCTACCTCGTCCGTGAGACGGTCATGGCGAACCCCGACCTCCTCGACGAGTCCAGCGAGCCCTGGCCAGGCGGCACCCAGAACCAGCTGCACACCGTGGGCATCGAGGTCGACCGGATCGAGGAGCGCCTCACCGCGCGCCCGCCGACACCGGAGGAGGCGAGGGAGCTGGAGCTGCCGCCCGGGACCTCGGTGATCCTGCTCCGCAAGATCTCGTACGACATCGACGACCGTGTCGTGGACGTCTCCGACGTCACGCTGGCCGGCGACCGCGCCGAGCTGGTCTTCAGCACTCACCTGGAAAGGTGGTGAGTGCCGTCGTGAGCCGGCGCGTCATCATCGTCACCGCCGTCCACGCGCCCTCCGCGCCGTTCCTGGCGGAGGCCTACAAGTCCCTGTGCGCACAGGAGTTGCCGACCGGCGAGGAAAGGGGCGGCGGCTGGGAGTGGCACTGGGTC
Organism: Streptomyces graminofaciens; assembly: GCF_030294945.1. Classification (NCBI taxonomy): domain Bacteria; kingdom Bacillati; phylum Actinomycetota; class Actinomycetes; order Kitasatosporales; family Streptomycetaceae; genus Streptomyces; species Streptomyces graminofaciens. The sequence goes on along the minus strand of NZ_AP018448.1, from coordinate 6,805,146 downwards.
ATCCAGGAGGACGGCCGTACGGACTCCGTCGCTCCGCATGTCCCCGACGACGACCGGGTGACCTTCCGGCAGGGGCGCCCCGGTGGCCCCGGCGTCGCCCGCACCATCGCCCTCGCACACGTCGAGGGCGAGTACGTGAAAGTCCTGGACGCCGACGACCAGTTGACCCCCGGTGCGCTCGCCCGCGACCTGGCCGTACTCGAAGGCGACCCCGGCATCGGCTGGACGACCTCACGCGTCCTGGACCTGCTGCCGGACGGCTCCACCGTCGGCTTCCCGGGCGACCCGGACCATGGACCGATCGAGCGGGGAGCCGTACTGGACCACTGGTCGGCGAACGATTTCCGTGCGCAGGTGCACCCGGCGACGCTGTTCGTCCGCCGGGATCTGCTGCTCGCCCTCGGCGGCTGGATGGCACTGCCGGCGTCCGAGGACACCGGACTGCTGCTCGCGCTCAACGCCGTCAGCCGCGGGTGGTTCTCGGAGGAGGTTGGGCTGCTGTACCGGAAGTGGGACGGGCAGGCCACCGGCCAGGCCGCCCACGTCGACACCGCCGAGCGGAACGCCCGCATGGCCGTGGTGGAGGCCCGGGCACGGGCGCTCGCGGGTCTCGGGTGGCGTTGTCCGGCGGGGCGGGGTGGTGGGGTTTGAGTTGGTCCGGGGGGGCGGGGAGCTTGGGCTTGGGTCTGGGGTCGGGTCCTGTAGCTGAGGCTGGGGCCGCGTCCTGTAGCTGGGGCTGGGGCTGGGGATCTCGGCGGACGTGTGCCCTGTGGCTCGTCAGGTCGGGGTGGGTGGTCCGGGCGGTCGGGGTGCCGTGCGGCACTCCTTGTAGGTCGCCACGGGTCGTCTAACGATCACCGCTCGCCACAGCGAGCCAGTGGGCGACACTGCGAACGGTCGTTTCGTCGAGCCGGTCCACGAGGGTCTCGACGGCGGCCAGGTCGTCCGGCGAGAGGTCGTAGAGGCCAGCCTTGCCCAGGCCCGCCATCAGCACCTGCTGCCTGCGGTCGGTCATGCGTTCGGCGAGCTTGTCCGGCTTTCCGCCGACGGCGCCGGGTTCCTCGGGGACAGCGGAGGGGGCCTGTTCGGCCGCCGGCCCGGCGGCCAGGTGCTCGTGACGTTCCCAGGCGCCGTCCCTCGGGCCCCACAGGGCGACGGTCGGGTGCTCGCCGCGAGCCCTCAGGGTCTGGGCCATCTCACCCACGGCGTAGAGCACGGGAAAGCGGTGGGGCGACTCCGCGCCGACCCGCCAGGAGTCCGAGGAGGGCTGGTGGAACATCGCGACCCAGCGGGGGGCACCGGGTGGCTGCGGGCTCTCAAGACCTGACTGCACTGCACTCACCCCTTCGGCGACGGCATCGTCAGCGACCATAACTGACGGTGCGTCAGCTATCCAGGGCTGTGCGCGGAGGCCGTTCTGACGGGCGTACGTCGTCGCCGCGCGCCCTCGTACATCGCCGCAGCCGCACGCATCTGTCCTCTTCGCCGTCGGCGTGACACCCTTCCCGCGCCCTGCACGGGAGACGGAGCCGAGGGGAGACAGACGTGAGCGGACTCGAAGACGTGGACGTGCCCATGGGCGTGGACATGGACGCGGACCCGGATGGGCACGCGGACGCGGACCCGGATGGCCACGCGAATGTGGAAGCGGTGACGGCGACGGTGGGTTCGGCGGAGGCTCCCAGCGCAGCCCACAGCGCCCGTGCGAGGAGCGCGTACGAGCGTGCCGTGGCCACGTGCCACCACGCCGGCGTCGGCCCGCACCACGCCGAGGTTGTCCCGAAGGACCCCACCGGCAGGGCTGCCCACGCCCTCCAGCTGGCCGCCCGCTCCATCGAGTCCCTCGGCTCCGGCACACCGCCCGACCCCGCGGCGGCCGCCCGCTGCGCGCGGAACGCCGCCGCGACCGCCGCGCTCGCCGCACAGGTGGCCCACGCACTCGACGACAGCGCGCCTTCCCACAAGGCCCTGCGCGCCGCACTCACCGCCTCGCAGGCCGCCGCGGCCGCGGCGGGCGCACGCACGGCGGGCAGAGACGCCACCCTGAACGCCGGCGCCGACGACGCCGAACGACTCGCCCTCACGGCCGCCCGGGAGGCGGGCTGGATCCATTGAACGGAACTCCGCCCCGTCCGGCACCGGTCCCTCCCCTCGTGGGGACCGGTACCGAACGACGCGGGTGACGTCGACCCACGCCGTGGCGACTCACACGGGTTGGCCGAGAACATGCGGAGCCATGCGTCGCCTCTCCGACCTCTGGACCGGTGGCCTGCCCAGGTGGCGCCCGGGCGTTGCCCTGGTGCGTCGTGATCCTGCCAGTCGTTGCTCCCGGCGAGGAGGGACCGGGATCACGCCAAGGCCGTTACCGCAGGTCAGCCATATAAAGTGAGTTTTCCGGTCCGGAAGCCAGCCTGGAAGCCAACCGGAGATCCGCCAAAGGTCCGCAGGAGATCCGCAGGAAGGTCGGCCCGGAGGACCACCGGAGTCCGGCCCGAAAGTCCAGTCGCGGGGGGAAGTGAGGAGTGGAGGCCTTGAGTCCCGACTCAGGGGCACGCACAGCCTTCGCGGAATGTCTCGCGCTGCTGTACAAGGAGGCCGGCAACCCTCCGCTCAAGAGCGTCGCCGAGGCGGTCGTCCGGCTTCAGCGGGTCGACGAACGAGGGCGTCCCGTACGGGTCTCCGCCCAGCGGATCAGCGACTGGCGCCGGGCCAAGAACGTACCCGCACAGTTCACCGCCCTCGCCGCGGTACTGCACATCCTGATCCCCGAGGCCCGGCGCGCACGTCCCACCCCGGTCTCCAAGGGTCTGTACGACCTGGCCCAGTGGCAGCGCCTGTGGGAGCGCGCGGTCGCCGACGGCCCCTCCTCGACGGCAACCTCGACCCCGGCGTCCCCGTCCGCGGCACCCACGGGAACGGAAGCAGGGCCTCCGGTCGAGTCCCCGGCCGTCCCCGGCGTGTGCCCGTACCGGGGCCTGGCCTCGTACCGCCGGCAGGACGCCCGCTGGTTCTTCGGCCGGGAGCGGAGCACGGAGGCCCTCGTCGCCCAGCTCCGCGCCGTGGAGAGGACCGGCGGCCTGGTCGTGCTCGTGGGCGCCTCAGGAGCGGGAAAGTCCTCCCTGCTGCACGCCGGCCTCGTGCCCGCTCTCCGCAACGGCGCGCTCCGCGGCAGCACCCTGGGCGGCGGCGACGCGGACGCCGACGGCGCCGGCCGGGCGGGGGAGATGCTCCAGCTCGTACCAGGAGCCGACCCCCTCACGGAGCTGACGCGCCGCATACCCGAGCTCGCGGCCGTAGTCCCCGCCGCACAAGACACGGAAGAACCGACGGCCGAAGCGCCCAACTCCCCGGAATCAGGCACTCCGCGCCCGCACCCGCCACACCCCGGCGCCCCGCAGCCCGACGCTCCACACCCCCACGCCCCGCAGCCCGGCACCCCCCAGTTCGCCCGAGCCGTCCGCGAGGCCTTCGCCACCTGGGCCCGGCGCCAGGCCCCCGCCACCACCCGCCCCATCCTCATAGTCGATCAATTCGAAGAGGCGTTCACCCTCTGCGCCGACAAGACCGCACGCCGCACCTTCATCCAGCTCCTCCACGCCGCCTGCACCCCCGCCGCCATCGATGAACCGGCCCCCGTACGCGTGGTCCTGGGCATCCGCGCCGACTTCTACGACCAGTGCCTCAGCCACCCCGAACTGGCCGACGCCCTCCAGCACCGCCACATGGTCCTCGGCCCCCTGACCACCGCAGAACTGCGCGAGGCCGTCACCGGTCCCGCCAAGGCGGTCGGCCTGGAACTCGAACCGGGGCTCGCGGAGCTGATCGTCCGGGAGGTGAGCGCCGACGGCCCGCGCGGTGGGGGTACCTCCCGCGCTTTTCGAGCTGTGGGGGAGCACGACGCGGGCGTACTGCCCCTCCTCTCGCACGCCCTCCTCGCCACCTGGCAGCGCCGCAAGGCGGGCCGGCTGACGCTGGCCGGCTATCGCGCGGCGGGCGGCATCCAGGGGGCGGTCGCGGCGACCGCCGAGCGCGCATGGTCCGGCCTGGACCCGGCGGCGCGTACGGCCGCCCGGCTGCTCCTCCTGAGGCTGGTCCGGCTCGGCGAGGACACCCAGGCCACCCGCAGGCGAGGCACGCGCCGTCAGTTGGCGGCGGAGTCGACCGACCCCGGCAAGACCGAGGAGTCCCTCGAAGCACTCGTCCGCGCCCGGCTGGTGACGCTCGACGCGGAGACCGTGGAGATCACCCACGAGGCCCTGCTGCACGCCTGGCCAAGGCTGCGCGACTGGATCGACGAGGACCGGAGCGGCAATCTGCTGCGCCAGCGGCTGGAGGAGGACGGCCGGGCCTGGGAGGGCTCGAACCGGGACTCGTCCCTCCTCTACCGGGGTTCACGGCTGGAGCAGGCCCGCAGCTGGGCGAAGTCCGCCGGGGACCCCTTCCTGACCCGCAGCGCGGTCGACTTCCTGGCAGCTTCGGTCAGACTCCGTAAACGAACGGTCTGGATCAGCCGTAGCGCGGTCTCGGCCCTGGTCGTGCTGGCGATGCTCGCCGTCAGCGCGGCGGTGGTCGCCTGGCAGCAGCGCAACGACGCCGTGTTCGAACAGGTGGTCGCCGAAGCCGATCGTGTGCAGTACACGGACCCGTCCCTGTCCGCCCAGCTCGACCTGGTCGCGCACGGTCTGCGCCCGGACGACGCCGGCACGAACAACCGGCTGATCTCGATCGTCAACGCACCCCTGGCCACCCCGCTCCGCGGCCACACCGGCGCCGTCTACCTCACCTCGTTCAGCCCGGACGGCCGCCTCCTGGCCACCGCGAGCTACGACCGGACCGTACGCCTCTGGGACGTCAGCGACCCGGGCCACCCCACCCGGCTGGGCAAACCCCTCACCGGCCACACCAGCTGGGTGAGCAGCGCGGTCTTCAGCCCCGACGGCCGCACCCTGGCCTCCGCGGGCGACGACGGCACGATCCGCCTGTGGGACGTGAGCGACCCCGGCCACCCCACGCGCCTCGGCAAACCCCTCACCGGCCACACCGGCACGATCTACCTGCTCGCCTTCAGCCCGGACGGCCGCACCCTGGCCTCAGCGGGCGAGGACCACACCGTACGGCTGTGGAACCTGAACCGCCCGAACCGGCCGACTCCGCTCCCCACACTGACCGGCCACACCGCGGCCGTACGTTCGGTGGCGTTCAGCCCCGACGGCCACACCCTCGCGGCCGGCGGCGACGACAACACGATCCGCCTCTGGAACACCGCGGACCCGCGCCGACCCGAGCCGTTCGACGACGTCCTGACCGGCCACACGGACACGGTCCACTCGGTGGCCTTCAGCCCCGACGGCCGCACGCTCGCCAGCGGCAGCGCGGACGACACGGTACGGCTGTGGAACGTGGCCGTACCGAACCGTGCCGACCGGCTCGGCGCCCCGCTCACCGGCCACACCGGCCCCGTGTGGTCGGTGGCGTTCAACCCCGACGGGACCATGCTCGCGGCGGGCAGCGCCGACAGCACGGCCAGCCTGTGGAACGTCAGCGACCCGGCGTACCCGTCCCAGGTCGGCGAGCCCCTCGCGGGCGCCAGCGGCGAGATGTACGCCGTGGGCTTCAGCCCCGACGGCCGCACCCTCGCCACCGGGAGCGGTGACAGCAAGGTGCGCCTGTGGTCGGTCCCCACGTCGGACATGGTCGGCCGGAGCGGAGCGTTCCGCCCCGACGGGCAGGTGCTGGCCACGGCCGGCCGCGACGGCAGGATCCGCCTGTGGAACGTGGAGAAGCCCGGCCGTCCCACACTGCTGTGCGACCCGTTCATGGCGGGGGACGGCGGCGACCGCTCGATGGCGTTCTCCCCCGACGGCCGCACCCTCGCCGTACTGACGGCGAAGCGAACGGTGCACCTGTGGAACGTGACGGACCCGTCCCACCCCGTCTCCTACGGCCCGCCCCTCACCCTGCGCACCCGCTTCATGGGCCCCGACGCCCTGGCCTTCTCCCCCGACGGCCGCACCCTCGCGACGGCCTACGACGACCGCACGATCCGCCTGTGGAACGTCGCGGACCCCGCCCACGCCGTCCCGCTCGGAGCCCCCCTCACCGGCCACAAGGGCTACGTCAACGCGCTCGCCTACAGCCCCGACGACCACACGCTCGCCAGCGGCAGCGCGGACGGCACCGTACGGCTGTGGAACGTCGAGGACCCCGCCCGCCCCGTCCCGCTCGGCGCGCCCCTCAAGGACCACAGCCCCGTCAACGTGCTCGCCTACAGCCCGGACGGGCGCACACTGGCCGCCGGCAGCGACGACGACACGGTCCGCCTCTGGAACACGGCCGACGGCGGGGCGAGTCCGCTGGGCTCCCCGCTGACCGGCCACACCGAGGCGGTGGTGTCCCTGACGTTCAGCCAGGACGGCGACACCCTGGCCAGCGGCGGCAACGACAACACCGTTCGCCTCTGGGACGTCTCGGCCCCCTCCGAGGCCGCCCCCATAGGCCAGTCCATGAGCCCCAACGCCAAGACGGGCAACTTCCTGTCCTTCAGCCCCAGGACCAACATGCTCGGAGTCTCCAGCGGCACGGACACCGTCCGACTCTGGAATCTGAACGTCGACACGGCCATCGACCACATCTGCTCGACGACTCGGGGCGTCCTCACCAGGGACAAATGGCGGGAGTATCTGCCGCGTCTGTCGTACGAGCCGCCGTGCGACACATGACACCCCGGGACGTGATCCCGATCACAACTCCCCCTCACCCTCGAACAGTCGCCCCCCACCGAACAAGCAGCCTTGTTAGTGTTGGCCACAGCCCGACCGCTGGTGCATCCCCCGTCGCCAGCGGTCGGGCGTTTCCGTATCCACTCATCGACATCCACTCATCGACTGAGGCCGACCGGTGACGCAGAAGACCCCCGGCCCATATGGACCGGGGGTCTCTTGACTGGTGGGGCTAACAGGATTTGAACCTGTGGCCTCATCCTTATCAGGGATGCGCTCTAACCAACTGAGCTATAGCCCCGCCGCGCTCTGCGGTGTGTCCCGCGCGCTGACTCCTGAAGATTAGCGCACGACGTGGGCAGTCCCAAAATCGATACCCGGGGGCGACCTGCGGGCGCCCCGGGTGCCGCTACTCGTCCTCCGCCAGCGTCAGCTCGATGCCGCCCACGAAGCCCGCGGAGAGGTTGTAGATGAAGGCGCCGAGGGTGGCGAGGGCGGTAGCGAGGACCACGTCGATGACGGCGATGATCGCCGTGAAGACCAGCACGTTGGGCAGCGACAGGAAGGACTGCAGGTCGAAGCCGTTGGACTCGTTCGAGCCGGTCGCCTCGGAGATCGTGGCGCCGACCGTGGAGAACACGCCCATCGCGTTCATGACCATCCACAGCACCGCGGCTGCGACGATCGTGCAGATGCCGAGCGCGATGGAGAGCAGGAAGCTGACCTTCATCACGGACCACGGGTCGGCCTTCGCCACCCGCAGGCGCGCCTTGCGCGTACGAGGCGCCGTACGCGCTCCCGTGCGCGGCTTGCGCTCCGAACCCTCGGGCGTCGGCTGGTAGGCGTTCGGCGGGTGGTACGGCCCCTGCTGCTGAGGCTGCCGCTCCCCGGGCAGCGCCGACCCGCCGGCCTGCGCCTGGGCCTGGACATGAGGCTGGGGCTGAGCCCCGCCCGGCGCTCCGGCCGGCGCCGCGCCCGGGCCTGTCGGCGGCGCGTACTGGCGGCTCTGCGGACCTCGGGTGTCCGTCACCGTTCCCCCCTGGGATGCCTGGGATCCCCGCCCGTCGGGCGAGGACGAGGACGAAGGCACCGCCGAACCGGTCGTGTTCGGCTTGATCGCCTTCAGTTGCGTCGTATGCGTATCCGCCGCGGGCGCGGCGGAGCCACGGCCGCGGCCGTCCGTGTCCTTACCGGCCGAATTACCGGTGGACGTACCGGACGATCCGGCGCCCGTGGCTCCGCTCACGCTGACTCACTCCTCGTGCCTACTCGGCCGAGGGCACCTCACCCTCGTCCGTGCCGGTGGGCGCGACGGTCTCGGCGGTCTCGTCCACGGCGTCGTCGCCGTCGACCTCCTCCGCCTCCCGCCCCGCCTCGGCGTTACGAGCGATACCGACCACGGCATCGCGCTTGCCCAGGTTGATCAGTTGGACGCCCATGGTGTCACGGCCCGTCTCCCTGATCTCATTGACCCGCGTACGAATCACACCGCCCGACAGTGAGATGGCGAGGATCTCGTCGGTCTCCTCGACCACCAGCGCGCCGACCAGCGAACCGCGGTCCTCCACGATCTTGGCGGCCTTGATACCGAGGCCACCGCGACCCTGGACGCGGTACTCGTCGACGGCGGTCCGCTTCGCGTACCCACCGTCCGTAGCAGTGAACACGAACGTACCGGGTCGAACAACATTCATCGAGAGCAGCTCGTCCTGCTCACGGAAACTCATGCCCTTGACACCCGAGGTGGCACGGCCCATGGGCCGCAGCGCCTCGTCCGTCGCCGTGAAGCGGATCGACTGGGCCTTCTTGCTGATCAGAAGGATGTCATCCTCGGCCGAGACGAGTTCGGCTCCGATCAGTTCGTCATCGGAACCGTCCTCCTTTTCACGGAGGTTGATCGCGATGACACCGCCGGAACGGGGCGAATCGTAATCCTTCAGAGGCGTCTTCTTCACAAGACCACCCTTGGTGGCGAGCACCAGGTAGGGCATGGCCTCGTAGTCGCGGATCGCGAGGATCTCGGCGATGGCCTCGTCCGGCTGGAAGGCCAGCAGGTTGGCGACGTGCTGTCCACGCGCGTCACGCCCGGCATCCGGCAGTTCGTACGCCTTGGCCCGGTAGACGCGGCCCTTGTTGGTGAAGAACAGAAGCCAGTGGTGGGTCGTGGACACGAAGAAGTGGTCGACGATGTCGTCTTCCTTGAGCTTCGCGCCCCGAACTCCCTTGCCGCCGCGCTTCTGCGCCCGGTAGTCGTCGGCCTTCGTGCGCTTGACGTAGCCGCCGCGCGTGACCGTGACGACGATGTCCTCCTCGGCGATGAGGTCCTCGATGGACATGTCGCCGTCGTAGGGCACCAGCATCGTCTTGCGGTCGTCGCCGTACTTCTCGACGATCGCGGCGAGTTCAGCGCTCACGATGCCGCGCTGGCGGACCGGGGAGGCGAGGATCTCGTTGTACTCGCGGATCTTGGCCTGGAGTTCGTCGTGCTCCTGGATGATCTTCTGGCGTTCCAGGGCGGCGAGGCGGCGCAACTGCATCTCGAGGATGGCGTTGGCCTGGATCTCGTCGATCTCCAGGAGCTCCATCAGGCCCGTGCGCGCGATGTCGACGGTGTCGCTGCGCCGGATGAGCGCGATGACCTCGTCGATGGCGTCCAGCGCCTTCAGCAGACCGCGCAGGATGTGCGCCCGCTCCTCGGCCTTGCGCAGCCTGAAGCGCGTACGGCGGACGATGACCTCGATCTGATGCGTCACCCAGTGGCGGATGAACGCGTCCAGGGAGAGGGTGCGGGGCACGCCGTCGACCAGCGCCAGCATGTTGGCGCCGAAGTTCGTCTGCAGGTCGGTGTGCTTGTACAGGTTGTTCAGCACGACCTTGGCGACCGCGTCGCGCTTCAGGACGATGACGAGGCGCTGGCCCGTACGGGACGACGTCTCGTCACGCACATCGGCGATGCCACCGATCTTGCCGTCCTTCACCAGGTCGGCGATCTTCTGCGCGAGGTTGTCCGGGTTGACCTGGTACGGCAGTTCCGTGACCACCAGGCACTGGCGGTTCTGGATCTCCTCGACCTCGACGACCGCACGCATGGTGATCGAGCCGCGGCCCGTGCGGTACGCCTCCTCGATGCCCTTGCGGCCGACGACGAGGGCGCCGGTCGGGAAGTCGGGGCCCTTGATGCGCTCGATCAGCGCGTCAAGGAGCTCCTCGTGGGAGGCCTCGGGGTTCTCCAGGTACCACTGGGCGCCGGCCGCGACCTCGCGCAGGTTGTGCGAGGGGATGTTGGTCGCCATGCCGACCGCGATGCCCGCCGAACCGTTGATCAGCAGGTTCGGGAAGCGCGCCGGCAGAACCGTCGGCTCCTGGTTGCGGCCGTCGTAGTTGTCCTGGAAGTCGACGGTCTCCTCGTCGATGTCCCGGACCATCTCCATGGACAGCGGCATCATCTTGCACTCGGTGTACCGCATGGCCGCGGCCGGGTCGTTGCCCGGAGAACCGAAGTTGCCGTTGGAGTCCACCAGCGGCATCCGCATCGACCACGGCTGCGCGAGGCGGACCAGCGCGTCGTAGATCGAGGAGTCGCCGTGCGGGTGGTAAGTGCCCATGACGTCGCCGACGACACGGGCGCACTTGTAGAAGCCCTTCTCGGGCCGGTAGCCGCCGTCGTACATGGCGTACAGGACACGGCGGTGGACAGGCTTGAGACCGTCGCGTACGTCGGGCAGCGCGCGGGACACGATGACGGACATCGCGTAGTCCAGATACGAGCGCTGCATCTCCGTCTCGAGCCCGACGGGCTCGATGCGCACGGTCGTCTCGCCTTCAGAAGGCTCAGGCGTGACTGGGGTGTTCTCGTCGGCCATTGCTGGTGGTGATCCTTCCTGATGCGGTCAGCTGAGACCGACTCAGATGTCGAGGAAGCGGACGTCCTTGGCGTTGCGCTGGATGAACTGGCGCCGGGCCTCGACGTCCTCACCCATCAGCACGGAGAACAACTCGTCGGCCTGGGCGGCGTCGTCGAGCGTGACCTGGCCGAGGACGCGGTGGTCCTGGTCCATGGTCGTCACTCGCAGTTCCTCGGCGTTCATCTCGCCGAGGCCCTTGAAGCGCTGGATGGAGTCTTCCCTGACGCGCTTGCCGTTCTGTCGGCCGAGCTCGATCAGGGCATCGCGCTCACGGTCCGAGTACGCGTACTCGAAGTCGTCCCGGCCCCACTTGATCTTGTAGAGCGGGGGACGCGACAGGAACACGTGTCCGGCCTCGACCAGCGGGCGCATGAAGCGGAACAGGAAGGTCAGCAGCAGGGTGTTGATGTGCTGGCCGTCGACGTCGGCGTCCGCCATCAGGATGATCTTGTGATAGCGGAGCTTGGAGATGTCGAAGTCCTCGTGCACACCCGTGCCGAAGGCGGAGATCAGTGCCTGGATCTCCTGGTTCTGCAGGATCTTGTCGATCCGCGCCTTCTCGACGTTGAGGATCTTGCCTCGGATCGGGAGGATCGCCTGGTACTGCGGGTTCCGGCCGGACTTGGCCGAGCCGCCGGCGGAGTCACCCTCGACGATGAAGATCTCGCACTTGATCGGGTCGTTCGACTGGCAGTCGCTCAGCTTGCCCGGCAGCGAGGCCGTCTCCAGCAGACCCTTGCGGCGCGTGAGGTCACGGGCCTTGCGGGCCGCCACGCGGGCGGTGGCCGCCTGGATCGACTTGCGGATGATGTCCGCGGCCTCGACCGGGTTGCGGTCCAGCCAGTCCGTCAGGTGCTCGTGCACGACCTTCTGCACGAAGGTCTTGGCCTCCGTGTTGCCCAGCTTGGTCTTGGTCTGGCCCTCGAACTGCGGCTCGCTGAGCTTGATCGAGATGATCGCAGTCAGACCCTCGCGGATGTCGTCACCCGTGAGGTTGTCGTCCTTCTCACGAAGCAGCTTCTTGTCGCGCGCGTAGCGGTTGATCAGACCGGTGAGCGCCGCACGGAAGCCCTCCTCGTGCGTGCCGCCCTCGTGCGTGTGGATGATGTTGGCGAACGAGTACACACCCTCGCTGTAACCACTGTTCCACTGCATCGCGACCTCGACGGACAGGAACTTGTCCTTGTCCTCGGCCTCGAAGTCGATGACGGACGGGTGAACCGCCTCTCCCTTACGGGAGTTGAGGTGCTTCACGAAGTCGACGATGCCGCCCTCGTAGTGGTACGAGACGGTCTTGACCTCGTGCTTCTCGTCCTCGCCGGCCTCGTCCGCACCGGCCGTGGCCTTCGCGGACTCGCGCTCGTCAGTGAGTTTGATGGTCAAACCCTTGTTGAGGAACGCCATCTCCTGGAAGCGCCGCGAGAGCGTCTCGAAGGAGTACTCCGTGGTCTCGAAGATGTCAGCGTCGGCCCAGAAGGTCACCGACGTGCCGTGATCGTCCGTCGCCTCGTGCTTGGCCAGCGGAGCCGTCGGGACACCCAGCTTGTAGTCCTGCGTCCAGCGGTAGCCGTCGGTCTTGACCTCGACGGCGACCCTGCTGGACAGGGCGTTCACCACGGAGACACCGACGCCGTGCAGACCGCCGGAGACCGCGTAGCCGCCGCCACCGAACTTGCCGCCCGCGTGCAGCACCGTCAGCACGACCTCGACGGCCGGCTTCCCCTCCGAGGGGACGATGCCCACCGGGATGCCGCGGCCGTTGTCGACGACCCGGACGCCACCGTCGGCGAGGATCGTCACATCGATGGTGTCCGCGTGCCCGGCCAGGGCCTCGTCCACGGAGTTGTCGACGACCTCCTGCACGAGGTGGTGCAGGCCACGCTCACCGGTCGAGCCGATGTACATGCCGGGCCGCTTGCGGACCGCGTCCAGCCCTTCGAGGACGGTGATGGCGCTGGCGTCGTACGAGGCTGTGACCTCGCCGTTGGCGCCGGCGTCGGTGGACGGGATGTTCTCGTTGGGGTTGCCGGAATCGGCCACGAAGCGCCCTTTCTGGCACAGCACAAGCCAGGCTCCCGGCGGGTTTGCCGGAGCGGCTGCGGCATGTTGCGGTGGAAGCCTTTGTCAGCGTTGCACAGTGTTTCCGAAGCGGTCCCCACGAATGGGGCGGGATTGGCTTCCAGTCTACCGGTAGCGCCGACAGTGATGGGGGTTTGCCGGTACCTGAGTCCGCATGTGCCGCCCTGAACCGGTCTCTCCCGACTCCCCATATGCGGAATGGGGCTCCAAGAGGCTCACAGCGGCACTCAGCGCTTCCGGGTGTCAACCCTTTGCTACTCCCGGGTCACGTCGACGTTCACAACCGCGTTCGATCGTGCGCGCCGGAGCACACGGCCGAACCGCCGGGCGGCCGAAGGCTCCCGGACCGGGCTTCGAATGTGACCACGCTCACCCGTAGGTGTCGCCGGGCCCTGTGCTCCCTGGGGCCCGCAGCGGCCCGTAGCGACGGGCGGAACCCCCCGGCCCCTGCACCTTCAGCAGCCGTACGGTGCCGTGGCCGAGGTCCTCGTTCAGTCGGGCGACCAGCTGCGGGGCGAGCAGCCGCACGTTCGTCGCCCAGGCCGTCGAGTCGCACCGCACATGCAGCACCCGCTCGTCCTCGTCGTACCGCTCCGGCACGCAACGCCTGGCCAGGTCCTCACCGACGATCTCCGGCCAGCGGCCCATGACCCCGCCGACGGCGGCCGGGGTCTCCCAGCCACGCTCGGTGATCAGCCGGTTGATGGCGGGGCCGAGCGCCATCGGGTCCCGGCCGTCGGCACGCGCACCGGAGCGCAGACCGCCGCCGCGCCGCGCCTGCTTCTTCTGCTGGGTGGCCTCGCCACGCGCGCGTGCCGCCTCCTTCGCCGCGCGCAGCGCCACGCGCGCGAGGTCCACGCCGGACGGCTCGGGAGACTTCGGGGTTCCCTCGGATCCGCTCACAGCCGCTCCACCGTCCCGTCGGACACGGCGTACCGCGTCTGTGTCAGTACATCCGGTACGTCGTCGTCGACCGCGGCGGTCACCAGCACCTGCTCGCCCGGCGCGACCAGCTCCGCCAGCCGCTCGCGGCGACGGGCGTCCAGCTCGGCGAAGACGTCGTCGAGGATCAGCACCGGTTCGTTGCCCTCGGCCCGCATCAGGTCGTACGAGGCGAGCCGCAACGCCAGCGCATAGGACCAGGACTCACCGTGGGAGGCGTATCCCTTGGCGGGCAGCTGACCGAGTTTGAGAATCAAATCGTCTCGATGGGGGCCCACGAGGGTGACGCCCCGCTCGATCTCCTGCTTGCGGGCCTCCGCCAGGGCGGCCATCAACTGCTCGTACAGCTCCTCGCGCGTGTGGCCGACGATCCCCGGGGAAGAGGGTTTGTATTCCAGACCGATGGGGCCGCCGCCGGGCGCCAGCTGCTCGTACGCCTTGTCGGAGAGCGGCTGGATCGCGGCGACCAGGTCGAGCCGCTGGGCGAGCAGTTCGGCGCCCACACGGGCGAGGTGCTGGTCCCACACGTCGAGGGTGGACAGGTCCATGGACCGGCCGCCGTGGCGGCGGGCCAGCGCGGCCGTCTTCAGGAGCGTGTTGCGCTGCTTGAGGACCCGCTCGTAGTCGGAGCGCACACCCGCCATACGCGGCGCCCGCGAGGTGATCAGCTCGTCGAGGAAGCGCCGCCGCTCCCCGGGGTCGCCCTTGACCAGCGCTAGGTCCTCGGGCGCGAACAGCACCGTCCGTACGATGCCGAGCACATCACGCGGTCTGACCTGCGAGGACCTGTTGATACGGGCGCGGTTGGCCTTGCCGGGGTTCAGCTCCAGCTCGACCAGCTGCTGCCGCTCGCCCTGCCGCACCTGGGCCCGGATCACCGCGCGGTCGGCGCCCATGCGGACCAGGGGCGCGTCCGACGACACCCGGTGGCTGCCGAGGGTGGCGAGATAGCCGACCGCCTCGACCAGGTTCGTCTTGCCCTGCCCGTTGGGGCCCACGAACGCGGTGACGCCCGGGTCGAGCGGGACCTCGACCCGGGCGTACGAGCGGAAGTCGGCCAGCGACAGATGCGTGACGTGCATGGTCGGGTGCCGACCTCCCCCAGGCTTGTGGACCGCTGTGCGGCCCTGTGGACTACTTCTCGCCGACCGTTCGTACGTGCGTGCGCTCTGGCATTCTCGCGCCCCGGCCGTGGGCTGTTGCCTCTCGGCGGCTACTTCCTCTCGACCGCGTGGCCGCCGAACTGGTTCCGCAGCGCCGCGATCATCTTCATCTGCGGGGAGTCGTCCTGCCGCGACGCGAACCGCGCGAAGAGCGACGCCGTGATCGCGGGCAGCGGCACGGAGTGATCGATGGCCGCCTCCACGGTCCACCGGCCCTCACCGGAGTCCTGCGCGTAACCCTTGAGCCGCTCCAGGTGCTCGTCCTCGTCCAGCGCGTTAACCGCCAGATCCAGCAGCCAGGAACGGATGACCGTACCCTCCTGCCAGGACCGGAAGACCTCACGGACGTCCGTGACCGAGTCGACCTTCTCGAGCAGCTCCCAGCCCTCCGCGTACGCCTGCATCATCGCGTACTCGATGCCGTTGTGGACCATCTTCGCGAAGTGGCCGGCGCCGACCTTGCCCGCGTGGACCGCGCCGAAGTCGCCCTTGGGCTTCAGTGCGTCGAAGACCGGCAGCACCTTGGCGACGTTCTCGGCGTCGCCGCCGTACATCAGCGCGTAGCCGTTCTCCAGGCCCCAGACACCGCCGGAGACACCGCAGTCGACGAAGCCGATGCCCTTGGCCGCCAGCTCCTCGGCGTGCTTCTCGTCGTCCGTCCAGCGGGAGTTCCCGCCGTCCACGACGACGTCGCCGGGCTCCAGCAGCTCGGCCAGCTCGTCGATGGTCGACTGGGTGGCGGCTCCGGCCGGGACCATCACCCACACGACCCTCGGACCCTTGAGCGCGCCCACAAGCTCTTCGAGGCTGTGGACATCGGCGAGGTCCGGGTTCCGGTCGTATCCGATGACGGTGAGGCCCGCGCGGCGTATTCGCTCGCGCATGTTGCCGCCCATCTTGCCGAGGCCGACGAGACCGAGCTCCATCAGTTGTTCCTTAGGTAGCGACGTGCAGTGGGGCACCTGTGTGCCCATGCACGAGCCTAAACCCGGACGCTCATGCACACCTGTGGGCATACCCGCTCATACGTACGCTCCGACCTGCGGCTTCACGCCCTCATGCCGAGGGCCCGGTGATCCATCCACCGGGCCCCACAGCACTGTGGACAACTGCGACGGCTCAGCCGCTCAGTCGCACCGGCATGATCAGGTACTTGTAGGCCTCGTCCGCCTCCGCGTCCACCGCCGGCTTGCCGCTGAGCAGCGCGGGCTTCGTGGACGTCGTGAAGGACAGCTGGGCGACCGGGGAGTCGATGGCGCTCAGGCCGTCCAGCAGGAAGGTCGGGTTGAAGGCGATCGAGATGTCGTCGCCGTCCAGCTGGGCGTCGACCCTTTCCACAGCCTGTGCGTCGTCGCTGGAGCCGGCCTCCAGGATCAGCACGCCCTGCTCGAAGCTGAGCCGCACCGGGGTGTTCCGCTCGGCGACCAGGGCCACGCGCTTCACGGCCTCCACGAAGGGGGCGGTCTCGATGACGGCCACGCTGTTGAACTCCGTCGGGAACAGCGTGCGGTACTTCGGCAGATCGCCCTCGAGGAGACGCGTCGTCGTACGACGGCCGGCGCCCTCGAAACCGATCAGGCCCTCGCCGGCGCCGGAGCCGGAGAGCGCCAGGATGACGCTGTCGCCGCTCGTGAGGGCCTTGGCGGTGTCCAGGAGCGTCTTGGCGGGCACCAGGGCGACCGCGGACGCGTCCGGGTTCTCCGGCTTCCACAGGAACTCGCGGACCGCGAAGCGGTAGCGGTCGGTGGAGGCCAGCGTGACCGTGTCGCCCTCGATCTCGATACGCACACCGGTGAGCACCGGCAGCGTGTCGTCGCGCCCGGCTGCGATGGCCACCTGGGCGGCGGCGGAGGCGAAGACCTCACCGGGGACGGTGCCGGTCGCAGTCGGCATCTGCGGCAGGGCGGGGTATTCCTCCACAGGCAGGGTGTGGAGCGTGAACCGCGAGGAGCCGCAGACCACCGTCGCCCGTACACCGTCTGTGGAGATCTCCACCGGGCGGTTGGGAAGGGCGCGGCAGATGTCGGCGAGCAGACGGCCCGAGACGAGGACCGTGCCCTCCTCCTCGACCTCCGTCTCCACGGACACACGCGCCGAGACCTCGTAGTCGAAGCTGGAGAGGCTCAGCTGGCCTTCCTCGGCCTTCAGCAGGAGGCCGGCGAGGACAGGCGCCGGCGGACGGGCCGGGAGGCTGCGCGCCGCCCAGGCCACTGCCTCCGCGAGTACGTCGCGTTCCACCCGGATCTTCACTGTTGCCGCCTCCTGCTGTTGCCGGCGCTTCTCGCCCTGCCTGGCTTCGTCGTCTGTCTCGGTGTCACGGCTCCCTGGGACGGGAAGGACACCGGGGAACAGTCTGACGCACGCCACTGACACTCGGAGCCTCTCAGGGTCAAGTCGTGACGAGGCGCGGTCAGGCAGCCCGGAGCAAGTTGTGCACAGGACCCACTTCGAAACGGATTCCCAGCTCTCTCTAGTTGGGAGTAGTAGTAGGGCCTGTGGAAACCGTGGATAACTGCGTTTTCCCAGCTCAGGCAGCAAATTTTGTCCACCGGGCCTGTGGGTGGAGGCAGTGGACAACCGGGGGTATCTGTGGAGAACAGAAAGTTCTGCACACCCCATGCACAGCCCGGGGCGACTTCTCCCCAACGGCGTCCCCAGGTTTACCCACCTTTCCCACAGCCCAACCAGGCAACTTCGTGTGACGCCTTTCACTCGACGCGGTGAGAAGGCGCGTTGGCTTGCCGAACAGTGGACAGCCATGTGGAGAAGCTCGGGATCACTGGGGACAACAGCCCACAGCCTGTGGGTTGCCGGTGGACAACTCCGTCCACAGGCTGTGGATCACAACTTCATCCACAGCCTGTGGAGATCTTTCGTCCACGAATCCACAGGCGATTGACCTGGACCGATGATCTCCCAACCGCTCCCCCTGTGGACACGATCTGCATAACTTCCCGGTCCCCAGGGTGTGGACGGGAGAAAGTCCCCGAATCTGTGGAGGATGGCCGTAACCCGGCCGGTATTCGAACACCTGATGACGGCACGACCACGGCGGAGGGCGCCGGGCAACGCCTCAGGAGCCGTCCGAAGGGCACTACAAACGCCGAGGGCGCCCTCGGGAACTCGTCCCGGGGCGCCCTCAGTGGCGTACGAGGTGGCTGTCAGCCGTTCTTGATGCGGTTGGTCAGCTCCGTCACCTGGTTGTAGATGGAGCGTCGCTCGGCCATCAGCGCGCGGATCTTGCGGTCGGCGTGCATGACGGTGGTGTGGTCGCGGCCGCCGAACTGGGCGCCGATCTTCGGCAGCGACAGGTCGGTCAGCTCGCGGCACAGGTACATGGCGATCTGGCGCGCCGTCACCAGGGCGCGGCCGCGCGAGGTGCCGCACAGGTCCTCGACCGTGAGGCCGAAGTAGTCGGCGGTCGCGCCCATGATCGCCGTCGCGGTGATCTCCGGGGCCGAGTCCTCGCCCCCGGGGATCAGGTCTTTGAGGACGATCTCGGTCAGTCCCAGGTCCACCGGCTGGCGGTTGAGCGACGCGAACGCCGTCACCCGGATCAGCGCGCCCTCCAGCTCGCGGATGTTGCGAGAGATCCGGGACGCGATGAACTCCAGCACCTCCGGCGGGGCGTTCAGCTGCTCCTGCACCGCCTTCTTGCGCAGGATCGCGATCCGGGTCTCCAGCTCGGGCGGCTGGACGTCGGTGATCAGACCCCACTCGAAACGGTTCCGCAGCCGGTCCTCCAGGGTCACCAGCTGTTTGGGCGGCCGGTCGCTGGAGAGCACGATCTGCTTGTTCGCGTTGTGGAGCGTGTTGAAGGTGTGGAAGAACTCCTCCTGCGTCGACTCCTTGTCCGCGAGGAACTGGATGTCGTCGACGAGCAGGATGTCCATCTCCCGGTACCGCTTGCGGAAGCTGTCGCCCTTGCCGTCGCGGATGGAGTTGATGAACTCGTTGGTGAACTCCTCGGAGCTCACGTACCGCACCCGGGTGCCGGGGTAGAGGCTCCGCGCGTAGTGGCCGATCGCGTGCAGCAGGTGGGTCTTGCCGAGCCCCGACTCCCCGTAGATGAAGAGGGGGTTGTACGCCTTCGCCGGCGCCTCGGCGACCGCCACCGCGGCCGCGTGCGCGAAGCGGTTCGAGGCACCGATGACGAACGTGTCGAAGAGGTACTTGGGGTTCAGCCGTGCCGTGGGCTCGCCCGCACCACCACCCGCACCCGTCGGGCCGGGCTTCGGACCGGGGCCGCCGCCGACCGAGGGCAGCGACGGGCCGCCCCGATGCGCCGGGCCCGACGGCGGCTCGGGCCGCTCCCGCCGGTCGGGACGGTCGTAGTCGCCGCCCGGCCTGTCGTAGTCGGCGCGCGGGGAGTCGTACTCCGGGCGCTGCTGCTCGTACGGCGGCCTGTCCATCGACTGCGCGCGGTAGTCCGACGACGGCGACGCGTACGGGTCCCGCTCCGGGAAGCCGAGTCGCTGCTGCTGCCAGCCGTAGTCGTCCTGCGACGGCCGGGGCCAGGCGCCCGGCTCGGGGCGCTGGTAGTCGGACGGGTACGCGGGGCGGGCGGTGGGCAGCGGGTCCTGGCGGCCGTTCGGGAGCTGGTCCGCGGGCCCGCCGCTCAGCTGCTCGCCGCGGCCGGGCCCCCTGCCCTCGGCGCGGTGGCGGCCGTAGCCCTCGTACGGGTCGCGCGGCTGCCCCTCATAAGAGGAGGGGCTCTCGTAGGAGTCGCGGGGGTCGCGCCCCTGACTGTCGTACGCGTCACGCCCGTGACCGTCGTATGCGTCACGGCCCGGGCCCGAGGGCGCCTCGGACTCCTCGTACCGGGGCGTCATCTGAGGGGCCGGGGGCTCGCCCACCGAGCTGTCGACGGTGATCGCGATCCGGATCGGGCGGCCGCACTCCCGGCTCAACGTCTCGCTGACGACCGGCGCGAGCCGTCCTTCGAGTACGCCCTTCGCGAACTCGTTCGGAACCGCGAGCAGCGCCGTGTCCGCGACCAGAGCCAGGGGCTGGCAGCGCTTGATCCAGTGCTCGTCCTTCGCCTCGACCCCCTGCCCGCGCCCCTCACCGAGAAGCTGCTCCAGAACTCGTGGCCACACTGCGGCAAGATCGGCAGGTACGTCAGCCACAGGGCACGCTCTCTCACAGGTCCCACGAACGTGTGGTTCTGGGGACGGGTCGGGGTGGAACTCGGGTGGTGCGGTCGGGAACGAGGTCAACGGGCCGGGTCGGGGACCGAGCGCCAAGGTGAAGGGAATGAATCCAAGTTCAGTCACGGTAGTCACGGCGGCCGGTACGGTTCAAGTTGTTGTCCCCAGCCTGTGGATAGTGTCTCCTGCTGACCTCCGGTTTGACCGGATGGCGTAGCCGCGCGTACCGTAACCAGGTCGAGTTGTCGATGGCTGCTGCCGCCTGCCTCCGATGGGCACAGATCGCGTCAGGTGATCGGACAGCGGTGCACTCGGGCGTTAATACGAGCTACTCGTGGGCGCACGGTGACAGCCAGGACGGCACCCGCAAACTTCGATTTAATTTCTGGAGCCCCCGAGTGAGCAAGCGCACCTTCCAGCCGAACAACCGTCGCCGCGCGAAGACCCACGGCTTCCGCCTGCGGATGCGCACCCGTGCCGGCCGCGCGATTCTCGCGAACCGCCGCAGCAAGGGTCGCGCCAGCCTGTCCGCCTGATCCTGATCAGGTCATGACGTCGTGCTGCCTACCGAGCATCGGCTGAGGCGGCGCGAGGACTTCGCGACCGCGGTACGACGGGGACGTCGGGCAGGACGCCCGCTCCTCGTCGTCCACCTACGTAGCGGTGCCACCGACCCGCACGCGCCTGGGGAGAGCGCTCCCCCGACGCGTGCGGGTTTCGTCGTGAGCAAGGCCGTGGGCGGAGCTGTCGTACGAAACCAGGTGAAGCGCAGGCTTCGCCATCTGATGCGCGACCGGGTCGCCCAGTTGCCCCCCGGTAGCCTGGTAGTCGTACGAGCGCTGCCCGGCGCGGGCGACGCCGACCACGTACAACTGGCCCGAGACCTGGACGCCGCCATACAGCGGCTGCTGGGAGGGGGCGCACGATGAAGTACCCGCTACTGGCGCTGATCAAGCTGTATCAGTGGACCATCAGTCCGCTGCTCGGGCCGGTGTGCAAGTACTACCCGTCGTGTTCCCACTACGGCTACCAGGCCATCGACCGGCACGGTGCGATCAAGGGCACGGCACTCACCGCCTGGCGCATCCTGCGGTGCAATCCGTGGTCGCTCGGTGGCGTGGACCATGTCCCGCCGCGCAAGCGTCCACGGTGGCACGAGTCGCTGCGCAGCGCTTGGCGCGCACGCAAGGGCGGGACCTCCGCCGCCGAACCGGCCACCGAGGGACCTGTTCCTTCGAGCCCGGCCGCAGAGAGCCCGTCCCATGCCCAAGGAGCATGATTAGTGGACACGATTGCCAGTCTTTTCAGCTTCATCACGACACCCGTCTCCTGGGTCATCGTGCAGTTCCACTCGCTGTACGGTGCGATCTTCGGCCCCGATACGGGCTGGGCCTGGGGCCTGTCCATCGTGTCCCTGGTGGTTCTGATCCGTATCTGCCTGATCCCGCTCTTCGTGAAGCAGATCAAGGCGACCCGGGCCATGCAGACGCTCCAGCCCGAGATGAAGAAGATCCAGGAGCGCTACAAGAACGACAAGCAGCGTCAGTCCGAAGAGATGATGAAGCTGTACAAGGAGTCGGGCACCAACCCGCTCTCCTCGTGCCTTCCCATCCTGGCGCAGTCCCCGTTCTTCTTCGCCCTGTACCACGTGCTCAACAGCATCGCGAACAACGAGACCATCGGCGTCATCAACGAGAGCCTGCTGCAGAGCGCTCAGAAGGCGCACATCTTCGGCGCCCCGCTCGCGGTGAAGTTCACCGACAGCGCGGAGAAGGTCGAGGCACTCAATGCCTCGATCACCGACGTCCGCGTGGTCACCGCGCTCATGATCGTCCTGATGTCGTTCTCGCAGTTCTACACGCAGCGTCAGCTGATGACGAAGAACGTCGACACCTCGGTGAAGACGCCCTTCATGCAGCAGCAGAAGATGCTGATGTACATCTTCCCGATCATGTTCGCGGTCTTCGGCATCAATTTCCCGGTCGGTGTCCTCGTCTACTGGCTGACCACCAACGTGTGGACGATGGGCCAGCAGATGTACGTCATCCACAACAACCCGACCCCGGGTTCCAAGGCCCAGGCCGCCTACCTCGAGCGCCTTTTCAAGCACGTCACGAGCCACGGCAAGACCCGCAACCGCCGTGAGCGCACCATCGTCAAGGCCATCGTCGCCAAGGGCCGCGACCGCAACGAGCACGAGCGCAAGTTCATCGTGGGGCTGAGCAAGGAGGGCCTCGCGGCCCAGGCCGACGGCACCGTGGTGAAGAGCGAGGCCGTGGCCGTCGCCGTCGCCGAGGACGGTACGCCGACGACCGGCACCCCCAAGCGCCAGCAGCCCAAGCGGCAGTCCAAGGCCCAGCGCCAGTCCGGCATCACGAAGGCCGACGATGCGAAGGCCGACGATGCGAAGGCCGACGACGTCGAGCCGAAGGCTGAGCCCACGTCGCTGACCAAGTCCGACGAGCCGCAGGATGCCAAGCCGGCTGCCGCCGCTCAGAAGCCCGCTCCCAAGCCCGGCAGCGGTGGTCGCAGCAAGGCCCAGTCCGGTCAGCGCAAGGGTCAGCAGCGCCCCAAGTCCCCGTCCAAGAAGTAAGAAGGAGCCCATCCCGTGACGGAAGGCACCACCTCCGCCGCCTCCGAGGGTGGCGACACCCTCACCCGCCTGGAGCAGGAGGGTGAGATCGCGGCGGACTATCTGGAAGGTCTGCTGGACATCGCCGATCTCGACGGCGACATCGACATGGACGTCGAGGCCGACCGCGCCTCTGTCTCGATCATCAGCGACTCCGGCAGCCGCGATCTGACCAAGCTCGTCGGCCGGGAGGGCGAGGTGCTCGAAGCGCTCCAGGAGCTCACGCGCCTGGCCGTGCACCGCGAGACCGGCGACCGCAGCCGTCTGATGCTGGACATCGCGGGCTACCGCGCCAAGAAGCGCGCTGAGCTCTCCGAGCTGGGCGCCAAGGCCGCAGCCGAGGCCAAGAGCACCGGCGAGCCCGTGAAGCTCAAGCCCATGACGCCCTTCGAGCGCAAGGTCGTGCACGACGCGGTCAAGTCCGCGGGCCTGCGCAGCGAGTCCGAGGGCGAGGAGCCCCAGCGCTTCGTCGTCGTGCTGCCTGCCTGATTCGGCACGTACGTCCCTCCGGCCCCGTCTGCCCGCAGACGGGGCCGAACTTTGTCAGCCTGTAGTTCTGGTGTCAGCGCCCAGTGCGCTCTTGCGGTACGGAAGGACGGTCCCCGTGACGGAGGCAGCGGAGCTTCCCCCTGCGCCCGAGCAGGCGCGCGACGTATTCGGTGATCGCTACGAGGACGCGGTCCGATACGCCGAACTCCTCGCGGAAGCCGGAGTGCAGCGAGGGCTCATCGGCCCGCGAGAAGTGCCCCGCCTGTGGGAGAGGCACCTGTTGAACTGTGCGGTGCTCTCCGAGGTGGTTCCCGAGGGCGTGACGGTGTGCGACGTCGGCTCGGGCGCCGGCCTGCCCGGCATTCCGCTGGCCCTCGTCCGTGAGGACCTGAAGATCACCCTGCTCGAACCGCTGCTGCGGCGCACGAACTTCCTGAACGAGGTCGTTGAACTGCTGGGCCTCGACCATGTGACTGTCGTCCGCGGTCGCGCCGAGGAGGTCCTCGGGACACTCCAGCCCGTCCATGTGGTGACGGCACGAGCCGTGGCTCCGCTGGATCGGCTGGCCACCTGGGGCATTCCGCTGCTTCGCCCCTATGGAGAGATGCTTGCGCTCAAGGGCGATACCGCCGAGGAGGAGCTGAAGAGCGCGGCCGCGGCTCTGAGCAAGCTCGGCGCCGTGGAGACCTCCATCCATCATGTCGGCGAGGGCGTGGTGGACCCGATGTCCACGGTCGTCCGTGTCGAGGTGGGGGAGAGTCCGGGCGGTGTGCGGTTCGCGGCGAAGCGAGCGAAGGCGGCCAGGGCGGGGCGGGCACGTCGCCGTCGGTGAACGCTCTGCCGCGACAGATGGCCTCTGACACCGTTGATCGGGACGTTGGCTGATCCGTCCTGACGACGAGTCGTACTCCACACAAGCTTCCAAACCTGCGCATCTCGGAGTGTCGCGCGGTGACAGCCTGGGGCACTAGGCATCGTGTTTCACGTGAAACGTCGCTCACTGCTGCACGGCATCATCAGTCGGGGCCGCGCCGCGGCCGAACCGCGCGACCGTAAGCCTCTCGGGTCACTCGGAGAGGTAACGGAGTTGTCCACAGAGGTGGATTTCTCCACAGAACCCCAGGCCTCACTGGTTCACGACCCCGAAGACATGGGAGGCTCTGTTCATTGCGAGCCTGATGTCGAGGAGAGTGAATCCGTGCGGTCCGACGCCAACATCGCGGGACCGATGACCGATCCGGTCCCCGGTCCCCGTACCGAGTCGATGGGGGACGATGTTTCACGTGAAACACCGCCCCCGATGGACGACACTCCCATCGGCCGTGCTGCCCAACTGGCGGTGGAGGCTCTGGGCCGCGCCGGTGAAGGCCTGCCCCGGCCCGAGCAGACCCGGGTCATGGTGGTCGCCAACCAGAAGGGCGGGGTCGGTAAGACCACGACCACGGTCAACCTTGCCGCCTCGCTTGCCCTGCACGGCGCCCGTGTCCTGGTGATCGACCTTGACCCTCAGGGCAATGCGTCCACCGCTCTGGGCATCGACCATCACGCCGAAGTGCCGTCCATCTACGACGTGCTGATCGACAGCAAGCCGCTGGCAGAGGTCGTCCAGCCTGTTCCCGATGTCGAGGGTCTCTTCTGCGCACCCGCCACGATCGATCTCGCCGGTGCGGAGATCGAGCTGGTGTCCCTGGTGGCACGAGAGAGCAGACTGCAGCGAGCGATTCAGGCGTATGAGCAGCCGCTGGACTACATCCTCATCGACTGCCCGCCGTCGCTCGGTCTGCTGACGGTCAACGCGCTGGTCGCCGGCCAGGAAGTCCTCATCCCGATCCAGTGCGAGTACTACGCGCTCGAGGGCCTCGGGCAACTGCTCCGCAATGTCGACCTGGTGCGGGGGCACCTCAACCCCATCCTCCATGTGTCGACCATCCTGCTCACCATGTACGACGGCCGGACGCGCTTGGCGTCTCAGGTCGCAGACGAGGTGCGCACCCACTTCGGCGACGAGGTGCTACGGACGAGCATTCCGCGCTCGGTCCGTATCTCCGAGGCGCCGAGCTATGGGCAGACGGTGCTGACCTACGATCCAGGATCGAGCGGTGCCCTCTCCTACCTTGAGGCAGCCCGTGAAATCGCGCTGAAGGGCGTCGGCGTGGGGTACGACCCGACGCACGCCCATATCGGCGCACAGACCAACCCGAGCATGGCGGAGGGGATCCAGTGAGCGATCGACGAAGGGGGTTGGGCCGTGGTCTCGCCGCACTGATCCCAGCAGCCTCGACAGGAGAGAAGGACTCTCCGGCGGCGGGGGGACCCGCTGCCGCAGCACCGGCGGCATCTGTCTTCATGCCTGAGCGTGGGGTGGCGGCTGCGAAGGTGGCCACGCTCCCGAATGTTTCACGTGAAACAGAGGAGCTGTCGCCGAACGGCGGCGCAGCCGAGGAGGCCACAGCACCCATCGGGGCCTTCTTCGCAGAGCTGCCGCTGGACTCCATCACGCCGAACCCGCGCCAGCCGCGTGAGGTGTTCGACGACGACCTTCTCCAGGAACTCGTCACCTCCATCAAGGAGGTCGGTCTCCTCCAGCCCGTCGTCGTACGGCAGTTGGGTCCCGCTCGCTACGAACTCATCATGGGAGAGCGGCGCTGGAGGGCCTGCCGTGAGGCAGGTCTGGAGGCGATCCCGGCGATCGTGCGGGCCACGGACGACGAGAAGCTTCTCTTGGACGCGCTTCTGGAGAACCTGCACCGTGCTCAGCTGAACCCGCTGGAAGAGGCGGCTGCCTACGACCAGTTGCTCAAGGACTTCAACTGCACGCACGACCAGTTGGCGGACCGTATCGGTCGGTCCCGTCCGCAGGTCTCCAACACCTTGCGTCTGCTGAAGCTCTCGCCCTTGGTCCAGCGCCGTGTGGCCGCCGGCGTTCTCTCCGCTGGACACGCGCGTGCGCTGCTCGCGGTCGAGGATGCGGAGGAGCAGGACAAGCTGGCTCACCGGATCGTGGCCGAGGGACTCTCGGTCAGGGCCGTCGAGGAGATCGTCACCCTCATGGGCTCGCGGCCGAAGACCGCTGCGCGGTCCAAGGCACGCCCGGGCTCGGTTCCCTCTCCTGCGCTGGGCGACCTCGCGACACGGCTCTCGGATCGTTTCGAGACTCGGGTGAAGATCGATCTGGGCCAGAAGAAGGGCAAGATCACCGTTGAGTTCGCCTCCACGGAGGACCTCGAGCGGATCCTCAGCACGCTCGCCCCGGGCGAGAAGCTGGCCCTTCAGAAGAGTCTTCTGGACGACGACTCCGAGGAGACGGAGGCCTGATCCTTCGATTGGGAGGACGGCTTTCGGCTGGTCGACCATCCGAACGGGCTGTGTCCGATGTATACCGGACACAGCCCGCTCTTTGCTTTCAGGCGGTTACTAGGCAATAGCTTCGTGGATACGATGCGTGTTGGTATGGCGCATCGACCTGGTGGACCTTGATGGGAGAGGCGGGGGCCATGCGAACCGTGAGCCGTTCCGGACTGGTGACAGCAGGCCTGGGATTGGGGGCGGTCGGCGGCTTCGTCGGCAGTCTGATCAAGGAGCGGAGCGCTCTGACAGCCGCTCGCGACGCTGCGGGCGAAGGAAGCGAGGAACAGCCTTCATGGGGCGTCGGCTCGTACCGCTCACGCTGGACAACCTTCAGGACCTTCCCAAGCGCTGTCGCACGTGTGTCTTCTGGGAGCTGGACCCAGTCAGTGGCGAAGCAGCGGTAAGGGCAGGCACTCCAGCACTGGAGAAGGAAGCATGGATCTCCGCCGTCCTGCTGGACTGGGGATCCTGTGGACGGGTCGTCTACGTGGACGAGGTACCGGTGGGCTTCGTGCTGTACGCGCCCCCTGCCTATGTGCCGCGCTCCACGGCGTTCCCGACGAGCCCGGTGTCCTCCGACGCGGTTCAGCTGATGACCGGCTTCATCATGCCCGGCTATCAGGGACAGGGACTTGGCCGTGTGATGGTCCAGACGGTCGCCAAGGATCTGCTGCGGCGGGGCTTCAAAGCGATCGAGGCTTTCGGGGACGCTCGCTGGAAGGAGTCGGCGTGTGTTCTTCCCGCCGACCATTTGACGGCTGTGGGCTTCAAGACGGTTCGCCCTCATCCCACTTATCCCCGGCTGCGGTTGGAGCTGCGGACGACGCTCTCCTGGAAGGAGGATGTCGAGCTGGCACTGGATCGACTTCTGGGAGCCGTTCAGAAGGAACCAGCACTGCGACCCCTCTAATGCGGATGGGCCAACCCCCTCGGGTTGGCCCATCCTTGTTTCACGTGAAACATCACTCGGCGATGAAGTCCTCGAGGTCACGCACGATCGCTGCCTTGGGCTTGGCGCCGACGATGGTCTTGGCGACCTCGCCACCCTGGTAGACGTTCAGAGTCGGGATGGACATGACGCCGTACTTGGCAGCCGTGGCCGGGTTCTCGTCGATGTTGAGCTTGACGATCTCGATCTTGTCTCCGTGCTCAGCGGCGATGGCTTCGAGGGACGGCGCGATCTGGCGGCAGGGACCGCACCAGGCAGCCCAGAAGTCCACCAGGACGGGCTTGTCGCTCTTGAGGACATCCTCCTCGAAGGAGTCGTCGGTCACATTCTTCAGGGTGCCGGCCACTGAGGGCTCCTAACTGGTTGGTGCTGTGGGGCGGACGGGGTCAGACGGTGGTCTTCGCGGCCTCGGCGGCCTGCTCGGCGTCAGCGAGGGCGGCGAGGAAACGCTCGGCGTCGAGGGCGGCGGCACAGCCGGTACCGGCCGCGGTGATCGCCTGGCGGTAGGTGTGGTCGACGACGTCACCGGCGCCGAAGACACCGGTCAGGTTCGTCCGGGTCGACGGGGCGGCGACCTTCAGATAGCCCTCGTCGTCCAGGTCGAGCTGACCCTTGAAGAGTTCCGTACGCGGGTCGTGGCCGATCGCGATGAACAGACCCGTCACCGCCAGGTCGGACGTCTCGCCCGTCTTGACGTTGCGCAGCTGCAGGCCTGCGAGCTTCTGGTCGCCCTGGACCGCGGCGATCTCGCTGTCCCAGACGAAGGAGATCTTCGGGTCGGCGAACGCACGCTCCTGCATCGCCTTGGAGGCGCGCAGGGTGTCCCGCCGGTGGACGACGGTCACGGACTTGGCGAACCGGGAGAGGAACGTGGCCTCCTCCATTGCCGTGTCACCGCCACCGATCACGGCGATGTCCTGGTCCTTGAAGAAGAACCCGTCACATGTGGCGCACCAGGAGACACCGCGCCCGGAGAGCGCGTCCTCGTTGGGCAGCCCGAGCTTGCGGTGCTGCGAGCCCGTGGTGACGATGACGGCCTTGGCGCGGTGCACCGTGCCCGCGGTGTCCGTGACGGTCTTGATCTCGCCGGCCAGGTCGACGGCGATGACGTCGTCCGGAATGAGCTCCGCACCGAAGCGTTCGGCCTGGGCACGCATGTTGTCCATGAGATCGGGGCCCATGATGCCGTCCCGGAAGCCGGGGAAGTTCTCCACCTCGGTGGTGTTCATCAGCGCACCACCCGCGGTGACGGCGCCCTCGAACACCAGCGGCTTCAGCGATGCGCGGGCGGTGTAGAGCGCTGCCGTGTAGCCGGCGGGCCCGGAGCCGATGATGATCACGTTACGGACGTCGCTCACGGCTTGATTCCTCGTCTCTGGAGACTTCTGCCTACTGCTGCCGGTGGGAGCTTCTCTGGGAACTCTCACCCCACCCAACGGATCCTAAGGGGCGTGCATTCCCGGTGTGTCCGGGCACACGAAGACGCGGCACCGCACAGGGATGGCAAGGGTGTCAGGAGGCGTGGGGCCGGAGCTCAGGCGCGGGGGTAAGACTGCTTCAGCAGAACCTCACCGGCGGGCGCCGAAGCCTTGCCGACGCACGAGGCGTCGACGACGTACGCGGTGACACGGGATGCGTCGGATGCGTCGGCCAGCACCACGAGATAGGCGTCCTCTCCCTCATAGACGCCGTGTGTGGCGGCGAGGGCGGACACGCTGTTGCCGATGGCCTTCTCAACGCAGTCGGGCACGTCCGTTTTGATGAACGTGTTCGGGCTCACCGGGGAGGCGCCGGGTGTGGTGGGCGCGGTATTGACCCCTACTGAGCCATTGTCCGGTGAGCTCTTGACCTTGGTGTCGGCCAGAAGATCTGTGACCTTCTTCTCCAGCTTGACGCCGGAGAAGGTGTCGGAGACGGTGCGCTCCGCAGTGGTTGCGGGGGTGTCCCCGGAACCGTCGTTGCCCATCGACTGCACCAGGAGTGTGCCCAGCCCGAAGACCGCGGCCGTGAAGACACTGCCGAGGACCACTGTGCTGCGGCGGGTGCGGCGCTTCTTGCCCGTCCGGCCAGGGCCGGTGGACGCGCGGGAGTGGCCCGCAGGGCGACCCAGGGCGGGCGATGTTTCACGTGAAACATGAGCGTCGCCGTTCTCGCCCTGTACCGGCGAGGAGGCGTCGTGAGGGACGGGTGCCCCATCGGCGTCCAGATAGGGGGCCGTGGCGTTCAGCAGGGCTTCGGCGGCCAGTGCGGCATCGATTCGTCCCACCACATCTGCGGGCATGCGCGGAGGGCCCGGCAAGGTGCCGAGCATGCCGCGAATCTCCTCCAGTGAGGCGTACACGTCGGCGCAGAGCGGGCACTCGTCCAGATGCTGCCGCAGATCAGAAGTACGGGAAGGCGGCAGCAGACCTTCGGTGAGGTCGGAGAGCTCGGTGACTTCCGGGTGCTCGGCCGTGTCGGTCGTGGATGTCACGCTCGCCCACCTCCGCCCTTCACAGCAGCTGAATCGCTTGGCCCTGCATTGTTTGGTCCCGCTGCGGGTGGGACGGATGTCCCCTGCGTCCGGTTCCTTCCTTCCCCCGACTTTCTCCCACCGCCCCCACTTCCTGCTCGGAGATGGGTCAGGAGCGGGAGAAGTCTGGCTCTGCCCCGGGCACAGCGGCTCTTGACGGTGCCCGTGGGCACACCGAGGACGTGGGCGGCTTCCGCCACGGGGTAGCCCTGCATGTCCACCAGGACGAGTGCCGCCCGCTGGTCGGGCGGCAGGGTGCCCAGGGCCTCCAGCAGTTGGCGGTGCAGATCGTTGCGCTCGGCCGGAGCGGCCGCTGACTCGTGCGGCTCCAGGAGCTGCTCGAGTCGCTCGGTGTCGTCGACGGGCGACGTCTTGCGTGAGGCCGCCTTGCGGGCACGGTCCAGGCAGGCGTTCACCGTGATGCGATGCAGCCAGGTCGTGACGGCCGACTGGCCGCGGAAGGTGTGGGCGGCCCGATAGGCGGAGACCAGAGCGTCCTGGACGGCGTCGGCGGCCTCCTCGCGGTCCCCCAGCGTCCGCAGTGCCACCGCCCACAGCCGGTCGCGGTGCCGCCGCACGAGTTCCCCGAAGGCGTCGGGGTCGCCCGCGACATGGCGGGCGAGGAGGTCCTGATCGCTTGCTTCGCCGTATCCGGCGCCATCTGCCATTGGTCTCCCCCCCTCGGGGCAACCTTACGGAATCGGCCGTGGGAACGCGATGGGTGAGTGAGTGAGACAGATGTCGTGCTGTACGCCGGCATACGGCTCAGGTGATAGGTAGTGGAGCAAGTCACATTAAATAAGAGATTGGGATCAAGATTAGCTCATTTACTCCCTTGATCATCAGGGTTCGCTGAAAGTTGCGACCGCCCTGCTTTCACTTGCCAGCATTTCTCGGGCGGGAGCCACGACCTGCACCGGGGCTGACTGTAGCGGCGCATGCCCGTGTCTGGGCGCAAGGCTCGAACCAGGCTCAAGTGAACCGGCTGAAAACACCTACAACAACAATGCTTCCCTGAAAATCATGGACGGGAGTCAGGCTGCGGTACCTGTTACCAGTTTTAGGAAATCCTGAAGAGTGACTGTGTGCCGGACGTGAGCGTGATGCGTCCGGCACCTGCTTTTTGAACATCGGAGGAGAATGGTGAAAAGACCTGTCTCTCCTCTCTGAAGCTCACCGAAAGGTCCTCTCAGCAGCCCGCTCCGCCATCCGTTGATGGTCCAAGAACCGTCAGCTGGTCACCTTGATGTCCGCTACCCGGCCGCGGTAGGTGCCGTCGTTCGTCAGCGGAAGCTTGGTCAGCCAGACCAGAAGGTAACGGGACTTGAGGGGCTTGTCGGGCGTGAGGGTGACGCTCGTACCGGAGCCTCCGGCGACCTTCGTGTACGCGTCGAAGGACGTGGGCTCCGAGCTTGCTTCGCTGGAGGCAGCACGGAGCTCGACGGACGTGTCCCCGACGAACGTAACGGTCACCTTCCCGACCTGCTGGACCTTGCCGAGATCGAGAATTATGCCGAGGCCCGACTTCAGGTTTCCGAAGTCGGCACCCTTGTAGAAGTTCGTCTGCCAGTACGACCCTGCGTCGCTGTCGTAGGCCCTGTTTATGTCGGACGGCTTCTCGGATCCGTCGCCGAACGGGTCGAAGTCGTGCGCGCCGCTGATCGCGATCGGCTTGGTGACAGGCTTCGTCGGGCTCTTGTCGTTGTCGTCCGTCGTCTGGCTCGTGTCGGTGTCGCCGGACCGGTCGCGGTGCTCCATGAGCGCGTCGGCGAGCTGCCAGCTGCCGAGGCCCAGCGCGGCGATCAGCAGTGCGGACACCGCCCACTTGAGGGCCCTGCCCGTGCGGCTCTGCAGCGGGGGCGGCGGTGTCGGAATGGGCTGGGTCGCGCCGGCGTGCGGTGCCTGGCGGCCGTAGGTCCCCTGCTGGTACGTCGTGCGCTGGTAATCGGGCGGGGCGGTGAACGCCGGCTCCGGCGGGCGGATACGGGGCATCTCACCGATCGCCTTCACGAGTTCCTCGGGCGTGGTGCACGGGGACTCATGACGGGAGGCGGTCGCACCGTCGTTGGCGAGCGCACGCATGGCGAGCTCCGACAGGCCTCGGTGGACGCCCGCGCGCACCTGGTCGGGGGCGATGAGCCCGACGCCCTTGGGAAGCCCGGAGAGGCCGTACGCATCGCTCTCGTACGGCCAGCGCTGGGTGAGCGCGGCGTAGAGCAGTGCGCCGATCGCCTCGGTGTCCGTGCGCTGCGGGGTGTCGGAGCTGATGCCTCGCAGCGCGGCGTTCACCGCGAGACCGCGGATGCGCCACTGGCCCGAGGCGGACCGCAGTACGGCGCTCGGGTTGAGCCGGAGGTGGGAGAGACCCTCGCGGTGTGCGGCGGCCATGGCGTGGGAGATCTGCGTGACCATCTGGTACGCGTCATGCGGCTCCAGCGGGGCGGCGGCGAGGAGTGCCGTCAGCTCCGTGGCGTCGGGGAGCCACTCGTGCACCACGTACACGAGGTCGTTCTCCTCGACGGCGTCCAGGACTTGGACGAAGCGGGGATCGCCGAGCAGCGCGGACGAGCGGGCCGCCGCCAGCACCGAGCGCGCTCGTGAATGATCGGCGGGCAGCACATGCACACCGACCGCGCGACGGAGTTTCTCGTCCACCGCACGCCAACTGCTGAAACCGTCCAGACGGGTGACGCACTCTTCAAGGCGGTAGCGTCTGGCGAGCTTGTGGCCACTGTGCAGTTCGGGTGGCGTCGTCTTCGCGAGGTCCTCGCCGCCACTCCCCTGTGCCTCTTCGCTCGCCGAGCTGTCCGTGTCCCGCTCCCGGTTCTGGGCCACCCCGTCGGCCGTGGACTGGTCCGCCTGTGCGGTCAGCGGCTCGTCGCCGCTGTTGTCTGCCACGTCGACGGCAGCCGTGCTCCGTTCCGCCACCGTCGTCCCTGCCTCCCCATCCGTTGAGCGCTCTGCGGCGCCAAAGCCAATTGTGCCCACAGTCCGCCGCTATGAGCGACACGCAGCGGCGGACGATGGTTGTGCGCCTACCCCGACTCAGCGCCCCAGTCGTCCCCGGACCATACCGACCATCGAGTTGAGCTCCTCGATGCGCATGCGCCTAGCGGCGACATAGAAGACACCGAGCAGAACGATTCCTCCTCCGACCAGCGCCAGCATCGAGCCGCCGACACCCTGTCCCAGAGCCTTGCTGATCCCGTAGCAGGCCACACCGCTGACCAGCGCCGCCGGCAGCGCGGCGATGCACAGCCGCGCGTAGGTCCGCAGCACCCTGGCTCCGTCCAGGTCACCACCGAGCCGCTTCTTCAACCGCCGCCAGGCGACACCGACACCGGTCATGTACGCCAGGCCGTACGAGGCGGCCATGCCTACCACGGCCCAGCGGGCCGGGAGCACGAAGAAGCAGATCGCGGAGGCGCTCGCGTTGACGGCGGCCACGATCACCGTGTTGTAGAACGGCGTCCGGGTGTCCTCGTACGCGTAGAAGGCGCGCAGGACGACGTACTGCACGGAGTACGGGATCAGGCCGAGGCCGAAGGCCATCAGCATGAAGCCCATGTTCGTGGCCGCGGTCGTGCCGGAGGAGCCGAAGATCAGTGTGCACATGGGGATGCCGAGCGAGAGGAAGCCGAAGGCGATCGGCACGATGGCGACCGCCGTCGTGCGCAGGCCTTGGGAGATGTCGTCACGAACGGCACCCGTGTCGTCCTCCGCCGCCGAGCGCGAGATGCGCGGCAGCAGGGCGGCCATCAGCGAGACCGTGATGATGGCCTGTGGCAGGCCCCAGATCAGCTGTGCGTTGGCGTAGGCGCTGATTCCCGTTCCGTCGATCTTCGTCTTGATGAGCGCCGCGGTGGCCAACTGGGTGACGACGAGGGCGCCTGCCTGGTTGGCGAGGACGAACAGGATCGTCCACTTGGCGAGCATGGCGGCCTTGCCGAGGCCGTGGCCCTTCCAGTCGAAGCGCAGCCGCAGCCGGAATCCGGTCTCCCGCAGGTACGGGATCATCGCGAGGGCTTGGACGACGAGGCCGAGCAGGATGCCGACCCCCAGCAGTCGCACGCCCTCCGGCGGGATGTTCTGCACAGCCATGTGGGAGTCGGCAGCGGTGCCGTAGACCCAGAGGAACGTGCCGAGGGTGACGATGATGACGACGTTGTTCAGAACCGGCGTCCACATCATCGCGCCGAACCGGCCGCGCGCGTTGAGGATCTGCCCCATCACCACATGGATGCCCATGAAGAAGATCGAGGGCAGGAAGTAGCGGGTGAAGGTGACGGCGACGTCGTTGGCCTCAGCGTTGTTGGCGATAGGTGTCGACAGTGCGCGGACGAGCAGCGGCGCGGCGAACATGGCAAGCGCGGTAAGCGCGCCGAGGACCACCATGACCAGGGTCAGCAGGCGGTTGGCGTAGGCCTCGCCACCGTCGCCGTCCTCCTTCATGGCGCGCACGAGCTGCGGCACGAAGACGGAGTTGAGACCACCGCCGACGGTGAGGATGTAGATCATCGTCGGCAGTTGGTACGCCACCTGGAAGGCATCACCCAGCAGGGCGTAGCCCAGCGCCGAAACGATCATCGCGGAGCGAATGAAACCCGTGAGGCGCGAGACCATCGTGCCCGCCGCCATCACGGCACTCGACTTCAGCAGGCCTGCCGCCTTGCCGCCCTTCTTCGGTGTCGGTGCGGCGGCAGCAGGCGCGGGCGGCGGGGTCGGGCTCTGTGCCACGGGCCCGGGTGCGGCGGCCGGGCCGGGGACGGACGGCTGGCCCGTCGACGGGTATCCGCCGCCCTGCTGCTGATCACGGAAGAGGTGGGCGAAGGCGTCCGGCTCGTGGCGCTCCTCCCCGGCCTGGGTGACCAGGTCGTCCACGCCGACGAACTGGGTCGTCCGGGCGTCGTCGCCGTAGGGCAGGTGCCGGGTCGGCCCCTCCGGCTCGGGGGCCGGGGTCTGGGCCCACACCCGCGGGTCGGGGGCGTACTGCGAGGTCGTCGGCCGGCCGTAGAGGGGCTGCTGCGGCTGGTAGGTGCCCGGAGCCGGTGGGGGGTGCGCGGCACGGTCGTAGAGGGCCTCGGCCACCGGGTCCTGGGCGGCCGGGTCCTGCGCCCGGTAGGGGTCCTGGTTGTAGGCGTCCTGGAGGTACATGTCCGCGGGCGGCTGCGGCGGCACCTGGCCGGGCCCGGGCAGCGCGCCCTCGGGGAAGCCCGAGTCGGCCGCGCCCTGGCCGCGGTCACCGTCGTACGGCGCGTTCATGGTTACCCCACCTCATCGTCCCCGGGCCCCACCGGCCGCGACAATCGCTCAACGGTCCACTCTCTCACCCGTGCCGGACGGGTCGGCGCTTCCCGGTGCGGTGTCCGGTGGCGGGTCACTCGGGTGCTCCGGCTCGTCTGCCCCTGACTCGACAGCCGGGGACTCCTCCTCGTCAGTGTCTACGACCTCGTCAGTGTGTACGACAGCGGCCGCCTCGTTGTTCGCGTCCTCGTCCTTGTTCTGTGTGCCGTCGCCCTGCGAGCTGCCCTCGGCGTCCGCCTTGGCGGCGGCACGCTTGCGCTGCGTGTACATACGGAATCCGGCGAGGACGAGCAGCAGGAGGCCGCCGGCGATGACCAGCATCACCGCGGGAGTGATCTCGGTGACCCGCACCGTGAAGGTGACCTCTTCGCCGTACTTCTCGCCGTCCTTCGTGTAGAGCTGGGCGACGACGTTGATGGGACCGTTGGCCTCGGCGTTCGTGGTGAACTTCACCGACTCGCTGTGCCCGCCCGAGATGTCGATGGTCTGCTCGGCGAAGTCGTCGTCGCGGATCTTCAGACGTTTCGGCTGCATCGACGTGAGACGCAGCACCAGGTTGTCGACGCCCTGCACCAGGTTGTTCTGCACCGTCACCGGGATCGTGGCGCTGCGGCCCGAGAGCTTCGTCTCGGACTTCTCGATCAGCCGGACCTGCTCGGTGAGGGTGTCGAGGTACGACTGCACGTTGTCCCGGTAGGTCACCGCGTCGGTGGCCCGGCCGCGCCAGGAGGCGGACGTCTCCCGGTCCATGGCCCGGCCGAAGGGCGTGACCACGCGGGACTCGTCGGTGAGGATCACCTTGAATTGGTCGAGGTCGCTCTGGGTCGCCTGGGCCTGCTCGAACGCCGACTTCGGCAGCGCCTGCTTGCGCAGCTTCGAGGGGTAGGCGGAAGCGGACGGGATCTTGGTGGTGGCGCCCGGGTCGGGCTTCGCGTCGGCGGCCCGGGACAGTTCCTGGGACTGCGACCACGTACCGCCCTGGAGAGCTGTCAGGGCCTGGGCCATCGTCTGCGCCTGGCTCGCCGACGGCATGCGCTGCGGGGCGATCACGATGCTGCGCTGTTTGTTCGTCTGGAGGTTCGTCAGCAGGCTCTGGGAGAGGAACTTCTGCACCGCGAGCGTGGAGCTCTCGGCCTCCGTCATGTCCCCCTGGAACGCCGTCGACAGCCTCGCGTCCGCGACCACGGCCGTCGTACCGCCGCCGATGGGACGGGCCGCGCTGGGCGTGTACGACAGCCCGCCCGTCTCCTGGAGGCTGTCGCTGCGGGCGATCACCTTGTCGGCGCCCGCGGAGATGGCGACCTTGACGATCGAGGGGTCGACGGCGCCGTCCACGGGCCAGGCGAAGTCCGTGTCCGGCTCGACGCGGAGGATGTTCCTGACCGTGTCCGAGGCCACGTCGGTGGCGTACTTCAACCGGCTGAGGGACCCGGTGATGGTCCTGCCGTTGTGCGCCAGCGACGCGAGGTCGGGGTCGGCGAAGGGGAGGGCGACGACTTCCTTGTCCTGGACCGCCTTCTCCAGTCCGGCCAGCCACTGCTTGGCGACGGCCTGGTTCTTGCCCGCGACGGTGGTGGTGCCGCTCTGGACGCGGTAGTTCTCCGTCATCGCGATGACGGACGCCAGCAGATCCGGGTCGATCACCCAGGTGACGTCGAGGTCCTTGCCCAGCGTCACCATCTGCTCCAGACGGCCGCCCGCGGAGATTTCCTTGGCCAGGTCGTCATTGAGGAAGACGGGCGTCTGCTGCTCGCCGGGACCCGTCTCGGCCGTGAGGTGGGTCGTGGAGATCAACGGCCAGAGGTACGTCGTCCTGGTCTCCGTGTCCGCCTCTTCCGGCTGCCACGGGACGAACGTGCGCTGGATGCCGAGTACCTGGTCGTACTGGGCGGCGGCGGTCCGGCCCGAGAGCGACACCCCGACCTGGTAGACGCCGTCCGCGCCGAGGTCCAGCGCCTTGACGGGCACCGAGATGGTGAAGGGCTGTGCCACGCCCGGAGCGAGCTTGGAGAACTTCTCGTCGTACTTCCCGCCCACCTCGGCCCCGTCGAGGTACTGGTCGAAGCCGGTGCGCTTGGTGGCGTCGTCGAGCGCCGTACGACCCGCCAGGGGCGTCGAGGCCACGTGCAGGCCCACATGCGCGGCGGTGACCGTCTGCTTGCTGTTGTTCGTGACCGTGCCGGAGACCGTGATCGTGTCGCCGTCGGTGGGTGCGCTGGGGCTCAGCGAGTCCAGGGAGACGTCGACGGTCTTCGACCCGGTGGCGTCGGCGACTGAGCTCTGCTGCGCCGCCTGTGTCTCCAGGGCCATGGGCAATTGGAGCAGACCGGCCAGTAGAGGCGCACCCGCGACCAGGGCTCCGGTGCGCAGCAGCCACCGGCGGGCAGGTGAGGGACTCGTCCCCTGGAAGTCTGCCGCCTCGGCCACGCGCTCGCCCGTCCCTCGTCGTCGTCAGTGGTCGTCGGAATGTGCGTCCACGCATGGTAACGATGTGCGCTGAGGGGAAGTGCCGCGGTCCGCACCACAAGATCCGTGGAGGAGACCGGACTGTCCCTTTATGTGCAGGTATCAAATGGGTCGTCGCAAGCGTCACCTGCGCCAAGCCCATGTGCACATTCAATGGAGGCGACTGGGGCTGCCGGGGCCACGTAACCTTTTCTGCTGTGCCGAACGCCAACGAAGACCCCAGTGCCCTGAGCCAGGTGCAGAGCCGCGCGGTGAGTGAACTGCTGCGGGTGTCCCCTGTCGCCGACGACCTCGCCCGCCGTTTTCAGGAGGCCGGGTTCTCGCTCGCCCTGGTCGGCGGTTCGGTCCGGGACGCACTGCTGGGCCGGCTCGGCAACGATCTGGACTTCACGACGGACGCCCGTCCCGATGACGTGCTGAAGATCGTGCGTCCCTGGGCGGACGCGGTGTGGGAGGTCGGGATCGCCTTCGGCACGGTGGGGGCGCACAAGGACGGCTACCAGATCGAGGTGACCACGTACCGGTCGGAGGCGTACGACCGGACCTCGCGCAAGCCCGAGGTGTCGTACGGCGACTCGATCGAGGAAGACCTCGTCCGGCGTGACTTCACGGTGAACGCGATGGCCGTGGCCCTCCCCGCGAAGGAGTTCATCGACCCGCACGGCGGGCTGGTGGATCTTTCGGCAAAGGTGCTGCGAACCCCCGGCACCCCGGAGGAGTCCTTCTCCGACGACCCGCTGCGGATGATGCGGGCCGCGCGCTTCGCCGCGCAGCTCGACTTCGAGGTGGCCCCGGAGGTCGTCTCGGCGATGACCGAGATGGCCGGGCGCCTTGAGATCGTCTCGGCGGAGCGGGTGCGGGACGAGCTGAACAAGCTGATCCTGTCCGCCCATCCGCGCAAGGGTCTGCGGCTGCTGGTCGACACCGGGCTCGCCGACCACGTCCTGCCCGAGTTGCCGGCGCTGCGGCTGGAGCGCGACGAGCATCACCGGCACAAGGACGTCTACGACCACACGCTGATCGTTCTGGAGCAGGCGATCGCGCTGGAGGAGGGCGGCCCGGACCTCACGCTCCGGCTCGCCGCACTGCTGCACGACATCGGCAAGCCGCGCACGCGCCGCTTCGAGAGCGATGGCCGGGTCTCGTTCCACCACCACGAGGTGGTGGGCGCCAAGATGACCAAGAAGCGCATGTTGGCGCTCAAGTACTCCAACGAACTCGTCAAGGACGTCTCGCGGCTGGTCGAGCTGCACCTGCGCTTCCACGGGTACGGCACCGGGGAGTGGACGGACTCCGCCGTCCGGCGTTACGTACGCGACGCGGGCCCACTGCTCGACCGGCTCCACAAGCTGACCCGCTCCGACTGCACCACGCGCAACAAGCGTAGGGCGAACGCCCTGTCCCGCGCGTACGACGGTCTGGAGGAGCGCATCGCTCAGCTCCAGGAGCAGGAAGAGTTGGACGCCATTCGCCCGGACCTCGACGGCAACCAGATCATGGAGATCCTCGGTGTCGGCCCTGGACCGGCCATCGGTCAGGCGTACAAGTTCCTGCTGGAACTGCGGCTGGAGAACGGTCCGATGGAGCACGATGCGGCGGTGACAGCACTCAAGGAGTGGTGGGCCGAGCAGGGATGAGCATGCGGTCGGGGTCATGTTTCACGTGAAACATGACCCCGACCGCGCTGGTTCGGCACCGACCGAACCGGTTCTCACACGCACCGAGGGGCGATGTTTCACGTGAAACATCGCCCCTCGGTGCGTTGCCTGCGTCCGACTAGACCGACTTCAGGCAGAGCACGACGTTGTGGCCGCCGCCCACCTGGTAGTAGGAGAGCTCCGCTTCCTTCACGGACTCACACTTGGTGCTGTCGCTGGTGTCGTCGAACTTCTCCACCACCTTGTACTCGGCGCCGCTGTCAGAGCAGTCCACCTCGTTGAGGTCCGGCGTGGTGTTCGTGCCGTCGTTGTGCATGCACGCGCCCACAGAGGTGGTCTCCGCGTCGGTCTGGCCCATGAACCAGCCGATGCCGAACTTCACGGCGAGGCCGACTATGACGACGACGACGATGCCGAGGAAGCGGACCAGCTTCTTGCTCTTGGCCGGCGGCGGAACGGGCGCGCCCTGACCGGGGAACGGCGCGTAAGGCTGCTGGGGCGCCCCCGGCTGGCCGGGCTGCGCCACCGCGGTGGTGGGCTCCTGGGCGTACGGGTTCTGGCCCTCTGGCGGCGGAGTGGTCACTTGGGGGTCCCCCTCGAGATACGGGTGCGCGTGGCGCGAAACGCGTGGTGTGAAAATAAGACGCACGTAAGCTACCGGGGCACGCAGGCAAGTCTGAACTTAAGGAAGACTCTGTGGCCTTGATGTGACACTTACTGCGCGCCAAAGCGGCCCATAGCCGCAGCAATCGCTCCGTAGATAACAGCGATCGTGACCACCAACGAGACTGAGCGACCGTCCGGCGGGAGC
This sequence comes from Streptomyces graminofaciens, assembly GCF_030294945.1. Lineage (NCBI taxonomy): Bacteria > Bacillati > Actinomycetota > Actinomycetes > Kitasatosporales > Streptomycetaceae > Streptomyces > Streptomyces graminofaciens. Next base: position 6,765,019 of record NZ_AP018448.1, on the reverse strand, counting down.
ATCAGAGCGGCCACCGCCGCGGCGCCGACGAAGGCGACGTTGAACAGGACGTCGTAGAGCGAGAAGATCCGGCCGCGGAACCCGTCGTCGACCGAGGACTGGACGATCGTGTCCGTGGCGATTTTCGATCCCTGCGTGACGAGGCCCAGGACGAACGCCGCGACCAGTATCGGCACTTCGGTGAAGGGCAGGCCCAGCGCGGGTTCCAGCACGGCTGCGGCCGCTGCGCACACCACGATCCAGCGGCCCGGGCCCAGTCGGCCGACCGTCCACGGGGTCACCACCGCCGCGGCGAAGAAGCCCGCCCCCGAGATGGCCACGGCCAGACCGAGGAGGGCCAGCCCTTGGTCCGAGTCGGTCGATCCGGAGGCGTCGGAGGACCAGGCGTACCGGCACAGCATGAGCACCATGACCGTCAGGGCGCCGTAGCAGAACCGCATCAGCGTCATCGAGGCCAGCGCCCACGCGGCCGTCCGCCGCCCGGGCTCGGCGAGATGCCGTACACCCGCCACCAGACCCCGCGCCGTGCCGGCGAGCGCCGTGGTCAGCTGCGGCTGCACCAACTCAGGGTCGGGCCCGAGCAGTTCCCGGCCGATGCGCAGGGAGGCCAGGGCCGAGCACAGATACAGAGCGGCGCCGAGGAGGACCACCACCGCGTCGGAGTCCGAGCCCACCAGCCGTACGACGAAGGCGAGTCCGCCTCCCGCGGTCGCGGCGAGCGTTCCGGCGGTCGGGGAGAGTGAGTTGGCCACGACCAGGCGCTCGGCGTCGACCACGCGGGGCAGTGCTGCCGAGAGCCCGGCCAGCACGAAGCGGTTGACCGCGGTGACGCACAGCGCGGAGACGTAGAAGAGCCAGTCGGGCACGTGACTCAGGATCAGCACGGCTGTCACGGACGCCAGCAGCGCGCGCAGCAGATTGCCGTACAGCAGGACCTGGCGGCGTCGCCAGCGGTCCAGCAGGACGCCTGCGAAGGGGCCGACGAGTGAGTAGGGAAGGAGCAGGACGGCCATCGCGGAGGCGATCGCGGCCGCGGAGGTCTGTTTCTCGGGAGAGAAGACGACGTAGGTGGCGAGCGCGACCTGGTAGACGCCGTCGGCTCCCTGGGAGAGCAGGCGTACGGCGAGCAGACGCCGGAAGTCCCGGAAGCGGAGCAGGACCCGCAGATCGCGCACGACGGACATGGGCCACAGCCTCACATAGGGGGAGGGCCCCCGGGCACACGACCCAGGGACCCTCGACAGCCCGGCGAACGAGCCGGTTCAGCACACCGTGCCGTGTCGCGCCGGCGCACACTGAGTTGTGCCGCGCTAGCGCTCGACCTCACCCTTGATGAACTTCTCGACGTTCTCGCGGGCCTCGTCGTCGAAGTACTGGACCGGCGGGGACTTCATGAAGTAGCTCGACGCCGACAGGATCGGACCGCCGATGCCGCGGTCCTTGGCGATCTTCGCGGCGCGCAGGGCGTCGATGATGACACCCGCGGAGTTCGGGGAGTCCCAGACCTCGAGCTTGTACTCCAGGTTCAGCGGGACGTCGCCGAAGGCACGGCCCTCGAGACGGACGTACGCCCACTTGCGGTCGTCGAGCCACGCCACGTAGTCCGACGGGCCGATGTGGACGTTCTTCTCGCCGAGGTCCCGGTCGGGGATCTGGGAGGTGACGGCCTGCGTCTTGGAGATCTTCTTGGACTCGAGGCGGTCGCGCTCGAGCATGTTCTTGAAGTCCATGTTGCCGCCGACGTTCAGCTGCATCGTGCGGTCCAGGACGACGCCCCGGTCCTCGAACAGCTTCGCCATGACGCGGTGCGTGATGGTGGCGCCGACCTGCGACTTGATGTCGTCACCGATGATCGGGACGCCCGCCTCGACGAACTTGTCCGCCCACTCCTTCGTACCGGCGATGAAGACCGGAAGGGCGTTGACGAAGGCGACCTTGGCGTCGATGGCGCACTGGGCGTAGAACTTCGCCGCGTCCTCGGAACCCACGGGCAGGTAGCAGACGAGGACGTCCACCTGCTTGTCCTTGAGGACCTGGACCACGTCGACCGGGGCCTCGGCGGACTCCTCGATCGTCTCGCGGTAGTACTTGCCCAGACCGTCCAGCGTGTGGCCGCGCTGCACGGTCACACCGGTGCTCGGCACGTCACAGATCTTGATGGTGTTGTTCTCGGAGGCGCCGATGGCGTCCGCGAGGTCGAGCCCGACCTTCTTCGCGTCGACATCGAAGGCCGCGACGAACTCCACGTCACGCACGTGGTAGTCACCGAACTGCACATGCATGAGGCCCGGGACCCTGGACGCCGGGTCGGCGTCCTTGTAGTACTCGACTCCCTGCACCAACGACGCGGCGCAGTTGCCCACACCGACGACGGCTACGCGAACCGAACCCATTCCGGTTGCTCCCTGTGTGTACGAGTGAGGTCCTGGCAGGGACCTCACGTGGTGGTGTCGCCGGGCGCATCCGGACCGGGGGTGTCCCCGGGCCGGGGCAGGGCGCCCGGCGCTCCCTCTGTGGTGTCGCGAGCGGGCTCTCCATGGCCGGGACCCTTCAGATCCCGGCCCGCCCGCTCGCTCTCGATGAGCTCGTTCAGCCAGCGCACTTCGCGCTCCACGGACTCCATCCCGTGGCGCTGGAGCTCGAGTGTGTAGTCGTCGAGGCGCTCCCGGGTGCGCGCCAGGGAGGCGCGCATCTTCTCCAGCCGTTCCTCCAAACGGCTGCGACGGCCCTCCAGGACGCGCATGCGCACATCCCGGGAGGTCTGCCCGAAGAAGGCGAAGCGAGCGGCGAAGTGCTCGTCCTCGTACGCGTCCGGGCCCGTCTGCGAGAGCAGGTCCTCGAAGTGCTCCTTGCCCTCCGCCGTCAACCTGTAGACGATCTTGGCGCGGCGACCTGTGAGGGCGGCGGGAGCTTCCTCCTGGCCCCCTCCCGATTCCTCGATCAACCAGCCGTTGGCGACCAGCGTCTTGAGGCAGGGGTAGAGCGTCCCGTAGCTGAAGGCACGGAACACACCCAGTGAGGTGTTGAGTCGTTTGCGCAGCTCATAGCCGTGCATCGGGGCCTCGCGGAGCAGTCCGAGGACGGCGAACTCGAGTATTCCGGAGCGCCGGCTCATGGTCGCCTCCCCTCTCTCGCTGGCCCTGTCGACACGTTTATGCCGAGCTGATGTATCGACTCGATACATCATGACGATAGAACGCACCTCCGGACGCGACAAGTGGGGATCCGGTGAACGGGATCACATCACCGATTCGTAGGAGGCAAGTTGCCTGATTTGGGATGAAGTTCGGTCCTCAGTGGGTTTTGACGGTGCGTAGTCTGTGCGGCATGCATAACCACCGGGACCCGAGTGACGTTTGAGCACGTCGTCGTCGTTCGGTGCAGTACGGATGAATGCCTACACGACCGCATCCGTACTTCGGGGGGACCGGAAACCAGCCGCCGTTTCCAGGCGCGCACGGGTGCGCCTGCCCGAGGAGTAGTCGTTCGATGAGCGAGCACCGTCGCAAACCGCCGCAGCCGCAGGGAGGCGGACGTGCCGCGGCCCGACGCGGCCAGTCGGCGTCTTCCGGCCGCCGCGCGGCACCGCGGGGCGCCACCGGGTCACTTTCCGACACCTATGGTGCGGGAGGTGAGGAGTCCGCGCACGAGGGTCGTGCCGCGGCCCGGCGGGCCACGCAGAGAAACAACAGCAGTGGCGGCGGCGGTGGTGGCGGCCGTCGCAGAGCGGCCGAGCCCCCCGCGGGGCGCGGCCCTGGCCGCGGCCGTGGCCGCGCCGCCCCGCCCGACAAGAAGCGGTTCATCGACTATCCGCGGGCCGGCAAGTACGGAGCCATGCGCTGGGTGCCGTCCTGGCGGCAGGTGACGGGGCTGTTCATCGGCTTCTTCGGCTGCCTGGTCGCGGCGGCGGGCATCGGGTACGCGGTCGTGGGCATCCCCATCCCGGCCGAGGCCGCCAAGGCACAGAACAACGTCTACTACTGGTCGAACGGCACCCAGATGGTCGCGACGGGTGGTGAGGTCAACCGTCAGATCATCCCGTACGAATCCATCCCCCCGGCGATGCGGAACGCCGTCATCTCGGCCGAGAACAAGACGTTCGAGAACGACAGCGGCATCGACCCGATGGGTATCGCCCGTGCCGTCGTCAACATGGCCAAGGGCGGTCAGACGCAGGGTGGTTCGACCATCACCCAGCAGTATGTGAAGAACGCCATGCTCGACGACCAGTCGCAGACCCTGTCGCGCAAGGTCAAGGAGCTCTTCATCTCGATCAAGGTCGGCACCCAGGTCGACAAGAACGACATCATGGCGGGCTACCTGAACACCGCCTACTACGGCCGTGGCGCCTACGGCATCCAGGCGGCCGCCCGTACCTACTTCGGCGTCGAGGCGAAGAAGCTCAACCCGAGCCAGTGCGCCTTCCTCGCCGCCGTGCTGAAGGGCGCCACGTACTACGACCCGGCGGGAGCGACAGCGATCGACCCCGCCGCCACTCCGGACGCCAACCTCAAGCGGGCCACGGAACGCTGGACCTGGATCCTCGACGAGATGGTCAATGACGGCCGGCTGTCGAAGACGACGCGGGACAAGTACACCAAGTTCCCCAAGCTCAAGAGCCCTCGCTCCAACGCACAGCTGGGCGGTCAGATCGGCTATCTCGTCGACACGGCCAAGGGCTACATCCTCAACAACACCAACATCAACCAGAAGCAGCTCGAGCAGGGCGGCTACGAGATCTACACGACCTTCGACAAGAGGAAGGTCGACGAGCTCTCGAAGGCCGTGGAGAAGGTCCGCAAGGAGAACATCAAGCCCAAGCTGCGCCCCGAGACGGACACCCACGTCCAGTTCGGCGGTGCGTCGGTGAGCCCCAAGACGGGCGCCATCGAGGCGATCTACGGCGGTGAGGACGCGACCAAGCACTTCACCAACAACGCCGACGTCACGGGTGCCCAGGTCGGCTCGACATTCAAGCCGTTCGTGCTGGCGGCCGCCATGTCGTGGGGCAAGAAGGACCCGGAGCTGCCGTCGCAGCAGGCCCAGGACGAGCGCACCATCGTCTCGCCGAAGAGCCTCTACAGCGGCAAGAACAAACTCAAGATCGAGGACTACCAGGGGAAGATCTGGACCGACGACAAGGGCAAGGAATGGCTGCAGGCCAATGACGACGACGCGTCGTACGGCAGCCCGCCCAAGTACCAGATCGACCTTCGTGAGGCGATGCGGGTCTCGGCGAACTCCGCCTTCGTGCAGCTGGGCATGGACGTCGGCCTGGACAAGGTCAAGGAAGCGGCCATCAACGCGGGTCTCAAGGAGAACAGTCTGGCGGGCACCAGCTTCCCGTCGTTCTCGATCGGCATCTCCGACCCCAGCGCGATCCGCATGGCGGGCTCGTACGCGACCTTCGCGGCCCAGGGCAAGCAGAGAAGCCCGTTCTCTGTCACGAAGGTCAAGCACGAGGGTCTGGTCAAGTTCGACCACGAAGAGGTCGCTGAGACCAAGGAAGCCTTCACCCCGGACGTCGCCAACAACGTCACCGACGTACTCAAGACCGTCGTCGACAAGGGCACCGGTACATCGGCGCAGCTGGCCGGTCGGGAGGTGGCCGGCAAGACCGGTACGACCGACGGCAACAAGTCGGCCTGGTTCGTCGGGTACACCCCGCAGCTGTCGACCGCGGTCAGCATGTACCGCATGGACGACGACGAGTCCAACAAGAACCGCACGTTCTTGGAGATGTACGGCACGGGTGGCCAGGAGACGATTCACGGTGCCTCCTTCCCGGCCGAGATCTGGCACGACTACATGGAGGACGCGCTCAAGGGCGAGCGGGCCATCCCCTTCCCCGAGGCCGTGGACATCGGCAAGATCGTCAACGACGACCCGGACCCGAGCCCGATCCCGACGGCCACCGAGTCCGCGGAGGAGAGCGCCGAGCCGAGCCCGACGCCGACCGAGACCGAGGTCTCGCCCTCGCCCACGCCCAGCGAGACCTGCAACAACCCGTTCAACCCCAGCTGTGAGAACAACGGAACGGGCGCGGGTGGCACGGACACAGGCACTACCGACGGCGGTGTGACCGCGACACCAACGGAGACCAGCGAAGAGGGGAACAGTAGAGGCAACGGCAATGGAGGCCTCTTCGGAGGCTCCAGCGGCTAGCTCACTGCCCCGGCTGAGCATGTTTCACGTGAAACGCTGAGCATGTTTCACATGAAACAAGGGCCACCGCACCGATCAGGTGCGGTGGCCCTCGCCGTTTCCCGCCGAGGGCGCCGAGACCGTACGGCCGGGTGTGTTTCACGTGAAACAAGCACACCGTGCGACGGGATCCGGCGGTCCTGGGCGTATTCCCAGGGACGTACGGCAGGATGTGCCGCATGTCCAGTGCAGAGACGACGCCAGTGAGCGTGGACGAGCCGGAGCCGGTGCGGCCGACCAAGGAAGACGAGGTCGCCGCAGCCGGCAGTGAGCTGATCGGCGGCCCGATCGGGCGGCGCGCGCTGTTCGGGACGTCCTGGTGGACCCCCGTGCGGGTCGTCGCCCTCGTAGCGATCGGCATGTTCGCGCTGGGCATGGTGCAGAAGCTGCCCTGCTACGACGGCGGCTGGTTCTTCGGGGCCAGCTCGCAGTACACGCACGCCTGCTACTCGGACATTCCGCACCTCTACAACGGGCGCGGTTTCGCCGACGGGCTCGTGCCGTACTTCGACAAGATCCCCGGCGACATGGAGTACCTCGAGTACCCGGTGCTGACCGGTTTGTTCATGGAGGTCGCGGCCTGGCTCACGCCGGGCAGCGGCACCATCCAGGAACAAGAGCAGTGGTACTGGATGGCCAACGCCGGGATGCTGATGGTGTGCGCGGCGATCATCGCCGTCTGCTCCGCGCGCATCCACCGCCGGCGTCCCTGGGACGGCCTCCTGGTCGCCCTGGCGCCCGCCTTCGCGCTGACTGCCACGATCAACTGGGACCTCCTCGCCGTCGCCCTGCTGGCCGCAGCGATGCTGATGTGGTCGCGGCAGCGGCCCCTCGCCTTCGGTGTGCTGATCGGGCTCGCCACGGCCGCCAAGTTCTACCCGTTCCTCTTGCTCGGACCGCTCTTCCTGTTGTGCTGGCGGGCGGGCAAATGGCGGGAGTACGGGACCGCGATGCTCGGCGCCGTCGGGGCCTGGCTCGTGGTCAACCTGCCGGTGATGTATCTGGCGCCCGAGGGTTGGGCGAAGTTCTACAGCTTCAGCCAGGAACGCGGCGTCGACTTCGGCTCGTTCTTCCTCGTCATCTCGCAGCGGTTCGGCATTCAGATCACCGCCGAGACGGCGAACGCCTACGCGATGGTCGCGATGGTGCTCATCTGCGCGGGCATCGCCGCGCTCACGCTGACGGCCCCGCGCCGCCCCCGCTTCGCACAGCTAGCCTTCCTGATCGTCGCGGCCTTCATCGTCACCAACAAGGTCTACTCGCCGCAGTACGTGCTCTGGCTGGTGCCTCTCGCGGCTCTGGCCCGTCCACGCTGGCGAGACTCCCTGATCTGGCAGGCGTGCGAGGTCGCGTACTTCCTCGGGATCTGGATGTACCTGGCGTACACGACCAGCGGGGACGCCCACAAGGGTCTGCCCCCCGAGGGCTATCAACTCGCGATCATGGCCCACCTGCTGGGGACGCTGTACCTCTGCGCCGTCGTCGTACGCGACATCCTCATGCCGGAGCGGGACATGGTGCGCCGGGCCGGCGACGACGATCCGTCCGGCGGCGTGCTGGACGGCGCGGAGGACGTCCATGTCTACGGCTCGGCGGCTCATCCCCCACGGCACGCGGCCTACGTCGAGGGGCCGCACGTGGAGTGGGGCCGTCCCGGGCCCGCGGACCGTTCGCCCTGAGCGAACAGAGCACGTCAGCACCCATGGGAGTGACGCAGAAGGCCGTACACGGGGATTCCCGTGTACGGCCTTCGCGCGTTGTACGGCGAACGATCCGTCCTGCCGAGCCCGGAGAGGGCCGGGGTCAGCGCTCGACGATCCGGTCGAACTGCGTGGTGGTGTGGCGCAGATGGGCCACCAGTTCCTCGCCGACCTTCGGCTCAGGGGCGTCCGAGGGTACGAAGAGGATCGACACCTGCATGTGCGGCGGCTCGGCGAACCAGCGCTGCTTGCCACCCCAGACGAATGGCGAAAGGTTCCGGTTGACCGTCGCGAGGCCGGCGCGGGCGACGCCCTTGGCGCGCGGCATGACGCCGTGCAGGGCCTTGGGAGCCTCCAGGCCCACGCCGTGCGACGTACCGCCCGCCACGACCACCAGATAGCCGTCCGAGGCCGCCTTCTGCTGTCGGTAACCGAAGCGGTCGCCCTTGGAGACCCGGGTGACGTCCAGGATGGCCCCGCGGTACTCGGTCGCCTCGTGGTCGCCGAGCCACAGTCGCGTGCCGATACGGGCCCGGAAGCGGGTCTGCGGGAACTGCTGCTGGAGGCGGACGAGGTCCTCGGCCTTGAGGTGGCTGACGAACATCGTGTGCAGCGGGAGGCGGGCCGCACGCAGGCGGTCCATCCAGCCGATGACCTCCTCGACGGCGTCCGAGCCGTCGGTGCGGTCCAGCGGCAGATGGATGGCGAAGCCCTCCAGGCGCACGTTCTCTATGGCCGCGTGGAGCTGGGGCAGTTCCTGCTCGCTCACGCCGTGCCGCTTCATCGAGGACATGACCTCGATGACGACACGGGCGCCCACGAGTCCGTACACGCCGTCGACCGACGACACGGAGCGGATGACGCGGTCGGGCAGTGGTACGGGCTCCTCGGCGCGTCGGTAGGGCGTCAGCACCAGCAGGTCACCGCTGAACCAGTCCTTTATCCGGGCTGCCTCGTACGTCGTGCCCACAGCGAGAATGTCCGACCCGAGGCGCGTGGCCTCCTCCGCGAGCCGCTCGTGCCCGAAGCCGTAGCCATTGCCCTTGCAGACGGGTACGAGTCCCGGGAACTGCTCCTGCACGTGCTTGTGGTGTGCCCGCCAGCGCGTGGTGTCGACGTACAGCGTGAGCGCCATGGCCGGTCCCGGAACCTTTCTCGTGGCTGCGGTGTATCAGAGGTATGGAAACAAAAACGGGGCGTCAGCGGCGCGACATGTAGATGTCGAGCGCCTTGTGGAGCAGCTTGTTGAGCGGGAAGTCCCACTCGCCGAGGTATTCGGCGGCCTGCCCGCCCGTGCCCACCTTGAACTGGATCAGGCCGAAGAGGTGATCGGTCTCGTCCAGCGAGTCGGAGATGCCACGCAGGTCGTAGACGGTCGCGCCGAGGGCGTAGGCGTCGCGCAGCATGCGCCACTGCATCGCGTTCGAGGGCCGGACCTCACGCCCGATGTTGTCCGAGGCGCCGTACGAGTACCAGACGTGCCCGCCGACGACCAGCATCGTCGCGGCCGACAGGTTCACCCCGTTGTGCCGGGCGAAGTAGAGCCGCATGCGGTTGGGGTCCTCGGTGTTGAGGGCCGTCCACATGCGCTGGAAGTACGACAGGGGGCGGGGCCGGAATCGGTCGCGCACGGCAGTGATCTCGTACAGCCGCTGCCACTCCTCCAGGTCGTGGTAGCCGCCCTGGACGACCTCGACGCCGGCCTTCTCGGCCTTCTTGATGTTGCGGCGCCACAGCTGGTTGAAGTTCTTGTGCACCTCTTCCAGGGAGCGGTTCGCGAGCGGCACCTGGTAGACGTAACGGGGCTGTACGTCACCGAAGCCCGCACCGCCGTCCTCGCCCTGCTGCCAGCCCATGCGGCGCAGTTTGTCGGCCACCTCGAAGGCGCGCGGCTCGATGAAGTCGGCCTCGATGTCGCGCAGTCGCTTCACGTCGGGGTTCTGGATGCCGGCCTTGATGGAGGTGGCCTCCCAGCGACGGATGATCACCGGCGGGCCCATCTTCACCGAGAAGGCACCCTGCTGCTTCAGATGCGCGAGCATCGGCTCCAGCCAGTCCGTGAGGTTCGGCGCGAACCAGTTGATGACCGGACCCTCGGGAAGGTAGGCGAGATAGCGCTTGATCTTGGGCAGTTGGCGGTACAGCACCAGGCCCGCGCCGACCATCTCACCGGTCTTCTCGTCGAACCACCCGAGGCTCTCCGAACGCCACTCGGCCTTGACATCTGCCCAGGCCGGAACCTGCATGTGGCTCGCCGCCGGCAGGCTCTGGATGTACGCCAGATGCTGCTCGCGGCTGATCGTCCTCAGGGTCAGGCTCATTCGGGGCGCTCCTCGGGCTGGTGTGTCCCCATGGGAACAGGGGCTCCGGCTCTCGCGCCGAAGCCTACTGCGCCCTGCGAGCGCCTCGAATAACCGTATGGGACCTGGCGCCCGACCGGTACGCGGCCGGGACGTCAGGCGGTGTTGTTCGGCCGCTTGGCCCCATGTAATACGGAAGATCCTGAGAAGGACAGCCCGCCGGGCCGGGCGGCCGGTGACGTGGAGTCAGCCGATGAGCCCGCCGAACAGGCCTCCGTGGGCCATACCGAGGAAGAAACCGACCGCTGAAGCACCGAGACCCACGATCAGGCCGAAGCGCTCACGAGTCGTAACCGAGATGAATTGCCCGTACGCGCCGGTCAGAATGCCCACCAGACCCGCCCAGGAACTGAGCAGGTGCAGATGGTGGAACATCGCCGTGATGAACGAGAGCACCCCGAGCACGAGCGTCACGGCGAGCAGGGTGTCCTGCACGGGGTGGGGCTTGTGGTCGGTGGCGAACAGGGATCCGGCGATGGTGGGTCGCAATGTCTGTGCCATAGGGCACCTCCTGCGGAAGGCGGCGCATCGTAGCGCCATACACACCCGATGTGTACAGATTGACGGTCACCCCGGCCGGATTTCAACCGGAAGCGGGTATGCGGGTAGTCTGTAGCGTCTGCACCGGTGTCTGCCCAGGCCATGGCCGGGATCCCCAGCGGGGACCCCGATTGTCAGTGGTGGCAGATACCGTTGCGTACGCATCACAACCCTCCTGCCACGGAACGACCGTGGCCGCTGAGTCCGAAGGAGGTGGGTTCCACATGCGTCACTACGAGGTGATGGTCATCCTCGACCCCGATCTGGAGGAGCGCGCTGTCGCCCCCCTGATCGAGAACTTCCTCTCCGTCGTCCGTGAGGGCAACGGAAAGGTCGAGAAGGTCGACACCTGGGGCCGTCGTCGTCTCTCGTACGAGATCAAGAAGAAGCCCGAGGGCATCTACTCGGTCATCGACCTGCAGGCCGAGCCTGCGGTCGTCAAGGAGCTCGACCGCCAGATGAACCTGAACGAGTCGGTCCTCCGGACCAAGGTCCTCCGTCCCGAGACTCACTGAGCTCTTCCGCTCAGCTGATTTCGGGCATCGAGTAGCAGCACCAAGCAGCCAGCAGCAAACCCGCCGAGAGGTTCCCCCAATGGCAGGCGAGACCGTCATCACGGTCGTCGGCAATCTTGTCGACGACCCCGAGCTGCGCTTCACCCCTTCCGGTGCGGCGGTCGCGAAGTTCCGTGTCGCGTCCACCCCCCGCACCTTCGACCGTCAGACCAATGAGTGGAAGGACGGCGAGAGCCTGTTCCTGACCTGCTCGGTCTGGCGTCAGGCGGCGGAGAACGTCGCCGAGTCGCTCCAGCGAGGCATGCGCGTCATCGTGCAGGGCCGGCTGAAGCAGCGGTCCTACGAGGACCGTGAGGGCGTCAAGCGCACGGTCTACGAGCTGGACGTCGAGGAAGTCGGCGCCAGCCTGCGCAGTGCCACGGCCAAGGTCACCAAGACCGCCGGCGGCGCCGGCCGCAGTGGCCAGGGTGGTTACGGCGGCGGTGGCGGTGGCGGCCAGGGTGGCGGCGGCTGGGGCGGTGGCCCCGGCGGCGGTCAGCAGGGCGGCGGCGCTCCTGCCGACGACCCCTGGGCGACCGGCGCTCCCGCCGGTGGCAACCAGGGCGGTGGCGGCGGCTGGGGTGGAAACTCCGGCGGCGGCGGTGGCGGCGGCTACTCGGACGAGCCCCCCTTCTAGGCCTTCGGGCCAAGGGTGGGTCGTACCCACACTTCTTGATCACACAGGAGAAACACCATGGCGAAGCCGCCTGTGCGCAAGCCTAAGAAGAAGGTCTGCGCTTTCTGCAAGGACAAGGTCACGTACGTGGACTACAAGGACACGAACATGCTGCGGAAGTTCATTTCCGACCGCGGCAAGATCCGTGCCCGCCGCGTGACCGGCAACTGCACGCAGCACCAGCGTGACGTCGCCACGGCCGTCAAGAACAGCCGTGAGATGGCGCTGCTGCCCTACACCTCCACCGCGCGATAAGGGAAGGGTGACCGAAACATGAAGATCATCCTCACCCACGAGGTCTCCGGCCTCGGTGCCGCGGGCGACGTCGTCGACGTCAAGGACGGTTACGCTCGCAACTACCTGATCCCGCGGAAGTTCGCTATCCGCTGGACCAAGGGTGGCGAGAAGGACGTCGAGCAGATCCGTCGCGCTCGCAAGATCCACGAGATCCAGACCATCGAGCAGGCCAACCAGATCAAGGGCCAGCTCGAGGCTGTCAAGGTCCGTCTGGCCGTCCGCTCCGGCGACGCCGGTCGTCTCTTCGGTTCCGTCACCCCGGCCGACATCGCCTCGGCGATCAAGGCTTCCGGTGGCCCCGAGGTCGACAAGCGCCGCATCGAGCTGGGCTCGCCCATCAAGACCCTGGGCGCCCACGAGACGTCCGTGCGTCTGCACCCCGAGGTTGCCGCCAAGGTCAACATCGAGGTCATCGCGGCCTAATCGCTGCGCTCGCTGAAGCGATCTGTGGGGCCGGACCCGAGAGGGTGCGGCCCCACAGACGTGTTTCACGTGAAACAGCGTGAACTAGACGATGTTTCACGTGAAACACGAGCTGCGGCCGGCCTTGGAGCAACCTGGGCCGGCCGCAGGCCGACCGAGTTGGCCTTGGCAAGAGGCCGCCTGGTTTCGGGGCTCGCTCAACGCGTCGCGCCGGTGACGATCCAGCGTCCCGAGCGGGAGCGCAGCCAGAGGGTCAGCATGCGGGTCGCCATCATGAGAGTCATGGCTCCCCAGAGAGCGGTCAGACCGCCGCCGAGGGTGGGGACGAGCAGAGCCACCGGGATGAACACCGCCAGGGTCAACAGCATGGCCCAGGCGAGATAGGGACCGTCTCCCGCACCCATCAGCACACCGTCCAGTACGAAGACGATCCCGGAGATCGGCTGGGAGAGCGCCACCACGACAAGAGCAGGCACTGCGGCGTTCTGGACGGCCGGGTCGCCCGTGAAGAGCGGGACGAACAAGGGCCGAGCGACGATCACCAGCCCTCCGAGCACGACACCGGTGGCCACCCCCCACTGCACCATGCGGCGGCAGGCCTCGCGTGCGCCCTGGGCGTCGCCCGCGCCGAGGTAGCGGCCGATGATGGCCTGCCCTGCTATGGCGATCGCGTCCAGGGCGAAGGCGAGCAGACTCCAGAGCGACAAAATGATCTGGTGTGCGGCGATGTCCGCGTCCCCGAGGCGAGCGGCGACTGCGGTGGCGACCAGCAGGATGGCCCGCAGCGAGAGCGTACGCACCAGCAGTGGTGCGCCGGCCTGGGCGGAGGCACGTATGCCGGCTGCATCGGGCCGCAGTGAGGCTCCGTACCTGCGGGCCCCGCGGACCACGACGCAGAGGTAGGCGGTGGCCATGCCGAACTGTGCGATGACCGTGCCCCAGGCGGATCCGGCGATGCCCAGGTCTGCGCCGTAGACGAGGCCGGCGTTGAGTGCGGCGTTGGCGACGAAGCCCGCGATGGCGACGTACAGAGGTGTCTTCGTGTCCTGGAGGCCGCGTAGGACGCCGGTGGCGGCGAACACGACGAGCATCGCCGGGATGCCGAGTGCCGAGATCCGCAGATAGGTAGTCGCGTACGGAGCCGCGGTGTCCGAGGCGCCGAAGACGGACACCAAGGCAGGTGCGGTGGGCAGTACGACCGCGACGACGATGGTTCCGAGCAACAGGGCGAGCCAGATTCCGTCCAAGCCCTGGCGGATGGCGGCCCGTAGATCGTCGGCCCCCACGCGTCGGGCGACCGCGGCGGTGGTGGCGTACGCGAGGAAGACGAAGATGCTCACTGCGGTGGCGAGGAGGGCCGAGGCGATGCCGAGGCCGGCCAGCTGTGCGGTGCCGAGGTGGCCGACGATGGCGGTGTCGGCCAGCAGGAAGAGAGGCTCGGCGACGAGCGCGCCGAAGGCCGGAACGGCCAGCGCGACGATCTCTCGGTCGTGCCGACGTCGGGTGGCCCTGGGTATCGCGGGAGCCTGTGTCATGAGCACCAATCTAATCTTCCACAGGTAAGAGATGCAATCCGTCTATGACCCTTACTTCACACGTGGTTGAGTGTGCCGGTGGGCACTGATTGTGATGATCTTGATCCGCTCGGGAAAGTTTTTCTTCTGCACAGCCCGTGGACGGTAAAGGCGCAGGTCAGATGAGGTTGCTTGGAGTGGACGAGTGCTTGTTCACAGGGCTGTCCACCGACTCGTGCACAGGTTTTGTGGAGTTCTCCACAGCATCTGGGCCGTCGTCCACATGGCCTGTGGATAACCAGATTGGCTGACGGTGCCTGCGGGCCTACGGTGGTGCGGCGCCCACTCCGCGGCGGATCTCGGAAACCTCGCAAATCCGACGCCGCCAGAACCGGAGTTGGGCCTCTCATTTGTCAGTGTCGTGCCGTAGAAAGAGGGGCACGGCGAGGTCCGCTCGGCGGACGGGAGGAGGTTGCTCGGTGAGCATTTCCGAGCCCTTGGACGACCCGTGGGCCGACAGCGGACCCAGTGATCGTCTGCCCGCCGCCCGCCGACGCAATGATGGCGGCCGGGGCCGGGACGAACAGCATGAACGCGGCCGGGAGAGCGGTGAGTGGGACGGCGGCGGCTCGTCCTTCGAACGCGTACCGCCGCAGGACCTCGACGCCGAGCAGTCCGTCCTCGGCGGCATGCTGCTGTCCAAGGACGCCATCGCCGACGTGGTCGAGGTCCTCAAGGGCCACGACTTCTACAAGCCGGCGCACGAGACCATCTACCAGGCGATCCTCGACATCTATGCGAAGGGCGAGCCCGCCGACCCGATCACCATCGCCGCCGAGCTCACCAAGCGCGGCGAGATCACCAAGGTGGGTGGCGCGCCGTATCTGCACACCTTGGTCCAGACGGTGCCGACGGCGGCCAACGCCGAGTACTACGCGGAGATCGTCCATGAGCGGGCGGTGCTGCGCCGTCTGGTCGAGGCGGGGACCCGGATCACCCAGATGGGATACGCGGCCGACGACGACGTCGACGAGATCGTCAACAGGGCGCAGGCCGAGATTTTCGCCGTGACCGAGCAGCGCACGACCGAGGACTATCTGCCGCTCGGCGACATCATGGAGGGCGCGCTCGACGAGATCGAGGCGATCGGTTCGCGTTCGGGCGAGATGACGGGTGTGCCGACCGGCTTCACCGATCTCGACCAGCTCACCAACGGTCTGCACCCGGGCCAGATGATCATCATCGCGGCTCGTCCCGCCATGGGTAAGTCCACGCTCGCGCTGGACTTCGCACGAGCCTGCTCGATCAAGCACAACCTCCCGAGCGTGATCTTCTCCCTCGAAATGGGCCGCAACGAGATCGCGATGCGTCTGCTGTCGGCCGAGGCACGCGTCGCCCTGCACCACATGCGGTCCGGCACGATGACCGACGAGGACTGGACCCGGCTGGCCCGCCGCATGCCGGACGTCTCGTCGGCCCCGCTCTACATCGACGACTCCCCGAACCTGTCGATGATGGAGATCCGCGCCAAGTGCCGCCGCCTCAAGCAACGCAACGACCTGAAGCTGGTCATCATCGACTATCTCCAGCTGATGCAGTCCGGCGGCAAGCGGTCCGAGAGCCGCCAGCAGGAAGTCTCGGACATGTCGCGAAACCTGAAGCTCCTGGCCAAGGAGCTGGAGCTGCCGGTGATCGCGCTGTCGCAGCTCAACCGTGGTCCCGAGCAGCGCACGGACAAGAAACCCATGGTCTCCGACCTGCGTGAGTCCGGATCGATCGAGCAGGACGCGGACATGGTGATTCTGCTGCACAGAGAGGACGCGTACGAGAAGGAGTCGCCGCGCGCGGGCGAGGCCGACATCATCGTGGGCAAGCACCGTAACGGGCCGACGGCCACGATCACGGTCGCCTTCCAAGGCCACTACTCGCGCTTCGTGGACATGGCTCAGACCTGATCCTGAGCCATGCAGGGTCTCGAATTTCGCGGCGCGATCTCAGCTCCGATGGCGCTTCGATGGCACTCATGCCGTCTTCGTGAGTCTCGCTGGTCGAAGCGTCCTCCCTTTTGTTGATGGGGATTCCGGCCCGCTCCGCCCACCGATGTGCCTCTGACACCCTTGGCTGCGCGGGTCATCGCCCGTGGGTCGGGGGTGTGCGAGAGGCAGCGTCACTGCGACGGTGAGTATCCGTCAGCAGCGTTGGTGTTCTCGTGGAGGACCGAGACTGGAGTACGGCGCCTGTCGACCTCCTTCAGTCGGCTTGTCCGTGAGGAATGGTCAAGATCTGTGGATCAAGATCCGTCGGTGCGTTTGTCGCATGAGGGATCTGATGGTCGGAGGTCGTGGATGTCGGGGCGGGAGAGGGCAGCTTCGGCGAACAGTCGGCGATAGAAGGGACCGAGGCCGTCGGGGATGGCGAGGGAGTGGAACACCTCCTCCGCAGGCAGTAGACGGCGGTGGGCCATCTCGAATCGTGGGTCCCACGGAGTCAGACGCACCTCTGCTCGCCACATCGACCGGACCAGCACCAGCCCTTCCTCCGGGCCTCGCACGCAGACGCCCCGGCTGAACCCGAGGAGTCGGCAGTCCATCACCTCGGCGCAGGCTTCCTCACTGACCTCGCGTCGCATCGTGTCGACCCACTGCTCATGCCGCTCGGGGCGGCCGCCGGGCAGGCCCCACCGCTGTCCATCCGGGCTGACCACGACGATCCGATCGCCGGCGACGCACACCGCCTCCGCACCGTGTGGTGTACCCGGCGGCGGGTCAGAAGGTGGATACCACGCAGCGCGCCATTCCTGACCGTTGATGAATGCGGTGAAGTAGGCGCCATTCCCAGCAATGTCGTTCATGGTTCCGTTCCAGCGATCGGTTCAAGCGGCTGTGGGGACGAGTTCCTCGTCGGTGCGTTCGACGAGGCGGCCTCGTTCGAAGCGGGCTCCGGCACGGACCAGGGCGACGAGGTGGGGTGCGTGCATTCACGGCTCGCCAGCGGGTCTGGGGGGACTCGATGACGCGGCCCTCCGGCAGGGCCGACGACCGATGGGTGGAGACCGCGCTGGAGGGCATGATCGCGCCGGCCGGACGACCGGATCCCTGATCGTATTTGGTTACCTTCAGCCAGGTTGGAAGAACGCGAGCATCTTCTGGGCGGCGTCCGGCGACGTCAGCAATTCCTGCATGTCCGCGGACATCCGGGCGGCAGCGCTGGTGCGTTCGAACATCTCGCGTTCGTATTCCTTGACGGCGGCGGGAAAGTCCTCCGGGTGCGCGGCCAGCGCGAGACCGAGCAGGGCACCGTCGAGCAGCGCCATGTTGGCGCCCTCTCCCACCGGTGGCATCAGGTGCGCGGCATCGCCGAGCAGCGTGACGCCCGGCGTCGACGGCCAGGTCAGGCCGACCGGGAGAGTGGTGATCGACCGCGGCACGACCGTGTCGTCGCAGGCAGCGATCAGCGCGGTGAACCGTGAGTCCCAGCCGGGGAGCAGGTCGATCAGCCGCGCCCGGGCGGCGGCCGGGTCGTCGAACGGGATCCCGCTGGTGGCGAACCAGTCCTCGGCGGTGTTGTAGAAGCTGAGGCCGATGCGGACACGGCCGTCGCCGTTGCGCTGCGCCGCCAGAGACAGTCCGTTGCCGAGCACCCAGTAGTTGCCGCGCCCGACCATCGCCGCGAGGTCGGGGTGCGTGCGGTCGATGTCGGGAATGCCGACCTCGACGATGTTCTGGCCGATATGCGTCGGGCGGGCGTCGGTGAGCAGCGTGCGGACCCGGGACTGCGCGCCGTCCGCGCCGACCAGCAGGTCATACGGCGCACTGCTGCCGTCGGCGAAGTGCAGCAGGCCGTTGTCGGCGGATTTGAACGTGTGCCCCCAGCGCACGACGTCTTCGGGGAGGGAATCCAGCAGCAGGTTGCGCAGATCGGCGCGGTCGACCTCGGGTCGCTCAAGCGGGGCGTCGTCGGGCGTGTCCTCCTGGAGCAGCAGGGTGCCATCCGGCTCGAGAAGACGCATGTCCTGGCCTTCGCCACGGGCAATCTCGTAGAACTGGTCGATCAGACCGGCCTCGCGCAGCGCCCGCTGGCCGGAGTGGATGTCGAGCATGCCGCCCTGGCCGCGCGCGCCGCGTGACGATTCACGTTCATACACGACGGCGTCGATGCCGTTCACGTGCAGCACACGGGCGAGGGCCAGGCCGCCCAGCCCGGCTCCGACGATGGTGATGGTCATGGTCGCCTCTCCCTCCGATACACCGTACTGATCAATACACTGTATCGCCCGATGCGATGTATTGTCAGTGGCATGTTGGTGTGGGAGAGGCCGGAGCCACCGAATCGACCCGTGCCGGCCCCGTTGAGCCGGGAACGGATCGTGCGAGCGGCGATCCAACTGGCCGACGCGGACGGCCTGGACGCGGTGTCGCTGCGCAAGGTCGCCACCGTGCTGGACGTCCGTCCGATGCGGCTGTACGGCTACATCGGCAGCAAGGAGGAGTTGCTCGACCTGATGGTCGACGCCGCCCACGCCGAGATCCGGCCGGTCGGAGACGGCTGGCGGGAGGCGCTCCGGTCTCTTGCCGAAGCCACTCGGCGCGCCGCTCACGAGCACGAATGGCTCGCCGATCTGCTGGGTGGCCGACCCCAGCTAGGGCCGCACGCGCTGGCCAGTGGGGAGAGCGTGGTGGCCGCACTGGGCGACGTCGACGTGGACGCCATCATGCCGGTGGTCGCCGCAGTCAACGCATACGTGATCGGCGCGGTGCGTCGGGAGATCGCCGAGCGGCGTGCCGAGCGGACCACCGGGATGGACGAGAAGCGTTGGCAGGCCTCACTCGGGCCCTATCTGGAGCGAACCTTCGCCACTGGCCGATTCCCCGCGCTGGCCACGGTGGTGCGCGATGCCGCCCACCTGGACGCCGACCACACCTTCCGGATCGGCCTCGAGTTCCTGCTCGACGGCATCGAAGCCCGCATCTCAAGGTGATCGCGGCCGAAGGGCCGGACCGGCCATAGCAGCAGGTCGGCGCTGACGCGTTGAGATGACGCAACCTCGCTGAAGCGCGCTGGAATTGATGAAGTGCCAGGGAACTCAGACTCAAGCCGCATTTCATCCCGTGAGGTAACCCGGGGATCCGCTGGTCAGCTGAGATCGACATGTCACGCGATCTGAGACCCTGCAGCCACCACAATGCGGGGTCTCGCCCTCTGTCCCGCCGTCAGCTGCGCCCAGGGGCGCGGAAGATGCGGTTCAGGTGGTGGTCCAGGACCGCCTCGGCGGACTCCTGGCTGCGCTGGCCGACGAGGACGCTGGTACCGAGCCCTGCGGACATGGCCAGAAGGCTGATCGCCTCCAGCTGCACGTCGACACCCGGCGCGAGCAGATCAGCGGCCTGTGCCTGCCGGAGGAGGCCGGAAAGGGCGTCTTCGGCGGCATCGGGGCGACTGATGAAGGGCTGGGCCGCGAGCGAGGGATCGGTCATCGACAGGACCGCGTACGAGGTGTAGAGGTGGTGGAACGTGCGGCTCTCCTCGTCGGTCGGCAGGGCCACCCCGAGCAGGGCCTCGACCACGGCACGCGGGCCGGCACCGTCCCCGACGGCCCGGAGACGGTCGGAGACCCGCTTGCCGAACCGCTCGGTCAGCTGCTCCAGCCCGAAGAACAGCAGCTTCTCCTTGGTCTCGAAGTAGTACTGCACCAGCCGTAGCGAAACGCCGGCCTCCGCCGCCACGTCACGCATCCCCACGGCATGCAGCCCGCGCCGCCCGGCGACCCTGATGAGCGCCTCGACGATCTCGGTACGCCGTTGTGCGTGATCCACCCGTCTGGGCATCGACCGGTTCTCCGCTCGTTGTTCTCGCTGGTAGAGATCCTCTCAAGCTCTTTGATGATACAGCCGTACCAACGTCATGGTACGTTCGTACCATAAAGCCGAGACTGCGGAGGTGGACGTGACCTCGACCGTTACCCGTGCCCGAACCGATGTCGGTCGCTATGTGAGCGACGCTCGGCGCGACCGTCACTTCGCGGCCTGCGACGCGGTCTACGCACTGGGAGCGACCGTCCTCGGGGAACAGGACGTGGAGACCTCCTTCGGTACCACTCACGTGTACCGCTACGGCCCCGCAGCCCCAACGGCACAGTCCCGCACCCCCGTAGTCCTGGTGCACGGAGCGGGCTCCTGCTCCGCCATGTGGTACCCGAACACCCCCGACCTCAGCGCCGACCGCCCCGTGTATGCCATCGACACTCCGGGCGACCCCGGACGCAGCGTCCAGCGCGCCCCCATCCATCAGCCCGAACACGCCGCCCAGTGGCTGGACGAGACGCTCGCCGGGCTCGGACTCGACCGTGTCCACCTGGTCGGCAGCTCGTACGGCGGCTGGCTCGTCCTGAACCAGGCGCACCGTGGCCGCGACCGCCTGGCCTCGGTCACCCTCCTCGACCCCGGCGGCCTGGAGAAGGTGGGTCTGCGCTTCTTCGTGTGGATCTTCGCCGGTCTCTTCGCGACCTTCGCTCCCAAGGCGATGCGCCCGCGCCTGGCGGACTGGCTGGAACAGCCGGTCCTCGTCATTCCCGAGCTGCGCACGATGATCAGAACGGCCGTCCGTGCCTACCGCATACGCCGGCCCTCCCCTCTGCCTCTGTCCGAGGACGAGCTGTCCACCATCCGCACTCCGCTCTACCTGGTGCTCGGCAAGCGCAGCCTCCTGGTGCACCCCGAGCGGCAGGTGGAGCGCGTGCCCCGTCTGGTACCGGGTGCCAGGGCCGAGATCATCTCGGGCACGGGCCATGGACCCCAGATCGACCACGCGGAGGAGATCAACCGCCGGATGCTGGCTTTCATGGCCTCCGTCGACTCGCAGACCGTGTGAGATCTCCTCAGGCCGACTCCGTGGGTCCGTGTGCGCCTTCAGCCTCTCGGCCGGAGCGTGGGCCCCGGAGCCTCGCTCGGAGAAACGCGCTCGACGTGTGGTGCGGGGCCAGGTGGACTGGGCTCATGACAACACCTCAGGAAGATCTCCTTCCCGCCACGCGCCGGGCCCTGCTGCACCGGATCGCCGTCGCACAGGTCGAGGGACGTGCGCCGTCGTTGGTCGCGGCCGTGGTCCGGGGCAGGGAGGCGGTATGGCACGGGGCACGAACCTCGGTGGACGGGCACGCGCCGGATGCGGACGTGCAGTACCGGATCGGCTCGATCAGCAAGACCTTCACCGCCGTGCTGGTCCTGAGACTGCGCGACGAGGGCGTGCTGGACCTCGGTGACCCGCTGGAGAAGCATCTGCCGGGCACCGGGGCGGGGGAGGCGACCATCGCCGACCTGCTGGCGCACACGGGAGGGTTGGCGGCCGAGACACCCTCTCCCTGGTGGGAGCGAACCCCTGGTTCCCTGCGCCCGGAGTTGGCGGACGTACTGGGCGACCAGCCTCACCGGCATCCCGTCGGTCGCCGCTTCCACTATTCCAACCCCGGCTACACGCTCCTGGGCGCGCTCGTCGAACAGCTGAGGGGCGCCCCATGGGAGGACGTGCTGCGGAGCGAGGTGCTCGAACCGCTGGGGCTGCGCCGCACGACCCGGGATCCGCAGGCGCCCCACGCCGGTGGCTGGGCCGTGCACCCCTGGGCCGACGCCATGATGCCGGAGCGCGTCGAGGACCTGGGCAGGATGGCCTCCGCCGGTCAACTCTGGTCCACGACGGCGGACTTGGCGCGCTTCGCTGTCTTTCTCGCCAAGGGTGACGATCGGGTGCTGAGCGCCGAGTCCGTTCGGGAGATGCGGACGCCCGCTGCGCCCGGTGAAGTTTCCGATGTGGTCGCCGGTGCCTCGTACGGCCTGGGCATGCAACTACAGCGCCGTGACGGCCGGTTCCTCGTCGGCCACTCCGGCTCTGTCCCGGGTTTCGTCGCGAATCTTTCGATCAGCGTCGAGGACGACGTGGCAGCCGTGGTGCTGGCCAACTGCACTACCGGGGTGCCGACGACGGAGGTGGCCGCCGACCTCGTCCGTATCGTGGCGGAGGCCGAGCCTCGGATCCCCGAGCCCTGGCGGCCACTGCCCGAAGTGGACCAGTCCGTGCTCGAGTTGGCGGGGCAGTGGTACTGGGGGACACAGGCCTACGCGTTGCGGCTCACAGCCGAGGGTGGGGTCTCGCTCGGGCCGCTGTCCGGCCCCGGTCGTCGTGCCCGTTTCCGGGCCAACGGCGACGGTACGTGGACCGGACTCGACGGTTACTACGCGGGAGAGGCCCTACGGGCCGTACGAAGGCCCGACGGGTCCGTGAGTCACCTGGACCTCGGGTCGTTCGTGTTCACGCGTCAGCCGTACGACGAGGGGGCTCCGGTGCCCGGTGGCGTGGACCCCGAGGGGTGGCGCGGGATCCGGTAGGTGCCGTTCTGACGAATGTGGAGTCCTGCGGTGCGATGTTTCACGTGAAACATCGCACCGCAGGTCGACCTCGCGGGGGTCAGCGGCTTCGTGAAGGGGCTTTCAGAGAGGCAGCTTGAAGCCGAGGTGGCTGGCCTCGAAGCCCAGTCGCTCGTAGAAGCGATGAGCATCGGTCCGCGTGATGTCGGACGTCAGTTGGACAAGCCGGCAGCCCTGTCGGCGGGATTCGTCGATCGCCCACTCGATGAGTCGCGTCCCCAGGCCGCTGCCGCGCTCGTCGGCGTGGATGCGTACGCCTTCGATGATCGAGCGGGTGGCACCGCGCCTGGAGAGGCCGGGAATGATCGTCAGCTGGAGAGTGCCGACGACGCGGCCTTCGCGCTCGGCAACCACCAGGTGCTGGTTCGGATCGCCGAGCAGGCGCTCCAAGGCGGTCAGGTAGGGGGCCAGGTCGTCCGGTGACTCGCGCTGGGCACCCAGGGGGTCGTCGGCGAGCATCGCGACGATCTCGGTGACGTCCTCCCTGGCTGCGGGGCGTATTTCAAGATCTCCCATACGCGCACCCTATGCGGGCAGGTGCGGCGACGGCATGGACGCGAAACCAGGGGAGAGTTCGTCGCGGGACGGCCACAGCTGAGGCTCATGCCCCGGTGGAGCACCAGCCCGTCACCAGCCGCTGACCGTTCGACGACGCGTCGACCCGCCCCACTGACTCAACCGCCGCGCTGGTGGCGGCGACGACGGAAATTCAGCCCGCGGCCACCGTCAGCGGCGCATAGCGTCGGGTCCAGTCACCGGGCAGCTCGGAAATGCCGTACGTCATCACCGAGTTGAAGGCGACCGATGCCATGCCGCGCTCCTTCACCCACGTCAGCAGCTCCTCATGGCGTACGTCGATGTCGGTGCGCAGCGGACGGTCGCTGCGGGCGGCCAGGGAAGTGATGAGTGCCTTGGCCGTCTCCGTGTCGCGCGCGATCAGTGGGCCCACGACATGGGTCTCCATGTTCGGCCAGGCGGCCGCGTACCCGATGATCCGGCCGTTCTCCTCGGCGACGCGCAGTTGATCGGAGAAGGCGGGGAGCCGGGTGAGTACATGCGTACGGTCCGTGCCGAAGACCTCTTCGTCGAGCCGGAGGATCGTGGTGAGGTCCTCGGCCGTGGCCGAGCGCGTGGCCACCGACAGGTCGGGGCCGTCGGGTGTGAACTGTCCGACGACCATCTCGGCCCGGCCGGTGACCTTGAAGCCCAACTCCTCATAGAGCGGGCGACCGTACGGCGTCGCGTGCAGGGTCAGGGGAGTCGTGCCCATCTCCGAGACGACATGGCGCATCAAGCGGCGGCCGACGCCCTGGCGGGCGTGGCGCTCGGCCACCAGCACCATGCCGATGGCACCCAGATCGGGGCGCCCTGCCGGGCCGTACTCGGTGACGACGCAGGCGGTGACGAGGCCGCCGGCGGGGTCGTCGATGCCGTACCCCGTTCCGGCCGCGAGCAGCAACCCCCACTTGTGCTCCTCGCGGGGCCAGCCCCGGTCCTCGGATAGGTCCGCGCAGGCGATGAGATCGCGAGGCGTCAGACGGCGGATGGGCAGAGCGGTGGGGGAAGGTGTCGACACGCAGGTCAGGCTGTCCGACATGGGCCGCCGACGTCCACCGGTTTGCAGGCGACGGCCACGCTTTTGGCCATCTCGTGCACAACCGCACAGCGCGCGGACAGATGTTTCACGTGAAACAGCGCATGCACGCATAAACGGGAGGGACGGCCTCACCGTCGAGGCGGCCGTAGTGCCTGTCGCCTATGGAGACTCGCTCTCCGACGCGGAACTCTTCGGAGCTGTACCGGTCTCGGTCGCAGTCAATGCCGATCAGTATCTGGCGAAGCTCGCTACGCACTCCTGTACGGGGCAGGATCTGTGGAATACCTATGAATTGGTGCGTGGCGTCCGGTAATCGCAAGGAATTGATGATTCGACCCCGTTGAATTCCCAGTAGGGCAAGGGGGGACTTGTGTGTGGCGTGGCTGCCGGTAGGGTCGAGTCCGGTTCGTGTCCGAAGCGAGATGTTCTCGTCTCATGAAGCGGGGACGAACGCAACCCAATGCAGCCTAACCGGACGGAGAGATCGAAGACCTGCGTTTGCCGTTACACGGCCAAGGCGTTCCCGAGCACTGGAACGCTGCGGTGGGGGTGCTGCGGTTCACGTCACACTCTCACCTACTTGTCCGTACGGCGCGGGAACGCAGGTTGAATGTGGCCGCATTGGTCGACAGGGAACGCACGGGGAAAGCAAGCCGTCTGCGGGGGAAAGCAGGCAACTTCCGATCGGGGAAGTGCGCAGATCGACCGAAAGATGTTCGAGGCGAGGCACACCATGGACGCTCCGACCACCACGTCGGCCGGCAACGGCACTTCGGGGGACAGCGACGGAGGCGGCTGGTTCACACCGCGCACGCAGCCGCCATCCTCCGGCGGAGACCAGGAGCCCGAGGGGAACCGTCTCGCCGCGATGCGGCCCGTGCGCCGCTCCCAGGAGCTCCACAGCGGCCCGGAACAGGAGCGGAACGGCTCCCCACGGGAACGAATACCGGCGTTCGACGCACCGCCTGCCGCCGCGGCACCACGCCCTGCCGCTGTACCGCCACCCGTCGCGGCACCCCACCCCCAGCAGGGTGAGGCTCGTGACCCACAGGGCCCCGAGGACTCCGTCTTCGAGACAGGGGCCCCCGTCCAGCCTGCCGCGCGCACCCCGGAGGCCTCCCCCGACGCCGTGCTCATCCGGCGCACCATGGCCGAGATCGGACCCGTCGCCGACAAGGTCACCTCGTACTTCTACGCGCTGCTCTTCGTCCAGCACCCCGAGCTGCGCTCACTGTTCCCCGCGGCGATGGACACTCAGCGGGACCGCCTGCTGAAGGCGCTCCTGACCGCGGCCGAGCACATCGACAACGCCCCGGTCCTGGTCGACTATCTGCAGAACCTCGGCCGGGGCCACCGCAAGTACGGCACCCAGGCCGAGCACTACCCGGCCGTCGGCGAGTGCCTGATCGGCGCGCTGAGCCGCTATGCGGACGGGATCTGGGACGACGAGACCGAGGCGGCCTGGGTCCGGGCGTACACGACGATCTCCCAGGTGATGATCGACGCGGCGGCCGCGGACGAGTTGCACTCCCCACCCTGGTGGCTCGCCGAGATCGTCTCGCACGAGCTCAGAACTGCAGAGATAGCGGTCGTCACCGTCCGTCCGAACCAGCCGTATCCCTTTCTGGCCGGGCAGTACACGAGCCTGGAGACTCCCTGGTGGCCGCGGATCTGGCGGCACTACTCGTTCGCCTCGGCACCCCGCTCGGACGGACTGCTGTCGTTCCATGTGAAGGCGATCCCGGCGGGCTGGGTCTCCAACGCGCTTGTGCACCGTGCCCGGCCTGGTGACGTCATACGCCTCGGTCCGCCGGCAGGCACCATGACCGTCGACCACTCCACCGACAGCGGACTGCTCTGTCTGGGCGGCGGCACCGGTATCGCCCCCATCAAGGCCATGATCGAGGACGTCTCGGAACGCGGAGTGCGTCGCCCGGTCGAGGTTTTCTACGGCGCCCGCACCGACCACGACCTGTACGACATCGACACGTTGCTGCGGCTGAAGCAGAGCAACCCCTGGCTGGAGGTCCGCCCGGTCGTGGACCGGGACGGACTGCTCCAGCTTCCCGACGCCATACGCCAGTACGGGCCGTGGCACGAGTACGACGCGTACATCTCGGGGCCGCCCGGCATGATCCGCAGCGGCGTGAACGCCCTCAAGGGCGTGGGCGTCCCTCTGCGGCGCATACGCCATGACTCGGTGGAGGAACTGGTGGCTGCCGGGGACTGAACGTCAGCCCAGGTCGGGTGCGTGCATCGCTCGTACACCCTCGATGTTCCCGTCGAGATAGTGCCGCAGGGACAGCGGCACGAGATGGACGGACGCGATGCCCACCCGGGTGAAGGGGACGCGCACGATCTCGTACTCGCCGAGCGGGTCGTCCACCTCGGGGCCGTGCCGCTTGGACGGGTCCATGGATTCCAGGCGGCAGACGAAGAAGTGCTGGACCTTCACGCCGGTCGCGCCGCCGTCCTCGCCGATGTGCTCGACGGTGTCGACGAAACAAGGCACCACATCGGTGATCTTGGCGCCGAGTTCCTCGTGCACTTCGCGGTGGAGCGCGTCGACGACGGTCGGGTCCTCCTGCTCGACTCCGCCGCCCGGTGTGACCCAGTAGGGATCCATGCCGGGCTTGGTCCGCTTGATGAGGATCAGGGCGTCACCATCGAGCAGGATGGCGCGGGCGGTGCGCTTGACCACGGGTCGTACGGTCATGGGAGAAATGTGGCCCCGCATGTTCCACGTGAAACATCGCCGCACGACCAAGAAGCGGTACTCCGGCGCCGGTGGGAGGCCGCCGAGCCGAGAAGCAGCCTCCTTGATCGAGGAGTTCCAGGGCCCCTTCAGGGCCCGTCCGCAGCCGTATGCAGCAGCCACTCGTGTGCCCGGGCGATGTGCGACCCGGCCAGTGTGCCGGTGCGGACCACCAGGAACTGCCCCTCGTCGCAGAGCGGGGCAGCGGTGAGCAGGGCGCCAGGGGCCGGGCGGGTGGTGATGGCCAGGTCGTGGTGTCCGGCGGCAAGGCCCTCCAGCGTCTCGTCGGTGGCCCCGAAGGAGACCCGCGAGGTGAAGCCCTGGCCGTCGTCCCCGGTCAGCTCGGTGAGGCGGGAAGGGCCCGCTCGGCAGTGAACTCCGGTGGTCCGGCGAGGTGGAGGGCGCGGGAGGAGGAGTCGTCGTCGAGACCTGTCTCGGTGATCTCCACCAGTGCGTCGAGGTGGGGCGCCGCCTTGTCGGCGAGTTCGTCACCGATGGTCGTGGGGGGTCACTCCCCGGGCCTGGCGAAGGAAGATCAGGGCGGCCCAACCGGCGTTCGAGCGTGCCGCTCGACAGGTCGCTGCCGCTCCTGTGATTGGACACTGACGCAGAGTCAACTAGCCTTGTCGGCGCGGTTCTTCGTGCGAGGAACCCAGGACGGTCCGAGCCATGAGGGGGGAGGCTCGGACCGTCCCTTGTACGTACCGGGTCACTAGTCGGTAGCCACATCGAGCGCACGCAGCACGTCCGCCACCAGATCGTCGGTGTCCTCCGCGCCGGCGGAGAAGCGGATGAAACCTTCCGGAACGGCGTCACCACCCCACCGGCCGCGCCGCTCGGCCGTCGACCGGACCCCGCCGAAGCTCGTGGCGTCGTCCACGAGGCGGAGCGCGTCGAGAAAACGGTCGGCACGCGCGCGCGTGGGCAGTGTGAAAGAGACCACACAGCCGTAGCGCCGCATCTGCTGCGCGGCGATCTTGTGCGAGGGATCGTCGGGGAGCCCCGGATAACGCAGCCCGGTGACCTCGCGCCGCCCCCTCAACGCCTCCGCAACGGCCAGGGCGTTGGCGTTCTGCCGGTCGGCGCGCAGATGGAGCGTGGCGAGGGAGCGGTGTGCGAGCCAGGCCTCCATCGGGCCCGGGATCGCCCCGACGATCTTGCGCCAGCGCCGTACACCGGCCATCAGCGAGGCATCGCGCGACACGACGTATCCGAGCAGCACATCTCCGTGCCCGGTGAGCTGCTTGGTGCCGCTGGCCACGGAGAAGTCGGCGCCCAGCTCCAGCGGCCGCTGCCCGAGCGGGGTCGCCAGTGTGTTGTCGACCGCGACGAGACAGCCACGCGCGCGTGCCGCCTCACTGAGCCGCCGCACGTCGCACACGTCCAGACCAGGGTTGGACGGGGTCTCCAGCCAGAGCAGCCTCGCGCCGTCGAGGAGGTCGAGCTGGGCGTTGTCGGCGGTCGGGGCGGTGCGCACCTCGATGCCGTACGAGCGCAGCTGCTCATGGACCAGGGGCAGTGCCTGGTAGCCGTCGTTCGGCAGGACCGCGATGTCTCCGGCGCTCAGCTGGGAGAAGAGCACGGCGGAGATGGCGGCCATCCCGGAGGGGAAGACGAGCGTCTCGACGTCGTCCCGCCCCGGCGCCTCCAGCTCGCCGATGGCGCGCTCCAGGAGGGTCCAGGTGGGGTTCTCGTCGCGGCCGTAGGTGTACGGGCCCGTGGGGTCGCCCGGCAGATGGTAGTGGGCGGCGAAGACCGGGCCCGGGAGGGTCGGCTCGTGCTTCACGGGGTCGGGTAGCCCGGCCCGCACCGCGCGCGTGCCGTCACCGAGGTCCGGAACGATGTCCTCCGCGCTCATGCCGCCGGTCCCTCCACCTGCTCGCGTACGGCGGCGAGCAGCCCGGGGCTCGCCGCCTCCACCAGT
Organism: Streptomyces graminofaciens; assembly: GCF_030294945.1. Taxonomy (NCBI): domain Bacteria; kingdom Bacillati; phylum Actinomycetota; class Actinomycetes; order Kitasatosporales; family Streptomycetaceae; genus Streptomyces; species Streptomyces graminofaciens. Next base: position 6,736,058 of record NZ_AP018448.1, on the reverse strand, counting down.
TCGAGGCACTCCTCGAAGCCGTCCATGCCTCCGTAGTACGGGTCGGGAACATCGAGGTCGTCGTCCGCGGCAGGGTCGTAGGAGCGCAGAAGCCGTACTTTCTCGGCGTCCTCCGTGGTGGGCGCGAGCCGGCGCAAGGCCTTGAGATGGCCGGTGTCGAGGGCGATGACGAGGTCGAGGCGGGAGAACCAGGAGACCTGGAACTGCCGCGCGGCGTGATGGCTGTCGTAGCCGTTCGACTCCAGGACGGAGACCGTGCGGGGATCGGCACCGTCACCCTCGTGCCAGCCGCCGGTGCCCGCGCTGTCGACCTCGACCGTGCCGTCGAGGCCGGCCTCCTCTATACGTGCGCGGAAAACGGCCTCGGCCATCGGGGAACGGCAGATGTTGCCGGTACAGACGAAGCAGACGCGGTAAATCATCTCGGGACCTCAGTCACCGTCGGGCAGGACGAGGTGGAGCGCCCAGGAGACGATCGAGATGATCAGGGCGCCGAGTACGGCCGTCCAGAAGCCGTCCACGTGGAAGCTGAGGTCGAGCTTGTCGGCCAGCCACGAGGTGAGCAGCAGCATCAGGGCGTTCACGATCAAGGTGAAAAGGCCGAGCGTCAAGATGAACAGCGGCAGGGTCAGCAGGTTCACGAGCGGCTTGACCACGGCGTTCACCAGGCCGAATACGAGCGCGACCAGCAGTAGTGTGCCGACCTTCTTGCCCGTGCTGTCCCCGGTGAGCGTGATCTTGTCCAGCACCCATACGGCGACCGCCAGGGCGCCCGCGTTGGCTATCGTCTTGACTAGGAAATTCATCATGTGTCTGATCGTGACAGACGAGATCGGTTACGAGTACGGGCAAGGGCGGACCAAATCGATGAAGGCATTCCGGTTGGATGAACTGGAGGCGGAACGCGCCGCCAACGACGGTGCCTACCTGCAGTTCCTGCGCGAGCGGAACATGTCCGTCGGTCTCTACGCCCTCGACGCCGGCGAACTCGACCCGCAGAACCCGCACAAGCAGGACGAGGTGTACTTCGTCGTGAGCGGCCGCGCCTCGCTCACCGTCGGCATGGAGACCACCCAGGTCGCGCGCGGCAGCGTCGTCTACGTGCCCGCCGGAGTCGCCCACAAGTTCCACCACATCACCGAGGATCTGCGGGTCATGGTGGTGTTCTCTCCGCCGGAGGGCTGACATCCGCTTCAGGGTTCCCTAGGGGAACGATCAGGGTTGGACAAGGGCTGCGAAGCCCCCGAACGCCCTCCTCGCCGTCCTAGCATCGATGGCAGGACGTCAGAAGTCCCGGAAGAGAGCCCTGGAAGAGGGCCACGGGCCTGGACACAAGGAGCAAGGCGATGCGGGAGATCTTCGCGGGGATGCCGTGGTGGGTGAAGTGGATCGCGGTGCCGGTCATCGCTCTGCTCGTGTTCGGCGGACTGATAGTCAGCGTCGTCCAGGTCGTGGTCGGCCTGCTCTTCAAGGCACTGGTCTTCGTGGCGCTGGTCGGCGGACTGATCTACGTCGTACGGAAGTTCACGGCGGGGTCGTCGTCGCGCGGCGACTGGTGAGGCGCTGGTCACGGGCGGGGCGGTAACAGGAACGCGAGGTTCGCTCGCCCGGGGGAAGTTTCCCGGCGGGGCGGTCGGCGAGCGGTGGCAGGCGGTTAGAGTCCGGAAGCTCGTCGCGGGCTCGACCCCCGCGTGCGGCGCCTCTCCCCTCCCGTGTTCCCCGCACGGGCGGCCCTCCTCGTGCTTCGGGAGTGACCCTTGGCCACGGCTGACACCGCACCCGCAGAACCCCTCGCCCCACCCGCCCAGCCGCGCCCCCGGTCGGCCCAGAGCGCCGCTCCGCCCGCGCAGCCCGGGCCCAGATCGACACCGCCGCAGAGCGCGGCTCCCCCCGAGCAGCCGGGCCCCCGCCCGACACGAACGGCCGCCGCCCCCGAGCGCCCTGCCACCCGGCCCACGGAGACACCCCCCGCGTCGACACAACCGCGTACGACACCGTCGAAGACGGCGGCTCCGCCCGAGCAGCCTCGTACGTCACCGGGCGAGGAATCCGTTCCGTGCGCCCGGCCCCGAGCGGCGGAAAAGCGTACGCCTTCGGAGGGTTCTCGGCTGACGGAGCCTTCTCGGTCGCCGGATGGCCCGAGCCCGTCGCAAGCCCCTCGTCCGCCGGACACCCCTCGCCCCTCGGGACTGCACATCCCGGCACCGAAGCCCCCCACCGCCGTGCCGGAGGCCCACTCCGGCACCCTCATCGGCTCCGTGCAGCGGGCGATGCGGCTACTGGAGGCGGTCGCAGGGCGGGAACACGGGGCGCCCGCGAAGCAGTTGGCGCGGGACGCAGGCCTCGCGCTCCCCACGGCGTACCACCTGCTGCGCACCCTGGTCCACGAGGGCTATCTGCGCCGGGAGAAAGGGCTGTTCTTCCTGGGCGAGGCTGCCGAGCGGTTGAGTAGCAGCGGAGCACAGCAGAAACGTCGCAGCAGCGTGAGCGAAGCGCTTGCCCACTGGCGGGACACCATCGGCGTACCCGTGTACTACGCGGCCTACCGCGAGGGCGAGATCGAGGTCATGTGCGTCGCGGACTCCCCGGGTCTCCCCGCGGTCGAGGAGTGGGCCGACTTCCGGGAGACGGGGCACGCCCACGCCATCGGGCAGTGCCTGCTCTCCCAGCTCGGCGAGGGGGCCCGCCGGGACCACCTCGACCGCTATCCCGTGCAGTCGATCACCCCGTACACGGTGCGCGACAACGAGAGCCTGTTGCGGCGCCTGGACCGCATCGGACGGATGGAACCGGTCGTCGAGCGGCAGGAGTACGCCCTCGGGACGGTCTGTGCCGCGATTCCCATCACGGCTGGGCCGACGGCCGCGACGATGGCCATTTCGCTGCCAGCACACCAGGCGGACCGGCTGATGACCGCGGCGCATCAGTTGCAGACGGAGATCGGAAAGCTCGTAGGGACACTCGCGATCTCTATCAGTATCTGAAAAATCACTCCTTGTGATCTCTTGTGTACTTTCAGCAAACTTCCAGCAGTGTCAGGCAGATGTTTCCTGGCCAGTCGACAAACACGGCGGGGTAGGCGATGCGCGAGTCGGTACAGGCTGAGGTCATGATGAGCTTCCTCGTGTCGGAGGAGCTCTCCTTCCGCATTCCGGTGGAGCTGCGTTACGAGACCTGTGATCCCTACGCCGTGCGGCTGACCTTCCATCTGCCGGGCGACGCCCCCGTGACCTGGGCCTTCGGGCGGGAGCTGCTGATCGACGGAGTGGGTCGGCCGTGCGGTGACGGGGACGTGCACATCGCGCCCGCCGATCCGGAAGGGTTCGGCGAGGTGCTGATCCGGCTTCAGGTCGGCAGCGACCAGGCGCTCTTCCGGGCCGGCACGGCGCCGCTCGTGGCCTTCCTGGACCGCACGGACAAGCTCGTGCCGCTGGGGCAGGAGCGTTCCCTCGCCGACTTCGACGCCCTGCTCGACGAGGCGCTGGACCGCATCCTGGCCGAGGAACAGAGCGCGGGTTGAGCCGTACGGCGCCGAGAGTGCCGTAACGCTTCCTCTGGGGCGGTACGCGGCTGTCGGCGTCGTAGCGGACCGGGTGCGGTCGGTGTGGCTGTTGGGGCCGCCAGTGGTGGCGGAACGCTTCAGCGCTTGCGGCGGCGGCCCCTTCCGGTACGTGCCGGAGCGGCCGCGGCTGCGACCTCAGGGGTGCCAGGGCGGTCGGCCGAGACCACCAGGGCCGCCAGCACGGTGGTCACCGGCACGGAGGCCACCAGGCCGATCGAGCCGACCAGCGTCCGCACGATCTCCTCGGCGACCAGCTCGCTGTTGGCGACCGTGCCGACACTGCTCTGCGCGATCGAGAAGAGCAACAGCAGCGGCAGGGCGGCACCCGCGTAGGCGAGGACGAGGGTGTTGACGACCGATGCGATGTGGTCGCGGCCGATCCGGATGCCCGCCCGGTACAGCCCGCGCCAGCCCATCGCCGGGTTCGCCTCGTGCAACTCCCAGACCGCGGACGTCTGGGTGACCGTCACGTCGTCGAGCACGCCGAGCGAGCCGATGATGACGCCCGCGAGCAGCAGACCGCTCATGTCGATCGACGGATACAGTCCGTGGATCAGGCCGGTGTTGTCGTCGGTGTTGCCGGTCAGTGCCGCCCAGCCGATGAACATCGAGCCCAGGACACCGATCAGCAGCAGCGAGATCAGAGTGCCGAGCACCGCGACCGATGTCCTCGCCGAGAGGCCGTGGCACATATAGAGCGCGATCAGCATGATGGCGCTGGCTCCCACCACGGCCACGACCAGCGGATTCGAGCCCTGCAGGATGGCCGGCAGGATGAAGAAGGTCAGCACCATGAAGCTGACGGCCAGCGCGACCAACGCCATGACACCGCGCAACCTGCCCACCACAACGACCGCGAGTGCGAAGATCCCGGCCAGCAGTGCCATCGGGAACTTACGGTTCACATCGGTGACCGAGTACTGGAGATCCTTGGGCGCGGCAGGTTCGTAGGCGACCACGACCTCCTGGCCCTCACTCAGCTGCCGGGACTGGTCGGGCTGGACGATCTCCGTGAACGTACGGCCCTTGTCCTTGCCGGTGTCGATGCGGATCGTCGCCTTCTTGCAGGTGCCGTTCGCCTGCTGCTGGGCGGACGAGCCCTCCGCCGTGGACGTGTCGCCGGACGGGGCCTCCCCCGAGGCGTTCACCGACGCACAGCTGACCTCGTCGACCTTGGTGACCGTGGCCGCCTGTGTCTGCCGGTCGAAGCCCACGCCGGTGCGCTCGTGCGAGGGGGCGCCGCCGGGCCAGAGCACGACAAGCCCCACGACGACCGCGGTCGCGAAGGGGATCAGCACCGCGGCGATCACCTTGCGCAGGTGCTGTGAGACGGGCGCGGCGGGCCCGTGACTGTGACTATGGCCATGGGAATGACCGTGGCCCCCGCCTGGAGGCGGGGCGGAGTCACCGTGGCCACCGGCAGGGGGCGGCGAGGCGTGTTCATGCCCGTCACCGGGGGCGTGCCCGCCGCCGCTGCCGTCCCAATGGCCGTTCGCGAGGCCATGGCCGTGCGGCGGCTCGGAGGGTGGGAACGGGGGATGCTGTGTCGAGGTCACCGACCGATCATCGCAAGAACGAGCGGTGCCCACTGTTCACCGCGCCACATCTGCCGCTAGCGTGGAGGGCACCTTTGCACACGCGGGAGCTCGGAGCACCGGGCTGAGAGGGCGCTGACCTACGCAGACGCGATGTTTCACGTGGAACATCGCCGGGCGGAAATCGCTGCGTCGACCGCTGAACCTGTTACCGGGTAATGCCGGCGTAGGGAGTAGGTCTCATGACCATCGAGGACACACGCACGCCTGCCTCCGGCCAGACGGGGACGAATGGGGTAAATCCCGAGTCCCGGGATGGCGAGCCCCAGGAGGCCGGGAAGTCCATCGGCTGGCACAAGGCGTATGTCGAGGGCTCGCGCCCCGATCTGCGCGTGCCGGTCCGTCAGGTGCATCTCACCAACGGGCAGTCGGTCACCCTGTACGACACCTCCGGCCCGTACACCGATCCGACCGCCGACACCGACGTCCGTAGGGGGCTCGCCCCGCTTCGCGAGAGTTGGATCACCGCCCGCGGTGACACCGAGGAGTACGCGGGCCGTCCTGTCCGGCCCGAGGACGACGGGATCAAGCACACCTCGCCGCGCGGGGGACTGCGCAATCTCGATGCGGTGTTTCCTGGGCGGCCGCGTCAGCCACGACGGAGCCGGGACGGTCAGGCCGTGACTCAACTCGCGTACGCGCGGCGCGGAGAGATCACGCCCGAGATGGAGTTCGTGGCCGTCCGGGAGAACGTCTCGCCCGAAGTCGTCCGTGAGGAGATCGCGGCGGGCAGGGCCGTACTGCCCGCCAACGTGAACCACCCGGAGATCGAGCCGATGATCATCGGCAAGCGGTTCCTGGTGAAGGTGAACGCCAACATCGGCAACTCTGCGGTCACTTCCTCCATCGAGGAGGAGGTCGAGAAGATGACCTGGGCGACCCGCTGGGGCGCCGACACGGTCATGGACCTGTCCACCGGGCGCAATATCCACACCACCCGTGAGTGGGTGCTGCGCAACTCCCCCGTTCCCATCGGCACGGTGCCGCTCTACCAGGCTCTGGAGAAGGTCGACGGCAGGGCCGAGGAGCTGACCTGGGAGATCTACAAGGACACGGTCATCGAGCAGGCCGAGCAGGGCGTGGACTACATGACGGTCCACGCGGGTGTGCGCCTGCCGTATGTGCCGCTCACCGCCAACCGGAAGACGGGCATCGTCTCGCGCGGCGGCTCCATCATGGCGGCCTGGTGTCTGGCCCACCACAAGGAGTCGTTCCTCTACGAGAACTTCGAGGAACTGTGCGAGATCCTCGCCGCGTACGACGTCACCTACTCGCTCGGTGACGGCCTACGGCCCGGCTCCATCGCGGACGCCAACGACGAGGCGCAGTTCGCGGAGTTGCGCACGCTCGGGGAACTCAACCGGATCGCGAAGCGTTTCAATGTTCAGACCATGATCGAAGGCCCGGGACATGTCCCGATGCACAAGATCAAGGAGAACATCGACCTTCAGCAGGAGATCTGCGATGAAGCTCCGTTCTATACGCTCGGCCCGCTGACCACGGACGTCGCTCCGGCGTACGACCACATCACCTCGGGCATAGGTGCCGCGATGATCGCGTGGTGGGGCACGGCGATGCTCTGCTACGTCACTCCCAAGGAGCACTTGGGGCTACCCAATCGTGACGACGTCAAGACGGGCGTCATCACCTACAAGATCGCGGCCCATGCGGCGGACCTCGCCAAGGGACACCCTGGCGCACAGGAGTGGGACGACGCGCTGTCGGACGCCCGCTTCGAGTTCCGCTGGGAGGACCAGTTCAACCTGGCTCTCGACCCCGACACGGCTCGTGAGTTCCACGACGAGACGCTGCCGGCGGAGCCGGCCAAGACGGCCCACTTCTGCTCGATGTGCGGTCCGAAGTTCTGCTCGATGAAGATCTCCCAGGACATCCGCCGTGAGCACGGCGGCTCCCGGGCGGAGATCGAGGAGGGCATGGCCCAGAAGTCGAAGGAGTTCGCGGACGCGGGGAACCGGGTCTATCTGCCGATCGCGGACTGACGGGCGGGTCGGGCTCGGTCGGCGTCTGCTGTTCCGCGGGCCGAGCTTCAGACTCAGGTGCGGCGCGGCTCGAGGGCACGTCCTTCGGCCGCGGCAGCCTGGCCTCAGCCGCGGCAGCCTGGCCTCAGCCGCTCAGCCGCTCAGCCGCTCAGCCGCTCAGCCGCTCAGCCGCTCAGCCGCTCAGCCGCTCAGCCGCTCAGCCGCTCAGCCGCGCGGTAGGGCGGTAGGGCGGTCTGGTGGTCCGGTGGTCCGGCGGTGGTGTAGGTGAGCCGTTGGGTGTGGTGAGAAGGCGGGTCGGGGCCGGGGTGGCCGCCGTTGTCCCGGTGGGGCCGGTTGCGGCGGCCTGGGCCCGGCAGGTCAGTCGGGCTGGTGTTCCGGGCCGCCGAAGTCCGGGCTCGTGAAGTCCGGGCTGCTGAAGCTGGGGCGGTGGCCCGTGGTGGTGCCACTGTCCGGGCTGCTGAAGCTCGGGCGGTTGTAGCCCAGGTGCGGCATGCGGCTGGGCGGTGTCGGCCGGGGCGGGTCGCCGAGCGGAACCATGCCCGGGTTGGCGAGTGCCTCGCGTAGGAACGGGAAAATGCCACGCTCCAGAAGGGCGTCGCGCCAGGCACCCCTGGCCCGGGCCACTTCGTCGCTCAACTCGCTGCGTGCTCCGTCGTCCAGGGCCGTGGCGCTGTTGCGGAGGGCGGTGAGCAGGAGGCCGACCGCGGCGACAAGGATCGCCGCCGCTGTGACCGCGCCGAAGACCCAACCGGTGGTCAGGAGTGTCTGGGCTATGGCCCGCTCGGGGGCGATCATCTTCATGACGTAGCCGACAAGGAGGAAGATCCCCGCGGCTGTGCCGGCGAGGACGGGGGCGAGCACCGTGGCGACGGCGCCCGCGCCGGCCCCGGCAGCCTCCGTGGCTCCACTTATGGTGGCCGCGAGGCTCTCGGCCGTACCGTCCGGCTCGGCCGAGCCCGTCGCCGTGCCTTCGCGGGCGGGCGGGGTCGAGGCGGCGGGGTTGCGCAGTTCCTCGCGGATCTTCACATAGTGCTGGTACTCGGTCGCCGCGGCTTCTGTGATGAGGGTCGTGGCGTTGAGGGCCATCGTGCGCAGTTGTTCGGGGTTGAGCCGCTGCAGGCCGGCGGCGAATTCCGGGCGGTGTGGTGCGGAGCGCAGCGCCTCGCCGAGGATCCGCTCGTACTCCTGGCGGTCCTCACTGAGCAGGTGCTGCGGAACGCTGTTCATGTGCATCCCCCGATGCTCCGTAGGGCTTGTGGCTCGGCATGCTGACGAGCCGTCGGGCAGAAACGGAGGGGAGCCTGCTACGGATAAGCCGATGGTAGAGCGGTGACGGCAGGCGGTGACAGGGGGTTTGAATAAATTGGCCCCTGGCCAGCAAACTCTTCCGAAGGGGGACGCCTGCCCGTTGAATGCTCAGCTATCCAGTGGCAGTTGCTGGACCAGCAGCTTTCCGGCCATGGTCACGCCACCGTCCATGGCGACGGCCAGACCGTCCGCATAGGTGTACGGACCGTTGACCACGGGCCCCGAGTTGTCCTCGCCGTCCTCCGAGCCGACCTCGCCCAGGAGGTACGGGATGGGGCTGTGGCCGTGGACGATGCGCGTGCCGCCGTAGACGTCGAGCAGGGAGCGCACGGCGTCGGCGCCGCCCTCGTCGCGGAACGAGAAGCGCCGGGTGAACTTGCGGAAGAGGTCCCACACCTCGTCCGCGTCGTTGCGCGTGATCGTCTCGCGGATGGTGTCGTTGACGGCTTCGATGGAGTCGCCGTAGTCGCGGTAGGCCGTGGTGTCGGAGTGCACCAGGAGGTGGTTGTCGACCAGCTCCATGGCGTCGAGGCGGGCCATCCATTGCAGGTGGTGGTCCTGGAGGCGGTCCATGTCGGTCTTCTGGCCGCCGTTGAGCAGCCAGGCCGCCTGGAAGGTGGCGGTGCCCGCGCCGGAGTTGACGGGGGTGTCGCCGAACCGCTTGGCGCCGAGCAGCAGCAGCTCGTGGTTGCCCATGAGGGCCTTGCAGTAGCCGCCGGCCGCTGCCGCCTCGGCGGACAGGCGCATCACGAGGTCGATGACGCCGATGCCGTCCGGGCCGCGGTCGGTGAAGTCGCCGAGGAACCACAGACGCGAGGTCCCCGCCGACCAGTTGCCCGCGGCATCGATCAGGCCCTGCTCCTGAAGCGCGGCGATCAGCTCGTCGAGGTAGCCGTGGACGTCGCCGACGACATACAGGGGACCCGGGCGGGCGGTGGGCCGCTCGGCGGCCACGGCCTCGGGGTCGACGACGACCTGAAGCGTGTCACCCCGGTTGATCACCGGAAGGTCGCGCTGGGTCGGGGTGTACCCCTCGGGGAAGCCCTCCGGGTCCTCGGCGGGTCCGCCGGACCCGGCGGCCTCGCCGGGGTGTGTCGTCTGTCCGTACGGACCGGCCTCGTGGACGTACGCGGGCACGCGGAAATCGCGCACCGTCGGCGTCCGCACCTCGGGTCCCTGACCGGCCCCCTGAGTCATCGACCCCTCCACCACCATCGCGCCGCATCTGCACCGCATCGGACTGCCTGGTCGCAGCGGCCCGCGGTGTCGTCCGCCCATCATAGGAATGCGGATCGCGCCATGTGATGACCCAGGGGTGTTGAAATGGCGCAGGACCCCAGTTCACCGCGGTTTTCTCCCGAATTGGGCGGGGCTTTCCCCGCCCGCTTCCGGTCGGATCTTCGTTACGGCGTCAACCCTCTTCGGGTGATCGTGGCGGGCTGACCGTCGTACGCGGCGGACGTCGCTCGGACGAGGTGCGCACGATCAGCTCCGTCGGTATCACCTGTTCGACCGGTTGGTCTGATTCGACCCCTTCGATGGCGTCGATGAGGAGCTGGACCACCGCCGTGCCGATGCGGCGCGGTTTCAGCGAGAGGGTGGTGATGGGCGGTTCGGTCGTCGCGTACACATTGGACTCGCTGCAGCAGACGAGCAGCAGGTCGTCGGGGACGCGCAGGCCGTACCGCCGGGCCGCGGCCAGCAGGTCGGTGCCGTTGGGGTCGAAGAGCCCGTAGACGGCGTCCGGGCGGTCGGGCCGTGCCAGCAGCCGGTCGGCGGCGAGGGCTCCCGCGCACGGATCGTGCGCCGGATAGGCCTCGTACACCGGATCCTGGCCCACACGCTCGCACCAGCGCAGGTATGCGGTGGTGGAGAGGTGCGTGTATGTGTCCGTGGTCGTGCCTGTGAGGAGTCCGATGCGGCGGGCGCCCGCGTCGGCCAGATGGTCGAGGATGCCCAGCACCGCGGCCTCGTGGTCGTTGTCGACCCACGCGGTGACGGGGAGCGAGCCGGCCGGGCGGCCGTCGGAGACCACCGGTAATCCTTGGCGGACCAGCTCGCTGACGACCGGGTCCTGGTCGGACGGGTCGATGACCACGGTGCCGTCCAGGGCCACGTTCGACCACACGTCGTGCCGCGAGGTCGCGGGGAGGATGACCAGGGCGTAGCCCCGGGCGAGCGCGGCCGAGGTGGCGGCCCGCGCCATCTCCGCGAAGTACGCGAACTCCGTGAAGGTGAAAGGTTCATCCCCGTAGGTGGTCACGGTCAGTCCGATAAGGCCGGACTTGCCCGTTCTGAGAGTTCGGGCCGCCGCCGAAGGGCGGTAGCCAAGTCGGTCGGCGACCTCGCGTACATGGCGTCGGGTGGCGTCCGGGAGCCGACCCTTGCCGTTGAGGGCGTCGGAAACGGTCGTGATGGAGACCCCGGCGGCGGCGGCCACGTCTCGGATGCCCGCCCGGCCCGACCGGCTGCCTCGGCGGGGAGTTTCCGCCCGGCTCACCTGGTGCTTCCCTGCTGCTGTCATGGCGAGCCGATAGTAGGGCTCATGCGGTGGGGTAGTGCGGACGCATATGCACTCGTTGACAGGCACGTTTCTGCAAGGTCATCAAGGGCCAATTGCCTTGAAATCTAAGGGAGTTGAACGATCCGATGTCACTACGTTACTTGTCGGCACGCATGAGCCTGCCAAGTAGCTCAGGTTTCGAAGAGGTCTCAACTCACCTGCACGGGTGATGCGCGCCACGGCGTGAGCTACCGGCGCATCCACATACGGAGGGCGCGCCCCCCGATTCGTACACCTTCGTGTGTGGATGCCCCTGGGACGGGTGTGACGGACGGGAGGTGAGGTGGTTGTCCACAGACCATTCGCAGCGGCGCGGAATCCTCATAAGGTGAGAAGCATTGGGTGTCGACGAGGAGGACTGCGGTGAGCGAGAAGAGCCCCAGGCTGCGTTCCGAGCTGGAGGGGATCCCTACCTACAAGCCCGGCAGGCCGGCCGCGGCGGGCGGTCCGGTGGCGTACAAGCTGTCCTCCAACGAGAACCCGTATCCGCCCCTGCCCGGTGTGCTGGAGAGCGTGACAGCGGCGGCCACGTCCTTCAACCGGTACCCGGACATGGCGTGCACCGGGCTGATGAGTGAGCTGTCGGACTGCTTCGGGGTGCCGGTCACGCATCTGGCCACCGGTACCGGCTCGGTCGGTGTCGCCCAGCAGCTGATCCAGGCGACGGCGGGCCCGGGCGACGAGGTGATCTACGCCTGGAGGTCGTTCGAGGCATACCCGATCATCACCCAGATCAGTGGCGCCACCTCGGTGCAGGTGCCGTTGACCTCGGGCGATGTCCACGACCTGGACGCGATGGCGGAGGCGATCACCGACCGGACGCGGCTGATCTTCGTCTGCAACCCGAACAATCCGACGGGAACGGCGGTGCGCCGGGCCGAGCTGGAACGGTTCCTCGACCGGGTGCCCGGCGATGTGCTCGTGGTGCTCGACGAGGCGTACAAGGAGTTCGTGCGCGACGTCGAGGTCCCGGACGGTGTCGAGATCTACCGCGAGCGTCCGAACGTGTGTGTGCTGCGTACCTTCTCCAAGGCGTACGGCCTGGCCGGACTCCGGGTCGGTTTCGCGATCGCCCACGAGCCGGTGGCGGCGGCCCTGCGCAAGACGGCCGTGCCGTTCGGTGTGAGCCAGCTGGCCCAGGACGCGGCGGTCGCCTCGCTGCGCGCGGAGGACGAACTTTTCGGCCGGGTCGGGTCACTGGTCTGCGAGCGGACCCGGGTCGTCGACGGACTGCGCGCCCAGGGCTGGACCGTGCCGGACACACAGGCGAACTTCCTGTGGCTGCGGCTGGGGGAGCGCACGGTCGACTTCGCCGCCGTGTGCGAGCAGGCCGGGGTCGTGGTGCGGCCGTTCCCGGGGGAGGGTGTGCGCGTGACGATCGGCGAGACCGAGGCGAACGACATCTTCCTGAAGGCCGCCGAAGGGTTCCGCAAGGAGCTCTAGAGCATCTTCGACCAGAGGGTTCGGGGCTTTCCCCGAGCCCCCTGACTTGTTCGGTCCGCACTCTTGCGTTTCCGGGGACCCCCCACTCTCGTGCCTCGAACGGCTATGCGTCATAATTGCTTGTGAATGTGAACGCGTTCACAAGCGCGTCCCGGTTGTCCTGTGATGTGGGTAACAAGCCGGGGCAAACTGCCGCAGTGCCACGGCATGTAAGGAGAAGACGTGGACCTCGCTCTGGCGCCTGAGACTCTGGCGCGATGGCAGTTCGGTATCACCACCGTCTACCACTTCCTCTTCGTCCCCCTCACGATCTCGCTCGCCGCGCTCACCGCCGGCCTGCAGACCGCCTGGGTGCGCTCGGGGAAGGAGAAGTACCTCAAGGCCACCAAGTTCTGGGGCAAGCTCTTTCTGATCAACATCGCGATGGGCGTCGTCACGGGCATCGTGCAGGAGTTCCAGTTCGGGATGAACTGGTCCGACTACTCGCGCTTCGTCGGCGATGTCTTCGGAGCCCCGCTCGCCTTCGAGGCGCTGATCGCCTTCTTCTTCGAGTCCACCTTCATAGGCCTGTGGATCTTCGGCTGGGACAAGCTGCCGCAGAAAATCCACCTCGCCTGCATCTGGATGGTCTCCATCGGCACGATCCTGTCGGCGTACTTCATCCTCGCGGCCAACTCGTGGATGCAGCACCCCGTCGGCTACCGGATCAACGAGGCGAAGGGCCGGGCCGAGCTGACCGACTTCTGGCTCGTCCTGACCCAGAACACCGCGCTCACCCAGGTCTTCCACACCCTCTCCGCGGCCTTCCTCACCGGTGGCGCCTTCATGGTCGGCATCGCCGCCTTCCACCTGTCTCGCAAGAAGCACATCCCGGTGATGAAGACCTCGCTGCGACTCGGCCTGATCACCGTGGTCATCGCCGGCATGCTCACCGCGATCAGCGGCGACCTGCTCGGCAAGGTCATGTTCAAGCAGCAGCCCATGAAGATGGCCGCCGCCGAGGCGCTGTGGGACGGAGAGGCGCCCGCGCCCTTCTCCGTCTTCGCCTACGGCGACGTCGACAAGGGCCACAACAGGGTCGCGATCGAGATACCCGGCCTGCTGTCCTTCCTCGCCAACGACGACTTCGACTCGCACGTCCCCGGCATCAACGACGTCAACAAGGCCGAGCAGGAGAAGTACGGGCCCGGCGACTACCGGCCCAACATCCCGGTCTCCTACTGGGGCTTCCGCTGGATGATCGGCTTCGGCATGGCGTCCTTCACCCTCGGCATCATCGGGCTCTGGCTCACCCGCAAGAAGTTCATGCTGCCGCAGCACCTGCGGGTCGGCGACGACGAGGTGCCGCATCTCGTGCTGCTGCCCAAGAAGGCCCTCGGCCCGACCCTCACCAAGTGGTACTGGCGCATCGCGATCCTGACCCTGGGCTTCCCGCTGATCGCCAACTCCTGGGGCTGGATCTTCACCGAGATGGGTCGTCAGCCGTGGGTCGTCTACGGCGTGCTGCGCACCGAGGACGCCGTCTCCCCCGGTGTCTCCCAGGGCGAGATCCTCACCTCGATGATCGTCTTCACCACGCTGTACGCCATCCTCGCCGTCGTCGAGGTCAAGCTGCTCGCCAAGTACGTCAAGGCCGGACCGCCGGAGCTGACGGAGGCCGACCTCAACCCGCCCACGAAGATCGGCGGCGACTCCCGTGACGCCGACAAGCCGATGGCCTTCTCGTACTAGGCCGTACCGGGCCAAGGGAGCTGCACAGTCATGGAACTTCACGACGTCTGGTTCGTCCTCATCGCCGTCCTCTGGATCGGCTACTTCTTCCTGGAGGGCTTCGACTTCGGAGTCGGTGTCCTCACCAAGCTGCTGGCCCGGAACCGGCCGGAGAAGCGGGTTCTGATCAACACCATCGGGCCCGTCTGGGACGGCAACGAGGTGTGGCTGCTCTCGGCGGGCGGCGCGACCTTCGCCGCCTTTCCCGAGTGGTACGCCACGATGTTCTCCGGCTTCTATCTGCCGCTGCTGCTCATCCTGGTCTGCCTGATCGTCCGCGGTGTCGCCTTCGAGTACCGGGCGAAGCGGCCCGAGGAGAACTGGCAGCGCAACTGGGAGACGGCGATCTTCTGGACCTCGCTGCTCCCCGCGTTCCTGTGGGGTGTGGCCTTCGCCAACATCGTGCGCGGAGTGAAGATCGACCGCGACTTCGAATACGTGGGCAATGTCGGTGACCTGCTCAACCCCTACGCCCTGTTGGGGGGTCTGGTCACGCTGTCGCTGTTCACCTTCCACGGGACGGTGTTCGTCGGCCTCAAGACCGTCGGGGACATCCGGGAGCGGGCACGGAAGCTGGCCCTGCAGGTCGGGCTGGTGACCGCCGGGCTGGCACTGCTCTTCCTGGTCTGGACCCAGGTCGAGAAGGGGGGCGGCGCCTCGCTGGTCGCCCTGGTCGTGGCGGTCGCGGCGCTCGTGGTGGCGCTGGTGGCGGCCCGTGCGGGGCGCGAGGGCTGGGCGTTCGCGCTGTCGGGGCTCACCATCGTGGCGGCCGTCGGGATGCTTTTCCTGACGCTCTTCCCGAACGTCATGCCGTCCTCGCTGAACGAGGAGTGGAACCTCACGGTCACCAACGCCTCGTCGAGCCCGTACACCCTGAAGATCATGACCTGGTGTGCTGTGATCGCCACGCCTGTGGTGATGCTCTACCAGGGGTGGACGTACTGGGTGTTCCGCAAGCGGATCGGTACGCAGCACATCGCTGATCCCGTGCACTGAGTCCGCCAGGGGTGTGTTTGGCGATGTTTCACGTGAAACACACCCCCTCCGGCCGAAGAGGCATGTTTCACGTGAAACATCGCCTGCCGAGAAGAGGGTGTTTCACGTGAAACCGATCGACCCGCGACTGCTGCGGTACGCCCGCGCCACCCGCCTCTTCCTGGTGGCGGTCGTCGGCCTGGGCGTCGTCGGGGCGGGGCTCGTCATTGCGCAGGCGATGCTCATCGCCGAGGTGGTGGTCGGTGCCTTCCAGCACGGGATGTCGGTCGCCGAACTCGGCACTCCCCTGCTGCTGTTGACGGTTGTCGCGGCCGGTCGGGCCCTGGTCGCATGGCTCACCGAACTGGCCGCTCACCGCGCGAGTGCGGCCGTGAAGTCGGAGCTGCGGGGCCGGTTGCTGGAGCGGGCCGCCGAGCTGGGCCCCGGCTGGCTGAGCGGGCAGCGCACGGGCTCGCTGGTCGCCCTCGCCACTCGTGGCGTCGACGCGCTGGACGACTACTTCTCGCGCTATCTGCCGCAGTTGGGCCTCGCGGTGGTCGTGCCCGCGGCGGTGCTCGTCCGGGTCGTCACCGAGGACTGGGTCTCGGCGGCGATCATCGTGGGCACACTGCCGCTGATCCCGGTCTTCATGGTGCTCATCGGCTGGGCCACCCGCTCGCAGATGGACCGTCAGTGGCGGCTGCTGTCCCGGC
Source organism: Streptomyces graminofaciens (assembly GCF_030294945.1). Taxonomy (NCBI): domain Bacteria; kingdom Bacillati; phylum Actinomycetota; class Actinomycetes; order Kitasatosporales; family Streptomycetaceae; genus Streptomyces; species Streptomyces graminofaciens. The sequence goes on along the minus strand of NZ_AP018448.1, from coordinate 6,720,129 downwards.
TGTCGGGGCATTTCCTGGACGTCGTCGCCGGGCTGCCGACGCTGAAGGTCTTCGGGCGGGCCAAGGCGCAGGCCGAGTCGATCAAGCGGATCACTGGTGAGTACCGGCGGGCGACCATGCGGACCCTGCGGATCGCCTTCCTGTCGTCCTTCGCGCTGGAGTTGCTCGCGACGATCTCGGTCGCGTTGGTCGCCGTGACCATCGGTATGCGGCTGGTGCATGGCGAGATGGACCTGTACATCGGGCTCGTCATCCTCATTCTCGCCCCCGAGGCGTATCTACCCGTGCGGCAGGTGGGGGCGCAGTTCCACGCGGCCGCCGAGGGGCTCGCGGCGGCCGAGGAGATCTTCGAGGTGCTGGAGACGCCGTCGCCGGTGTCCGGGGCCGGGGCCGTGTCGTCTTCCGGCGGTATCCGCTTCGAAGGGGTGACTGTCCGGTACCCGGGTCGCTCCGGCGACGCCGTCTCGGATGTGTCGTTCGCCGTGGAGCCCGGGGAGACGGTGGCCCTCGTCGGACCGAGCGGCGTGGGCAAGTCGACGCTGGTGAACGTGCTGTTGGGGTTCATCGAGCCTGCTGTCGGCCGGGTGCTCGTCGGGGGAGCCGAACTCGCCTCGCTGGACCTTGCGGAGTGGCGGTCACATGTGGCCTGGGTGCCGCAGCGGCCGCACCTGTACGCCGGGTCGATCGCGGAGAACGTACGGCTGGCTCGGCCCGACGCGGACGACGAGGCGGTGCGGCGGGCGTTGGCCGACGCGGGGGCGCTGGAGTTCGTGGACGCGCTGCCCGCCGGGCTCGACACGGTCCTCGGGGAGGACGGCGCGGGGCTCTCCGCCGGACAGCGCCAACGGCTCGCTCTCGCCCGGGCGTTCCTCGCCGATCGGCCCGTGCTGCTCCTCGACGAGCCGACGGCCTCGCTGGACGGGGAGACAGAGGCCGAGGTCGTTGAGGCGGTGCGGCGGCTGGCGGTGGGACGGACCGTGCTGCTGGTGGTGCATCGGCCCGCGCTGCTGGGAGTGGCGGATCGGGTGGTGCGGTTGGCGGCCGTGGCGGAGCCGGTTGTTGTGCCTGGCGACCGGCGGGTTGAGGCCACGACGGGGAGTCGGCCCCACGACCGGGATGTCGCGCGCGCTCAGGAGCAGGATCTGCCCCTGGAGAGGCGTGGCGGCGTGCTGACCCGTGTCCGGCGTATGGCCGGGCCCCGCCGGAGTCGCCTCGCGCTCGCTCTGCTGCTCGGCAGCCTCGCCCTCGGGAGCGCTGTGGGGTTGATGGCGACCTCCGGGTGGCTGATCTCGCGGGCCTCGCAGCAGCCTCCCGTGCTGTATCTGATGGTCGCCGTGACGGGCACGCGGGCGTTCGGGATCGGGCGGGCGGTGTTCCGGTACGCGGAGCGGCTGGTGTCGCACGACGCCGTGCTGCGGATGCTGGCCGACACCCGGGTCGCCGTGTACCGGCGGCTGGAACGGCTGGCGCCTGCCGGGCTGCGGACGACCAGGCGGGGCGATCTGCTCTCGCGGCTGGTCGCCGACGTGGATGCCCTGCAGGACTACTGGGTGCGCTGGCTGCTGCCCGCCGGGGCCGCGGTGGTCGTGTCCGCCGCCTCCGTCGGGTTCACCGCCTGGCTGCTGCCCGAGGCCGGAGCCGCCCTCGCCGTCGGACTGCTCGCCGCCGGGGCCGGGGTTCCGCTCGTGACGGGGACCGTGGCCCGGCGCGCGGAGCAGCGGCTGGCGCCCGCTCGTGGGGTGCTGGCCACCAGCGTGGCCGACCTGCTCACCGGCACCGCCGAGTTGACCGTCGCGGGCGCCCTGCCCGCGCGTATCGCCGAGGCGCGGCGGGCCGACGGGGTGCTCACTCGGATCGCGTCCCGTGCGGCCGGCGCCACCGCGCTCGGCGACGGGCTCACCGCGCTCGTCTCGGGGCTCACCGTCGCCGCCACCGCACTTCTGGGCGCTCAGGCGGTCGCCGGTGGGCGGCTGAGCGGGGTTGCCATGGCTGTCGTCGTGCTCACCCCGCTCGCAGCCTTCGAGGCCGTGCTGGGGCTGCCGCTGGCCGTGCAGTACCGCCAGCGGGTGCGCAGGAGCGCGGAGCGCGTGTACGAGGTGCTGGAGGCCCCCGATCCCGTACGCGAAGCGGAGGAGCCGGCCGAGGCGCCCGTGTCGCCGTTCCCGCTGCGGCTCGAAGGTGTCGGCGCCCGGTACGCGGGACAGGAGCGGGACGCGCTGGCCGGACTCGACCTCACCCTCGAACAGGGGCGCAGGATCGCCGTGGTCGGCGTCTCCGGGGCGGGCAAGACGACGCTCACGCAGGTGCTGCTGCGGTTCCTGGACGCGAGAGAGGGGACGTACACGCTGGGCGGCGTGGACGCGTACACCCTCGACGGGGACGCCGTACGGCGGTTCGTCGGACTGTGTGCGCAGGACGCGCATCTCTTCGACAGCTCGGTGCGGGAGAACCTGTTGCTGGCCAGGAAGGACGCCGGTGAGGCGGAGCTGCGGGACGCGCTCGCGCGGGCGCGGCTGCTCGACTGGGCCGACGGACTGTCCGACGGCCTCGACACCCTGATCGGCGAGCACGGGGCCCGGCTCTCCGGCGGCCAGCGTCAGCGGCTCGCCCTCGCCCGCGCACTGCTGGCCGACTTCCCGGTCCTCGTCCTCGACGAGCCCGCGGAACACCTCGACCTACCGACCGCCGACGCGCTCACCGCGGACCTGCTGGCCGCCACCGAGGGCCGTACGAGCCTGCTGATCACCCACCGGCTGGCCGGGCTTGAGGCCGTGGACGAGGTGGTCGTACTGGCGGAGGGGCGGGTCGTCCAGCGGGGTCGGTACGAGGAACTGGCCGTCGTCGACGGGCCGTTGCGGGCGATGGTGGAGCGGGAGAGCGCGGGGGAGCTGCTGCTCAGGGCGTGAGCGCCCCTCTGCGGGATCGGGACCTGGGAGGCAGGTCGGAGTGGCAGGCGTTCACTGAGGCCGGCTGAGCCCCGGCCCTCTCGAAGGCCCCGCAGGTCTCCCCGCCGAACATCCCTGAGCCGCCCCCTGTTCGGCCCAGTCGGCTGGGCTGTCCGGGGTAGCCGGGTCCCCCGGCCGTACGACCTGAACAGGACCGCGGCACCGGTCCCGGGACACGATCGCTGGCATGCGCTCACCCCGTCGACATCCACTGCTCGTTTCCGTGCTGTTGTGCGCTGCCGCGGTTCTCGCCCTCCTGCCCACGGCGGCCGAGGGCGACGACGGGCAGCCCGGAGCACCCGGCGACGCTGCCATCAGCGCCCAGGTGGCGCGGCTGTACGAGGACGCGGCGGTGGCGACGCAGCAGTACGAGATGGGGCGGCTGGAGGCGGAGGCACAGCGGGCGAGGGCCGAGCGGTTCGAGGCGCTGCTGGCCCGGGCGCGGCGGCGGGTCGAGGTGCTGCGCGCGGACCTCGGTCTGATCGCGCGTGCCCAGTACCGCGAGGGTGGCGGGCTGCCGTACACCGCGCAGATGCTGCTCTCCGACGATCCCGAGGGGATGATGCGGGGGCAACGGGCTGGTCGGCAGGCCGATCTGACGTTCAGCAACGCCGTCGCCAGGGGCCGTCGCGCGGAGAAGAGGCTGGCCGTCAGGGAGGCGAGGACCGCGGCGGCCTGGCGGGAGCTGGAGCGGCGCAGGGCCGAACTCGCCGAGATCAAGCGGAACATCCAGGAGCGGCTCGAAGAGGCGCAGTGGATGCTTCAGGGGCAGGCCGACGCGGCGGTCGCGGCGGGCAGCTGCCGGGGCGCCGTCCGGCTGGACCAGCCGGACACCGGCTCCGTAGGGGATTGGGCCGCGCCCGTGGAGACGTACGAGCTGTCGGCGGGGTTCGGCAGCGGTGGGGACCGGTGGGCCAGTCGACATACCGGGCAGGACTTCGCGGTGCCGATCGGCACGCCGGTGCGGGCGGTCGGCGAGGGGCACGTGGTGAAGGTGTCGTGCGGCGGCGCCTTCGGCATCGAGGTCGTCGTGCAGCACGCGGACGGCTACTACACGCAGTACGCGCATCTCGCCGCCGTCACCGTCGACCAGGGCGAGCGCGTGGCGCCCGGGCAGTGGATCGGTCAGTCGGGCACCTCCGGCAACTCCACCGGCCCGCATCTGCACTTCGAGGTGCGGGTCACCCCTGAGCTGGGATCGGGCATCGACCCCGTGCCGTGGCTGCTCAGGCACGGGGTGCGGCTGTAGGTGTCGCGGCGGGTTACAGCCGTTCCGCCAGCAGGCGCTCGATCACCACCGCGACGCCGTCCTCGTTGTTGGCGACGGTGCGGCCGGAGGCGGCCGAGACGACGGCCGGGTGCGCGTTGCCCATGGCGTACGACTGGCCCGCCCAGGTGAGCATCTCGACGTCGTTCGGCATGTCGCCGAAGGCGACGACCTCCTCGGGGGAGATGCCGCGCTCGGCGCAGCACAGGGCGAGGGTGCTGGCCTTGGAGACACCCGGGCCGCTGATCTCCAGCAGGGCGCTGGGGCTGGAGCGGGTGATGGTCGCGCGGTCGCCGACGGCGATACGGGCGGTGTCGAGGAACTCGTCGGGGTCGAGGTCGGGGTGGAACGCGAGGATCTTCAGCACCGGCTCGTCATCGGCGACACCGCCCGGGGACAGCAGCTTCTCGGCGGGCGCGAGGGCGTCGGGTACCTCCATGTGGAGCTTCGGGTACTCGGGCTCCTGGTTGAAGCCGTACGTCTGCTCGACCGCGTACACGGTGCCGGGCGCGGCCGCGCGCAGCAGGCGTACGGCGTCGAGCGCGTTCTCCCGTGCCAGCTCGCGGACCTTGACGAACCGGTGGGTGCCCGGGCCGCCGTGCAGGTCGACCACGGCGGCGCCGTTTCCGCAGATGGCGAGGCCGTGGCCGTGGACGTGCTCGCTGACGACGTCCATCCAGCGGGCCGGGCGGCCGGTGACGAAGAAGACCTCGATGCCCGCCTCCTCCGCCGCCGCGAGCGCGGCGACCGTACGGGGCGAGACGGACTTGTCGTCGCGCAGCAGGGTGCCGTCGAGGTCCGTGGCTATCAGCCGGGGCGGGACGGTCGGGGCCGGGCTCTCGGGCTGTCTCGTCGCTGAGGTCACGGACCCCATTCTCGCGCATATGCGCGCACGGTCGTGCGGGTGCCCGCACAGGTGAGTGATTACTCTCCCTGAACCGCTCCCGGAAATACCCCTGATCCTGCTCCTGCCCGTACGTCTCGGCCGCTTCTGCGGGCACGGCCTCCCGGGGGCCGCGGCGGTTCTGTGGCAGGACTCACGCCAGCTGAGCAGGGGCCTCCAGGGCGATCTGCTCGAAGACCTTCTCGTCAGCCGCGAAGACGGAGTCGGGGATCGGCCAGTGGACCACGAGGTCGGTGATGCCCAGCTCGGCGTGGCGGCCCGCGAAGTCCACGAACGCGTCCAGCGACCGCAGCGGCAGGCCACGGTCCGGGGTGAAGCCGGTGAGCAGGATCTTGTCGAGCCCGGCGACGTCCCGGCCTTGCTCGGCGCAGGCGTCGGCCAGCTTCTCGATCTGTCCACGAATGGCTTGAACCGATTGTGCAGACGTACCCGTCTCGTACAGCCGGGGGTCCCCGGTGGTCACCCACGCCTGCCCGTGGCGGGCCGCGAGCCGCATTCCGCGCGGCCCGGTGGCGGCCACCGCGAAGGGCAGCCGGGGGCGCTGGACGCAGCCGGGGATGTTGCGGGCCTCGTGGGCCGAGTAGTGGTCGCCCTCGTAGGAGACGGAGTCCTCGGTGAGGAGACGGTCGAGCAAGGGGACGAACTCGGCGAAGCGGTCGGCGCGCTCACGCGGGGTCCATGGCTCCTGGCCGAGCGCGGTGGCGTCGAAGCCGCTGCCGCCCGCGCCGACGCCGAGGGTGACGCGGCCGCCGGAGATGTCGTCGAGGGAGATCAGCTCCTTGGCGAGGGTCACCGGGTGCCGGAAGTTCGGCGAGGTCACGAGGGTGCCGAGGCGCAGATGGTCGGTGACGGCGGCCGCGGCCGTCAGGGTGGGCAGGGCGCCGAACCACGGCCCGTCGCGAAAGCTCCGCCACGACAGGTGGTCGTAGGTGTACGCGGTGTGGAACCCGAGCTGCTCGGCCCGCTGCCACGCGGAACGACCGCCCTCGTTCCAGCGGAGGTACGGCAGGATCACGGTGCTCAGACGCAGACTCATGCATCGAGCGTAAGCGCAGCCGTCGGGTGCTCCGGCTTCGCTCAGTGAGGGTCGGGGAACCGCAGATACTCGGGCGGTACGGCTTCGGTCAGCCACACTCCGTTGGCGCTGACGCGGAACTCGTGGCCGTCGCGGTGCATGGCGCCGGCGTCCACGGAGAGCACGACGGGACGGCCGCGGCGGGCGCCGACACGGGTGGCGGTCTCGCGGTCGGGCGAGAGGTGCACATCGTGGCGGTTCATCGCCCGTAGTCCCTCGGCTCGGATCGCCTCCAGACAGGCCGCCACGGTCCCGTGGTAGAGGTACGGCGGCGGGGTCGCCGGGGGCAGGCCGAGGTCGACCTCGACGGTGTGGCCCTGGTTGGCGCGGATCCGGTCGCCGTCGATGGTGAAGCGCCGCTTGTCGTTGTGGGCGACCACGTGGTCGAGTTCGGCCCTGGTGAACCGGAAGCCGTGCGCGGTGGCCGCCGCGATGAGCGTGTCGATCCCGACCCAGCCGCCTTCGTCGAGCGTGAGCCCGATACGTGCGGGCTGGTGCCGCAGATGCTTCGAGAGGTACTTCGACACCTTCACGGTGCGTCGTTCGTCCATGCCGTTCGTTGGTCTGTCCGTTTCGTTCATCCCGCCAGCGTGCCTGGAGAGACACGCGTCACGCACATGATTTTGATGCGAATGTTTGATCCACAGCCAAGTGTAGTTATCCACAGGGGAATTGGAGATTCTGTGGACAACTATGCGTCCGATTGAGGGTGTTTAGTCATCTTTTTCTCTGTTGTTGTGATTTGAGGCGAGGGTATCCAAGGTGCGGGCTTGGACCTCCCGTTCGGCGGCCGCTGTGATGAAGGCGGCGATCTGTTCGGAGCCGACCAACTTCTCCACGGCCCGCATTGTGGAGGCGGGAATCCGCACCGAGCACGATGCGTCCGCCGTCTCGGTCGGAGCGTCCGAACCGAGATGCCGACGCAGCTGTCGGTTCGCGAACAGCCGCATCGCGCGGGCGAGTTCGGCGTCCATCGTCTGTTGCGCGAGTGGCCGCAGACGCCGTACGAGGGCCGCCGCCTCGGCCGTGTCGGCGTCGGTCGGAGGCTGATGCCGCCCGAGGTAGCGCGCGAACACGTGCTCGGTGGTGAAGTCCAGGAAACGTGCGGCGATGTGCTCGACCTGCCCCCTCAACTCCCTCAGGTGGCCTGCGATCGCGGACAGCGGGACCCCGGCCTCGTGTAACTCGGCGGCCACAGCCAGTTCCTGGGGGCTCGGCACGAGGAACAGCTCCTCCTCGCCCGGACCGCCGGGCAGGGGCTCCAGTACGCCCAGTTCGACCGCGTCAGCGACGGCTGTATCGTCCGGGACGCCACCGAAGCGCTGGGCCAGCTCGGCCCGTGAGATCCGCACGGGCTCCTCGTCGGTCCACGGCCCGTCGACCTCGGCGACCAGACCGAGCACCCCACCGAGGCCGCGGCCCGCGTCCCAGGCCTCCAGGAGTTCCTTGATGGAGGCCAGGGTGTAGCCGCGGTCGAGGAGGTCGGCGATCTGGTGCAGCCGCGTCAGATGAGCGTCCGAGTAGACGTTCGACCGGCCGCGGCGCTCGGGGCGGGGAAGCAGCCCACGGTCCTGGTAGGCGCGGATCGTGCGGACCGTGGCACCGCTCACATGCGCCAGGTCCTCGATGCGGTACGTGGCTCCGGCCGGCTCTTCGTTCACAGTCCCTGGCCCTCCTGTGCGGGTGGTGCGGGTGGTTACGCGGAGGCCGCCCGCTTTGTCGCCCCGGTGGCGGCACGCGCCGCGGGGGACTGTGCCAGGTACTCGACCGCCCGGCGCAGCGAACCCTCCTGCGAAGGATGGTAGGAGCGTCGCAGATAGCGGGGCACGGCCGAGCCGAGCGCCTTCCACGTGGGCAACAGGCCTTTGCGTATGGCTCTGTTGTGCGTGGCGAGGGAGTAGCGCAGGCGTCCGGCGAGCTGAGGGTCGTGGCGTATGAGGTACGCGGCGCCCCATGCCCAGAGGTAGAGCATCACCGGTGCCGTGATCGTCATGCCAACGACCCGGCGGGCGTAGCGGGGCAGGCCCTCGCCGCCGCAGTGTTGGTACATGTCGAAGGCGACCGCGCGGTGCTCGACCTCCTCCGCGCCATGCCAGCGCAGCAGATCGAGCATGACCTCGTCGGACCCGGCCCGGTCGAGCCCCTCGGCGGCCAGCACCCAGTCGCCCAGTACCGCCGTGAACTGCTCGATGCCCGCGATCATCGACAACCGGAAGCGCAGCCACTCTCTTGGTGGAATCGGCGCTCCCAGGGGAGGTCGCTCGCCGAGCAGTCTCTGGAAGAGGAAGTCGACGTACTTGGTGAAGGCCGCGGTATCGAGTCGCTGTGCCGCGAGATGGTCCAGCACATACGCGTGCTGCACGCTGTGCGTGGCCTCCTGGCCCATGAACCCCTTGACGTCCTGGAGCAGCTCCGGGTCCCTGACCAGCGGCAGGCCTTCCTTGAAGACCTTCACGAACCACCGCTCCCCAGCCGGCAGCAGCAGATGCAGCACATTGATGACATGGGTTGCGGTGGGCTCGTCCGGGATCCAGTGCAGCGGGGTCTTCTCCCAGTCGAAAGAGACCTTGCGCGGGGTGATCCTGCAGTGCTGCCCGTTCTCGTCCCGGGAGGCGTTGTCGTCCTGGTGGCTCACAGCGGGGGCTCCAGTCGGGCGAGCGCGCGCAGCGCTCTCGGGGTGAGGCGGGACATGAGACGGCCGCCGCGCGCCTCCGGGGTCACAGGGACGACCGCCTGGTTGCGTACGACCGCGCGCAGGACGGCGTCCGCGACCTTCTCCGGCGGGTAGTTCCGCAGTCCGTACAGCCGTGCGGACTTCCGCCGGCGCTGCCGTTCCTCCTCGGCGCTGACGCCGGCGAAGCGCGCGGTCGAGGTGATGTTGGTGTTGACGATGCCAGGGCAGATCGCCGAGACCCCGATGCCCTGACCGGCCAGCTCCGCGCGCAGACACTCGCTGAGCATCAGGACGGCCGCTTTGGAGGTGCTGTAGGCGGGCAGCGTCTTCGACGGCAGATACGCCGCTGCCGAGGCCGTGTTGACGATGTGGCCGCCCTGTCCGCGCTCGGCCATCTGCCTGCCGAAGAGGCGGCAGCCGTGGATCACACCCCACAGGTTGACGTCGAGGACCTTGCGCCAGTCCTCGGGCGTGGTGTCGAGGAAGGACCCGGAGAGCCCGATCCCGGCGTTGTTCACCAGCACGTCCACCACGCCGTACTCGGTGGCGACCTTCGCGGCGAGCTTCTCCATCTCCTGCTCGTCGGAGACGTCGACGGTCTCGGCCCAGGCCTCGGGCGCGCCGATCAGCCGTGACAGCTCGGCCGTGCGGGCCGCGCCCTCCTGGTCCCGGTCGACGGCGATCACGCGTGCGCCTGCCTCAGCGAACGCGAAGGCCGTGGCGCGCCCGATGCCACTGGCCGCGCCGGTGACCAGCACCAACTGCCCGCCGAACCGGGCCGCGTACTTTCCGGTGGTCACCGGGGCCGGCCGACCGCCCTCGGTGGCCGTGACGAACTCGCGGATCCAGGCCGACAGTTGGTCGGGGCGGGTGCGAGGGATCCAGTGCTTGGCGGGCAGGGTGCGGCGGGTCAGCCGCGGAGCCCACCGATCCAGATCGTCGTAGAGCCGCTCGGAGAGGAACGCGTCCCCGAGGGGCGTGATGAGCTGCACGGGCGCGTGCGCGTACGCGTCCTCGCGGGGGCTGGTCAGCCGGGCCCGTACGTTGTCCCGGTACAGCCAGGTCCCGTGTGCCGCGTCCGTGGGCAGCGACGGGGTGGGGTAGCCACCCGGGGGCAGCTTCTCGGTGCGGCGGAGCATGCCGGGCCAGCGCTTACCGAGGGGGCCGCGCCAGGCCAGCTCGGGGAGGACAGGGGTGTGCAGCGCGTACACGTACCAGGACCTGGCCCCCTGGCCGAGGAGCTGACCGACCCCGCGCGGGGTCGGTCGTTTCGCGCGCCGCTTGATCCAGTGACCGATGTGGTCGAGCGACGGGCCGGACATCGAGGTGAACGAGGCGATGCGGCCCTCGGCGCGCTCGACGGTCACGAACTCCCAGCCCTGCACCGAACCCCAGTCGTGCCCCACCAGGTGCACGGGCCGATCGGGGCTGACCGCGTCGGCGACCGCCAGGAAGTCGTCGGTCAGTTTCTCCAGAGTGAACCCGCCGCGCAGCGGCCGCGGCGCCGTCGACCCGCCGTGACCGCGGACGTCGTACAGCACCACGTGGAAGCGCTCGGCGAGCCGTACGGCGACCTCGGACCACACCTCCTTGGAGTCGGGGTAGCCGTGCAGGAGCAGTACCGTCGGCTGGTCGGGGTCGCCCAATTCGGCGACGCACAACTCGACCTCTCCCGACCGCACCAGGCGCTGCCGCGCACGGTCCAGCGTCACCTCACCCGGCACGTCGCCCGGCATGTCTCCCCGTTTGCTCACCCGCACTTCTCCTCCGCCCAGCGCCTGACATGCGGCAGGTCGTCGTCCAGCCAGAACGCGCTCTCCGCGGGGTCCCGGGAGTCGGTGACGACGAGGATCTCCTCGAACTTCGCGCCCGTGCCCCGGAATCCGAGATGCGGCTCGACCGCCCACAGCCCCGGCTGGGGCGGGTGGTCCGAGAAGCGGTACGGCGACCACAGCGGCGACCAGCCGTCCCGATGGCCGTGCAACGCGTCGCTCGCCAGCCCCTTCAGTGACTGTGTGCCGAATCCGAAAACATGCGGTGACCAGCGTCTTTCCTTCACCCGGTGCACCTTGTGGGCGATCACGCCGAAGGGATAGGCACGATGTCGGTTCGCGTATCCCTGGCGGACCATGAGCCGGTCCACGTCCTCGTAGATCTCGCGCAGCGGGCGGCGCTCGCGCACCTCGCGCAGGATCAGCTCGCGGTGCGCCTCCAGGTCCGCCATCAGCCGGTCGTGCAACGGGCTCGGGCCGAGACAGCCCGAGTAGCCGATGTCCGCCGTGAAGCCCTTGTACACAGGGGCCATGTCGAGGATGAACGGCATGCCCGCTTCGAGACGGCGGTCGGTGGGGAAGAACTGCAGCGGTATCCGGAAGTTCACGAACGCCGTGCGGTCGCCGAACCAGGCGAAGGGCAGATGGAACCAGTCCCGCACCCCGTGCTCGCGCAGCCAGCGGCGCTGCATCCGTGCCGCCTCGCGCTCGGTCACACCGGGCTTCAGCTGGGCCGCCACGGCTTCCGCGCACTCGTATGCGAGCCGCTGCACCTGCCTGAATGACCGCAGTTCCACGGAGAGTCCACCTGCCACTGCCGAGGTCATGTCACTGCCCCCACCTGTACTTGTCGACTGCGGTACGTGTTCGCAATGTGACACCAATGAATGTGACAGTTGTTGGAGGTCACGTCAATGGCGGTCTGTGGAGCCTGTGGAAAACCCGGCGGGCGGGCGCGGGCGGAAGACCTGGCGGGCAAGGTGTGGACGACTCACGGGCCCTCACGGGCACGAATGGACGACGCCGGTCGTTGGGGCTTTCGGCGGCCTCTGTCGTTCGACCTAAGGGTGACCCCTAGGGGGACCGGCGGCTGAGAACCCTTACGTTCCCGTACGACTCGAGGGTGAGAGCCAGACAGCTCTGCGGGGTGACGACGGCGAAGCGCCGCGCGCCTACCTTCGACATCGTGACTGTGATCGCGACCGAAAGCCTGAGCAAGCGGTTCCCGAGGGTGACCGCGCTTGACCGGCTCTCCGTGGACATCGGACCCGGTGTGACGGGACTCGTCGGTGCCAATGGCGCCGGCAAGTCCACACTGATCAAGATCCTGCTGGGTCTGTCCCCCGCCTCGGAGGGCCGTGCCGAGGTGCTCGGCCTCGACGTCGCCACGCACGGCGGCGCCATCCGCGAGCGCGTCGGGTACATGCCGGAGCACGACTGCCTGCCACCCGACGTCTCGGCCACCGAGTTCGTCGTGCACATGGCCCGCATGTCCGGACTCCCGCCGACCGCCGCGCGCGAGCGCACCGCGGACACCCTGCGCCACGTGGGACTGTACGAGGAGCGGTACCGCCCCATCGGCGGCTACTCCACGGGCATGAAGCAGCGGGTGAAGCTCGCCCAGGCCCTGGTCCACGACCCGCAGCTGGTCTTCCTGGACGAACCGACGAACGGCCTCGACCCGGTCGGCCGCGACGAGATGCTCGGCCTGATCCGCCGCATCCACACCGACTTCGGCATCTCCGTCCTGGTCACCTCGCACCTGCTCGGCGAGCTGGAGCGGACCTGCGACCACGTCGTCGTGGTCGACGGCGGCAAGCTCCTGCGCTCCAGTTCCACGCGGGACTTCACCCAGAGCACGGCGACCCTCGCGATCGAGGTCACCGACAGCGACGAGCACCCTGACGGCACCCGCGCTCTGCGCGAAGCGCTCCACGCGCGCGGTGTCACCGTCTCAGACGGCAGCGGCCTCCCGGGCGCCGGGCACATCCTGCTACTCACCGCCGAGGGCGAGGAGACCTACGACCTGGTGCGGGACACCGTCGCCGACCTCGGCCTCGGCCTGGTCCGCATGGAGCAGCGCCGACACCACATCGCCGAGGTCTTCCAGGACAACGACGAGTCGGCGGACACCCCGGCCTCCCAGAACGCACGGAAGGAGGCGGTCGGCCATGGCGGTTGAGCAGCACAGGGCACCGGCCCCGGCGGGCGCACAGCCCGCGCACGCGGGCGAGCAGACCCGCATCCACAACATCGGCTACCGCAGCTACGACGGCCCCCGCCTGGGGCGTGCCTACGCCCGCCGCTCGCTGTACTCGCAGTCCCTGCGCGGCGCGTACGGCCTCGGCCGCTCGGCCAAGTCCAAGGTGCTGCCGATGCTGCTCTTCGCGGTGATGTGCGTGCCCGCGGCCATCATGGTGGCCGTCGCGGTCGCCACCAAGGCCAAGGACCTGCCCATCGCCTACACGGACTACGCGGTCATCATGCAGGCCGTCATCGGCCTGTACGTAGCCTCCCAGGCACCGCAGTCCGTCTCCCGCGACCTGCGCTTCAAGACCGTGCCGCTGTACTTCTCGCGTCCGATCGAGACCGCCGACTACGTCCGCGCCAAGTTCGCCGCCCTGACCTCGGCGCTCTTCATCCTCACCGCAGTGCCCCTGCTCGTGCTCTACATAGGAGCGCTGCTGGCCAAGCTCGACTTCACCGACCAGACCAAGGGACTCGCGCAGGGACTGGTGTCCGTGGCACTGCTGTCGCTCCTCTTCGCCGGAATCGGCCTGGTGATCTCGGCGGTCACCCCGCGCCGAGGCTTCGGCATCGCGGCAGTCATCGCCGTGCTGACGATCTCCTACGGGGCCGTGTCCGCGGTCCAGGCCATCGCCGACGTGCAGTCCGGCGGCGAGATGGTCCCCTGGCTCGGCCTCTTCTCGCCCATCACGCTCATAGACGGTGTGCAGACGGCCTTCCTGGGCGCCACGTCCGCCTTCCCGGGCGGGCACGAGCCCTCCAGCGGGCAGGGAGTCGTCTACGTCTTCGTCGTCCTCGGTCTCATCGCGGGCAGCTACGGCCTGCTGATGCGCCGCTATCGAAAGGCCGGGCTGTGACCACGCTCAACATCGACCACGTCTCGCGCTGGTTCGGCAACGTGGTGGCGGTCAACGACATCACGATGACGATCGGCCCCGGCGTCACCGGCCTGCTCGGCCCGAACGGCGCCGGGAAGTCCACCCTCATCAACATGATGGGCGGCTTCCTCGCCCCCTCCACGGGCACGGTCACGCTCGACGGCCAGCCGGTGTGGCGCAACGAGCAGATCTACAAGCACATCGGCATCGTCCCCGAGCGCGAGGCGATGTACGACTTCCTCACGGGCCGCGAATTCGTCGTCGCCAACGCCGAGTTGCACGGACTCGGGGCGGTGGCCGCGCAACGCGCGCTCGCCACGGTCGAGATGGAGTACGCGCAGGACCGCAAGATCGCGACGTACTCCAAGGGCATGCGCCAGCGTGTGAAGATGGCGAGTGCCCTGGTGCACGAGCCGTCGCTGCTGCTGCTGGACGAGCCCTTCAACGGCATGGACCCGCGTCAGCGCATGCAGCTCATGGACCTGCTGCGGCGCATGGGAGACGAGGGCCGCACGGTGCTGTTCTCGTCCCACATCCTCGAAGAGGTCGAGCAGTTGGCCGCCCATATCGAGGTGATCGTCGCCGGGCGGCACGCGGCGAGCGGTGACTTCCGGCGCATCCGCCGGCTGATGACCGACCGTCCGCACCGTTACCTGGTGCGATCCAGCGACGACCGGGCCCTGGCCGCCGCGCTGATAGCGGACCCGTCGACGGCCGGCATCGAAGTGGACCTGGCCGAGGGCGCGTTGCGCATCCAGGCCGTCGACTTCGGCCGCTTCACCACCCTGCTGCCGAAGGTGGCCAGGGACCACGGCATCCGTCTGCTCACGGTCTCGCCGTCGGACGAGTCCCTCGAGTCCGTCTTCTCGTATCTGGTCGCGGCGTAGGAGGCCGAAGATGTATGACCCCACAGTCGCCCGGCTCACCTATCGGGCCCTGCTAGGCCGCCGCCGGGCGCTCATCCTCGGTGCGCTGCCCGTCCTGCTGATCGTGATCTCCGCGGCCGTGCGCAGCCTCAGCGGCGCCGACGACCAGGTGGCCGTGGACCTCCTCGGCGGGTTCGCGCTGGCCACGATGGTGCCGATCATCGGTGTCATCGCGGGCACGGGCGCCATAGGGCCGGAGATCGACGACGGCTCGGTGGTGTATCTGCTGGCCAAGCCGGTGAAACGGCCGACCATCATCGTCACCAAGCTCATTGTGGCCATCGCGGTGACCATGGTGTTCTCAGCGATACCGACGTTCGTCGCGGGCCTGATCCTCAACGGCAACGGACAGCAGATAGCGGTCGCCTACACGGTGGCGGCGTTGGTCGCGTCGATCGCGTACGCGGCGATGTTCCTGCTCCTCGGGACGGTGACCCGGCACGCGGTCGTCTTCGGGCTCGTCTACGCGCTGGTCTGGGAGTCCCTCTTCGGGTCCCTGGTGGACGGCGCGCGCACGCTCAGCGTCCAGCAGTGGGCGCTCGCCGTGGCCCACAAGGTCACCGACGGCGACCTCGTGACCTCGGACGTGGGGCTGCCGACCGCGGTGATCCTGCTGACGGCGGTCACGGTGGGCACGACCTGGTACGCGGGCCAGAAGCTCCGGACGCTGAAGCTGGCCGGGGAGGAGTGACCGGCCCCTCCGAGGTGTGTGCCGCCTCCCGGCGTGCGAGCTGCAGGGGTTCCGGCGTGCGGCACGGCTCGGGAGGGGCACGGTTCGGGAGGGACACGGCGCAGGGGCCCGCGCCTCGTCAGGCGCGTGGCTCCCGAGGTGTTCGGTTTCGGGCTTCGCGCCCGGGAGCGGAGAGGTGGAGCCTTCGTGATCTTGACGAGGGTTTCACGTAAGCCCAGGCACACTGGGCCGAGCTGATACGCAGCCAGAAGGGGTGGCCGGGAGGCAGGAGGACGGGGATGGCAGCCGAGGAACTGAACGGCGAGGCGCAGGCGGCGACCGGTCGTGCGGGCGGGGCCGGGGCCGAAGGCGAGGACGTCTGGGACGACATCGTGCTGGACGAGGACTTCATAGGGGCCGCGGAGACGGCCGAGCCGTCGGCACGGGCCCGGATGCTCGCGGCGCGCTGGCGAGAGCAGGCCCCCGACCCGCAGCCCTGGCGGTCGGACGAGCCGCCCGCCGGGTGGTTCTTCAGCAAGGCGCGGCGGCGCAAGTGGCGGCGCCGGTAGGCGCGGATGCGTAGCTGCTGCTCAGTGCCCCGGGGCGGTGGATATTCGGTGGCGTGCGGCTTGGCGTACGGGCACAGTGGTGATGTCCATGACGCCGGGTCGAGCCGGCGCCACGTACTGGGAGAGGAGCTCGGCGATGCTCGTCAGTCGCAGTACGTCGAGTTTCCTTCAGGGCAGCCCGCGGCGGTCTTCGGAGTAGTTACCCCTCCGTTCAGCCCGCCCCTGCGGGGAGTTGCCCGGGGCGGCCGCTTCGAGCACGCGATTCGTTTCGCGTGGGCCGCCCACCCGGAGGATTGGCCGAGTGGTAAGGCACCGGCTTGCTAAGCCGTGGTCGGGCCTGGAAAGCCCGCGCACGTTCGATTCGTGCATCCTCCGCCGTTTCGCTGTCGCTGTGACCTGGCCGGGTTCTGGGGCTGGGGTTTGTGCGGGAAGGGCCCGGGGTTGTGCTGGACAGGGCGTCTTGGGAGTGGCCGCCCGGGAGTTGGTGTCGGGTTAGGGGGCGTCGGAGAGCATGCCTGGTGCTGTGGCTGGGCGTGGTTGGGTGTCGCTCACCGGCGCTTGCCGGGTACCGCTGCGCCCACCCGTGCCGCCCCTAGGGCCTGCCTGACATTCCCGTCTGCCCCGCGACGCCATGCACGCCCTCTCGCCGTACCGGGCGCGGACCCAAGTACGTCCGGTACGAGGGTCTAGGCCTGGCATGCCGCGAACACGCACCTACCGGACACAGCCTCCCCCACTCTCGACTTCGCTTGAGCGGGCGGTGCCCCCCATCGCGGCGGGCGCGAGGGCGGGTGGTCCCCCCCAACGCGGCGGGCGCGAGGCCGGCCTCCGGGCGACGCCGGGAATGGTCAGACAGGCCCTAGCGGCACGATTTGCCCTGCGGTGGTGGCGGGCAGGTTGCCGTCTTCAGCGGCGTGGCTGCCTGCAGCTATGGCAGGCGGGCTTCGCCTCCACAGGGTGGGCTGTTGGGATTGGGGCGGGCGGCCTTGCCCGCTCTGGTGTCCACCCCAGCCGGGGCGGGGACTGTCTCTGGGGTGGGCGCTGCGCTCGTGGTCCCCTTGGGCACGAGCGGGTCCCGCAGTTGTGTTCAGCCGCCGAAGGTCTACTCGGCCCCGGGCAGCAGGCGTTCCAGTATCGCTGCGATGCCGTCTTCCTCGTTCGAGGAAGTGATCTCGTCGGCAACGGACTTGAGGTCCTTGTGGGCGTTGGACATGGCTACGCCGTGGGCGGACCAGGTGAACATGGGGATGTCGTTGGGCATGTCGCCGAAGGCGATGGTGTCGGCGCGCTTCGCGCCGAGGCGGCGGGCGGCCAGGCGGAGGCCGGTGGCCTTGGTGAGGCCGAGGGGAAGGAGTTCGACGATGCCCTCCCCGGCCATGGCGACCGTGACGAAGCCGCCGGCGGCCCGGCGGGAGGCCTCGGCGAGTTCGTCGGTGGTCAGGGTGGGGTGCTGTATGTAGATCTTGTTCAACGGGGCCGCCCAGAGGTCGGACACGTCCGTGAGCGGGGTGGTCGGCAACGAGCCGTGCAGGGCGTAGCCGGGGCCCACCAGTATCTCGCCCTCCAGGCCCGCGCGGCTCGCGGCCAGGAACAGCGGGCCGACCTCCGCCTCGATCTTGGCGAGAGCCACCGCGGCGAGCTGCCGGTCCAGGGTCACCGAGGTGAGCAGACGGTTCTCCCCGGCGTCGTACAGCTGTGCCCCCTGGCCGCAGACCGCGAGGCCCTGGTAGCCGAGGTCGTCGAGGATGTGCCGGGTCCAGGGGACGGCACGGCCGGTGACGACGAGGTGGGCGGCGCCCGCCGCGGTGGCCGCGGCGAGCGCCTCACGGGTGCGCTGCGAAACCGACTCGTCGGAGCGCAGGAGCGTTCCGTCGAGGTCGGTCGCGATCAGCTTGTACGGGAAGCCAGAGGGTTCCGTGGATGCCGAGCAGTCCGCGGAACCCTCGGCGGCAGCCGCTTCGGTCACTTGGCTACCGGCTCCAGGACCTCTCGGCCGCCCAGGTACGGGCGCAGGATCTCGGGGACACGGACGGAGCCGTCGGCCTGCTGGTGGTTCTCCAGGATTGCCACGATCGTGCGCGGGACGGCGCACAGCGTGCCGTTGAGCGTCGCGAGCGGCTTGACCTGCTTGCCGTCACGGACGCGGATCGACAGGCGGCGGGACTGGAACTCGGTGCAGTCCGAGGTCGAGGTCAGCTCGCGGTACTTGCCCTGGGTCGGGATCCACGCCTCGCAGTCGAACTTGCGCGAGGCCGAGGAGCCGAGGTCGGCGGAGGCGACGTCGATGACCCGGAACGGCAGTTCCAGCGACGTCAGCCACTGCTTCTCCCAGTCCAGCAGGCGCTGGTGCTCGGCCTGCGAGTCCTCCGGGGCGACGTACGAGAACATCTCGACCTTGTCGAACTGGTGGACGCGGAAGATCCCCCGGGTGTCCTTGCCGTGCGAACCGGCTTCGCGGCGGAAGCAGGGGGAGAAGCCCGCGTAGCGCAGGGGGAGGCGGTCGGCGTCGATGATCTCGTCCATGTGGTACGCCGCCAGGGCGACCTCGGAGGTGCCGACCAGGTACAGGTCGTCCTTGTCGAGGTGGTAGACGTCCTGGGCGGCCTGGCCGAGGAAGCCCGTGCCGGCCATGGACTGCGGGCGGACCAGCGCCGGGGTCAGCATCGGGGTGAAGCCGGCCGCGGTGGCCTGGGCGATCGCCGCGTTGACCAGGGCGAGTTCGAGGAGGGCGCCGACGCCCGTCAGGAAGTAGAAGCGCGAGCCGGAGACCTTGGCGCCGCGCTCGGTGTCGATGGCGCCGAGGATCGTGCCGAGCTCCAGGTGGTCCTTCGGCTCGAAGCCCTCGGCCGTGAAGTCACGGATCTCGCCGTGCGTCTCCAGCGTGACGAAGTCCTCCTCGCCGCCGACCGGGACGTCCGGGTGCACGAGGTTGCCGAGCTGGAGGAGGAGCTCCTGGGTCTCGGCGTCGGCCGCGTCGCGCTCGGCGTCGGCGACCTTGACGTCGGCGGCGAGCTGGCTCGCCTTCTTCAGCAGCTCGGCCTTCTCGTCACCCGAGGCCTTGGGGATCAGCTTGCCGAGCGACTTCTGTTCGGCGCGCAGCTCGTCGAAGCGGACGCCGGAGGACCTGCGCCGCTCGTCGGCAGACAGGAGGGAGTCGACGAGCGCGACGTCCTCTCCACGGGCGCGCTGGGAGGCGCGCACACGGTCGGGGTCCTCACGAAGCAGGCGAAGGTCAATCACCCCTCAAGGCTACCGGTGCGCGGTTCCGGCCCACGACTTGTATTCGCCCTGCGCCTCTTCTGTAGTGATTTGAACTAAATGTCGACTGCTTCGACTCGGGCGGCGAAAGTCAATGAAATGGTGCCCGCCTCCCTGAAAGGGGGCATGCGTGCCGCCTCTGGTTGACTCGACTCCCTTGTGGAGAACGGGACTTGGGGTCTCGCCGTCCACAGGGATCCACGGTGCCGGAAAGTTATCCACAGGCTGTGCGAAAGATCTGTGGACTGTGGGAGTGGTCATTCCGAGAGGGTTGCGCGGAACGGGAAATTTGCGGTTCAAACCATCTTCATTCCCACTTTCGAGTGGAAAAAGGTCGCCCCAAAGGGTGGAGCAGGGGAAACGGGTAGACGAAGGGTGACGTAACACCCTGTGGACAGAGGGGGTCCTGGAAGGGGATTTGTCGACCGATTGATGCTGCGTTGTCGACTTGTCCCCAGGTCGAGAAGGGTACCTGTGGATAACTTCTGTGGATGAAGAAAATAGGCAGGTAGGACCGGCCCGCAGACCAGTCGGCAGGTCGGCCCGCAGGTCGGCCCGCAGCGCTGACCCAGCGCTGACCCAGCGCTGACCCAGCGCTGACCTCAGAACCGGCACGAAGCCGGTCCCGGGACCGTCCTCAGAACCGGCCGTCCTGGCAGCGGGCCACCCAGTCCGCCGCCGCGACGAACTCCTCGTCCGAGGTGCCGGGCGATGTGGGCCGGACGTCCGCGACGTCGGAGTCGGCGCGCGGGTACGAGCCGAGGAAGCGCACCTGGAGGCAGATGCGCTTGAGGCCCATCAGCGCCTCGGCCACCCGGCGGTCGGAGATGTGGCCCTCGGCGTCGATGGCGAAGCAGTAGTTGCCGATGCCCTCGCCGGTCGGACGGGACTGCAGCAGCATCAGGTTGACGCCGCGGACGGCGAACTCGCCGAGGAGATCGCGCAGTCCGCCGGGGTGGTCGTCGCGCTGCCAGATGACGACGGACGTCTTGTCGGCGCCGGTCGGGGCCGCAGGACGCGCGGGGCGGCCGACCAGGACGAACCGGGTCTGGGCGTTCTCCGCGTCGTGGATCTCCCGCTCCAGGGGCTCCAGGCCGTACCGGGCCGCCGCGAACTCACCGGCGAAGGCGGCGTCGTAACGGCCCTCCTGGACGAGTCGGGCGCCGTCCGCGTTCGAGGCGGCTGACTCCCAGACCACGTCGGGCGGCAGGTTGGCCTTCATCCAGTTGCGGACCTGGGGCTGGGCGGCCGGGTGCGCGGTGACCGTCTTGATCTCCGAAAGCTTCGTGCCCGGCCTGACCAGCAGTGCGAAGGTGATCGAGAGGAGCACCTCGCGGTAGATCATCAGCGGGGCGCCCGCGACCAGCTCGTCGAGCGTGGTCGTGATGCCGCCCTCCACGGAGTTCTCGATCGGTACGAACGCGGCTTCGGCCTCGCCGTTGCGGACGGCGTCGAGTGCGGCGGGCACGGACACCATCGGGACGAGCTCGCGGGTCGCGGACTCCGGCAGCGTGCGCAGGGCGACCTCGGTGAAGGTGCCCTCGGGTCCGAGGTACACGTAGCTGGCTGGCATGGCCTCACCCTAATGGGCCCTACGCCGCCCGGCGCACGCGTCTCGCATCCACCACCCCTGCGGGATACGTACGGCCCTGGGGGCGCCCTTGCGCCTCCCTCGGCCCCCGGCGCGGCGCCCTTGCGCCTCCTCGGCCCCGGCGGCTGTTGCTGGGCGGGGGCAGGGTTCGCTCACCGGCGCTTGCAGGTGCCGCTGCGCTCACCGTGCCGGCCCCCCAGCGGAACCTATTGCCCCGCAGCCAGGACAGGTGCGGACGACAGGCCCTGGGGCCCTTCTGATGGATCTCCGCAGCGTCGCGACGCCCGGCACGCTCCCCCACTGCCTCAAGGGCGTGGGAGGTGCCCCCACTCGCCGCACCCGACGGAAGCCCTAGTAGCTCCGCTACGAGGACTTCCGTCCGGCACACCGAGAGCACGCACCGAACGCCGCTCCTTCTCCCACGGAGATCCATCAGAAGGGCCCTAACCCTCCATCAACCCCTGCCCCACATACCCACCCTTCGCCGCGCCCCCCGGCACCGCGAAGAGGCCGCTCGACTCGTGGCGGATGAACTTGGACAGGGCGTCGCCGCGGTCGAGCTTGCGTTGGACCGTGACGAAGCCGCGGAGCGGGTCGGTCTGCCAGCAGACGAAGAGGAGGCCCGCGTCCGGGATGCCGTCCTTGTCGATGCCGTCGTGGAAGGAGAACGGGCGGCGGAGCATGGCCGCGCCGCCGTTCTGGTCGGGGCGGCTGATCCGGGCGTGAGCGTTGATCGGGACCAGGAGCTTGCCGTCCGAGCCTGTCTTCTCCAGGTCCATCTCGGTCGTCTCGGTGGCCCCGCTGCCACCGCTCAGTGCCGCCCCGTCCGACTTCCGGCGGCCGATGACGTCCTCCTGCTGCTTCAGCGACAGCTGATCCCAGTCATCGAGGAGCATGCGGATACGTCGTACGACGGCGTACGAACCGTTGGCCATCCACTCCGGGTCGCCGGACCCGCCGGAGGCGGGCACGAAGATCCGCTCGTCGAAGTCGGACTCGGTCGGCTTCGGGTTGCGGGTGCCGTCGATCTGGCCCATCAGGTTGCGTGCCGTCATGGGGTGGGCCGTGGCACCCGGTGACCGGTTGAAGCCGTTCATCTGCCAGCGGACGCGGGCCGCGCTCCCCGCGTCCTTCTGGATCGCGCGCAGGGCGTGGAAGGCGACCAGGGCGTCATCGGCACCGATCTGCACCCACAGATCGCCGTTGCTGCGCGTTCTGTCGAGATGGTCGGAGGAGAAGTCGGGCAGCGGGTCCAGGGCGTCCGGGCGCTGCTTCTCCAGGCCGGTGCGGCCGAAGAAGCTGTGGCCGAAGCCGAAGGTGACCGTCAACGACGAAGGTCCCGCGTCGCGCGCGATACCCGTGTCGTCCTGCGCGGAGGGCTCCCCGGCCATCAGCCGCCGGGCCGTCTCCGACCAGCGGCGCAGCAGGGCGGCCGCCTCCTTCCGCCCGGCACCGGCCGCCAGGTCGAAGGCGACGAGGTGGCCGCGTGCCTGCAGCGGGGTGGTGATCCCGGGCTGATGTTTCACGTGAAACATGACCTCCCCCGCACCCAGGGAGGACACCGGTGTGACGTCCGAGGAGGAGCCGGAGGAGTCGGACGAGGACGCCGCCGCGTATCCGGCGGCGCCGCCCGCCGCGCCCAGAGTCAGGCCGGTCGCCCCGGCCGTGCCCAGGAGCCGGCGCCTGGAGATCGTTCCGCCGGAGAGCTCTGACGACGGGGTGTCGCCGTCCCGCCGTAGCTCCGAAGAGCTCGATGGCGACCGCGAGTCGTCCTGGGTTGCCCGCGCAGTTCCCCGCGACCCGGTGGGGGCGGAGCCCTCCTCGAAAAGTTCAGCCATGATGTCGTTCAGCCGATCTGAGCGTTCTTGGTGACGGTCACCTGGTCGATGTCCGATGTCCGTACGGTGACCGAGATCTTCCATTCACCGGCCATGGGGAGCTGTACGCCGTTCGCCGACCAGTGCCCGGTGGTGATGCGGTCCGGGACCACCGGCAGTGGCCCGATCTTCTTGGCCTCCAGGGTGAAGGCGACCTTCACCTCGGGGACGTCGAAGACCCTGCCGTCGGGGCTCTGGACGTAGAGGTGCATCTCGTTGGCGCCGGCGCGCGCGGGGTCGAGCTCCAGCCGTACGACTCCCCTGCCCTTGCGGCCGCCGGTGTCGAACGCCATGTCCAGGGCCAGCGCCCCCGACACGTCCGCGTCCTGCGTCACGGCCGCGTTGGCCGCCTCGGCCTCCTTCACCGTGCGGCCGGGCTCGGTGGAGGTCAGGGCCGTTGTGACGGCGAGGAGGACGACGGCCACGCCGGCCTCCGCCAGCACAGAGCGGCGCAGGCCGCCACGGCCCGGGTCGGCGTTCCGGATCTTCTTCTCGCGCGCGCTGGCCATCGCGGCCCGCTGCCGGGCGAGCTGAGCGGCGCGCTCGGAAACCTCACCATCGGCAGCCTGCCTGGTGCCGCTGCCATGGACAGCCCGCCCGGAGCCGCCCCCCGCCGCGGCCTGACCGGAGCTGCCGCCCTCGGGACCCTGCCCCGAGCCGCCGCCACCTTCGGTCCGCCCGCCCATGGCCGCCTGCTCGGTGTCACCGCTCGCCGTACGCGCGGCCACCGGCTCCCGCTCGGTGACAGCTGTAGCTGTGGCTGTAGCTGCAGCCACAGCTACAGCCACAGTGCCAGCCGCCGTTTCCTCGGCCGTCGGCACCTCCGCCAGCTGTGCGGTCCACCGGCGCGAGATCCACGCGATGCCGACGAGTACGGCCACCAGCCCGATCTTCACCAGCAGCAGCCGGCCGTACGACGTGTCGGTGAGGGCCGACCAGGAGCCGAGCTGACGCCACGACTGGTAGACGCCGGTCACGGTCAGCACGAGCACGCTGCCGAAGGCGACCCGGGAGAAGCGTCGTACGGCCGCCGTCTCGATCTGTGCGTCTGCGGGTGCCCGGAACAGAGCCACGAGCAGGGTCGCCAGGCCGCCCAGCCAGGTGGCGACGGCCAGCAGATGCAGGATGTCGACGGGCATGGCGATGCCGGTCTGGATGCCGGTCGAGGCGTGCTCGGCCATCGCCCAGCTCGCCGCGAGCCCGGCCGCGACGACGCCACCGCCGATCGCCAGCCCGAGAGTGAGGTCCTTCTTGGCGTCGAGGTCGTCCGTGGCGTCGTCCGTGGCGTCGTCCGTGGCGTCGTCAGGGGCGTCGTCCGTGGCGTCGTCCGGGGACACCTCACTTTTCTCCTCGGCGCCCTCGTCCTCCCCGGCCTCCGCCGAGGCCTCGCTCTCCTCCTCGTCGCGCCGTGCGAACGCCCCGAACAGGACCGCGATGAACAGGGCCGCCGCGGCGAGGAGCAGCAGGCGGGAGACGAGGGCCGCGCCCGTCTTGGTCTGGAGGACCTGGCCGAGCAGATCCAGGTCGAAGACGTCGCCGGGCTTGCCGGAGCCGGTGTACGAGCCGCGCAGGAGCAGCATCGCGAGCGTGGCGGCGGTCAGCGTCAGCCAGCCGGAGACGACCAGGCGCTGGACGGGTCGCACACCGGCGCCCCGCTGCCAGCAGGCCAGCACGAAGACCGCGCCGCCGATCAGCAGGATGTAGCCGGCGTACGAGAGGTAGCGCGCGAAGCCGTAGAGGCCGCCGACGACCCCGCCGCCCGCGGTCTGCTCGGGGACCGCGACCGTCGTCTTCGAGGGCGCCCCCACCGAGAAGGTGAAGGCGCCGGCGACGGGGTGGCTGTCCGCCGAGACCACCTGGTAGGTGACGGTGAACGTGCCGTCGGGCAGGCCCGAGTGCAGCTTCACCCCGTAGGAGTTGCCGCCCAGGTCGGACGTCTCGCCGGTGTCGACCTGCTTGCCTTTGGGGTCGTACACGCGCACCGAGCCGTCGGACATCGCGACCTTCTCGGAGAAGGTCAGCGACACCTGGGCGGGTGCCTCCTGGACCACCGATCCCTGCTGCGGGTCGCTACCGGTCAGCGCGGCGTGCGCGGAGACGGGTCCGGCACCGGCGAACAGCGCTCCGACGGTGACGAGCAACAGCAACAGCAGGGGCCTCAACCGGCTCAACGGTGCTACCTCCCTCAGTGCCCGCTGGTCGGCTGGTACGTCGCCGACTTCACGGGCATTTCGACCGTGATGGCCTCGGACTTGGTGAAGTTCAACCGCAGGGACACCGTCTCGCCTTCCTTCGGCTTGCGCTTCAGGTTCTCGAACATCAGGTGGTTTCCACCGCTCTGGAGCACGAGTCGGCCGCCGGCGGGGACCTTCAGGGCCGAGGCCTCCTTCATCGACTGCCCGGTCGTCTCATGGACGGTGACGTCCTGGGCGATGTCGCTGGTGACGGAGGTGAGCTCGTCCGCCGTGCCGCCGTCGTTCTCGATGACGAGGAAGCCCGCCGCCATGGAGTCCGTGACAGGCTGCGGCATATAGGCGGACTTCACCGCGAGCTTCGCGGCGGAGGAACCGGAAGAGCCCGAGGAACCGCACCCGGTCAGGACGAGTACGCCGGCGACCAGGGCGGATCCGACCAGCGGCCTCACGGGTTCTCACCCTTGAGCAGCTTCGGCAGGTCCTTCTCGTAGTCCTGCACGGTGGCGTCCTCCCCATACAGCACATATCCGCCGTTCGTCTTCGGCGAGAACGCGATGACCTGGGTGCCGTGCTCGGAGACGGTCTTGCCGTTCTCGTCCTTGGTCGGCGGGTTGATGGAGATGCCGAGGGTGCGGGCGCCCGCCTGGATCGTGTCGAAGTCCCCGGTCAGGCCGACGATCTCGGGGTCGATGCCCTTGAGCCACTTGCCCAGCTCTTTCGGGGTGTCCCGCTCCGGGTCGGTGGTGACGAAGACGAGCCGCAGGTCGGCCAGCTCCGACTTCGACAGCTTCTTCGACACCTCCTTCTTCGCGACCGCGAGGTTGTTCATGGTCAGCGGGCAGACGTCGGGGCAGTTGGTGTAGCCGAAGTAGATCAGCGTCGGCTTGCCCTGGGTCTCCTTGCGGAGGTCGTACTTCTCGCCGTGCGTGTCGGTGAGGACGAGGTCCGGCTTCTTGAACGGCGAGTCGAGGACCGTACCCGGCTTCCGCGCGTTCGCGTCCGTGGAGACCTCGGCGACCGACACCGAGGAGTCCTCGCCGCTGCCGCAGGCCGAGAGCGTGAGGACGGCCGCCGCGAGCAGGGCCGCCGCCGCGTACGTCTTCTTCGTGTTCGTGCGCATAGGAAAAATGTCCCTGATGTTCGAGTTCGGGCTCGCACGGGTGTCGTACGCCGTCGCCGTGACACCGCGGTGCCACGGCGACGGCGGTGTCGTACGACGACCGCGTGCGCGCCGGAGAGGAGCGGAGCGTCAGGCGTCGCCGCGCCGACGGCCGGCCATGACGCCGTACGCCACACCCGCGGCGCCGACGACGATGCCGACGACACCGAGCACGCGGGCGGTGGTGTCGCTGGTGTCGGCGGGCTCGGCGGCGGTGGTGGTGCTGGAGGCGGCCTTGGCGTCCGAGGCCGTGTCCGCGTCCGAGTCGGAGTCCGAGTCGGCGGTGGAGGAGCCGTGGTGGCCGTCCTCCGACGCGGCGGACAGTGCGAGCACCGGCGCCGGGTTCTCGGGCTCTTCCTGGCCCTTCTGCTGGACCTCGATCCAGCGGACGACGTCCTTGTTGGAGTACGTCTGGACGGCCTTGAAGACCAGTTCGTCGGTGTTCTCGGGGAGTTGGCCGATGGAGAGCGGGAACTTCTGGAAGTAGCCCGGCTGGATGCCCTTGCCGGTGGCGGTCCAGGTGATCTTGGAGACGGCCTCGTCGATCTTCTCGCCGTGCAGTTCGAGCGGCTTGTCGAGCTTGGACTTGGTGACCTGGATCTTCCAGCCGTCGAGGGCCTCCGGCTGGGCCGAGGCGAGCGGGTGGTCGGTCGGGAAGCTCACCTCGAGCTTGGTGGTCGAGGCGTTGTCGCGCTCGTTGGGGACCTTGAAGTTCACGGTCGCGTATCCGCCCTTGGCGGCCGTGCCCTCGGCGGACACGCTGACGTGCGCGAACGCGGGGCCGGACAAAACGAGGACGGCCGAACCGGCGAGGGCGCCGACGGCGGCGACACGGGAACCCTTGAAGATCTTCATGACAGCGGGCACTCCACGGTGAGTGAGGGATGTGAGAGGAGGCGCGTCCACAGGCGACGGACGTGTCCACAGGCGACTGACGGACCTGAACGAAGACTGCACGCGCGCGTGCCGCACGACGGCGACCGCTCTCAGCAAGGGAGCGCGTCGCGTCAGGCGGCGAGGAAGAGGGCGTCGGCCGTGGGCGGGCCGCGCCGGACCACCGTGTGCTGGAGCGCGGTCGTACGGAGGGCCGACGGCACCGCGTACCCGGCGCGCGGGGCGCGCGACCCGGTCTCCGGCGTGCCAAGGAGGCCGTCGAACAGTGCCCGTGCCAGCGCGAGCGCTCCGCGCAGGGACCGTACGAGCGGTCCCTCGGCCGACAGCCGGACCAGGCGCAGCAGCGCCAGGTCGCCCCGGCGCAGCACCCACCCGGCGGCGACGGCCGCGAGCACATGACCGAGCAGCATGGGCAGGGACGGCAGCACGGAGGCGGAGGAGTCCGGCGCGGTCGACATGGCGTCGGCCGGATCGTGCACGTGGGTGCCGAGCCCGGCGTCCACGAGGATCCGCTGGGCCTGCGCGGGGCTCAGCGCGGCGGCGGTCGCCCCGCACACGAGCCGGGCGGCACGCGCGACGAGCGCCGCGTCCAGGGCCTCCGGGCTGAGCCGAGTCGTCGTCGCCTGGTGCTGGCCGAGGCCGAACAGGGTGTGCAGCACGGTCTGGCCGACGGCCAGCAGGGCCGCGATCCCCGGCAGCGACCGCTCCCGCCCGGCCAGCGGGGCGGCGACGGCGAAGACGCCCAGGAAGCCGACGCCCAGGCTCCACCACGGGATCGTGGCGCAGGAGGCGAGCGCGTGACCGGCCCCGGCCAGCACGACGCAGACCGCGGCGAACACCGCGGCCCGCAGGGCCCGGAGGTCACCTCCGGGGCGCGTCCAGCGCTGGTGGGGGGCAGTCATGGCGGGCTCATCATCGCATCGGGGCGCTCCGCTGGGTTGGCCGGGTCCTTGCGGGGAGGTACGGGGGGATGCGGGCGTGCGTTCAGGTGGGGGCCTCGCGCCGCAGAGGGTAGGGCGAATGGGCGGGCGGTAGGCGGCTACGGGTGGTGTGCGGCTTGTCGCGCACTTCCCGGCGTACTTCCGCGCAGTTCCGGGCGCAGTTCCGGGCGTACTTCCCCGCGCACCTCCCCGCCCAGTTCCCCGCGCCCCTTCAGGGCGCTTCCGCGGGCCGAGATCGGAAGGAGCGGCCGGGATTCCGGAACGAATTGCTCCGCATACACCGATTGCGCCCCCGTCGCATCCGCCGTATGGGCGGCAACACATCCTTCGGGCGATTGCGCGGCGCCCTGGGTGGCAATACGTAACGGTATGTCGAGCCGCGGCCTGGAGGCTGGAGCATGAGCATCTGGTGGTCACTCCATCTGAGGCGCGAGGCTGCGAGCGTGCCGCTCGCCCGGCGTCTGCTGCTCGGCACCATGGAGACCGCGGGTGTCGATCCGGACGTCTCCTACGACCTGTCCGTCGCCCTCAGCGAGGCGTGTGCCAACGCCGTCGAGCACGGTGGTGCCGGATCCGCCGGTGGCGGGCCTTCCGAGGCGTACCGGGTGACCGCGTATCTCGACGGCGAGAAGTGCCGTATCGAGGTGGCCGACTCCGGCCCCGGTTTCCCGCACCGCCCTCAGGTCCGCCCGGCGCAGTCCGACGCCGAGCACGGCCGCGGCCTCTGTCTCATCCGTGAACTGGCCGACCACGTCCACATCGGCAACAAACCGGGGCGGGGCGGCGCGGTGGTGAGCTTCGACAAGATGCTGAAGTGGCGGGAGGACGCACCGCTGGTCGCGGTGTAGAGGCGCGCGCCCCCCGCGTGCCCCGACGCGCCTCCTGTCCCCCTCCGCGCGCCCGCCATGTCCGGAAGCGCCCCGGCGTACGGGGGCGGCGTGTCCGAGGTGAAGACCGGCTGAAGACAGGGCTTGCCCCGGTACGCGGTCTGGGCCGGGTGGCCGTCCGCCTGCATACTGGCCGGATGGGGGAGTTGGCGATTACCGCGGGTATCCGCCGGTGAGGGAGCACGGTCACCCACTGGTAGCAGGAACGTCACGGCACACGGTCGGTACGGGGACGACCACTGTCCGTATGTCATCGGCTGTGTCACCAAGGCGCACGCAAGTGCACGTGCGTATGCATACGCATACGCATACGCATACGCACAGCCACACCCACACGACAACGGCTGTGGTTCACCCGCATACGACATCGACCCGGGCGGTTCCCCGCCGTGGCGTCACGCCGTGCCGCACCGCGCCCCGCACGGCCTCCCCCAGCCCCGCACACCCACGAACCCGCGGCGGCGGGTGACGACCGGTGAAGCGGGGCGCGGCGGGGGACACGGCGGGCCGGGACGACAGGGGATGGGCGATGCAGCAGACGGTGCGTACCTCGGACGGGCGGCGGCTGGCGGTCGAGCAGCGAGGTGATCCGGAAGGGCGGCCGGTGTTCCTTCTGCACGGCACCCCGGGCAGCCGGCTGGGGCCCGCGCCGCGCGAGGGCGTCCTGTACCGCATGGGCATCCGGCTGATCGCCTTCGACCGGCCGGGGTACGGCGACTCGGACCGGGCATCGGGCCGCCTGGTGAGCGCGGCCGCCGCCGACGTGTCGCACATCGCGGACGCGCTCGGCATCGGCCGCTTCGCCGTGGTCGGCCGCTCGGGCGGCGC
The DNA here is from genome assembly GCF_030294945.1 of Streptomyces graminofaciens. Classification (NCBI taxonomy): domain Bacteria; kingdom Bacillati; phylum Actinomycetota; class Actinomycetes; order Kitasatosporales; family Streptomycetaceae; genus Streptomyces; species Streptomyces graminofaciens. Next base: position 6,690,572 of record NZ_AP018448.1, on the reverse strand, counting down.
CCCGCACGCGCTGGCCTGCGCGGCCCTGCTGCCGGACCGCACCACGCGCGTCGGCGCGCTGGTCAGCCTCGCGCCGCGCAACGCGTCCGGGCTCGACTGGTTCGAGGGCATGACCGAGGCGAACGTGCGGGAGTACGTCAACGCCTCGATCGGGCGGAACCGGGTGACCGCGACGCTCGGGATGCGCTCGATGTCGATCGTCGCCGACCCGGCCGCGTCCGTCGCCGAGATGAAGGACGGGCTCCCGGAGGCAGACCGCTGGATCGTCGCGGACCCCGGCATCCAGGACATGCTGGAGCGCAACTTCGCGGAGGGGCTGCGCAGTTCGGCCGACGGCTGGGTGGACGACGTCATGGCGTTCAACACGGGGTGGGGCTTCGACGTGAGCCGGATCACCACCCCCGTGTTCCTCTGGCACGGCGAGGACGACATCTTCGCCCCCGTGCAGCACACCCGCTGGCTCGGCCGCAACATCCCGGGCGCCCGGGTCGAGGTCGAACCGGGCGCCGCGCACTTCGGGGCGTTGCGGGAGATGACGCGGGTGTTGAGCTGGGCCGTCAACTAGGTCCTGCCGTTCGGATCACGCCTGTACCTCGGATCACGCCTGTACCGAGGGGCGCGGCCCGCACAGCACCACGCGTCACGACCGCACCCCGTACCGCATCACGCGTCACGTCTGCTGCGGCTCCAAGTCCCTCCCCATCCGTCGCCACGACCGGATCGACTCGGTGACAGGGTGGGTCTCGCCCAGTTGTTGGGACAGGTCGGCCACCGCCGACTCCTGGAGTCGTACGGCCTCCTCCTGGCGTCCCATGTCCCGCAGGGTGATCGCGAGGTTGCCCGTACTGACCAGAACGTCGGGGTGGAGGCGGCCGAAGCGGCGGCGCGTGCCCTCCAGGGCCGTCCGCTCCCACCGCTCGGCCTGGTCGTTCAGCCCCAGATCGCCGTAGGCGTTGGCGAGGTTGAGTCCGGCGCACAGAACGGCGGGGTGGTCGTCCCCGAGGTCCGCGGCGAGGGCGTCGCGGGCCTTCTCGCTCAGCGCGGCCGCCTCGTCCACCTCGCCGAGGGCCCGGCGGTAGATGGAAAGGTTGTTGAGGCAGTACATGACGAACGGGTGCTGTGGGCCGAAGGAGGTCTTGTAGCCCTCCAGCACCTCGTTGACCAACTGGACCGCACGCGCGGCCCCGTTCACGGGATCGGTGGCGAAGTAGTCCGCGGCGAGGTTGAGTCCGCAGGCCAGATACTCGGGCAGGGCACTGCCGTAGCGCTCGCGGTAGCGCTTGTACGTCTCCCAGGTCTCCTCGGTGATCCGCAGCGCCTCGCCGGTCTGGCCCGCCTTGCGCAGGGAGACAGCGAGGCTCTTCTCGACCCGCAGCACCTCGGGCACATAGGGGTTGAGGACCTGCTCGAAACCCTCGCGCACCTCGCGCAGGATCTCGATCGAGGTCTTGTAGTCCCCCAGTTCCCGCAGGTCACGGGCGTGATGCCCCTTGGTGGTGAGGGTATACGGGTGCAGTGGGCCGAGCAGGGCGGTGCGGCGGCGTACGGTGTCCTCGTCGAGCCGGCGGGCGGGTTCGCTGTCGCCGGCCAGCCGGTAGTCGATGGCGAGGTTGTTGGCCGCGGTGAGCGACCGGGGGTGGTCCTCGCCGAAGATCTCCCGGAAGCCCTGGTAGATCCGCTGGTCCAGCTCCAGGGCCTCCTTGAACCTGCCCAGCGCGCGCAGGTCGGCGGCGAGGCTGCCGGAGGTGATCAGGATGCTGGGGTGGCCTTCGCCGAGCAGGTGCCGCTGGCTGGCCAGGGTGTCCTCGTCAAGGGAACGAGCGGACTGGTACTGGCCCTGGGAACGCAGCACGTTGGCCAGTTCGAAGCGGAGGTTGAGGATCTGCTCGTCGTTGGCGTCCGGGAACTCGGTCGTCCAGAACTCGTTGAGCTGCGTGCTGAGGGTCCGGGCCGCGTGCAGGTCTCCGCGCTTCCAGAGATAGCGGACGCGGTCGACCATCAACTGTCGTGGTTCCTCCTCCGAGCAGTTCCGGATGTTCGAGGGCGTCAGATGCGGCCAGATCACCTCGAACCCGGGCCACTGCAGAGGATCGTCCACGGCACCCTCGGGCGGTCGGGCGGCGGCGAGGATGCGGTGCACCTCGTGGATCGTGTCGTCGAACTGCTGCTCGTCCAAGCCGTCGCGCACGGCCGCCTGCACCAGGCGGTGCACCTGGATCGAGTTGTCGGTCGAGTCGACCTTGGCCAGGGCGAAGCGGTTCAGTGCCTGGGTGACGCGACCGAGCATGTAACGAGCGCGCAGATCCTTGTCGTACGGCAGCAGAGCCTTGATCATCGCGTCGCTGCCGACCAGGCTCATCGAGATGGGCTCGGCGGCGAAGAAGGCGCACAGCTCCAGGAGGCGGGCGGCGGCCGGGGACTCCTGGCGCAGCCGGTTGATGGAGATGTTCCAGGTGGCGCCGACGGACCGTGGGTACTCCACCGCCTCCACGGCCTCCTTCACGGAGAGCACCTGGGTCGACTGCTCGTGCAGTTGGTCGATGTATGCCGCGACGGGTGTGGCCGTCGCCTCCAGCCAGGCCGCCGCGACCTCGATGGCCAGCGGCAGGTCGCCCACCGCGTCGGCGACCAGCCCGCCGTCGCCCTCGCTCAGCCCCGGCACCCGGCGGCACAGGTGCTCCACGCTCTCGTCGCGGGTGAAGACCTCCACCTCCAGCGGCTGGACGTCGGTCGAGGTGGGCCGGGCGCGGGTGGTGACCAGAAGGTGGCCGTAGATGTTGTCGGGGACGGGCGCGGCGTACTCGGGAAAGAGTTCCAGCCACTTGTCCAGATCCTCGACATTGTCGAAGATCACCAGCCAGCGGTCGCACGGCTCCCCGGACAGCAGCGCCTGGATGGCGGCCTCGGCGGCCTCCTTGACGTCGTCGCCGACGGGCAGCCCGAGCTGCTGGGCGAGCTGGGCCAGCTTGGGCGGGACCAGCTCCGGCTGTTCGGCGTCGACCCACCACACCAGGTCGTAGTCCGCCATGAACCGGTGGGCGTACTCACGGGCGAGCTGGGTCTTGCCCACCCCACCGAGACCGTGCAGCACCTGTGGCACACGCCGTCCCGGGCGCCCGGTGGTCAGCTGCTCGCGCAGCCGGTCCAGGATCGTGGAGCGGCCGGTGAACCAGCGGTAGCGGGTCGGCACATTGGAGATGCGCCTGCCGATGCTGGGGAAGCGCAGCCCCCGGGAGCTGGGCGTGACCGTGGTGACGGTGTCCGCGCGGTCCAGCCCGGCCAGCAGTGTGCTGTACGACTGCCGCTCGTCGAGCCCCTTGAGATCGATCACGCCCCGGCTGGCGTACGGCAGGCTGAGCTGGACGTCGTCGACGCGGATGGCGACCGGCTGCTGCCGTTTCTCCGAGCCGCCGGACTGCACGGCCGCCTCCCACGCGGCCCGCGCCCGGCGGGAGTCGACGAAGCTCGGCGAGAACACGGCGAGCACCCGGTGCGCACCGCTGGGTGTGGCCTCGGCGCCGATCTCGGTGGTCTGCATCGACTGGACGTTCTTCGGCACCACGTCGAACCCGGCGCCGCGCAGCACCGACTCCAGCCAGTCCACCCACATCCGGTCTTCCGAGACGTAGTAGAGCTGCAGCTGGGACAGCGGCAGCGGACGGCGGCGGGTGTACGCGCTCTTGTACTGGCCGCGCTTCGTCTCGCTGATCGGGGGCAGTTTGGTGACCCGCTCCTCGGTGATGACGGAGGTGAGCCGCTCGCAGGCGCTGAGCATGGAGTTGGCCGTCTTCGGCGGGTCGCCGAACGCGGCGAGGATCTCCTCGTACGCGTAGTACGGCTGGTACAGGATCTCCATCGAGGCCCAGTAGTCGGTGAGCCGGTCGCCGTCCAGACCGGACGGCAGCCCGGAGAAACGCTCCTTGGCCAGCGCCCGCCCCGCATCCAGCTTGTCCTTCTCACCGAGGTCGATGCGCATGGCGACCGGCAGGATCCGGATGTTCTTGTCGCCGTAGCGCTCCCGGATGTCCTGGGCGACGGCGGCGGCGCCCTCGATGCTCTGGTCGCTGAGCGTGTAGCAGACGACCAGGGTGTTGGGCATCTGCACGGTGCAGATGTCGGCGAGGTCGCTGAGGCCGGTACGGCTGTCGATCAGGGTGTAGTCGTAGTAGCGCTGCATGTCGGAGCGCATCGCGTCGAAGAACTGGCCGCCGCCGTAACTGGCGTAGAAGCGATCCCAGTCCATGTTGCCGACGATCGGGTAGTCACGGTGCCGTTTGCCGGCCGAGAGGAAGTCGAGGCTGCCGCCCTCGGGAAACGGCCAGTCCAGGGAGAGCGCGTGCGGCCTGACCCGGGCGTAACTGCGGTGCCAGTCCGGAGCCCGGTCGGGCAGGTCGCGTACGGCCTCTCGGCGGTAGTCGTCTATCAGGTTGATGAGACCGGGCGTCGCACGGAGTAATTGGGCGTCCAGAAAAGGGTGGAAGAACTTGTGGAGGCCCGGCGCCTCCAGGTCCCAGTCGACGGCCAGCACGCGATGTCCGTTCGCGGCCAGGATCCATGCCACGTTGGCGAGCGCCATGGTGCGCCCGGTGCCGCCCTTGTACGAGTAGAACGTGATCACGGTGCCATTGCGGTTCTGCGTCATGCGCCTGCCCTCCGCCCGGTCGGCCGGTGTCGGCCTCACTCGTCCCTCGCTTCTCGTGGTGATGCCTGGTCGTGCCGGGGTTTCCCGGTCCGGGTCCTCTTCTAACCCGCTGGCCCGGGGCGCCCGCTACCCCAGGTCGGGTCCCCGCAGCCGCGGGGGCTTCCTCGGTGGCCCCTCCGGCGGATAGGTCCGCGCGTTCTCCCAGTAGTACGAGACGGCCGAGATGACCGCCTTCTGCAGTTCGTTGCCGAAGGCGTCGAGATCGCGGACACCGCCGTTGGGCGAGCAGTGGCCGCTGCCGTTCGGCATCCGCGAGGCCAGGGTCCGGGCCGTGAGCGACCGCAGCTCCTGTTCCTTCTCCGTGGGGGCGATGTCGTCCCTGGCCTGCGGGATCATCACACTGATCCAGGGCCGCCGGTCCCCGCAGAGCTTGCCCACCAGCCGCCGGCCCTGGTCGGAATCGAGCGTCCACCGGTCGAGCAGCAGCAGTCCCGGTGCCTTGGGCGCGCCCTGGCGGAGCATGTGCTCGGCGTCGTTCTCGAAGTCGCCGATGTTCACCTTGTAGTCCATGGTGCGCACCAGGTTGGCCGCGTGGTCGCCGAGCGACAGCGCCGAGACGGGGTGGTACGGGTTCCAGTCGCGCGGCCGGTCCCCGTAGTAGTCGGGCTTGCGCCCGGCCGGCAGATCGGACCGGGTGTGCGCGAGCACCGAGATGTCGAACTCCGGCGGATGCCCGGTCCTGCCGAACGCGCTCGGCAGCGACTCGTACTCCGTGTAGACCTGCCCCTCGTCGAGCTCGGTCTCCTTGGCGATCTTCACGATCTGCTTGGCGAGCCGGTACACGGCACGCTCGTACTCGTCCCGCAGATAGCGGAGTTTGGTCAGCCCGTAGAAGCCCTCTTCCGCGTAGTCCTGCCCGAAGGTGGCGTGGTTGAACTGGAGATCGCGGGACACCTGAGGCATCTGAGCCGGTTCCACCGGCACCCATAACGCCGGAATGATGGCGCTCTCCCAGGCTGCACCGCCTCTCGCCCGCTTGTTGGCCTGCCGCTGGGAGAAGGCCCACCACTCGCGGCCGCACTGTTCACTGATGAAGTACCTCGGTGAGTAGAGCGGCACGAACACCTTGCACCGCGCGAGGTTCTCCGACAGCTCGTCGGTCCACCGGGTCCCCACGGCCATGCCCTGATCCAGAAACCCGGCCTTCGTCCCCGGCGGCAGATCGGTGAGCTGCATGATGTGCTCACACAGCCCGTCGTACAGCTTCTTCACCCAAGCGTTCGGGTCAGCGTCCCCCGCGTCGTTCCGAGGGGTGTGCGCATAACTGAGGAAGAAGTATGGATTCCCCCCTCTGGCGCGCCCCGTTCCCCCTTGCACGTATGACCCCCCGACGTCCCGTGACTGGAACCCCAGTGTAGGAACCGACAAGTCCCGTTCGGAACAGGACGAACAGACCCGTATCCACGGGGGGTTGAGGTGTTACGCCGGTGGGCTCACTGTTCCCGCCAGGCGCTCCTGTGCTCATCGGCAGCCCGCCGAGCCGCCCGCAGGGCCTCCGGGGACACCTCGATCGCCAGCAACCCCCGCACCGTCGCCCGCATCCCCGCCACGAACCGCTCCCCCGCGGGCGTCAGTGCCCCCGAAGCCGCCAGGGTCTCCACGGCCTCGGCCGTCTGGTCGCGCCAGCGGGTGAACTGGATCTCCGCCGCACGGGCCTCTTCGCCCGTGCTCGTACGCCGCCGGGCGTGCCAGTAGTCGATGACCGCCAGGTGGGCGTACGTGCCTTGGAGCAGGCCTTCCAGGGGGCGTGGGTCGGGGCGCCAGGGGGCGTAGAACAGGCGGTCGCAGGATGGGTCGTAGAGGTCCATGAGGTCCAACACCGCGCCCAGCTTGACGTGTTGGAACTCGTGGACCAGGAGCAGCGCGAGCGCCTCGGGGGTGGCCGGTCTGGCGATCGCCACCGCGCCGAACGCGTCCCTCGCCGCCGAGCTGATGTCGTCGCCGGTGGCGGAGGGCATGAGGGGTGTCACCGCTCTCAGGCCCGCTCGCAGGCCCGGGGCGTACTGCGGCAGTTCGCTGCGAATCCACGCCCATGCCTGAGTCAGGTCGGCGTGCCACGCCTCGGCCTCGTCCTCCGCGAGCCGGGGGTGCGCGGGATGGCCGTGGCAGTCCCGCCAGGGATCCGTGTCCTCCAGCGAGACGGGCCAGTCGTCCAGACCGAACCACCAACTCCCCTGCCAGGAGGCGGACTTGTCGCCCTTCCAGGAGACCGTGTACGTCGCGCCTGCCGTCTCGGCCGTCTCGGCCGTGAAGCCGTCGGAGTGGATGCGGACCGTGACCCGGTCGACGTCCTCGCCCTCCAGCTTCAGGGCGCCGTGCGTGGGCAGCCGCAGCACCCCGTCCCGCACCGGCACCACCAGTGACTCCGCGCGGCCCGCGCGCAGTGCCGCCGCCGCCGCGATCTCCGCCATGCCCCGCACGGCCGTCGCCGCCGCCTCCGGGTCGCCCTGGAGCGAGCGGATCGCCCAGGGGCGTACGTACGGATGGGCCAGCACCTTGTCCACCGACTCCGGTGCCTCGCGGTCGAGCACGGTCAGCGTCCGCCAGGCCGCTTCGCCGAGGTCGCTGTGCCCGCTCTCCTGCCGGACCAGGGCCAAAAGCTCGCGGTGAAGGGCGAGTTGGTGGCGGGCCAGCAGGTCGGTGGTGGCGGTGGAGCCGAGGCCGGAGGCCAGCTCGTCGAGGTGGTGGTCGGCGAGGGGCGGCTGCGCGGGCTGGTGGGAGGGGGCGGTCTGGTCGGACATGTCGCGGTCCCGGATTTCGGTGATCAGACGCAGGAGGTCGGAGCAGTAGACGGAGGGGTTCACGAAACCGCTGGGACCGGATCTGTACCGGTGGGCGTACAGGCCCCCGCCGCAGGAGCGCACGACCGGGCAGCTACGGCACTGTTCGGACAGCCCGTCCATCCCTTGCTGCCGGGCCACGACACCCGGATGCGCGGCGACCTCGTCGAGCGAGTTCACGATCACGTCCATGCCGGTCGCGGGCGCGCCGTCGTACGCCGTCTTCAGCGAATCGGCCTGTTCGAACGTCCCGTCGGTCTCGATCACGGCCAGGTCGGTCGGGGCGAGGCCCAGCGACTCGGTCAGGCTGTCGCCGCCGTGCAGCGTGCTCAGGACGGAGTCGAAGACACGTACGTCCATGGGGCGGCCGTCCGCCGTCCAGCGGTCGTAGACCGCCAGCAGCCAGCGCGCGTACGCCGTGCCGTCGGTGTCGTCGGCGGGGCGCTGCGGGGGCTCGTCCCAGGTGGCGTGGGGGAGGAGGAAGTCGACGCGCGGCGGGGTGAGTTCGGCGAGGGCGTCATAGACCGCGATGGGGTCGTTGCGTACGTCGATGGTGCAGAGGATGCCCGCGAAGAGGTGGCGGTAGCGGGGCTCGTTGAGGAGGGCGATGCCTCTGAGGACCTTGTCGTGGCTGCTGCGGCCGTTGGCGTAGCGGCGGTGGAGGTCGTTGGCGGCCTTGTCGCCGTCGAGCGAGACGCCGACCTTGATGTCGTACTGGTCGAACAGGTCCAGGAAGCGTTCGTCGAGGGTGACCGCGTTGGTGTGGATGCGCAGGTCGAGGGCGCATACGCCACTGAGCGCGTCGGTCAGTTCCCGTGCTGCCGCGCGCAGTCGGACACGACCGGCGAGGAGGGGTTCGCCGCCGTGCAGGACCACGTGGACGGTGTCCAGGTGATGCGTCCTGGCGTGCTCGGCGATACGTTCCGCCGTGGCGCGCAGGATCTTGTCGGAGGTCACCATGGGCCGACCGCGCCAGCTTTGGTCCGCGTGTTCGAACACATAGCAGTGGTCGCACGCGAGATCGCAGCGGCTGTGCATTTTGAGCACGAATTGGCGTAAGGGGTGGAGTGGTCGGCCCATGAGTGTCATGAGGGTGCTGACAGTCCTCGGCTCGGTCTGATCAGCCGGGTCGGTCTGATCGGTCGGATCGGTCGGATCGCTCGGATCGGACGTGGGATGGGGACGTCGGATCGGTCTGATCGGTCGGATGGGCCCGATCAGACCGAGGACTGGAAGGCCGCCACCGCGACGCGGCCCGGTCCGCGCCGTTCGACGCCGTTGGACACGACGCGAGTCAACGCCGGCGACGAGGCGCCGCCGCGCTGTGCGGCCAGCGTCACGAGAGACACCCGCTCCGGGCCGAGCACGGCTGCCGTCGCTGCAACGGCGGCGGTGATCGCGGCGTCGTGGGATGCGTTCATTCGGACCTCAGCTATCTGTCTGTGCGTACATACACGCACCGTGACGGAACGTAGGGGTGAGCCTCACACTTCACAAGCAGATCACCGGCGGAGCGGAAGCGCGAGCCTGAGGTGCCGAACGACTGCTGGGCAGACGCGGGCAGACGGGCGCGTTCTAGTGCCCGTCGGCCACTGATTGCGAGCGAACATTAGCCAACCCGGAGAGGCGTCACTGCAACACCTTGCCGGATAAACGTGAGGCCCGTCACACCCCCGAGTGAGTGTGCAGGCCTCTTGCCGAGGTCAATGCCAAGGCCATCGACTTGGCTGTTGGTCGACTGCCAGGTCAAGAGAAGCGTCGACCGGCTGTCGGACGGAGGGCTTGTTACGAAGTCTTTACCCTTTCGGGCGGTAAATAGGCCTAATGGACTGGCAGTTGGTAGGTCACAAAGGTGACCCTCTCTCAGCGGGAGCGCCGGGGCGCAGTACGGCGCGTGCACCCGAACGACCCGCGCGAGGGGGCGTACCCCCGCGCGAAATGTCCCGGCTCGCGAAGCTCTGCGCCACGATCTCCGAGGGTTCACCCACCCGAGTGGCCGTCACTGTACGTAACGACTGCTCCGGGAAGTGCTCGATGACGGTCAGGCCGCGCGAACCGTACGGAGGGTTGCCGTCCGACCGGACGGAATGTCAGCAGCCGTTGCTGAAAGGGGAGTTGATCCGCAAGGGGACTGGCCGCGAGCACGGTGACATCCCCGAGGCCCGTCGAGATCCGCGCCCCGTGCCTTCAGCCTTCTCAGCACTCTCAGCCCCCTCACAGCCACCCCCCAGCCCGCTGACGGACTGCGTACCTAATTTCCTCTGCCATGACGGGAAACCACAGGAGCAAGACGATCACCCGGCGCCGCGCCCTCGCAGTGACCGGAGGGACGGTCGCGGCCGGCGGGCTCGCGGTCGCCGGGTACCAGTCCGCCTTTGCGGATGAAACGGAGGCAGTCGCCGCGGACACGACGGCCGCGGCGTCGGCCACCAGCACCAGCGGCGAGTGCATGACGCTGATGACGAGCGTCACCGAGGGGCCGTACTACCTCGACGGCGCGCTGGTGCGCAAGGACATCACCGAAGGCAAGAGCGGTGTGCCGCTGACCTTGCGCCTCACCGTCGTCGACGCCACCGACGGCTGCACCCCGGTCCCCGGCGCGGCCGTGGAGATCTGGCACTGCGACGCCTGGGGCTACTACTCCGGCTACACCACGGCCAACCCCGGCGGCTCGGCCCCCGCAGAGAGCGAGGACGGCTCGACGGCCAATGACGCCACCTATCTGCGTGGTTATCAGATTGCGAACGCGAACGGGGTTGTCAAGTTCGAGACGATCTTCCCTGGCTGGTACACCCCGCGCACCTGCCACATCCATGTGAAGGTCCACACGGGCGGCGAGAAGGAGGACGGCACCTACGAGGGCGGCAAGGTCAACTACACCGGCCAGTTCTTCTTCGACGACGAGATCGCCCAGGAGATCTTCACCCTGGAGCCCTACTCCCAGCACAGCGGCAGCTACACCACCCTCGACAACGACATGGTGTACGACGGCGGCGGTGCCTCCAGCGGTCTGCTGACTCTGAAGGCCGTGCACAAGAAGGACCCGTCCAAGGGCTACAAGGGCTTCCTCACCCTCGGCGTCGACCCGGACGCCGAGAACACCGGCGCGGGCAGCGGAGGCGGTGGCGGGGAGGGCGGTACACCCCCGTCCGGCGAGCCCCCGACAGACGCCCCGAGCGAGGCCTCCCCCTCCGCCTCGACCTCCTCGTAAGGTACGCCCATGAGCAGCCGCGAGGACGACGCGCTGGCGCAGGCCGCGGTGGCCGCGCTGACCCGGCAGTTGGAACTGGCTCCCAAGCCCGGCCTGCCCGACCCGCGCGACCTGGCCGCGCGAGTCACCCGGCAGGACCACTGTGCTCTGCGCTGGTCGGCGAAGGCGCTGACGCCCGGCCTCGCGGCGATGGCGGCCTGCGCCCGCCGCAACGGAGCGGCCACACCCGAACTCCGTGCCGAACTGGGCGCCATAGGCCGCTCCACCGAGCACTCGGTGGCACTCGCCGGAGGCGGCCACCGGGGCGCCACCTGGGTCCTCGGCCTCTTCGTCGCCGCGGCCGCCCTCGACCCCGCCGCCCGGGGCCGCGACCTGGCCGCCACTGCCAAGAAGATCGCCGCCCACCCCGACCGCCGAGCCCCTCGTCGGCCCTCCCGGGGCTCGTCGGTCTCGGCGAAGTACGGGGCGGCCGGCGCCCGTGGCGAGGCCCGCGCGGGCTTCCCCCACGTCCGCCGTGCCCTGGATGTTTTGGCCAAGGCCCGCAAGGCGGGCACCCCCGAGCCGGACGCCCGGCTCGACGCCCTGCTGACGGTCATGTCGACGCTCCAGGACACGGAGCTGCTGTACACGGCGGGCCCGCACGGACTGCGTCACGTCCAGGCGGGCGCCCGCGGCGTCCTGGAGGCGGGCGGCACGACGACCGCCGTCGGCCGCGAGGCCCTGCGGACCTTCGACACCGACCTCCAGAGCCGGGGCTGGAGCCCGAGGGGCAGCGCGCCCCTCCTGGCGGGCGCACTGTTCGCGGACGCGCTGCCGATCACTCCGTGAGGACCGGGGCGCAGCCCGTCTTCTCAGGGGCGCGGGGGAACGGGGCGCGAGCGACCACGACGCACCCGCGGAAAAAATGGCCGGGCACTGAACCAGTACCCGGCCACCAACCCCGAATCAGCCCGTGAGTGAGGCCATCCACGCCTCCACCTCGGCGGAGCGCCGCGGCAACCCGGCGGACAGATTCCGATTCCCGTCCTCCGTGACGAGAATGTCGTCCTCGATCCGCACCCCGATCCCCCGGTACTCCTCGGGAACGGTCAGATCATCGGCCTGGAAGTACAGCCCCGGCTCGACGGTCAGCACCATCCCCGGCTCCAACGTCCCGTTCACATACGACTCGGTCCGCGCGGCAGCACAGTCGTGGACGTCCATGCCGAGCATGTGCCCCGTCCCGTGCAGCGTCCACCGGCGTTGCAGCCCCAGCTCCAGCACCCGCTCCACCGGCCCCTCGACGAGCCCCCACTCGACGATCTTCTCGGCGAGCACCCGCTGCGCGGCGTCATGGAAGTCCCGGTACTTGGCGCCGGGCCGCACCGCCGCGATCCCGGCCTCCTGGGCCTCGTACACGGCGTCGTAGATCTTCTTCTGGATCTCGGTGTACGTCCCGCTGATCGGCAGTGTGCGCGTGACATCGGCGGTGTAGTACGTGTGGGTCTCGACGCCCGCGTCCAGCAGCAGGAGGTCACCGGAGCGCACCGGTCCGTCGTTGCGCACCCAGTGCAGCGTGGTCGCGTGCGGGCCGGCCGCGCAGATGGAGCCGTAGCCGATGTCGTTGCCCTCGACCCGGGCGCGCAGGAAGAACGTGCCCTCGATGTACCGCTCGGAGGTCGCCTCGGCCTTGTCCAGGACGCGGACCACGTCCTCGAAGCCACGCACGGTCGAGTCGACCGCCTTCTGCAGCTCGCCGATCTCGAACGCGTCCTTCACGAGCCGCGCCTCGGAGAGGTAGACCCGCAGCTCCTCGTCCCGCTCGGCCGTCACCTTGTCGGTCAGCGCGGTCTCGATCCCGGCGTCGTAACCGCGTACGACCCGCACCGGGCCGGTCGCCTCACGCAGCTTCTCCGCCAGCTCGCGCACATCACCGGCCGGGACGCCGTACAGCTTCTCCGACTCGGTCAGCGAGTGGCGGCGGCCGACCCACAGCTCGCCCTGGCCGGAGAGCCAGAACTCGCCGTTCTCCCGGTCGGAGCGGGGCAGGAGGTAGATCGTCTCCTTGTGCCCGTCGGCCACCGGCTCGAACACCAGTACGCCGTCCTCGGTCTGGTTGCCGGTGAGATACGCGTACTCGACGGAGGCCCGGAAGGCGTACTCCGTGTCGTTCGAGCGGGTCTTCAGGTTGCCCGCGGGGATCACCAGACGCTCGCCGGGGAAGCGCGCGGAGAGCGCGGCGCGGCGCGCGGCGGTCTCGGCGGCCTGGGCGATCGGCCGCAGGTCGTGCAGCTCGGTGTCGGCCCAGCCGGACTTCATGCTCTCGGCCAGTTCGTCGGACACGCCCGGGTACAGGCCGTTCTTGCGCTGCTTGATCGGCGCCTCTTCTTCGGCTCCGGCCGCCTCGGCCTCCGGGTTCTCCGGCCCCGCTGCGGTAGCAGCAGAATCCGATGCAGCCGAAGTGAGCTCGTCCGCCACGGTCATCCTCCTAGATACGGAACTGGACCCCGCCCATCGTACGGTCGTACGGGACGGGGCCCAGGCCCGAAAGGTCTTGTTGGTCCTGACCGGTGGTGCTTGACCGGTGCTGCTTGACCGGTGGTGCTGTCGGCGGTGCTGACCGGGTCATTCGAACCGCGCCGCCAGCAGCACCACGTCCTCCGCGCTGTCCGCCTCGTCCAGCCCGTCCGGCAGTACACAGCGCAGGACGTGGTCGGCGATCGCGCCCGGGTCGGTGCGCAGGGCCTTCGGAACGCTCGCGGCGGCCGAGTGAAGGCGGGCGAAGGCGCGGTCGACGGGCTCGCCGGTGCGCTGAATCAGGCCGTCGGTGTAGAGAAGCACCGTTTCGCCGGGCTCGGCGGTCAGCTCGACGCTGGGCGCCTCCCAGCAGGCGAGCATGCCGAGCGGCGCCGACAGGGACGTCTCCACATACTCCGTGCGCCGCTCGCCGATCACCAGCGGCGGGCTGTGCCCGGCCCCGGCCAGCGTGAGCTTGCGCAGTGCGGGCTCGACGTAGGCGAAGAGCGCGGTGGCGCTGCGGGCGGGCTCGGTGAGACGCAGCAGCAGTTCCAGGTCGGACAGGACGGCGACCGGGTCCTCGCCCTCCATCACGGCGTATGCCCGCAGGGAGGCCCGCAGCCGCCCCATCGCGGCGACCGCGCTGGGCCCCGAACCGGTCACCGACCCGACCGCCAGGCCGAGCGCGGCGTCGGGCAGCGGCAGCGCGTCGTACCAGTCGCCGCCGCCGCGCGGGCAGGTGCGGTGCCGGGCGGCGAGCTGGATCCCGGCGACGCGCGGCAGCCGGGAGGGGAGCAGCTCCTCGGCGATCTTCGCCATGCACACGCGCGTACGGTCGACCTCGACGATCCGCGCCAGGTGCTCGGTGGCGTACCGCGTGTACAGCCCGGCCAGATGCCGCTGGCGCTCGGCCGGCTCGGCCGGCTCGTCGTAGAACCAGGCGACGGCGCCCAGCCGGCCGGCCGCCTCCGCGGACAGGGGCAGGGCGTAGCTCGCGGCGTAACCGAGCCGGCCGGCCACCTCGCGGTGGCGGGGGTCGAGCCCGTCCTCGGCGAACAGATCGGGGCGCACGACTTCACGGAGGCCGCCGGGGAGCCCGGCCGGGGTGTCGAGGAGATCGCCGTACGGCATCGAGCCGCGCGGCACGGTCTCGAGGTGGCCGAGGTCGGCGCGGGCCAGGCCCAGACCGATGGTGGTGTCGGGGCCGAGTCCGTCGCCGGGCTCCAGGACGACGAGACCGCGCCGGGCGCCCACGAGGGCGGCTCCGGCGCGCAGCAGTTCCTGGAGGGCGTCGGTGAGCGATGCCGTGCGAGCCAGGCGCTCCGTGAGTTCATGAAGGGTTGTGAGATCCGACACCCAGCCCGCGAGTCTGTCCTGGAGAACGGCCCCCGGCGCGGGTCCCGACGCGGCGTCCGCGCTGGTGGGGTGCTCGGTGGCCGACGTGGCCGATGGGGTGTCCGTGGCGGCTGGCGTCGGCGCGACAGTGTGTGCGGGAGAGGGAACCGTTGAATCGATTCCAGCCACTTTCGGAGGGTGAGGGGCGTTCATGGCGTCCGGCTTTCGGACCGGTGCGTATTGCTCAAAAGCATCGCAAACCCCCATGTCATTCTGCGCCGCTAGCAGTGTCTCCACATCTACACGCACTCGTGCGGAGATGTCCAGCATTGTCCTGTTGGGATATCTGGTGTCCGTGCGGCGCGGTTGTACTTCCGGTGTGTTCTTGTCCAGTCCAGAGATAAAAGCAAAGTTGGCTAAAAAGTGTTGTGGGGAACGGTGTATTGAGGTCGACTGGCCTTGTTCAAACAGAGCGTCACAGCGGTCGTGATGGGTACGTACTCGGTGAAGGCCAGGGGTGGGAGACCTACCCGGAACCTGGCGACGGAACCGGGCGTCCTATGCACCGACGACCGAGCCCCATCCTCCCGTGGCGGAGGCGGCGAGCACATGCGGTACGGCAAAACGCCAGGCGCCGCCACCCCCACGCCATGCCCATGCTTTTGACAGACGCAAGTCGACACGATTCATGGACGTGGCCGACGCGGACGCGAACCAACGCTCGGCCCATAGGGGTTCCCCTTGTTCTGCACAGGGGTGTGATGCGCCAGCAGGTACGCACAGTGAAGTGAACGACCACATGGTGTGATCCGACCCACGGTGTTGCCAGGCGTGCAACGGAAAGGAACGAGCGCTCATGCGCGAGATCCCCGGAAGGCGACGCAGGCTCCTGCCCAGGCGCAACGGCGGGAGGCCCGAGATGCTCGAGCAGGCCTTGACCTTCGCGACGCAATGGCAGTGGCCCGTACTCCCGGGTGTGGCACCGGACCCGCAGGGGCGTGCCCGCTGCGCGTGCCCGGACCCGGAGTGCGTGGTGCCCGGAGCTCACCCGTTCGATCCCCCGCTGCTGGCCGCGACCACCGACGAGCGCATGGTCCGCTGGTGGTGGGGCAACCGGCCGTCGGCCCCCATCGTGCTGGCGACCGGCGGCAAGGCGCCCTGCGCGGTGAGCCTGCCGGCTCTCGCCGCCGCCCGCGCCCTCGCCGCGCTCGACCGCACGGGCATGCGCCTCGGCCCCGTCGTCGCGGCCCCGCACCGCTGGGCGATCCTTGTCGCGCCCTACTCCATGGAACAGCTGGGCGAGCTGCTCTACGCCAAGGACTTCGTCCCCGGCTCCCTCCGCTTCCACAGCGAGGGCGGCTATCTCGCCCTGCCCCCCTCGGAGACGGGCCACGGCGCCGTCCGCTGGGAGCGCGCCCCGCTCCCCGGCTCCGCCGCCCCTTGGGTACCCGATGTCGAGGCCGTCGTGGACGCGGTCGTCGACGCCCTCACTCGTACGGGTGTGAGCGCGCCCGAGTTGTAGCCGCCCCCGGCGCGCGCGGAGCGGAACGCGGCCTGCCGCTCGTTATCTTCCGCTCATGCAGCGTCTTCCTGGGGGCCGTCACGGAGCGACTCCGTCGAGGGGCGGAGCGACTCCGTCCAGGGGGCGGGGGAGCTCCTCGCAGCCGGAACCGCAGCCAGAGCCGGAACCGCAGCCAGAGCCGGAACCGCAGCCAGAGCCGGAACCGGCGCGGGCTCCGGCTGCCGAGTCGCAGTCGGCTCCGGCCGCCGAGCCGCAGTCCGGTGTCGGCGTCGGTGCCGGTGTCGCTGTCGGTTCGCAGCCCGGTCCGGGTGCGGAGCCGCCCTGGGGCCCGGGTGCGGAGCCTCCGTCCGGTGTCGATGCCGGTGCGGAGCCTCCGTCCGGTCCCGGTCCCGGTCCCGGTGCCGGTTCGCAGTCCGCGCCCCGCCGTCGTACGGTCTCGCGGCCGGGGCGCCATGCTGCTTCGTCTCGTGGTCGGCGGGCCTCTTCACGGTGGGCGCGCCGAGCGCACTCGGCACCCCGCCACCGGGCCTCGGTGCCGTCGCGCGGTGGGCTGGACCCCCGCAAGCTCCGCCTCGCCGGACTGACCGTCGCCGTGGCGGTCGCCTTCGCGCTGCCGCTGGTCGCGTCGGCCGGGCCGATCGGCAGAGGGAGCGGCACGACCGAGGCCGCGCGTACGGCTGAGCGTGCGGGTGGGGCTGATGTGGCTGCCAGGTCTGACGGGGCCGATGGTGTGCTCGGCGCCGTAGGGGCCGACGGCGCCCACGGGTCCGACGCCGCTGACGTGGCCGATGCGGGCGACGGGCCCCACTCCCGCGCCGCCGCCCACCCCCGCGACGCCGTCGACGGAAAGGCCGACGGCGGTCGTAGTGGCAGCGGTGGCCTCGCCGATCCCTCCCGCTCGCCCCTCCTCCTGGACCTCGGTCTGGCCACCGCCGCGCGCTGTGGGCCCGAGCTCACCTCCCCCGACGGGATCGAGGCGCAGACCTGTGTGCTGAGCCAGGGCGAGGACACCTGGGCGCGCACCTACTACCGCAACGCGACCGGCAGAGAGCTGAGTTCGGTGCTGAGCGTGATGGCTCCGGGCGGGCACACCGTGCGGATGCACTGCGCTGTGGGCGCGCAGGACGAGCCGGGGGCGTGCGAGACACCGAGGGAGCGCACACGGGGCGAGATGGGGGCGTACACGGCCGTGGCGGAGTTCGCGGCGCCCGACGGGCGCGGTCCGCTGCTGCTGCGCTCCGGGAGCAACTCGGCCCAGCCGTAAGGGGGTTGGCGCCCACTGCCGATCCGTACGACGATCCGGGTCCGGAGTCGCTACGTGGCCAGGCATGAAAAGACCCGGTTGCTGGCGACGGGGGATGCACCAGCAACCGGGCTAATGAAACCGTAACAAGAGATCGGCGCTTCGCAAATTCGATCTTGGCTATTCGGACACGAATTTGCCTGTCACGTAGGGGAGTTGTGACAGGAGTCACCACATTCGTAAGCTTCCGATCAGCTGACCGGCCGGTCGGTCCACGCCCCCGGCGTCAGCTGAGCGTGACCTGCCGGTTGGTCAGTCCGCCGCGCGCCCGACGCTCCTCCGGGGTGAGCGGCGTCTCGACCGCCAGGGCCGCGGCGAGCCGCTCGGCGAACTCGGCCGCCGGCTTCTCCACATCGTCCGCGCCGACGCCGCTGGGCAGGTCCCAGACCGGCACGGTGAGGCCGTGAGCACGGAAGGAGCCCACCAGCCGGGTGCCCTCGCCGAGGCTGGAGGTCCCCGCCGCGTGCAGCCGCGCCAGAGCGTCCAGAAGCCGCTCCTCGGCGTGCGGCATGACCCAGCGCAGGTGGTTCTTGTCCGGGGTCTCGCACCAGTACGCCGAGTCGACGCCCGTGAGCTTCACGGTCGGGATGGCCGCCGCGTTGGCCCGCTCCAGGGACGCGGACACCTCCGACGTGGCGTTCTCCGCGTCCGGGACCCAGAACTCGAAGCCCGTGTGCACAACTGGCTCGAACGCGCCTTCGGCGTCGAGCAGGTCCTGCAGTCGCGGACCGTCGGCCGGGGCGCGCCGACCCGGAACCGGAGTGCCCGGCTCGGCGGCCAGGGCGCGCTGCAGGGTGTCGGCGAGGTCGCGGCTGATGTCGCCCGACGACGTGTCGTTCTGCAGACCGAGCAGCACCGAGCCGTCGTCGCGGCGCAGCGCGGGCCAGGCCATCGGCAGGACCGTGGCGAGTGTGACCGACGGGACGTCCTCGGGGAGCGCGTCCTTCAGCTTCAGCTCGACGGTGGCGGCGGGCACCAGCTCACGCAGCGCGACCCAGTCGCACTCGCCGGGCAGACCCTCGAAGGGGCGGTGCACCAGCTCCGTCACCGCCTGGGCCGCGGCCCTGCCGTGACAGGCCTTGTAGCGGCGGCCGCTGCCACAGGGGCATTGTTCGCGCGCGCCGACAACCGGAACCTGCCCATCGGCGCCTGTGGCGCCGACTCCACCGGTGCTCTGCGGGCGCTTGGCCTTCGTAGGGGGGCGCTTCTTGGCCATCGTGGGTGTCTCCCGATCACGGCTCGACTCGTACTTGCGCGAGCCTAGTCGCTCGTACGACGGCCGATGGGACCCTGTGGACAACGCACCGAGTCGTCCCGGAACCGGAGGTTCAGGCCAAGTTGTTCGGACCTGGCCTGAAGCCTCCTGTGGGGTCAGTCCATGTCCTCGAAGGCGTCCGTGAAATCCAGACCTGGGAGGGTGGAGACCGACGGGGCCGAGATACGGGCGGCGAAGTCCTCGCGGCGGCGTGCCTGGTACACGTCGTCCTGGACGATCACCCATACCGTGACCTCGCCGCGGGCGTCGTTCCTGACGCCCCAGTCGTCGGCCAGTGCCGTGACGATGTTGAGCCCGCGGCCGCCGTGGGCGGTGACCGACGGGGTGGACGGGGTCGGGCGGGTCGGGCCGCCGCCGTCCGTCACCTCGACCGTGAGCCGCCCCGTGGGGTCCACCCGCCATGCGCATCGCACGTCGCCGTCACCGGCCAGGGCATCGCCGAGGGGCCTGCCGTGTTTGCAGGCATTGCTCAGCAGTTCGGAAAGGATCAGTACGGCGTCGTCGATGACCGATTCCGCCACACCACCGTCACGCAGTTGACTGCGCATCCGGTGTCTTGCTTCCCCCACGCCCGCAGGGCCATGGGGTACGGCCATGCTCGACGACGTGGGCACCTCCTGTGCCACCACCAACGCCACCCCCGAGACCTCCTTCGCCCCACGCCACGGTGTGAATGCCCCAATGGACCGGACTGGAAACCGGCTGGCGCACGTGCTCTGACGCACTCACAACGATCGAATACGGATCGAACGCGCCGGTGCACTCCCCGTGATTTCCCGCCCATCGATTGGCCGGATTTCACCCTCAATATGCCGACTTCGCCTTCGGTCGCCCTCTGTCTCGCTTGGCGGAATTCTTACCTCCATTCAAAGGTTGCAAGATCGGGCGTCGGTGCAACCGGAAGCGTTCCGCAGTGGTCGGAGGCGGTCGGAAGTGGTGGCGTATCCGTCAGATGTGAACGGCGGTCGCGTGATCGGAAGGGGCGTTCAGTGACCCAGTTGGTGGCGGACCGCTCGGGGCCGGTTGGTGATGATCGCGTCGACTCCCAGCTCCACGCACAGGTCGACGTCCTGGGGCTCGTTCACGGTCCACACGTGCACCTGGTGGTCGGCCTTCTTCAGGCGCTCGATGTACGCGGGGTGGTTGCGCACGATCCGGATCGAGGGGCCCGCGATCCGCACCCCGGCGGGCAGCCGCCCGTCGCGCAGGCGGGGCGAGACGAACTGCATGAGATAGACCGTCGGCAGCGTCGGGGACACGGTCCGCACGCGCTGCAGCGAACGCGCCGAGAAGCTCATGACCCGTACCGGAGATTCCTCGGCGGACTCCGGCGCGTCCAGCCCGAACCGCTTGAGCAGCATCAGCAGCCGCTCCTCCACCTGTCCGGCCCAACGCGTCGGATGCTTGGTCTCGATGGCCAGTTCGACCCGGCGTCCCGCGTCGGCGACCAGCTCCAGCAGCCGCTCCAGCGTCAGTACGGAGGTGTCCGGCCCGATCTCCCAGTCCGGGGCCTCGTCGCGGTTCTTCCAGGAGCCGAAGTCCAGGGCGGCAAGCTCGGCCAGCTCCAGCGCGGAGACCGCGCCGCGGCCGTTCGACGTACGGTTGACGCGGCGGTCGTGCACGCAGACGAGATGCCCGTCCGCGGTCAGCCGGACATCGCATTCGAGGGCGTCCGCACCGTCCTCGATCGCCTTCTTGTACGCGGCCAGGGTGTGCTCGGGGGCGTCCTCGGAGGCCCCGCGGTGGGCGACGACCTGGATCGGGTGCTGTCGTGCGTGGGTCACCGCGTCATGGTGCCACCGTGATGGCGGCGGGCGCAGGCGATCGGCCCGTTTAGTCTGATAGATCCGATATAAAGGATGGCCCCGGACCCACAGTCACCGCTTATGGTGCCCTGACGGCTCGTGGGAAAAGCTGACCACATACAAAACTCACGCACAGCCGCATGTGCGAACAACACCATGTCGACAGTCGACAGCAGCCGTGGATCGAGGAGAGAAGCTGTGAGCACCGAGAACGAGGGCACCGCGGTACCCCCGGCCCCGTCCGCGCCTCCCGTGCCGGTGGAAACTCCCGCTGCCTCCGCCCCGGCCCCGGCGGCGGCACCGGCCCCCACCCCGGCGCCGGCCCCGATCGCCGAGGAGAACGCGCCGACGGCCCAGCTGCCGCCGGTGCCCCCGGCGGAGCCGCACCCCGAACTGGTGGGCGCCGGGGCACCGGCGTACGCGGGGGCCACGGGTCAGGGTCCGGAACCGGCGTACGCGCAGCCTGCGGGTCCGGGTCCGGGTCCGGAGCCGGTCTACGCGGCGCCCGGGGGCCCGGGTCCGGAACCGGCCTACGCGGCGCCTGCGGGTCAGGGCCCGCACCCCGGTGGCTACGCGCAGCACCCCGTCGGGCCCTCGGCGCCCGAGGGAGGCTGGCCGCCTCCGCCCCCGCCCGGCACCCCGTCGTACGCGGACGCCGGAGCGGCAGCGGGCCCCGGCGCGGCAGCGGGGGGCGGTGGCTGGGGCTCCTCGTACCAGCAGCAGACGCAGCAGCCCGCCCCCAAGCCCGGCGGCAGGCGGGGTGGTCTGATCGCCGCGGTCCTGGTGGCAGCCCTGGTGGCCGGCGGCGTCGGCGGCGGCCTCGGCTACACCCTGGCCGACCGCAACGACGACTCGACCGGCTCCACGACCATCTCGGCCTCGCAGCAGGGCGGCGACCTCAAGAGAGACGCCGGTACGGTCGCCGGGGTGGCCGCCTCGGCGCTGCCGAGCACGGTCACGATCCAGGCCGAGAGCAGCGACGGCGAGGGCGGCACGGGCACGGGCTTCGTCTTCGACAAGGAAGGCCACATCGTCACCAACAACCACGTGGTGGCGGACGCGGTCGACGGCGGCAAGCTGTCGGCGACCTTCCCGAACGGCAAGAAGTACGACGCGGAGGTCGTAGGCCACGCCCAGGGCTACGACGTGGCCGTCATCAAGCTCAAGAACGCCCCGTCGGACCTCAATCCGCTCCCCCTCGGAGACTCCGACAAGGTGGCGGTGGGCGACTCGACGATCGCCATCGGCGCCCCCTTCGGTCTCTCGAACACGGTGACGACGGGCATCATCAGCGCCAAGAACCGCCCGGTGGCCTCCAGCGACGGCTCCTCCAGCAGCAAGGCGTCGTACATGAGCGCCCTGCAGACCGACGCGTCGATCAACCCGGGCAACTCCGGTGGCCCGCTCCTCGATGCCAAGGGCAACGTCATCGGCATCAACTCGGCGATCCAGTCCGCGAGCAGCGGCGGCCTCGGCTCCGGCCAGTCCGGCTCCATCGGCCTGGGCTTCGCGATCCCGATCAACCAGGCGAAGAACGTCGCCCAGCAGCTGATCAGGACGGGCAAGCCGGTGTACCCGGTGATCGGCGCCTCCGTCTCCCTCGACGAGGGCGTGGGCGGGGCGAAGATCACCTCCGACGGCGGCGTCACGGCGGGCGGCCCCGCCGACAAGGCCGGTCTCAAGTCCGGCGACGTCATCACCAAGCTCGACGACACGGTCGTAGACAGCGGTCCCACCCTGATCGGCGAGATCTGGACCCACCAGCCCGGCGACAAGGTCACCCTGACGTACACCCGGGACGGAAAGACCCGCACGGCGGACGTCACTCTGGGCGAGCGCGAGGGCGACAGCTGATCACCTTGGCGGAACGAACTGAACCGGGAACGAACTGAACCGGGAATGGTCTGAGCAGGAATGGTCTGAGCCGGGAACGAACTGAGCCGGGAATGGTCTGAGCTCGATGTAAGGGGCGTCCTCAGTGGAGGGCGCCCCTTACGGGTGCAGGCGACGGTCCGAGCCTTCCGGCGCCCGGCCAAGAAGGGGCGGTCCGGCATACTGCGGCGATGATCGGCATACCGGAGCGTCGGCACGCGGTGGTGATCCGATGCGTGCTGGCCGGGACCCTGGCCCTGATGTCCACACTCTTGGGTACGGGCTCGGGGCGGGCGACGACGGCGGAGAGTGGCCCGCGCGACATCACGCAGAACGTTTTCTACGTCCCCTTGCATGAGCAGGAGCCGTACACCTCCGACCTGCTGGGCCTGGAGTGGGCGTACGACGGGCCGCCCCGCGACGCCGAACTCACCGTGGACGCCTCGGGGCTGGACGGCGTCGCGGTCGTGGCATCGGGCGCCGACGGCTGCAAGCCGAAAGGCAGGCCGTCCTTCTCCTGCTCCAAGCCGCTGTATCCCGACTCCGAGGGCTGGAACATGCAGGAACTGGGACTCCGCCCGGCGACCGGGGCCCGGCCAGGGGACTCCGGCACCCTGCGCTACACCCTCGAACCCAAGGGCCTGCCCGCTGTCCGGGGCAGCCTGAAGGTGATCGCGGGCCGCCCCGAACTGCGGGTGAACGAGCCCGCCGCCATCCGGGAAATGACTCCCGGGGAGTCGTTCAACGTGCCGATGGTCATCCGCAACACGGGCGATGTCCCCGCACGAGGCGTAGTCCTGCTCATGGAGAGCAACGAAGATCTGTCGGCCGCCACTCGACACAGCAACTGCCGCTACACGAAGGACGCCGGCGGCCTCGTCCAGTGCCTGCTGCCGGACGAGGTCATAGCCCCTGGCGAAACGGTGGAGGTGTCCTCCGGCCTACGGATGAAGGCGGATCGCGACGCGCTGACGGAACGTCTCTCCTACGGGGCGTGGTCCTTCCACTCCAGCGGACGGCACCCCGGCCCGCCGTGCTGCGTGGACACCCCCGACCCCGACCTCACACCGGGCCGGGCCGCACCCCTCACGCTGACCCGGGCACCGGCCCTCGGCAAGGGGATGAGGTTCACCAAGACCCCGGAGCCGGTTTTGGTGGAGGTGCCGGTACGGAACACGGCCGACGTCGAGGTGTTCGGCACATCGCTGCGCGGAGGGATCGGCAGCAGCCACCACATCCGCATCGGCTTCCGCAACAACGGCCCCGCCCGACTGGAAGGCGTCCAGACCGAGTTCCTCGTCCCGCCCGGCACCGAGGTGACCGAGTCGCCGTACGACCCCGGCGGCGAGGACAACGAGTGCGTCCCCACGGACGACGGCCGCCGCTACACCTGCGGCAGCGAAGGCAAGGTCGGCCAAAAGGTCTTCTACGACTTCACGTTGCGCATCAAGAGCAAGAACACCACACCGGGCTGCGTGACCGTCGCGCCCCCGGCGGACGACAGCGCCAAGACCAAGGACCCCGAGCCGGACAACGACAAGGCGGCGGTCCAGGTGGCGGAGAACAAGGCCTTCTCCTGCGCCCCGTCCAAGGACGAAGACGACGCCGGCCCCGACGCCGACTGGCCAGTGGCCACGGGCATCGCGGCCGTCGCCACCACCTCACTCCTCCTCGTCCTGGGCCACCGCCGAAGGAAGAGGCCCGCTTCTCATTGATCTCCCACGCCACCGCCGGGGGCCGGTAGGCTGTACCCGCTCCGTCCCAGGTGGGCCGGGGCGTGGGTGGGTTGCCCGAGCGGCCTAAGGGAACGGTCTTGAAAACCGTCGTGGCGCGAGTCACCGTGGGTTCAAATCCCACACCCACCGCGCAGGTCAGAAGCTATGCAGGTCAGAAGGGGTGTCCCCCATGCAGGGGCACCCCTTCTGTGCGCAGCCTGTCTCACCCCGGATCGGCGGTATCCCACCTTTGACCAGCGTGTGCGGCCAACCTGCGGCCAGGTTTCACGGCCCCTCGGTCCCGCCCTCGTGCTCCGCTAGACCTTGCTCGATCAGGGCGTTCATCCTCGCTTCCTCGCCGTCCAGCACCTTGGCGTAGTAGCGCTGAAGCACGGCGACGCTCTGACCCGCGCGGCGGGCAGTCTCAGCGAGGCTCACCCCCGAGCGGAGCCAGAAGGACACGCAAGCGTGCCGCAGGTCGTACGGGATGGCGGCCAGAGGAGAGGCCACCTGCGCGGGGGTGAGTGCCTTCCGGCGGGCTTCCTTCCACACCGCGCCGTACTCCTGCGACCGGACGGGCCCACCTCGTACGGCACTGAACAGTTGACCCTCGGTCGCGCTGCCGAACGCTTCGAGGTGGGTTCGCAGGATGGCGACCAGCACCGGCGGGATGGGCACGGGCCGGACCGCGCGGCGGGCCCGATGCTTGAGCTGTCGTTCCTCGTACGGCTTGCCGTCGTCGGTCCAGGCCGAACCCACCTGCGGCCGGGCGCCGGCGAGGATGAGCCGTCCCCAGCCGTCAGCGGGGAGTTCGCACTGATCAGCGCTCAGCATGGACACTTCCTCCGGTCGCATGGCGGCGTAGTAGATGCACGCGTAGAACGCGACCAGGTGGGCGCCGCGCGGCCCCTGCGCGCGGACCGCGTCAAGTAGCGCCCGTGCCTGTGCCGGTGTGGCGACGCTGCGAACGTCAAGCTCCTCCACTGCCTTGGGAGTCTCCCAGTGCACTCGGTGCAGGGGGTTGCCGGGCAACAGTTCTTGTTCCACAGCGAGACGGAGGCAGTTGCTCAGCACCGCCCGGCGCCGCCGGAACGTGTTCGCTGCGGCGGCCTTGCCGTCCTGTCGTTTGGCCAAGGCTTCGAGCACCATGCGCACGCGCTTCGCACTGTCCAGGTCGACCACGGCTGGCGCGTTACGTGCCACCCACGCCAACGCCTTGGCCTCTGCTTCTGGCGGTTCCTGGTCATGGCGTCCGGCGTTGAATCCCCACTGGTAGAGCGCACGCCGCAAGAGTTCGTCTGCCGGGCGTCCCTTGCCGTCCGGGCACAGCGCCATCGTGGCGATGGTCAGGCTCTCTGCGATGCTCGCGCGGTGCTTCGCTGCGGCAGTCGGCCACTTTCGCGCGGCGTGCGCGCGGGCATGGGCGTACCAACCCGTGCGGTTCCGTTCCCGCAGCTCCGAAACGGGGAGACCGGTCTCGGTGTCGAACGGCTCTCCCTTCCGGGCCGCGGTCAGCAGTTCCGCGCGGCGCGCGTCGGCAAGCGTCTTGGTGGCGAACTTCTCCGGAAACTCCGTCCCGTCGACCTGCCAGCGGAGTTGATACGGGGCCGACTTGCTCGGACGCTTCCGGACGCTCCAAATGCGCACGTCGTAGCTGTGCATTGTTCCCCTTCATGGAGATGGGGCCCCGCTGCGAACGGCGGGGCCCCACGGGTCTGTCAGCGGGTCAGGCGGCGATCTCGTTCTCGGCCCACCACGCGTCCAGGTCGCTGCGGCGGCAACGGATCTGCCCGTTCGGCAGCTTGATGAGCTTCGGTGCCTTGCCACGGGCGCGCATGCGGTAGAAGGCGGCGCGGCTCATCTTGATCTCTACGAGGACTTCGGCGAGCTTGAGCTTCTCGGGGCGGGGCATGGCACTCCTCAGCGCGGGGGTGGCGCGGTGATGGGGTTCTGAGCACATTGCTCTGAGTCGTGACTCATCGCGACTCAGGGCGGGTTGGTGGGGGTGTGAGTCGCGATGAGTCACGACTCAGGCAGATGTGGTTCGGACCCGTTCAGCGTGATCCCGGTGTACGTGGCGACCTGTTGGCCGTAGGCGTTGCGGGGGCGGGTGCGGTTGAGTTGGGGGACGACGGAGAGCAGGTTGCGGCCGAATACCTGCTTCGTTCCGGGCTTGACGCCGTTGTCCTCGGCCCAGTCTCGCCAGACGGCCCACAGTGCTTCCACGGGAACGCTGCATGTGGGGCCGGTGGTGCAGCGTTCGCGGACGAATGCGCTGGTGGGGCTCGCGGTGTCGCGCATGGTGGTGACGGCTTCGCGGCTGGATGCCGGTTCGGTGATCCGTCCGGTGCGCTGGAGTCGGGCGAGTCCTTCCAGGGCCCAGTTGATGATGCCGGGGACTTCGGCGATGAGCCGGTCGGTGAGGGTGGGATCTTCCTTGCCGAGCCAGGACAGGCGGGTGTTGAGCAGGATGAACCGGTTGGCGATGACGCCGGAGGAGTCGCCGAAGTGGGGCAGTTCGTTGGACAGGATCACTAGCCGGGTGGGGAGCTTGCCGGTCCACGGCTGGCGGTACTTGCGGTCGATGTCGATGGTGTCCTCGCCGGAGATGGTGAGGAGCCGTTCGACGACCTGGGTGTTGTCGTTGCCGGACAGTCGGGCGTCGGAGATGACCCCCAGGGGCTTGCCGATCAGGGTGGACAGGCCGAAGTTCGTGCCGAGTCCGGCGAGGGTGGGCCCGGCGAGGTTCTCCTTGCCGACCAGCGCTTTGAGGACGCGGGCGATGGTGCCCTTCCCGGATCGGGTCGGGCCGACCATGAGAAGGATCTTCTGTTGGTCGGTGCGGCCGGAGATGACGTAGCCGAACCACTCCTGTAGAGCGGAGACGGAGTCGGGATCGTCGGGCCAGAGCTGGGCGAGGAAGTTGTCCCACGTCGGTGCGCTCGCGCTGGGGTCGTAGGCGTACGGGATGGAGACGTTGTTGAAGAACTCCGGTGTGTGCGGCATGAGCGCCCGGTCGCGGATGCGCAGCAACCCGTTCTGGCAGGCCACGATGGGGCCGTGGTCCTGTCCGGTGTCGCCCTGGTCGTCGATCCATGCGGGGGTGTCGGTGTCGGTGGGCAGGAGAACGATCGAGCCCAGGGCATCGAGCAGGTTGCTGATCTTCGGTTTGGTCGGCGCCCAGTCGCGTTCCTCGGTCTCGCCGTCCTTGGCGGGGACCTGGTAGACGGCGTGCTCAAGGCGCTCGTACATGGCCTTGCGTACTTGGTCGTCGTCGACCTCGCGCCAGCAGGTGCCGTTCCAGCGCATCCAGGACGCGCGCCAGCGGCGGCACACGAGCTTGCCGTCCTCGCCCTGCCAGTCGGGCAGCAGACGGCGGGCAACGGCCATGGGGTGGGACGGTGCGGGCAGTTCCTCGCTCTGAGCGGTGCGGGTGTCCGTCATGCCGCCGTCCTCCCTTCCTGGTTGCTGCGGAGCGGGCAGATGTCGCGGTGGGCGGTGTGCGTCTCGATCAGGGCGAGCACGCGGCGTTGGCCGACGGCGCTGCGGTCCCACCCGCACAGGCACTTCGAGGTGGCGGTGGGTTCGGCTCCACGTCGGCGTGGGGCTTGGATGTGGAGCCAGGCGACGGGGTAGCGGCCGTCTCCGGTCTGCGGGTCAGGACGAAGGGCAGAAGGGGCGCCCTTGCGGGCGACGTCCGTCGGCGCGCTACGGCCGGTGGCGGGGTCGGCCGGTTCGGCGGCGTGCGGCTGGTCGGGGGTGGGTGTGGTGCTTTTACCTGCGGGGTGGGGCCGGGGGGTGGTCATGCCGTCCTCCGGGGCCAGGCGGTGCGGATGGAGTAGTCCAGGGCCTTGCGGATGGTGGCGCGGCACTCGGCCGGCGACAGTCCCGCCGACTCGCCCCCGCAGGTAAAAGCCGCTTCCACGGTGGCGCGGTCGAGGTCACCCCACGCCACGAACCGGCCCACCGCCCGTACGGCGCGCAGGAGTTCGGCCTGCCGCCCGCCCTCGCCCGTGGCGGCCACGGACGCGACCTCGCGGTTGAGGACGGCGGCGGCGTACCGGTCGGTGTCGCTGGTGGGCATGGGCAGGATCGGTGCCGTGACGCGCCTCTGAGGGGCCGCCAGAGCCTTTTGGAGCCATTCAGGCAGGTTTGCAACAGGCTGGTCGTCCAGGACGGTATACGGGCCTTGTGGGGTGATGCTGCCGGGGGCGACGACCTGTCCGCCCCATGCGCGGGTGTCGACCTTGGGGGTGAGCGTGCCGGTGGTGTTGGTGAACCGGACGCCGTCCGGGGCGGTGAAGTACAGGTGCTGGCCGCCGCTGGGGGTCCGGATGCGGCGGGTTGCGGGGACGGCGTGTCCGGCGCGCTCGCAGAGCGCTGCGAAGTTGGCCGCGCCGTCAGGCGTGCCCTCTGCGTCTGTGGGCTTGAGCGTGTCCAGGTCGACGACCAGCAGTCCGGCGGGGCCGGTGGCGATGCCGACGTTGTACGGGCCCGAAGACCAGCACCGTTCGATGCGGGCGGGGTCGAGGGTGGCGCGCTGCTCGAAGGTGCGGTGCCCGTCGGTGCAGTCGCCGGTGTGGGGGCAGCGGCGTTCGCCGTGCAGGGCGGGGACCTTGCTGCGGGGGCGTAGCGGGATCACGGGCCAGCGGCGTTCGGCGGCGTCCAGTGCCGCGCGCAGCAGCGCGCGGCGGGGGTCATGGGTCATGCTGGGTGTCTCCAGTTCCTTGAAGGGTGCTGGTGGGCAAGGGCGGCCCCGCTTCTTTGGCGAGAGGGAGGGGCCGCCCTTGGCGTAGCTAGTTGTTCCTGGTCCAGCAGGCGTACTGCCGACGGACGTAGGCGCGCGGGTCGCCCGTGACGTCGGCGCCGTCCAGCTCGATGAGGAAGTGCGCCAGCTCCATGGCGTGCTCGTCGCGCATGCGGCCGTCGGGCGGGAGGTGGGCGGAGCGGCGGTCGACGACGGCGGCGCGGCGCAGCCACCACTCCCGGTTGCGCCTGCCGGCGTGGGCCTCGCTCAAGAGCCAGTCGAACTCTTCGCGGGCGTCGGGGGCGTCGGCGTACGCGTCGGCCGCGCTGGGCCAGTCCTCCGAGGGCGCGGCGTTGGCGGCCTGGTGGTCGGCGCGGACGTAGAGACGGTGGCGCTTGCGGTCGCGGGTGGGGCAGACGGTCACGGTGCCGGTGGTGAACGTACGGTCCAACGCGGCGACGATGGTGTCGGTGTCGGTGGGGTCGCAGATGACGCGGATCTCGAACACTCGGGGCTCCCTGTCAGCCGTGGAAGTGGTTGCGCTTGATGACGGCCTTGCGGATGTTGACCGTGGTTCCGCCCGTGCCGTGGCCGCCCTTGAAGATCTGCACGGCGACGTATCCGCCGAAGAGGACGGCGGCGAGGGTGATGAGCTGAGTGATCAGCGCCGTGAGCGCGGTGATGAACGTCGTGAGGAGCAGCAGTCCGCCGCAGACGGCGAGGAAGCCGACTCCTCCGAGGGCGACGTTCACGGCCGCGCGGGAGACGGCCGGCTTGGCGGCCACCGGTTCCGGGCGGGCGTGGTCGATGGCGTAGCCGGTGACGACCCGCCCGTCCGGGAGGACGACGGACGCGACCGCCGGGACGGTGCCCGGCTGGACGGGCACGAGCGGCGCCATCGCGGCGGGGGTGATGGGGGTGGGGTGATGGACTTCCACGGCCCGTTGTGTGGACGCGTGGTGGCCGTTCTCGGGGAACATACGGAATCCCTTCCGGCAGTAGGACAGGGAGGCAGAGGCACCCCCTTGCCGGGGGCGTGTGGAGGGGGTTTCAGGGGTGCTGACCTGCGGGCCTCCCTGCCTCCCTGACTGATCATTCATGCAGGTCAGGTACAGGGAGGCGGGTCAGGGAGGGGTTCAGGGAGTTCTCCCTGCCTCCCTGACCCGTCCGGGGTCGGCTCCCTGCCGTCAGACGGTGGAAGTGGAACCGTCGTCGTCGCGGTTGGCGAGGGCGCGGTGAAGGCGGTCGCGGGCGACGACCATGACGCCGTCGGACTTGTAGGCGATGTCCGGTCCGGCGTCGTCGAGGACGCGCTTGAGGTCGGTGAACGACCAGTCGCCGTAGGCGTCCGCGTTCAGCGTGGCGAGCCGCGCGAGCACGTCCTTGGTTCGCACGCGGGGCGCGTCGCCGACGACGGTGGCGATGTCGTCGAGCGGGTCGCGGTCCTCGCCCCGGTTGATCACGTGCAGGGTGGTGACGCCGTCGCGCAGGGCCTTGGCGCGGTCGGTGATGGCTTCGGCCGCGTCGTCGTCGATGTAGTGCGTGCGGACCGTGATGGAGGACTGGCCCTTGGGGATGTCGATGCCGGAAGAGGCGACGACCAGGGTGCCCTGGTCGAGTCCGGGCCGGAGCATGTTGGGGGCGGCGCCGCCGTCGACGGCCTTGTCCCCGAGTGCCATGCGGGCCTGCGATTCGGTGCCGAGGGCGAGGGATGCGCGGGTGTGGGCGCCCTCGCGTACCAGCTTGGGAAGGTTCTGGTCGGTGGGGTCCTGGGTGCCCTGCCACATCAGGACGTTCACGGCACGGCCCTGGTTGTGGATCTTGCGGACGGCCATGAAGTACCGGGAGTTGGACTTCGACCCGCCGTAGGGGCGCTTGTCCTCGTCCTTGACCGGGCACATGAACGCCACCTGCGCCTCGTCGACCAGCACAATCAGCGCGGGAAAGGTGGTGCCGGGCGGAGCCTGGAGACGGCGGTTCATCTCCTCCACTGCCCCCTCCACCATCTCCGTCACCTGGATCACGTGCTCATCCGTCGGACCCTGGATGAGGGTGCTGGCAAGGCCGTCGAACATGTTCCAGTCGCCCACGCCCTTGAGGTCGCCCATGAGGAACTGCACCGATCGATCGAGTGCGACCCACAGGGCGAGGGAGCGCAGGGCGACGGTCTTGCCCTGGTTGGACAGACCGGTGATCAGAAGGTGGCGCTGGTAGAGGCTGAGGGCGGCGGCGTCGCCGCGCAGGTCCTGCCCCCACGGTGCCTTCCCCTTGGTGTAGTCGGCGGTCATCGTCTCGTCCGTGACCAGCGGGGACGGTCCGATCGGCTCGTCCAGCGCTCCCGAGTCGGCCACCCACAGGCGGACCGTGCGGGCGGCCTCGGGGATGGTGATGAACACTTCGTGCTCGTGCCGGGTCAGGTTCTCGGCGAGCTTCCGGCGGCGCTGCTGCACCTCGTTCGTCGACACCCCCGACGGGAGCGTGACGTCGACCTCGATGCCGCATCCGGCGATCCGGATCGGACCGAGCATGGACGCGCCGGCGTCCCCCATGTCCTTGATGGCGTTGCGCAGTGCCGGGACACCGAGGTCGCGCAGTGCCTTGACCACGATGGACGGGGTAATCGGCTCACCATCGCCCGAGCGGACGTTCGCGGGAAGGGCCCACTGGGGTGCGGCCTGCTGCTTGCTGCCGACGGCCCACAGGGCGAGCAGGGCGAGGAACGGGCCGATGGTGAGCGCCGGGCCCCACACGATCTGCACGATCCTGATGAGCAGGGCGATGAAGTCGATGGTGGCCGACAGCGGGGTGATCACGTCCGCGACGTCGCCGTTGTTGATGGCCATGACCACCCCGAGCCCGACCAGGACACCGATGCTCATCCCGGCGCCGACGGCCACGCCCTTGGCGGCCTCTACCGGGGAGTGGAGGAGGTCCATGCGGCGGTGGTGGCGGGCGGCGCGGAAGCGCTGAAGGCGCTCCTCCCACTCCTCCGCCGCTTCCAGGTTCCCCGCGGCTTCCGCCGCCCGGATCATCCGCTCGTACCGGGCCCCGGTCTTCCCATCCCACGTGCGACGGGCCACGATCCGCCCGCCGTTGAACGTGTAGGCGCCGTGCCGGGCCACGGCCCGCACCGTCGCCTTGGTCGACTCGTGCGTGACGGCCGACTTCACCGCGCGACCCGAGCGCACCCACAGCGGGACGGGCCGTGTCGGCGGGGCGTCCGGGACCACGGTGAGCACGGTCGGCGCCGTGCCGTCGGCGCTGGTGGTGTCGGTGGGCTTGCGGAGGTAAACGACGTTCTCGGACATGCTGGGACTGCTCCTGACTGCCCTTTCGAGGGCGGGAGTTGTGTGGAGTGCCGGGGTGGTCGGGTCCGTGGAAAGAGCGGCCACCCCGGCGTGCGCGGGTTGGGCCTGGTCAGAACCAGCCGGACGACTTCTTGGCGGCCTTGGCGCGGGCGGCCTCGGTGATCAGGCGCTGACGCTCGCCGTGCAGGGCGGTCAGCTCCGCGTTCAGCCGCATCTCGACGGCGGAACCGATGGAGTCCATGCGGTCCTCGGCGCCGGTGGTGCTGCGGCCCTTGTGGACGCTGCGCGCGCCGCTCGCCATGGCGCGGGTCATCGACAGGCGCTCACGGCTGGTCAGCGGCCACCACTCACCCCGCCGCACGGCTTCCAACTTCTTCATGGTCTTGCTGATCTCGCGGTCAAGGCGGCGGATGTCGGCGTTGGCCATGGTCAGTGGCTCCCTTCCGGCCCGTGCGGGTCGGGGTAGGCGCAGGGCACGCACGTGCCCAGCGAGGTCGGGATGCAGTAGCTGTAGGTGATCCGGCAGCGCGGGCAGGTGCGGCGGGCGAGCATCGCCAGGGCGAGGGCGCCCCACTTGCGCGACGTCATCGGCCGCACCGGCACCGCGAGGTCGACCCGGTAGAGGTAGGCGACCAGGGGGCCGCGCCGGTGCCGGCCGCGCATCACCTGCGCGGCCACCGGCTGACCCCCCCGGACGCAGCCCCAGCGCGCGCAGACCGCGCCGGGTGGCGTAGCCGTCCGGCGCGCACCGCCACGGGTAGGTGGGGATGCCGTAGCGGTCGCCGGTCGGGTCGAAGAACGCGGCACGGGCCACCATCAGGCGACCCGCTTCCATGCGGCGCGCAGGCGGACTTCGGATGCGGAGTGGCCGGCTGCGCGGAAGCGGGCGGACATCTCGCGGTAGGACAGGGCGGGGGTCTGGCTGTGGCGGATCTCGTCGACCAGCGCGTCAAGCTGAGCGTCCGTGAGCGCGGGCACGGACTCCAGCGCGGGAAGGGTCTCGGTGGGGCCCCACACGGGCAGTTCCCACCGGGGCGTGACGTCGGGTGTGACGCGGGTCGTCACGCTGGTCAGCGCCCTGCCGGTGTCCTCGCCGTCGCGTGCTTCCTCCAGCGTGGACCACGCCCCGGCGAGGGTCTGCGCGGTCTTGGCCTGGACGCGTGCGACGCGGGCACCGGCCTGCGTCACGGCCGTCAGCCGGGTCTCCTCGGTGGCCGCTTCCGCCCGCAGTCGGGCGCGGGCAACGGCCGCTTCGTCGCGGGCCTCTTGCTGGATTCCCCGGATCGCACCCAGCGCGGCCGGGGTGAGCGCGGTGCGCTCCCACAGCCCGTGAACCAGCCACAAGGCTTTGGCCGCCAGCGGCAACCAGGCCACGGCCAGCCACGCGCCGACGGAAGTCTCGGCGGTCAGGGCGTGCGCGACGAGAACACCGGTGGCGACCAGACCGAACGACCAGCCGACACCCGTCACCGTGCGGTTGTGGTCGCCCTGCGCGGCCAACCTGCGCTCGTAGGCGAGGGTGGCCAGCCATCCGCCGTCGATCCCTAGACCGACGACCAGCGCGACCGGCCACGGCATCGCCGTGCCCAGCCACATCAGCACCACGGCCAGGGTGAGGATCATGGACACCGCCGTCATCGCGACGGCGGGAAGAACGGTCTTTCCCCTCATGCCGCACCCCCGAGGGGAGTGGGGCCGTCGCTGTAGCCGTACAGGTGGATTTCAGCGCCCGCGTACACGGCCGACGCCTCCAGCACGCGCGTCGTGCCGTGCCCCTGCACCCGGTGCGTCACGTCCTCGGCCGGTACGGCCAGGGCCTCGCGCCACGTCTCGAACGCGTGCAGCCCGTCGTGGAAGCGCAGCGTCAGCCGCTCCGGGTAGACGTTGGACAGGTCCACGCTCGGCGCGGGCAGGTGACCGAAGTCGACCGCCAGAAGCCGCAGCACCCGCAACGGCGCGGCCATGCCGTCCAGCGTGAGCATCCCGCTCATGCCGCACCCCCCACCACAGCGACCACGACCGCGAGGACGAGCAGCGCGCCACCAGCGCACGTCAGATCGACCGCACGGCGCAGACCGGTGAACTTCACGACCGCCAGCCGGGACAGGCCCGCGATGTCGGTGGCGAGGTCCCGGGACGCGGCGGTGTCGGTGATCTGCTCAGGGGTGAGCGTCGCCCACAGCGGGAAGCCGTGGCGCCCCTTGATGTTGGGGCGCACCGACCGCAGCAGCACACCGGCCGCCGCGACCAGCACCACCATGCCGACCCCGCCCGCGACGTAGGCGGGGAGGTTGAGCGGGGTGTCCTTGGCGACCGTCCACGCACCGGCCAGCACCGCACCGATAAACGCCAGCAACAGCCCGGTCTTGGTGTCGGTCCGCGCGATCTCCGCCTTCACCTCGGCGAGTGCGGCCGTCAGGTTCTGGTCGGCGGCGCTCACGCGGCACCCCCGGGCAGGCTCGCGCCGGCCGCGCGGTTGAGCAGCGCGACGCGGGCGGCCAGCGCCCGGCGACGGGCCCGGCGGACACGGCGGATGTCCAGCTCGGTCGGGGTGCGGTCGAGGGTGATGATCTGCGCGTCCAACAGGTCGACGTCCGCCAGGATGACGGGCATCTCCTGCTCGATCGCGTCCAACTCAGCCGCCGTCGGCTCCATGAAGTCGGCGAACGCGGTAACAGCGTCCTGAACAGTCACGATGGAACTCATTGGGTCGTGTTCCTCTCACAGGGCGGAACGGCCCGTGGCGGTCCCCGGGGTGCCTCCCGGGGACCGCTCGCCGTTGTGGGTGAAGCCGCATACGACCTGCGGCACGGCCGCAGAGCAGCGGCCGGAGTGCCCCGGGCGAGATTCGATCTCGCGCCCTCACGGCTTGATGCCGGGGCGGGTGCGCGGGCCTGAGCCGCGCCGGCCACCTTTTGCGGGAGGTGACGGCCCGTACTGCGCGATATGGATCTGTGCCTCAGTCCCGCTCCTCCGAGGAATCACATCTCGGTCTCTTCGCGCGGCGTTCGTGCCCTTGGGCAGATCCGTTCTTTTGAGTCGGCGCGTGTCCCTGACGGGAGATGACCGACTGGTCTCCACTCGCCTCAGCCGGTGTCGTCACGGCCGTCACATCTGCGGTGGATCACGCTGTGGAGTTGTCGGAGCAACCCAAAGAAGGCCCTCCTGCGCTCGCTGTCCTGGGACTGCGGGGCGCTGATAAGAACCATGGCGCACAGTCCCAGGACTGTCAACAGTCCTGGGACTGTGTTTCACTTGGAGGCATCGAAGGGAGTTCGGCTGTGGCACCCAAGTGGCGTGAACTGGCGGATCGGATCGCGCAGGAGATCAGGAACGGCGAGCGGGCACCCGGGGATCAGTTGCCCCAGATCAGAGAGCTGGTCGAGGCCGGGGAAGGCTCGAAGTCCACGGTTCATCAGGCATACAAGGCACTTGAGGCCGAGGGGCTCGTGACGTCGTCACGCGGGCACGGCACAGTCGTGCGCGCACGTACGCCCCTCAAGCGGCTCGGCATTGCCCGGTACGACAAGGCGAAGTGGCGGGACGGCGACGAAGTCGCCTTCATCGCGGACCGCGTGGCGTCCGGCCGCACGTACAGCCGGAACGAGCAGACCCAGAAGGTGAGCCGGGTGCAGGCGCCGGCGGCCGTGGCCGAAGCCCACGGGCTCCCCGAGGGTGCGGACGTCTACGCGCGCGCCCGGCTCGTGAAGGAGGGAACCCAACCCACCCACACACTGACCAGCTACTACCGACCCGAGCACGTGGAAGGCACACGCATCGTCGACCCGACCCCGGGCCCGGCCGGCCGTGGCGGCGGCTTCCGTGTCCTCTATGACGCCGGATACGAGATCGACCACATGCGCGAGGAACTGTTCGCGCGCGTGCCTAGCGCCGAAGAGGCTCAGCTGCTCCAGCTCTCGCCGGGTGAGTGGGTGGTAGAACTGCACCGCACCACGTACACAGCGGACGGGACGGTCGTAGAGTTCGCCGTTGGAGTCCACGCGGCATCGCGCTTCGCGTGGTCGTACGACTTCAAGGTCCCCGACTCGGCAGCAACGGAGGGCGAGAGCGAGTGATCTCGGCTCAGGCATGGGCGGATGCTCAGCGGCTCTGGGACTTCCAGCAGATGGGTCATGAGCCGCGTCCATGCTCGGTGGCCGTTGGACTCGGCAGCCATGACCTCGGGGTGGCCGACGCCACCGCAGATCTCTTCCACCGGGGCATGGCGCCGGTCCTCCTCTTCACCGGAGCGACCAGCCGGACCACCCGCGACCGGATGCCCCGTGGCGAAGCCGAGCACTACCGGGACCGCGCGATGGAGCTGGGGGTTCCCGCGAGCGTCATCCTTGTCGAGCCGAACGCCCGGAACACGGGCGAGAACATCCGCTTCTCGCGGGCATTGCTCGAAGAGCGGCGCATCCCCGTCTCATCCGCCCTACTCGTCAGCAAGCCGTACGAGGAACGCCGGGCGTACGCCACGGCCCGGAAGCTCTGGCCCGAGATCGAGTGGGTGAGCGCGTCCACCCCCATGACGCTTCCCGACTACGTCGACTCGATCGGGGACGCGCGTCTCGTCATCGACATGCTTGTCGGTGCTCAGCAGCGACTTATGGTGTACCCCCGGCAAGGGTTCATGGTCGAGCAAGAGGTTCCCGAAGACGTTCTAGCCGCTTACGAGCGACTGTGCGGCGAGGGCTTCACGAGCCGTCTCGTGCCCGAAGCGGCGGATCGGTTCTGATGGCGGCCCATTGGCTCCCTCTTACACCGTCACGCGGACATGAAGTTTCGCAGAACCGCGCTTAGTTCCGTAGGCGGCTCGCCGATCTCCAGCGCCAAGTTTTTCCCGTCCACACGTTTTTTGAAGCGCCTCCCAAGAAA
This sequence comes from Streptomyces graminofaciens, assembly GCF_030294945.1. Lineage (NCBI taxonomy): Bacteria > Bacillati > Actinomycetota > Actinomycetes > Kitasatosporales > Streptomycetaceae > Streptomyces > Streptomyces graminofaciens. The sequence goes on along the minus strand of NZ_AP018448.1, from coordinate 6,653,622 downwards.
GTGAAGATAAACAGCGTGTAGGATCTCTTCGCCCGGAGCCCATTTAATGAGCTGATCGCTAGACATTTCCGAGACTTCCAGAGTTGCCGATTCCCAGTGCTCTTCGATTTCCCTGCGCAGTCCTTCAGGTTCAGGCAAGCGAGCATTAACAGCTTCCCAGATTTCCTCGGCCGTAGTGGCGTTCTTTGCGAGCTTTCCCCTCGTCTGGTGATCCATGAGCCGCACCGTTGGGATTTTTCGCGCAACTCGATTCACAATCATTGACTGACGCAGGCTCTGTGCAGCATGGATGATCTGTTCGCGCACCAATGCTGAATTGATCTCAACCTTCAGTTGTGCATCTCGCGAAATAGTCGAAGAAATTGCCTCTGCGTTAAGGAGGTAGTTCTCAATTTCGCGACAATCGAGGACGTAGACACTTCCTTTCCGCGTAAGGTCGTCAACCGCCTGGGGTGGTAGCTCATCTCTGTCGCGCAAGTACAGGACGCGGCGTAGTCCGAGGCGATCGACATTCGTCAACCACTTAGAAAAGCGATCTGCGATTCCAGCATTGTCGCCACCGCCGCCAGAGATGACAGTAATTCTCGGGTTTCTCATCACTGCGGGGAACCATGCGCTCAGGATGTCTTCATCTGACGGGCCTTCTACGAATAGCAACCGGTCAGCCGACAGTACATCAGAAATTCGTACACCTAGAGACTGGAACAATTCAACTGGATCATCTTCCACGGCCGTTAGGAAGGAGGACCCTCCCGACCTCGTTACATGCCAAAGAGACTTCTCTCCTGGGGCCCAGTCCAGCATGACTGGGCTGTGTGTAGCGGCAACGATTAGTCGATCGCTTGCCCAGGAATTAAGGAGACCCAGCAAAGCCCGCTGAGCTGCAGGGTGGAGGTTGGTTTCAGGTTCCTCTATCACAAGTGTGGACGGCGTTTCTTCGGTGAGCCCTACAACCAAGGTAAGGAGTAGTTGTTCTACTCCCGTACCCAGCTCCTTGAGGTTATGTCGAACCCCGGGAGAAAAGGGATCGGAAAATGCTACTTCCAATACATTGTTGAGCGTCGGCGTCTCTAGTCGGCCCACTTCAGGCACCATCTGCGAAATAACACTGCGAAGCTCTTTCATGGCTTGCGATCGGTTGGTCTGCAAGTTTAGGAGCACGGCAGGAAGATTACTTCCCGTAGGATCTAGACGGGGCTCACTGGCGAGACTACTTGAACGCGGCGGACCACTCCTCAATGCTTTAAAGTGGTAATATCTGGAACGCCATGATTCCAATTCGCGCATGAATTCATTAGCCTCTCCTAGCTGTCCTCTAAGTGATTCGAGTGTCCGATCGCTCTGATGTGAACTCCAGCGTTTCGAAAGGGTGATCCGTCCATCAGGAGTGCCAGACTGGCTAGGAGCTACTGAGCGGAGAGTGTGCTCTCCTGAAGCTTCTCGATCAATCCGTGCAACGCTAATCTTTTCCGAAGTGGTCCAGGTGGCCCTAATTTCTGCAACGGAGAATCCTGCGTCTGGGGCCTTTCGGAAAATAAACTCAACTTCTTTGAAGGCCCAATCGGATTCCTGTACGTGCTGCGGTACGCCATTCAGCATGGACAGGATTCTTTTACGTCTAGCGTCAGGCATGACGAAAGTTGCCGTAATCGTAGGTTCGGAATCAGCGTGAGCATTGCGATAGCCAAGACCTGGCTCGTAGCCCATCGTGCCTGCGATGACATCGAGAGATGAAAGAAGGGATGATTTTCCAGAATTGTTAGCACCAGCCACGAGAATCAGCCCTGTAGCTGGGAGATCCCATTCAGCGTGCGGAAAGGCCCGAAAGCTTTCGATTGAGACGCGACGCAGATCCATAGAGAGATAGTGCCATCTGTGTGGCTACAGCGGGTCCTGATTGACCAGCAGACCTTGCGCGTCGAGAGCAACAGGCAGCACCCAACTGCCAGGCCAGCGCAGCCGCTCGGGGCTAGCACATGGCGGCACGGCTGAGACAGGGAGATGTGCAGCGAGGCACACACGCACCGATCAGGAGGCTCAGCAGTAGCTGAGCCCCTCCCGGCCAACCTCCGGCCAGGATCGGCTATCCATGATGCCTCCAGCAGGGGAATGCACAGGTCAGCCGTAGCAGGAGTTCGTGCGACGGAACGGTCTTGAAAACCGTCGTGGCGCGAGTCACCGTGGGTTCAAATCCCACACCCACCGTAAGGTGAGAGCCTCTGGCCAGCGAAAAGGGTCGGGGGCTCTCGTCGTGTCCGCACCCCCGTGAGCGACCGCGGTTCCCCGTCGGCCGCCGGCCGATCGGGCATGGGCGGGCACGGTCATGCTTCATGCATGAGACACACGAACTCATGAGCGGGAATGACGGGCTCTCCGGGTGTGGGATCGATGGCGCCGATCCTGATGGCCACTGTCGCCACAGAGATCGGGGTGTTCGCTGCCCTCGGGCGCATCAAACGCCAACGGTGGCGCGGAGGGACCTTCTTCGCAGGCAGCTCGAACGTGGCCAGTTCGACCCAACGGTCATAGTTGGTCGGGTAGCAACGCACCGGCGCATCGCAGTGCCGGCATGTACGGGGCTCGACCCATTGCACGTCGTCCGGGTCGAACTCGGGCTCCGGTGCCGCTGTGGCGCCCTCGCTCAGGGCAAGATCGTTGGCGACCTTGTTCCAGCACCTGTCGCAGAGTTCGGATGACAGGGGAATGATCCGTCCGCGCTCACGAACGTCGGGCCCGTTCGAGGAGCACAACAGGCACTCAGGCCGGCTGACACTGTGGAGAACCGCCATTTTTTGAGTGTGAGTGCCCGGTACACCATTCAAACAGGGCGCCTTTCGGCCTTATTCGGCAAAGTCGCACTTCAGTGGCCAGATCGGCTCGCAGGCGCCACTACTGCCTCAAACCACCACTCACCACTCGCGCGGGATCACTCGCCGAAGTCGAACGCCAGGATGCACGAGGCCGCATCCAGAGTCGTATCGACCTTGCGGCCGGTGGGTTCGTGGCGACCGGGCCGGAACCAAAGGTCGGCTCAGTCCTCGTCGGAGGCTTCCCTGGCCGCCATGATCTCGGTCTCGTAGCGGTCCACGATCTGTTGTGCCGTGCGGCCGGTGAGTTTCGCGAGTTCGTCGATGGACGCGACCGCCCAGTTCGCGAGGGACAGGGCGAAGGCCATCAACTGGTCGTCGCCGTAGGCGCGCTTGATCGTCAGCAGGTAGGTCAGGTTGAGGTACGGCACGAGGTCGGGCTCGTCGGTTCGGCCTGTGTTCGTGCGCATCAGTTCGATCGTGGTCCGGGTCGCCTCCGCGCGCAGTGGCAACAGCCGGTCCCGCTCCGCGTGCACCTCCGCGAACAGTGCTCGGCGCTCTTCCCGCTCCAGTTCGTCATCCGTCGCGTCTGCGTCCACGTCGTCATCCCTCTCCGGGGACGTATGGCAGGAAACGTGCCGCGGGAGGGTGGGCGGTGCGGGCCGGCCCTTGTGGGCGGGCCGCACAAGTGGTTGTTGCTGCCTGGGGCCGCAATGGACAGGGCTGGACGGGGCCGATGACCTTCTCGCCCCGCGGCGTCAGACGGACGGGCTCGGTGGCGGGCCGCTGTCGTAGGTCCAGAGAGCCGGATGGCTGCAGGGTCGGTCCGGCCCATCGCGCCCGTCACCCTGCCCGTGCGGCTCTCACCCTGCTCGCGCCCTCAGTCGACCCGCCTGGCCAGCACCTGTCCCGGCCAGGCCCCGGACAGGAAACTGTCGGTGGCAGTGAAGCCGTTGCGCTCGTAGAACGCGACCAGTTCGCCCCCGCCGCCCGCCCAGCAGTCGACGCGCAGGAGTCGTACGCCGGCCCGCCGGGTCTCCGCCACCGCGTGGGACAGCAGGGCCGCTCCGATGCCCAGGCCGGCGTACCGGCGGTCGGAGATCAGCAGTCGGACGTACCGCTCGGGCTCCTCGGCCGGTGCGATCGGCAGCTGCGGGCTGGGGCCGGAGTCCAGCACCAGGGCTCCGACAGGGGTGCCGTCCGACTCCGCGATGTAGGGAGAGTTCTCGGTCATGTACCGCTCGACCCGCGCCACCCCGCCGGGCTTCTTCGAGTACGGCGTCGTGCCCCATTGCTCGGTGTTGCCCCGGTCGTTCATCCAGACCACCGCCGCGTCGAGCATGTGCAGGATGGCCGGTGCGTCAGCGAGGGTGCCCGGTCTGATCCGGACGTCGTCAGCGGTGTCGTTCACGGCGGGAGCTTAGGCGCTCCCCAGAGCTTGTGGCCCTGTTCCCGCCGCCCCGACATCCGTGACGCCGAAGCGACCGTCGATCTCGCCTCCCGTTCTGTGAGGCCCGTGTGGAGTGCGGCTTCGATCAGGGCGGGGGACAGTTCCTCGCCCAGGCCGTTCTCGTAGGCCCGGCAGGCTGCCCAGAAGAGGCGGGTGTTGCGTTGGCCCTCGTGGGCCGTGCGGACGAAGTGCACCAAGCCGTGGCCGTGGTCGTGGTCGTGACCGGCGTCGTGGAGAGGGCGCCGGGGTGAGGCGTGGCGGGGTGGCAGCAGGAGGCGGAGCAGCTCCGGTGGGCATGGCGCCGGTGTCAGGTGGGCCGTCCCCGGTGCCGTGCCGTAGACGCCCTGGTCCGTGCGGGAGCCGGGGCCGACCAGGTAGCCGCCGGCGCCGCGGATGTCGATGCCGGGGGCCAGGCGGCTCGCGGAGTTGGGGACGACGGCGTCGGGTGGGCCGGTGAGCCAGAGGTGGCGGCCGCCGCTGGGGGTCAGGATCACGACCGTGTCCGGGATCGTGAAGAGGTGGCGTAGGGCGAGTTCGCGCAGGGCGGTCGAGGAGTCCGTGCCCGACTTGGTGTCCAGGTCCACCCCGATCAGGTGATGGGGGCGCACACCACAGGCGATGCCGTAGCCGGTCGCCCAGGGGGCCGCGGCGAAGAGTTCGCGGATGCGGTGCGGGTCGGTGGAGGCGTCGTACACCCCGTGCCCGAAGCGGCCGCACTCGCCGTGACAGGGAGGGGGTGACGGGTCGTCCCGGTGGGGCGAGCGGAGGGCCGGGAGCTTCGAACGGGACAGGGGGATCACCGCCAGTCCGCGCTCGGCGGCGGAGAGGGCGTGTGCCAGGGCCAGCGTCGTGGCCTGCCGATCCGTGGTGGCCATGGTTCTATGTTCGTTCAGATGTTCGATAAGGGGAAGGGGGCTCGGCCGCTGTTTTGCGGTTCCAGGTCTGTTGTGCGGATCGATCGACGGTATGACGGAACGCTTCCTCCTTCGCCGGGCTTGGGGTTGCCGAGCCCGATCTCTCAGCTCGGGCGACCTCGCCGCCCGTCACGCCTCCTCGCGCGACCTTGACAGTTCCGCCGCCGGTTCCTTCAATCTGACGGGTAGTCAGAAAGGGAGGCCCCGGTGAGCGACGATCTCTCCGTACGGCTCGACGATCTCTCCGCACGACTCAAGGCGTACGAAGGCCGGCCCGCCGTGCTCGACGGCCACGGCAAGGACCCCGTCAACGCGCCCATGATCCGCCACTGGTGCGAGGCCATGGGCGACACCAACCCGGCGTACACCGGACCGGACGCCATCGCTCCGCCCACCATGCTCCAGGTGTGGACCATGGGCGGTCTGAGCGGGCACGAGGGGCGCTCGGAGGCGTACGACGAGCTGCTGGGGGCGCTCGACGACGCCGGGTACACCTCCGTCGTCGCCACCGACTGCGAGCAGGAGTATCTGCGGGCGCTGCGCCCCGGGGACGAGATCACCTTCGACTCGGTCATCGAGTCGGTGTCGGGACGCAAGACCACCAGGCTCGGCACCGGGTACTTCGTGACCACGAGAATGGATGTGCGGGTGGGGGGCGAGTCGGCCGGCACCCATCGCTTCCGGATCCTCAAGTACGCCCCGGCCAACCGGAAGAGAAAAGAGCCCGAGCCCGAGCTCGAGTCCGAGCCTCAGCGGTCCCAGCGGCCCCCACGCCCCCGCCCCGTCGTCAACCGCGACAACGCCGGGTTCTGGGAGGGCGTCGGCCGACACCGACTCCTCATCCAGCGCTGTGCCGACTGCGCCACCCTCCGCCTCCCCTGGCTCCCCGGCTGCAACGCCTGCGGCTCGCCGGACTGGGACACCGTCGAGGCGGGCGGGGAGGGGGTCGTGTACTCGTACGTCGTCATGCACCACCCGCCCTTCCCGGCCTTCGACCCCCCGTACGCCGTCGGGCTGATCGAGCTGGTGGAGGGCGTCCGGATCGTCAGCAACGTCATCGGGGTGCCGTACGACAAGGTGCGGATCGGCATGCCCGTACGGCTGGAATTCGTGCGGTACGACGACGAGTTGCAGTTGCCCGTCTTCCGCGCATCGGACGACGCCGAGGAGGTCGTGGCGTGAGAGTCGGCGACGGACTGCCCCCGCTGGAGATCCCGATCACCCGCACCCTCGTCGTCGCCGGCGCCATCGCCTCACGCGACTACCAGGACGTGCACCACGATCCGGAGCTGGCCGTACGGCGTGGCTCGCCGGACGTCTTCATGAACATCCTGACCACGAACGGGCTGGTCGGACGGTATGTCACCGATCATTTCGGGCCGTACGCCGTCCTCCGCAAGGTCGCCGTCCGGCTCGGCGCGCCCAACTATCCCGGCGACACCATGGTGCTGAGGGGGACCGTCGAGGCGATGGACGGGGACACGGCCGTCGTGCGGGTCGTCGGGGAGAACGGGATCGGCAGGCATGTGACCGGCACGGTGACGGTGATCCTGGGAGGTGCGTCGTGAGCGTACGGACGAAGGACCGGCTCGGCGGGCGCGCTGCCGTCGTCGGTGTCGGCGCGACCGACTTCTCCAAGGACTCGGGGCGCAGTGAGCTGCGGCTGGCCGTGCAGGCGGTGCGGGCCGCGCTCGACGACGCGGGGCTGACGCCGGCGGACGTGGACGGGATGGTCACGTTCACGATGGACACGAGCCCGGAGATCACGGTCGCGCAGGCGGCGGGCATCGGGGAGCTGTCCTTCTTCTCCCGCGTCCACTACGGCGGGGGCGCCGCCTGCGCGACCGTGCAGCAGGCCGCGCTCGCGATCGCGGCGGGCGTGGCCGAGGTCGTGGTCTGCTATCGGGCGTTCAACGAGCGGTCGGGGCGGCGGTTCGGCGCCGGGGTTCGGCAGCGTGAGCCCTCGGCGGAGGGGGTGGCGCTCGGCTGGACACTGCCGTTCGGGCTGCTCACACCCGCCTCGTGGGTCGCCATGGCGGCCCAGCGGTATCTGCACGCGTACGGCCTGACCCCGGAGGCGTTCGGACACGTGGCCGTCGTGGACCGCAAGTACGCGGCGACGAACCCGGCGGCGTACTTCCACGGACGCCCCATCACCCTCGCCGAACACGCGGCCTCACGCTGGATCGTCGAGCCGTTGCGGCTGCTGGACTGCTGCCAGGAGACGGACGGCGGTCAGGCGATCGTCGTGACCTCGGTCGAGCGGGCCCGGGAGCTGCCGCATCCGCCCGCCGTGGTCGTGGCCGCCGCCCAGGGCGCGAGCCGGGGTCAGGAGCAGATGACCGGGTTCTACGGGGGTGACCTGACGGGGCTGCCGGAGATGGGCGTCGTCGCCCGCCAGTTGTGGCGGACCTCGGGGCTCGGCCCCGGCGACATCGACGTGGGCATCCTCTACGACCACTTCACGCCGTTCGTGCTGATGCAGCTGGAGGAGTTCGGGTTCTGCGGGCCGGGCGAGGCCGCCGGCTTCGTCGCGGAGGAACGGCTGCCGCTCAACACCCACGGCGGGCAGCTCGGGGAGGCGTATCTGCACGGGATGAACGGCATCGCGGAGGCGGTACGGCAGTTGCGGGGGACCTCCGTGAACCAGGTCGCGGGGGCCGAGCGCGTACTCGTCACGGCGGGCACGGGCGTGCCGACCTCGGGGTTGCTGCTGGGGGCGGACGGTACCGGGTGTCACCGGTAACCGATTAAACCGGTTACCGGTGATCCCGGGCCAGTGCGGTGAGCCCGTGTACGACGTGGGCAGGTCCCTCTCAGGGGTACACCCTCAGTAGATAAGGGCAGTTCCTCCACCTCCAGTAGGTGGGGCCTGCCCCACCTCTACAACCTGAGGGGGATCAGGCTTCGGGACCTGCGGCCGATCCGCCGGGCCGGGCGCCACTTCTAGCGTGGAGCCATGACCACACCCGTCTGCACCAGCGCTTCGGACGCCGCTGCACCGGCGACACGGATCCGTCCGCCCGGTCCGCCCCGTCCGACCCGGTCGGCTCTGCCGACGCTGACGAACCTGACGCGCGCGTCGTATCCGTCGTACCCGTCGTTCTCGGCCTATGTGAAGGCACGCCAGCCGGTGCTGCTGCGGACCGCCCGGTCGCTGACCGCGAACCCGAGCGACGCCGAGGACCTGCTGCAGACCGCGCTGGCCAAGACGTACGTCGCCTGGGACCGCATCGAGGACCACCGGGCGCTCGACGGCTATGTACGGCGTGCCCTGCTCAACACCCGGACGTCCCAGTGGCGCAAGCGCAAGGTGGACGAGTTCGCGTGCGACGAGATGCCCGAGCCGGAGCCCGTGCCGGGCGGGAGCGACCCGGCCGAGCAGCAGGCGCTGCATGACGCGATGTGGCGGGCGATCATGAAGCTGCCGGCGCGCCAGCGGGCGATGGTCGTCCTCAGGTACTACGAGGACCTGAGCGAGGTGCAGACGGCCGAGGTGCTCGGAGTGTCGGTCGGCACGGTGAAGTCGGCGGTGTCCCGTGCCCTGGGCAAGTTGCGCGAGGACCCTGAGCTGGAACCTGTGCGGTAGCTCGCTCGTTGGCCTGTCGTGCGGCTCCGCGCGGACGGCCCGCTCGTAGGTTCCCTCTGATCGATCATGTCGCCCCCTAGTGACATACCGATCGGTATGTGAGCAGAATCAGCGCGACCGTTACCACCGCGTAGGCAGAGCCGCCCCGGGAGGACGCCGTGCTGAGCACCATGCAGGACGTACCGCTGTTGATCTCCAGGATCCTGACCCACGGACAGGTGATCCACGGGACGTCGCAGGTGATCACCTGGACCGGCGAGGGCGAGCCGGAACGCCGCTCCTACGCCGAGATCGGCGCCCGTACCGCCCAGCTGGCGCACGCCCTGCGCGAGGACCTCGGCGTCGAAGGCGACGAGCGCGTCGCGACCCTGATGTGGAACAACGCCGAGCACGTCGAGGCGTACTTCGCGATCCCCTCCATGGGTGCCGTCCTCCACACCCTGAACCTGCGGCTGCCCCCCGAGCAGCTCGCCTGGATCGTCAACCACGCGTCCGACCGGGTGATCATCGCCAACGGTTCGCTGCTCCCCCTCCTCGCGCCGCTGCTCCCGCACCTCAAGCCGGTCGAGCACGTCGTCGTCGCCGGGCCGGGCGACCGCTCGCTGCTGGCCGGGGCGAGCGTCCAGGTGCACGAGTACGAGGACCTGATCGCCGGCAAGCCGACCACGTACGACTGGCCCGAGCTGGACGAGCGCTCGGCCGCGGCCATGTGTTACACCTCCGGCACCACCGGCGACCCCAAGGGCGTCGTCTACTCCCACCGCTCGATCTACCTGCACTCCATGCAGATCAACATGGCCCAGTCCATGGGGCTCACGGACAAGGACCTCTCACTCGTCGTCGTCCCGCAGTTCCACGTCAACGCCTGGGGCGTGCCGCACGCGACCTTCATGACCGGCATCAACATGCTGATGCCGGACCGGTTCCTGCAGCCCGGGCCGCTCGCCGAGATGATCGAGACGCTGAAGCCGACGCACGCCGCCGCGGTTCCCACCATCTGGCAGGGACTGCTCGCCGAGCTGACCGCCCGCCCGCGTGACGTCAGCTCGCTCACCCAGGTCACCATCGGCGGCGCGGCCTGCCCGCCCTCCCTCATGCAGGCCTTCGACAATCTGGGCATGCGTGTCTGCCACGCCTGGGGCATGACGGAGACGTCCCCGCTCGGCACGATCGCCCGGCCCCCGGCCCATGTGGAGGCCGACACGGACGAGGAGTTCGCGTACCGGATCACCCAGGGCCGCTTCCCCGCCTCTGTCGAGGCCCGTCTCACCGGCCCCGCCGGCGAACGCCTCCCCTGGGACGGCGAGTCCGCCGGTGAGCTGGAGGTCCGCGGCCCCTGGATCGCGGGCTCGTACTACAGCGGCCAGGGCGCGGAACCCGTCCGGCCCGCCGACAAGTTCAGCGAGGACGGCTGGCTGAAAACCGGCGACGTCGGCACGATCAGCCCCGACGGCTACCTGACTCTCACCGACCGCGCCAAGGACGTCATCAAGTCCGGCGGGGAGTGGATCTCCTCCGTGGAGCTGGAGAACGCCCTGATGGCCCACCCGGACGTCGCCGAGGCCGCCGTCGTCGCCGTACCGGACGACAAGTGGGGCGAACGCCCGCTCGCCACCGTCGTGTTGAAGGAGGGCGCCTCGACCGACTTCGCCGCCCTGCGCGCCTTCCTCGCTGAAGAGGGCCACATCGCCAAGTGGCAGCTGCCCGAGCGCTGGACGATCATCGAGTCCGTACCGAAGACGAGCGTGGGCAAGTTCGACAAGAAGGTGCTGCGCAGGCAGTACGCGGAGGGCGCGTTGGACGTGACGCAGATCTAGGGCGTCGTCGAGCTACGCGACTCGGGGCACTGTTTCACGTGAAACAGTGCCCCGAGTCATGTGCCCCGAGTCATGTGCCGGAAGCCATGTGCGGGGTCGGCTCAGTTCGTGCCGATGCGGGCCAGCAGGTCCACGATCCGGGTCTGCACGTCCGGGCTCGTCGAACGTTCCGCGAGGAACAGGACCGTCTCGCCCGAGGCCAGGCGCGGGAGTTCGGTCTGATCGACGGCGGCGGTGTAGACGACGAGCGGTGTGCGGGTCAACTGGCCGTTCGCACGCAGCCAGTCGATGATCCCGGCCTGGTGGCGGTGCACCTGCATCAGGTCCATCACCACGAGGTTGGGCCGCATCTGAGAGGCGAGCGTGACGGCGTCCGGGTCGGACGCGGCTCGCGCGACCTGCATCCCGCGCCGCTCCAGCGTCGAGGTAAGCGCGAGTGCGATCTCCGCGTGCTCCTCGATCAGCAGGACGCGCGGCGGGTGCTGCTCGGAGTCCCGCGGCGCGAGCGCCTTCAGCAGGATGGCCGGGTCGGCACCGTACGCCGCCTCGCGCGTCGCCTGGCCGAGTCCGGCCGTGACGAGGACGGGCACCTCGGCGGCCACGGCGGCCTGCCGCAGCGACTGCAGGGCCGTCCGCGTGATCGGGCCGGTGAGCGGGTCGACGAAGAGCGCGGCCGGGTATGCGGAGACCTGGGCGTCGACGTCCTCGCGGGAGTTCACGATGACCGGCCGGTAGCCGCGCTCGCTCAGCGCCTGGTGGGTCGTCATGTCCGGCGCGGGCCACACCAGCAGCCGACGTGGGTTGTCCAGCGGCTCCGGCGGCAACTCGTCGTCCATCGGCTGTGGCTGGGGCCGGTCGGGGATCTCCACGGCGCCACCGGGCCCGTCGAGCGGCTCGGGCCCCTCGGCGGCGTTCTCGTCCGGGGCCCCTATGGCGTACGACCGCCCGGCCCCGTCGGTACCACCCACCAGCCGCGACTGCCCGGCGAGGGACGGCTGCGGCGGGAGGGGGACCTGTCCGGCGAGGGAGGGCTGGGCTACCTGGGGGGTGGTCTGCGCCGGTTGCGCTGCCTGTGCCGCCTGTGCTGCCTGTGCTGCCTGCGGTGTGAGCGGGCCCTGCCCGGCCAGGGATGGCTGGGCGACCTGCGGCTGTGCCTGGGCCGGGAGCGGGATCTGGCCGGTGGCGTGGACCTGCCCGGGCTGCGGGTGCGGGCGGGCCGCCGTCTCCGGGCGCTCGGCGGTGGGCTCGGGAGGCGTCCCGAGCTTGCGGCGCCGACCGGAACCGCCGGGCTGGTGAGGCGCGGGGGTGGCGGTGGACTGTGCCTGCGCCTGGACCTGTGCCTGGGGGGCGGCCTGACGGGCGAACGGTACGCCCTGGCCGAGGGTCCGCACGCTGATCGCCCGACCGTGGGTCGAGTTGGGGTCGAGGGGTGCGGCGACGGGCTGGGCCGCCGCGACGGGCTGGGCGGTGGCGGCAGGCGCGGCAGGGGCGACCGGAGGGGCCGTCTCGGCGGGCAGCGGCTGCGCGGCACGCGGTTGCTGCACGGTCTGCTCCGGCGGCAACGGGGTGCCCGAAGCGGGCGTCGGCTGTGGAGCCTGCCCCGCCTGTGCGGGCTGCTCGGCCGGTACGGCGGCGGGTGCGGCCGCTACCGGGATGCCCGCGCCAGAGCTGTCCTGCGCGTCCGGCCAGGGCTGCGGCTGGGGTTGGGCCTGAAGCGGGGGCTGAGGAGCGGGCTGAGGGGCAGGCTGTGCCGAGCCGGGAGACGTGGCCTGCGCGGGGACACCGGCCGCGGGGACCGGGCGGGCGTTGGCGACGGGGGCGGCAGCCTGGGCGGGCACGGGTTGGGCGGGCACGGGTTGGGCGGGCACCGGCTGGGGTGGTACCGGCTGAGGGGTGCCCGGAACGCCCTGCGCGGGCACGGGCTGCCCGGGGACGCCTTGTGCCGGAACGGGTTGTCCGGGGACGCCTTGTGCTGGAACGGGCTGCCCGGGGACGGCCTGACCGACGACGGGCTGCGCGGCAGCGACCGCCGCCGGGACGCCATGCGCGGGCACAGGCTGCTGTACGGCCCCCTGAACACCTTGCGCGGGAACCGGCTGGGCACCCGCCGCAACGCTCTGGCCCGCAATGCCCTGGCCCGGAACGCCCTGAGCCGGTACCCCCTGAGTCTGTACCCCCTGAGCCTGTACCCCCTGAGTAGGAACACCCTGCTGAGCCACGGCCTGGGCCGGGCCACCCTGCGGCGGAACGCCCTGCGCGGGCGCCACAGTGGCGGTAGCGGTCGCGGTGGAGTCCCCCTGCTGCGGAGCCGGCGCGGGGCGCGCGGCCCGGCGGCGGCCCGTGGGCGTAGGCACCGGGTGAGGCTGCGGCGGGGTGTGGTCGGCGGACGGGTCGTGCAGCGCGGCGTCATGGCGACCGTCGTCCACGCCACCGTCCGGCGCACCCGGCACCACCGGTGCCTGACCCGCACCCGGCACCACCGGCACTTGACCCGCACCGGGCCCGCCGGCGACGGCCTGGGCGCCCGGCACTGCGGCCGCGACCGCACCCTGGCCGCCGTCATCGTCGTACGAATCCTGCTGCGCGGGCAGGGCCGCGGGCGCGGGAGCAGGCATGGCGGCCGGAACCGGACCGGGAACAGGAGCCGGACCGGGAACCGGAACCGGACCGGGAACCGGAACCGGACCGGGAACCGGAACCGGACCGGAAACCGGAACCGGACCGGGAACCGGAACCGGACCGGGAACCGGAACCGGACCGGAAACCGGAACCGGACCGGAAACCGGAACCGGACCGGGAACAGCAGCCGGCAGAGGAGCGGGCGCGGGCATGGCGGCAGGCACCGGCACGGGTCCGAGCCCGGTGCCGCCGGCCTCGGCGTAGTCGGGACCCCGGTCCGCCTCGGCCGGCGGCAGTGCGAACACGGGGCGAGGGCCCTGCGCGGGCGCGGCGGCGCGCTCCTCCGCGTTGGCCAGCGCACGGCGACGTCGCCCGGTCGGCTGAGAGGAATCGGTGTCGCCGGAGGAAGCGGAAGCTGCGGCGGAACCGTCCGCACCGCTCGCCGGAGCCGCGGGGAGCGCCGGCGGCAGGGCGTTCGGGATGTGCTGTTCGGACTCCGGACGGCGGGCGCGTCGTCCGCCCGGCGGAGGCACGGGCACGCCCTGCGGCGGTACCGTCCCGCCCAGCCCGGTGGCGTTGGCGGCGGCCCCCGCGGCATGCTCGGCCGCCGTGACCACCGCGCCCTCGGCCACCGCCTCGCCGGAACCGTCGTCGCCCGTGGCCGGCAGCCCACGCCGCCGCCCAGTGCCTCCGTCGCCCTCGCCACCCCCGGCCTGCACCGGAACCGGCGCGTCAACGGCGCCCGACTCCTCGGCCCGCCGCCTGCGCCGCCCGGTGGGCGCGGGCGCGGCCTCCGCCTCGGGACCGGGGCCGTCCTCGCTCTCCAGGAACGCGTCCACCGACGACCGCCGGGCCCGCCGCCGCCCACCGGAGGCCTGCTCGGGCAGCGCGACCTCGGCCCCGCCAGCGCCCTCCGCACCGGTGGCCGCATCCGAACCCCCGCCACTCTGGGCAACCTCGATCTGGGCCGCGGGCACCGCCCCGGCGCCACCGCCGAGCGGCACCTCCAGCACATACGCGCTGCCGCTCATCCCGGGCACTTCATGGGTCTGGAGCACACCGCCGTGCGCCCGCACGATCCCCTGGACGATCGGCTGATGCACCGGGTCTCCCCCGGCGTACGGCCCGCGCACCTCGATCCGCACGACCTCACCGCGCTGCGCGGCCGCCACGACGACGGTGTTGTCCATGTAGCCACCGGCGGACATGGGGGAGTTGCCCGTCGCGTCGACCCCCGCGACATCCGCGATGAGATGCGCGAGCGCGGTCGCGAGCCGGGTCTGGTCCACCTCGGCCTCGATGGGCGGGGCGTGCACGGCGAACTGGATCCGCCCCGGCCCGATCAGCTCCACGGCCCCGTCGACACCGGCCGCGACGACCGCGTCGAGCATGACGGCCGTACGGACGAGGCCCTCCTCACCGGCGTCGATCCGCTGGTAACCCAGCACGTTGTCGATCAGCGTCGTGATGCGCGAGTACCCGGCGGTGAGGTGGTGGAGCACCTGGTTGGCCTCGGGCCACAGCTGCCCGGCGTCGTCGGCGGCGAGGGTGCCCAGCTCGCTGCGGAGCTGGTCCAGCGGGCCGCGCAGGGAGGTGCCCAGCACGGCGAGCAGCTGCTCGTGCCGCGCCGCCAGCGCCTCGTACCGGTCCTTCTCCCGCTCCCCGAGCGCCGCGTACCGCTCGTCCCCGGCGGCGAGTTCCTCGGCGTGCTGCTCGGCCAGCTCGCTCAGTTCGGCGGTGTGCTCCTCACGCGCCTTCTCCAGTTGCTCGGCGTGCTCCTTGACGAGCCGCTCCATCGCCTCGGCGTACGCCTCGGCCTCGGCGTCCTTCTCCTCGGCGAGCTTGTCGTACGGCCGCCGGTCCGTGAACGTCATCACGGCGCCGACGAGCTGGTCCCCGTCGCGCACGGGCGCGGTCGTCAGATCGACCGAGACCTTGTCGCCGCCCTTCGACCACAGCACCTGCCCGCGCACCCGGTGCTTGCGCCCGGACCGCAGGGTGTCCGCCAGCGGCGACTCGGCGTACGGGAAGGGAGAGCCGTCGTCACGCGAGTGCAGAACGAGGGTGTGCAGCTCCCGTCCGCCGAGATCACTGGCCCGATAGCCCAGTATCTGAGCGGCGGCCGGATTGACGAGAACGATCCGCCCGTCGGTGTCGGTCCCCACCACTCCCTCGGCGGCGGCCCGAAGGATCATCTCGGTCTGCCGTTGCGAACGCGCGAGTTCGGCCTCGGTGTCGATGGTGCCCGACAGATCGCGTACGACCAGCATGAGCAGCTCGTCATTGGCGGAGCCGTAACCGTCGTACGCCTGCTGCCCGTTCTCCAGATTCGCGCTCGTGACCTCGACCGGGAACTCACTGCCGTCGGTACGGCGCGCGATCATGCGGGTCGGCTTCGTCCGCCCGGTCGGGTCCATGGTGTCGGGCCGTCGCATCGAGCCCGGGATGAGCCGTGAGTCGAACTCGGGCAGCAGATCGAGCAACCCGCGCCCGACCAGGGCGGTGCCCGGCGCCTCGAAGGCCTCGAGCGCGATCGTGTTGGCGTTGACGACGGTCCCATTGGCGTTGACCAGCACCAACGCGTCGGGGAGCGCGTCCAGTATGGCTGCGAGGCGAGCAGCGCCTCGGGATGGCCTGCTGCTCACGAGACGCTTCCTCCCTGTTACCGCACCTTGCCGACCGCGGGGGCCATCTTGCCAACCGGCCCGCAGCGTGTCACGCGAGGGAGTCTACGGGCAGTGGTTGCGCTCGCGACGCCGGATGAGAGGGAGGTCGCACACCGAAATCACGGAGACGCTGTGACCGTGCGTTTCGTCCGAAGCCCTACGCGCGCGGCACGCGTACGAGGACAGGCGGGACACCTGTACGGGCGCGGCGGGCGCGGTCGCGCCGATGAGCCGGCCCTATGAGCCGAGGTCGGGCAGCAGGGGCACCAACGCGTCCCAGCGGGCGATCTCGCAGCCGTTCCCCCGGTCGAACCGGGCGTCGACGCGGCGCCCGGCCCAGGTCCCGGTGACATGCGCGGTGGCCGGACCGCCGTACTTCATCGTGCACATGCTGCCGGGCGCCACCGGGGCGAAGGGGTCCTTTCCCCAGATGGTCCGCCGGTCGAGCCGCCCGCAGGCGTCCCGTACGTCCGGGTGGTCCCCGCCGTCGGGATGGCATCGCAGCTCGAACCGCCCGTCCGCCCAGCGCCCCGCCTCGCGCACGGTGACGGTCAGCCGGTCGCCGGGCTGGGGCGCGGGCAGCAGGGCGCGCGGGGGGATGGCGCGCGGGGGGAGGGGGTGCGGCGGCACAGGGCGCGAGGGCACGTCGGCGTACGCGGCCGGGGCCGCCGGCAGCAGGGTGCCGACGGTGGCCGCGGCGAGGGAGGCGGCGGCCCCGAGGAGAAGCCGGCCGAGGGCGGCCGGGCGGGGGGATGCGGAGACGGTCTGCGACATGCCCTGACTAACGGCGGGGCGCCCACGCGGTTGCGGGACCGCGCCGGCTCGCCCCCGTTCCTCACGTTCCGGAGCCGAACCCCCTCCGACGTGCATACGGCTTTGCCCTGCGGCCTCTCCGCCTAGTACCGTGGGAGCCGATTGGTGACAGCCCACTCGGCTGTGACATCATCTGCACGCACCACTCGCGCTGGCGCGAGAGGTTGTGCTGGAGGCGTCGCCTAGTCCGGTCTATGGCGCCGCACTGCTAATGCGGTTTGGGACTTACATCCCATCGAGGGTTCAAATCCCTCCGCCTCCGCGCTTGATCACCGAAGCCCCGGTCCAACGGACCGGGGCTTCGTCGTCCCCAGATGCCGTTTTTGCAGGTCACAAGGGGTGCGGCAAACGGATTTCACATGGCGACGGCAGTCATGTAATGTTCTTCCTGTCGCCGCGAGCGGGCCGAAAGAACCGCGAGCAGCAGAAAACAAAACAAGCACTCGTAGCTTAACGGATAGAGCATCTGACTACGGATCAGAAGGTTGCAGGTTCGAATCCTGCCGAGTGCACAGCAGACCAGAGGCCCTGTGGAGTGATCCACAGGGCCTCTGGCTTTTGCGTTGACGGCAGTGTTTGACGGCAACCACTTCAAGAGTGGATTCAAGGGTGTCCAGTGATCCTGGCTCGGCGGCCCTGCTTCGCCGGGCCCGCCCCTCGCTAGGATCCCGGCTCATGGACACCAGGGGCGGGGAATCCTCACATCAGGACACGGAGAGCGGTACGGCCGTCGAGTTCGTTTACCAGCCGACGGCTGCGGACTTCGAGGAGGCGCTCCGCGGGCGAGCCCGTAGGTCACCAGCGGGCCGGGTCCAGGCGCTCATGGCGCCGCTGGTGGCGGCAACCGCCGTGGTCGTCTTCTCGGTCCTCCGGGATGCCCCGCTGCCCGTGTTGATCATCTCGCTGGTGCTCTCCATGGCAGTTGCATCCTGGGGCACCGTACGAGGGCTGCGCACCATGGCCCGCCGGATGTTCAGCGTCGTGGAGCCCTACGGGCAGTGCCGAATGGTGGCCGACGACCGTGGCGCGGTCAGTACCGGTGAGCGGGTGTCCTTCACCGTGGACTGGACTGTCTTCCGGGAGTATCTGGAGACGCCCGGGCTCTTCGTGCTGCTGGGCGGCGACCGCGCGGCCGGAGTCGCGGTACTGCCCAAGCGGGGCGCCCAGAACCCTGCGGACGTGGATCGGCTCCGGGCGATCCTGGACCGGAGCCTGAAGCGGCTTTAGACGGCTACAGGGACACTGGCCGGGCCGTCGTCATCGTCCGGATCGTTGCCGTCCCCCTCAGGGCTTTCCCGACGCGGTCGAAGGCGGAACGCTGGGAGTCGAGCCGTACGAAGGTATAGATGTCCATGGTCACTCGGATCGAGCTGTGGCCCAGGACTTCCATGATCATGCGGGCATCGGCGCCCTGCTCGTGGAGGAGGGACGCGCAGGTGTGGCGCAGGTCGTGGAAGCGGACCTTGCGGATGCCGGCGCGGATGCACAGCGCCTCGAAGGAGCGGTTCAGGTTGCGCGGCTCGATCGGGGTTCCGTTCCGTGTGGTGAAGATCAGGCCCTGGCCGTCCCCTTCCAGTTACTGCCCGCTCCCTTCCGGTCGGCGATCTGCTGGGCGCGCTGGGGACTGAGCGCGGTGACGCACTCGGCAGGCAGGGCGACGCGACGGGCCGAGCGCTGCGTCCGAGCGGCCGGGAGCCAGCGGCAGCGGAGCTGTCCAGAGTTTCTTTACTGGATCAAGGCGGCCCGCCTACGGCGGGCCGCGCGCGCTGGCGGCCATGGGCCGCCGCCGCTCCATGTCTCCGCCACCGCTCCGGCGGCCCCCACCCGCTCGTCGCGCAACATCGCCGGGGCGGACAGCCAGACCGGCGGGCAACCCAACCACTCCGAGCACCAGGACCAGGCCGACACCCACCAAGCGAGACCACGCCGCCCAACGGTCCACCGCTCCATGCCACATGCCCCACAGAGCCGCAGCCCGAGCCCAGTGGACAAGCCACGTCGGCAACGCCCAGGCCGGAGCGGGGCGCAGGCCGTGACGTATGGAAGCAGCGTGGCTGGGGCCGGTACGGGGTTGCTGGAAACACACGTGACGGGTGATCGTTCGGCGCACCCGCCGCCGTGGCTGGCTTTCGGTGGCTCAGGTCAGAACCCTTCTTCAATTCGACAACATGAGGCGGGGTTTGTGGCAGCGCCCGAATCCGAGCACGCCAACAGCCCCGGTACCATCGGCGCCGGGGTCCTGATCAGGGATTCCGCGCCGGACCACCCGGAACGCTGTCCAGGCTGAGGGTGGTCCGGCTTTTGTTGTTCGGGAGTCAGCTCAGTGCCTTGCCCACTTCGTAGACGGTGGGCCGGTCCTCCGGAGCGTGGCTGAGCATTGCGTCGATCAACTCGCCCAGCTCACCGGGCGCCTTCACAGGGCGACGCTTGCCGTTCGCCACAGCCTCCCTCTGGACCGGACGGGGGGCGTCGTCCGGGTACTCGACCGCCCGCCAGCCAGTAGCGGGTCTGTCAAACGAGCGGTGTAACTCGGGTTGTTGGAGTTACTGACGGGCTACGGAGAGGCGTCCGTCGAAGGTGATGTCGAAGGCGTTCAGCGCGGTCTTCCAGCGCATGGTCCAGCGGGCCTGTCCCTTGCCGGTGGGGTCGAGGGACATGATCGCCATGTAGACGCATTTCAGGGCGGCCTGCTCGTTGGGGAAGTGTCCGCGGGCCTTGACCGCCCGGCGGATACGGGCGTTCACCGACTCGATCGCGTTCGTCGTGCAGACGATGCGACGGATCTCGGTGTCGAACCGCAGGAACGGGGTGAACTCCTCCCAGGCGTTCTCCCACAGTTTCACGATCGCCGGATACTTTCGGCCCCAGGCATCGGCGAACTCGGCGAACCGGTCCAGGGCGGCCTCTTCGGTGGGAGCGGTGTAGATGGGCTTGAGAAGCTTGGCGATCTTGTCCCAGTCCTGGCGGGCGGCATAGCGGAAGGAGTTCCGCAGCAGATGCACGACACAGGTCTGCACGATCGTCCGGGGCCAGACGGTCTCCACCGCTTCGGGCAGGCCCTTGAGCCCGTCGCAGACCAGCATGAGCACGTCGCTGACGCCGCGGTTCTTGATCTCTGTGAGGATGTGCAGCCAGTGCTTGGCGCCCTCGCCGCCGTCGCCGGCCCACAACCCCAGGATCTCCCGTCGGCCCTCGGCGGTGACGGCCAGGGCGACATAGATGGGCCGGTTGGCGACCGAGCCGTCGCGGATCTTGACGTGGATGGCGTCGATGAAGACGACCGGATAGACGGCGTCGAGCGGGCGGCCCTGCCATTCGGCCATGCCCTCGAGCACCTTGTCGGTGATGGTGGAGATGGTCTGGCGGGAGACCTCGGCTCCATAGACCTCGGCCAGGTGGGCCTGAACCTCGCCGGTGGTGCACGCCGGAGGCTACTTCCAGGAGTACAACACCACCGTGTACCACGTGCACGCGAACGCCGGCCTCCCCAGGCGTGACGCCAACCGGATCGTCCGCAACGTCCGCACCGGTGACGTGTGGTGGACCGACGACCACTACGCCTCCTTCCACTACATGGGCCGGCACTGATGAACGAACGGGACTTATGGCCTGGCCAGTGGTCCCGGACGACTGAACGCAGGGAGGGCCGGACGTCTCCGGCCCTCCTTTGCCTTGCACCGGGAGGCCGGCCGTCCGCTGTCCGGCGGCACCCTGCGCCGCATTCAGGCCACCCTGCGCGCCGCCCTCAACGCCGTCGGCAGGCGGTGATCTCCGAGGGATCGTCCGGGGCGGGCCGCCGAGACCCACAGCAGGCGGCCCCGGTCGTCGGTGAGCGCGACCACCAGCAGGCCGTGGCACTTGTGCTTGCCGGAGTGGATCTTCCGGTTCGCCGTGCCTGTGCGCCGCCGGGTCCGTATCAGGGTGCCGTCGAGCAGGACCACCCCGCCACCCGCCCGGGTGATCTTCTTGAGCGCGCGGTCCAGGCGTGGGCCGCGGGCGGCGAGCAGGCCGACGGCCTCCCGCACCCACCGGGTGACGGTGGTGCGGTGCACTCCGTTTCCGCCGGCGAGGTCGCCGGGCCGCTGGCCACAGCGCAGCACGGCCGGCACGATGCCGGCGATCTTCCCCGCGGGCAGGGCCCGCCACCGCGAACCGATCTTCTTGCAGTGGCCGCGTATCAAGGTGGCGAGGTAGTTCAGGGTGGCGCTCGACAGCGGCAGGCGGGCGGTGCAGACAAGGCCGTCAGGCCCTCGACGGGGCTGGTGCTGTTCTTCACAAAATACGTCAACTGCCGTCGGAGGCCCGCCGGTCACGACCCGTCGCCCCGTCCCGGTGTGGCTACCGGCGTGCGGTGAACCGTCCGTCGGGCCGTTTGCGCAGCCAGCCACGATCGGCGGGCTTGGTCATCTTCGCCCGCAGCGGTTCCAGCTTCCCGCGCACCGCCGTCTCAAGTCCCAGTTCCTCGCCCACCGTCCCTCGCGAGTTTGTCGGTTCGTGTGGCCAGGCCATGCCACTGCTTGAGGCGGTTGATGCACCGCTCGACGGCGTTCCGCTGCTTGTATGCCTCGCTGTTGAAGCCGGGTGGACGGCCACCGAAGCGACCTCGCCGCAGGCGGTGGCCGACTTGGTCGGACGGCTGCGGGCTGACCGCACGGATGCCCCGGCGCCGCAGGTGGGTGCGGATATCGCGTGAGGAGTACGCGCGGTCGGCCAGAACGGCCAGGGCCTGCCCGGGCCAGAGCGGGGCACACGGATGCGGGACATCACCCTTCGAAGGCGGGTGCATCACCTGCCTGGCCTGCGGTGACGGTGAAGGCGAGGGGCCGTGCGCGGCCGTCTGCGGCCAGGTGGATCTTGGTGCTCAGCCCGCCGCGCGAGCGTCCGAGCGCGTGGTCAACGGGCTCGCCGGAGTGGGCCGCCCCTTTTCGAGTGCTCCGGCAGCGTGCTGGTGAGCTCGGACGACCATGGAGTCCACCGACACCGTCCAGTCGATGTCGTCGTCGGCGTCCGCCGCTGCCGCCGCCCGTCGGCATGCCGGCGAGTGACGTGAGTGACGAGTCATGGGGGAGGACGTGACGTGGTCCGTGGGCGTCATGATCGAGGCGTCGTCGATGTTCGGGTCGTTGACACCGTCGGACAGGAGCCGGTCGTCTTCTTCGTCATGGACCACCACCAGGGCGGGGGCCGGGCGAAGTGCCCGCCGGCCCAAGGCCGGCGGGCACTTCGGATCTCAGGGGTGCCGCCACGTGTCAGTGGCAGTCGCTCCACTTGTTGGCGCGCCCGTGGAGGATGAAGCGGAACGTCGGCTTGTTGCTGCTGTTGGTGACATTGGCCGTGCCGTCGTAGTAGTAGTCATGGTCCACGAGGGCCCTGTAACCGTAGCCGCCCCAGTTCTGGGAGGTGTGGTTCCCGCCGGCGTACCACGTGTAGCTGTCCAGCCAGAAGTGCGGGTTGACCCGCACCACGCGCTTGATGGGTCTCGCGCTCATCCATTCCGTCCTGCCGGCCGGGACGCTCATGCCGACAGTGCGCGACCAGCCCTCGGACTTGCCGTAGGACCACGAGTACTCGAACTCGGCGCCGAGGCTGAGATCGAATATCTTGCCGACGGCGCGGCTGCCACTGACGGAGCCGCCCACCGTCTTGGTGGTGGTCGTCGTGGTGGTGTAGCTCTGGGTGACGTTGTAGGTGAGGGGGCCGCCGCTGTCGCAGTTGCTTGCCGGCTCGGACCAGGCTGTTTCGGCCCCCTCATACGTCCAGGAGGACGATTGGGGGTAGTAGCAGTGGCCCTTGATCTCGCGCCAGTTCGGGTTCAGGGTGTGAAGGGTCGTGCGAGGACCGCCGTACTGGCTCGAATAGACCGGGGCCTTGCCGTAGTAGCTCCTGTCGTGCAGCTCGTGCGTGGCGATGTTGTAGTACCAGACGCTCTGGCCCTTCCGGTTGGAGCCGTCCTGGCAGATGTTCGGGAGCAGATTGTCCCATTTGCCGTTGAGGTCCGTCTCGTTCGCCGCGCTCGCGGTCGTGGCGGAGGCCAGGCTCAGGCCGCTGAACGCCAGGCCGCAGGCTGCGATGGTGAGCAGCCACTTCTTGACAGGGGTGGGGACCATTTTCGAGTTCCTTCGCTCGGTGGGACCAAACGCGGGTGAATCGGGTAGGTGGTGGTCAAGGGGGGTGTGAGCGATATTTCGCGGCCGTGAGTTGTCCGGCAACCCGGTTCAAGGGCCTAAACAAACAGGTCAGCGGCGTGTTCCCTGGAATCCGGCCCGTCGTGTCACGCGAGGGATCGCGGGGGCTGGACCGGCATACGTGTGCCCGGGCCGCCCGGCGACAGGGCGGCTCGGCGGCCGGAGGCCACTCCACCGTCAGGGAACCGACCGTCGGGGAACGTGGTGCGGCTCGTCATCGACACCAGTTGGAGCCGGTACCGGCCCGGCCGCAGCAGCGGACCGCCTCGCGGGCGCCGGTGCGGTGCAGCGGTGGTCAGTGTGGGCGGCGTGTGTCGCAGACGGGGTGGTAGGGCGCGTCGGGGATGTACAGGTGCCATTGGGCCGCGGTGAGGGTGGTGCCGGTGCGTGTGCAGGCCCGGGTGATGGCGTGGGAGGGGGTGATGGGGTACCGCTGGAGCGGAGTGTGGTCGCTGGTGGCGTAGAGGGTGGCGCTGTCGGGGCTGAAGGCGAGGGAGCGAATGGGCTCGCCGGGGGTGGGCAGGTTGCCGCCGAGGGGTTGTTGGGTGGCGGTGTCCCAGAGCTGGAGAGTGCCGGAGTCGCCGGCGACGGCGAGGGTGCTGCCATCGGGACTGAAGGCAAGGGCGTTGACGGCTTCGGGGGTGTCGTCGAGCGCCGCTGGGAAGAGGTTCGGCAGGACGCCCGTACGGTGGCGGAGGGTTCCGTCCCACAGGGCTACGCGGCCGGTCATGTCACCCGCCGCCATGCGGGAGCCGTCGGGGCTGAAGGCCAGGGCGTTGATCTGCTCGCCCTGGCTGAGGGTGCGCCGGGTGACCGGGCCGGACGGTAGCTCGGTGAGGTCCACGTCTCCGGCGAGCAACCAGCCGTCGGGGCGGACGGCCAGGTGGATACTGTCGAGGTCGTTGAGCGTGGCCGCTCTGCTGTGGCGTGCGGTGTTCCACACCTCGCCGCTCCGATGACCGATGTCGCGCGTCCTCGAGGCCACCAGTGTCCGGCCGCCGGGACCGAGCCCGACCGCGAGGACCGCCGCGGTGGATGACTGGTGCGCCAGGTCCAGCGTGGTCTGTTCGCGGTTGCGGGTCAGGTCCCAGATGACGAACCGCTGGGGGGAGGCTTCGCGGCCCGGGGCGGAGACGCTGTAGGTGAAGGCCGTGCTGTCGGGGCTGAAGGCCATCAGCGGCATGGTGTCCTGTGTGTCCAGCTCCACGGCCGGCTCGGCGGGATCGAGGGAGGCGGGCGACGGGGGTGAGGGCAGCGTACGAAGCAGGTGCCCGTCACGGGTGTCGCGCAACTGGAAACGGTAGCCGCTCCCGGACCGCTCGGCGGTGGCGAGCGTGCCGCCGTCCGGGCTGAGCAGCGCGTTGTCCAGGGGGTGGCTGCTCCACGGGGCGGTGAGGGCCGCCCCGAGGTCGAGGGAGTGGACGGTGCTGCCTTCGAGGTAGCGCAGGACCGGCCGACCGGGATCCCAGGCGAGGCCGCCGTAGAGGAGCTGTCCGTTCAGAGGATGGCGGAACACCGGGGCGTCGGGGGCCGACAGCCGCCATACCGTGATCTCGTCGTGTGCTGAGACCGCCAGGAATGCCCCGTCGTGGCTGAAGGCGATGTTCTGAATGTCCGGTTGGGTGATATCGGCGAATTGCCGTCCGGAAGCGGTGTTCCAGACGCGCACGCCGACGCTGGAGACGGCGGCGAGCCGGTCGCCGCCATCGTCGAACGCGAGCGACGAGTTGTCGTCGTCACAGTGGCTCGCTCCGGGACGCCGCCAGCCGCCGGGGAGGCTGCGGTGGCGGACGATGTCCCGGACCGTCATCGGACCGCCGTGGGGGCAGACGGCCACCAGCCGGTCGTCCGCACGCAGGGCCACGTTCGTCGGGTCGTCCGTCGCCGCCCGGAACAGCACCCGGCCGTCCGCGACGGAACGCAGCTGCACCTGATCGCCGTCGAGGTTGCTCACCAGGTAGCTGCGGTTGCTGGAACCGAAGCTGGGAAAGTCGGACGACGGCAGACGCTGCCCGGTACCGCCGGTCCACTTCCCGGCCGACGTGTCCCACAGGCCCGCGCCGCTGTCCGCAGCGACGGCCAGCACCCGGCCGTCCGGACTGGCCCCCGTCACCGGGCCGTCCGGCAGTAGCCCCGAGGCGATACGGCGGTGCGTGATCACGTCCCAGGTCTGCCACTTCCGGCCGTCCGAGCTGAGCAGCGTACGGCCGGAATCGACGAGCAGGCGCAAGGCGCCGCTGCCGGGCCCGGAGTCGGTGAAGGCGTCCAGTTCGGTTTGGGCGGCGGCGCCGAGCAGAGCCGAACGGGTTTCGGGGAGCGGGGCGATCCGCCAGGCGGCGACGCTGAGCAGCATGGCGGTCCTGGGGTCGGTCGTCCGCATCGCATCGGCAACCGCGGCGACCCGGCGGGCGGCCGTGTCGGTTGCTTCCTGCCGACTGGTCCGGTGCTGCTGCCAGGCGACCATGCCGGCGATCAGCGCCACAGCCAGGGTGGCGGAGAGTGCGGCGACGAGGCGACGTGCCCTGCGGGTGGTCCGGGTGGCGGCACGGCGTTCCGCTTCGCGGGCATCGAGCGCGGCGGTGAGGAACGCCCGCTCGGAGGAGGTCAGCTCGCCGCGCTGCCCGGGACGCCCGAAGAAATCCTCAGCGCGTACCAGGTGGGTGCCCCGGTACAGGGTTCCGGGGTCGCGGCCGAGTTCCTGCCAGGTGCGGGCGGCCTCGGTGAGGCGACGGTGGTGGCGCAGCCGCTCGCGGTCCTCCTCGATCCAGTCGCGCAGCCGCGGCCAGCAGGTGATCAGGGCCTCATGGGCGAGTTCCACGCCGTTCGCGTCCGCGGTCACCAGCCGGGCGCGGGCCAGTTGCTCGACGACCGCGGGCACCTCGGGATCCGCCCACTCCTCCAGTTCGGCGCGCTTGACCGGGCGCCGGGTGTCCGCGGCGCCCTGTCCGGGTTCGATGAGCCGGAGCAGCACCTGTCGGGCCGTCCTGGCCTGGGCGGGCGACAGCTGTCCGTAGACGTGTTCGGCGGTGGCGGCGATCGCGCCGTGCACACCGCCGGCCATTTCGTAGGCGGCCATCGTCAAGGTCCGGCCCCGGCGCCGCCGCCAGGTCTCCAGCAGGGCGTGCGAGAGCATCGGCAGCGCGCCGGGCTGATCGACGACCTCTCCGACGAGCCTGGCGGTCAGCGCCCGCTCCACCAGCAGCCCGGCGGCCGTGGCCGGCTTGACGACCGCCTCCCGCAACTCCGCCGGGGTCATCGGCCCGACCAGCAGCTGGGCGTCCCGCAGCGTATCCACGAGCCCCCGGTGTTCGGCGCACCGCCCGTAAAAGTCCGCCCGTACCGCGACGACCACCCGCAACCGGCTGCCCGGTTCCCGGGCGGCCAGGAGCAGATCAATGAATCGCGCCCGCTCGGCCCGGTCCCGGCACAGCGTGTATATCTCCTCGAACTGGTCGACGACCACCCAGCTGTCCGGCTCGCCCTCCTGCGGGGCCAGCAGCCGGCCGTGGGTCGCCGCCGGAGTGGCCCCCGGGGTGAGCACCCGGAGTACGGCCGGGCGCCCCAGTTCCCGCACGGTCCGCTGAAGCAGGGGTATCAGCCCGGCCCGCAACAGCGAGGACTTCCCGCTGCCGGACGCACCGAACACCACCGTGAACCGGTGCTCGTGCACCAGATCCGACAACTGCGCCACAAGCCGGTCGCGGCCGAAGAACAGCCCGTGGTCACCGGGCTCGAACCGCACCAGCCCCCGGTAAGGTGCCTGCTGCTCCTTCTCCTCCGCGCGTGCTGCCGCTTCCTCGTCCGCTGCTTCCTCGGCCGCCGTCTTCCACCGCAGCTCCCACTCGGCCGGGTCCGCCCCGCACGCCTGCGCGTACGCCAGCACCACCGCCAGCGACGGCAGCCGCTCGCCCGACGCCGCCTGCGCCAGCACGCTCACCGAAAAGCCCGCCCGCGCGGCCATCATCCGGTACGTCGGCTTCCCGGCCGCCTCGCGCAGCACCCGCAACTCATGGGCGAAACGCTGCACAGCACCGGCCCGAGGATCCACCGGCCGTTCAGGACGTCCCATAACCGCACCGTTCACTCGCCTCACAAGACGGAGGCAAAGCTAACCTTTGGTCGTTACGGGGCAATGACGCCCTTCGGTTCCAAAACGCTCATCGCCCTCGGCGCCGACCGCCACCCACTCGGTGGGCCGCGCGAACGCCTCCGTGCCGGTCTTCACCCGGCGGGCCGTGCCTTCACTCCAGGCGGATGCGGTGCACGTACCAGCGGTCGATCAGTGTGTCGCGGTCCACCGGCACGGACACCCCCAGCACCGGCTCGCTCCCCTCGTCCCGCACCGGGGCCACCGCCCCATCCAGGTGCACCCGCAGCCCGCGGTCCTTGAACTGGATGTCCACGACGGAGCCGACCGGCGCACCGCCGGACCGGGTGAAGCCAAAGCGGGCCTGCTCGCCGCGCCGCGCAACCAGGCGGCGGCCGCGGACTTCACGTTCCCTGTCAAGACCGTGTGTTCAGTTGGGTCCCTGCCTTCATGCCCGCAGCCAGTTGCGATCACCCGATCGAGACTCCTGTTCGACGCACACCCCTCAAGATCGGAACGACAACAGTTACTTAGTTGGTACCAGCGCACCAGGTTCTTTTGGCTCCGACAGTCGTTCGACCGCCGGCCGGTGGAGGGTCGGCACACAGGCGCAGCCAGCGAGAAGAGGCCGTCAGGGGCCGGGGTGAACGGTCGGCCACCGGTTCGAAGGTGGTACCAAAACTCGTCCGTACCGTGGAGCCCATTCACGTGCCCACATGTGAAGTCAGGCAGCCCACCTGGTCGGCGGGAGTCAGGACGGCGCACCTTCCGCTGTACTTCGCTGCTGTACCGCAACAGCCAGACCAGGGCGACGAGGGCCGTCAGCCGGGACCGTCAGGAGATGTGGCTCACCATGTAGGCGGTGCCCACACTTTCTTCCTCGGGTGAGTCCGCCTGGATCGTGAGACCCGGCCCGGCCGTGGTGAAGTCGAACCCGTTCGTCATCGGCTGCGTGCAGTCGACGCGCTTAGCTGTCTTGGCGGTGCCTGAGGCGACTGTGAAAGTGACCGTGCCCTCCCCTGCGCATGCCACCTCCACCCGCAGGGCGGTGCCGGACTTGATGGTCTTGTCCAAGTTCTCCCCGGGCACCGCGAGGGAGCCGGACGAGACCAAGCCCTCGTCCGACTCCAAGCGATCCGTCATGTCGAGCAAGTCGCGGGCTTCCTTGTTCAGCTGCTCCCGGCCGGACTGAGAGGGTGACTGCGCTGTGGGAGCCGCGGTGGAGCTCGCCGTCTTCTGGGACTGCGGAGCCTTGGACGTCGCAGGCGAGTCAGAACAGGAAGTTGCCATGCCGGTAATCAGCGCGACGGCAGTCAGAGCACTGCCAGTGTGGCGGGTGAAGCGGTACATGAGGTCCCCCGAAGTGCACTCAGAAGCCAAGCAGGTGTACAGAACCATGTGATCATCCCGTGTGAACACCCGCGTCACGCATGCAATCTGGGCACCCACGGGGCCTCGGCCACGGTAGCGAGGTAGCCCGCGGGGAACCGCCGCCGCGATCCGGCCTCTTCGGTAACCCAAAGCGTCGTTGACCTGGTGGTGCGGCAATCCCCTGTACCTGATGACCCCGGTGCTTGGTTCTTGGCCGCTGCTGGTGGCGACGGGCGGGCGGCGGTGCGCGGCCCTCGCTCCCCTGGGATCGATCCCAACTCCGTTGGGCTGCTCGGGTCTTATGGCCTTGATGGGGTGTCTTGTGCTCGTGCGCCTTGTGGTCCCTGCGGGTGCTGATGGGTCTTCCATCCCTAGGCCGGATCGCGGCGGCGGTTCCCCGTGGGCGTGCCCTGCGTCACCGGAGCAAGAGCCCCAGGTCATAGGGCGGTTGGCGCTCGCGGCCGGAGCATGACGGCTGCGAGCGCAGCGAGCCTTGACCAGGTAGAGAAAGTTGTAACTCTCAGCCGGGCTGGGCCTGAAGTCCTGCGCACGCTGCGATTCGGCGCTAGCCGGTGCCCCCTGTTCAGCGCTGACGGCAACCCTGACGGCAACGACGGCTCACAGAGGGTGTTGATCACGATCATCAGCGATCAGCCGGGAGGAAGGCGGAACCGCCGCCCAACAGCCTGCCCGATCCTACGGATCAGAAGGTTGCAGGTTCGAATCCTGCCGAGTGCACACAGGTGAGAGGCCCCGGAGAGATCCGGGGCCTCTTGCGTTTGAGGGGCGTACAGCAGCGATGTACAGCAACGGGCTCGGGGAGGAGCCCGTTGCTGGTAGGTCGCGAGACTGGGGGGCGACTGCTGTCTCCTACGTGAGCATCACCGCCACGATCACAGCGGCCACGGCCGCCGCGAGGGTCAACGCCGGCACCACGGTCGGGTGCACCTTGGCGACGTACGCCACGAAGGCCGCGCACAGCAGGGCGATGATGAGTTGGTCGGTGGTCACGCACGTGCCTTTCGACGTGGGACCCGCCCTGAGGCCTGGCAGCTGGGGCGGGTCCCCTTCCTCGGACCCGCCGCGGCATGCGGAAGGCCCCTCGTCCCTTTCGTGGGACGAGGGGCCTTCGACGGCATTGGCTATCGACCTACCTGTCCCTGAATAAGGAGAGGGGAGGTCTTCGATGTGCAACGTGTCGGGCGAGAGGCGGTTACGGCCTCGTCTTCACTTTCCACCCCTAGTGGGGTACAGAATGTGTGCTTCTACCGAGTCGTTATGGGCTGGTCCACGAGTCCTCAGCCGTTCCCAGCAGCGGTGCCGCCCATCGCTGCCGACAGCTTGCCCAGAGCCTTCCGCACCTCCTCCTCGCTTGCCTCGGCGTAGACCTCCATCGTCATGGCGATCTGCGAGTGGCGGAGGATGCGCTGAGCGGGATCACACGAAGTCTGGCGCGGCGGGCGCGCAAGGCGAACATGCGGGTGAGGTTGCCCGGCTCGATCGGGGTGCCGTACTTCGTGGTGAAGATCAAGCCCCGAGTGTCCTGCCGGAGCTCCCCGGCCGCTTTCCGGTCCCCGGTCTGCTGGGCGCGGCGCATGCGCAGGGTTTCGAGGCAGAACTCGGGCAGCGGTAGGAAGTCGTCCGACTCCTCCGTCTTGGTCTCGAGAGGCAGGCACACAGTGCATGAGGTCAGAACACGTCGTGGCTGGGGCGGTCGGCTCCACGGCTTTAGGCAGCCACTTTGGGGCGAGCCTCTAAGATCATGGCCCCAACGTCGTGCTTTAACGGGCAGGTCAACAGACTGCCCGACTCGCCGCAAGCTTACGGGGCCATGATCACTCGCCCCAAAGCAGCTCCAGCCCAAAGCCGCTCCACCGCCCGCGCGGGCACGCTCCCCGTGTCTTCGACCAGGGCTATGATCGCCAGAGTGGATGACACCCTGATACCTCGAGCTCTGACCAGCGAGGCGCAACTCCGAGAGTTGTACGCGGACCCCGGAGAGCGGGCGGTTCGCAAAGAACTCGACCACATCGACGAAATGTCACGCCGCCTTATCGCGGTCTCGCCCGTGGTGTTCGTCGCCACCAGCGATGCCAATGGCCGCTGTGACGTGGCCCCTCGGGGCGGCACCCCCGGTTTCGTCACAGTCCTCGACGAGCGTCATGTAGTGATTCCGGACGCGACGGGGAACAATCGGCTGGACAGCTACCGCAACATCCTGGCCAACGGGCACGCCGGGCTCAACTTCGTCATCCCTGGCCGGGACACGACGCTTCGTGTCAACGGCGCAGCCTGGATCACGGCCGATGAAGATCTACTGGCGCGGCTGACCCCGATCGGCAAGCCGCCGAAAACTGCCCTGGTCGTGCGGACCGACGAAGTGTACGTCCACTGCGCTAAGGCGTTCGTCCGGTCGAAGTTCTGGCGCCCCGAGGCCTGGCCGCTCAAGGCGGAGCAGCCGACGCCGGCCGAGGTCGCTCTTGCTCATCAGCGCGACCCCAACTTGACGCTCGCCGAGGTCGAGCAGGATCAGCGTGACTCCCTCCTGCATCGACTGGCCTGATATCGGTCCGCCGCGGCGACAGGCATCAAGTGTCGAGTCCTGGTTGCCGGGCCGTCCCTGGGCCGCCCGAGGCGAACCGACGTTGACAAACGATGACAGTCGGCGACCATGTCGGCGCACGTCAGAGCGATACCCCCTGGCAGGACCCGAGGTGGGAGACTCGGCCCATCACTTCCAGAAGAACTGGCAGCAGATCTGTCAAGAGGGAGTCGGTCGGCTGACATCAACGGCTGACACCAACAGGGGCGGACAGCGCCGACTAACGCCGAATGGCAACGGCCGATCAGCCAAGGAGACCGGCCGGTTGACCGAGGTTGCCGACTCCTCATGATCGACCTGATAAGGAAGCGGACCAAGTGCAAAGCGTCCGTGTGCATTCCACATCAGTCTTCAGCGTCGCTGAAGTACACCGTAAGACTCGGCCAACCGCCGTCCGCAGTGACCTCCGTATGCATGACGAGATCCTGAACCTCAACCAAGCCAAGGCTTTCGATCGAGTCTGCGACCCTACGGAGCAGCGCAGGCACGTCATCCTGCCCCGTTCCCGCCGGGTTGGCCTGCGAGAAGTGTTTGATCGTCCACGATTCCATGCGCTCATGATCGCGCAAGCCCCGACCATCACGCTGTCCCGCCGGGGCAGACCTTCCTGAGGTGCCGTACAGCAGTGGAGTACGGCCCGCCGTGCCAACGACCGGACCGCCCTCAAACCCAAGCAGCCAACTGACGCGCCTCGGAGACCTCAGCGACCATCCCGCCCATAGTCCGGGAGGAAGAGGTCCGTGCCAGACGCGTGCCAGATCCAGCGGGGAATCACGGGGAACAGCGGGGAATCAAGCGGCGATCCACCAGAGCGGCAGCGCCCTTAGTGGTCGCCGCTGGAAGTTCTTCGGGGGTTGACGTGACGGTTGGTTATGTGGTCTGGGGTGCTCAGGCGGGCAGACCGCTAAAGGGCCGCGATCACTATGCTTTTAGCGGGGTAGCCCCAGCTCCCCTGCACGCAGTCCCGCCTGGAAGCGGGAGTCGGCCTCGAGCTTGGTCATCAGCTCGGCCACACGCCGCCGGTAGGTGCGCAGTGAGACGCCGAGCCGTTTGGCTGCCGATTCGTCGGTGAGGCCCGAAGCGAGGGCTTTGAGGATCATGCGGCCGTCGGCATCGAGGTGCGGGACGTCGCTGCGCAGATAGGTTTCGAGATCGACGGCGGCGTCCCAGATCGCCCGGAACAGCGAGTGAACGCCGTCGACCAGGATCTGTGACGTCGTCACGGTGTACTCGCGGCCGGTGGAGGTCTCCTGGCCGGCAAGGATCATCACCCGCCGGTCTATGAGGATGGTCTCGTGCGGCAGCGGCGAACGGCTAATCCGAACGAAAGCGCCCTTACTCCGCACCAGCCGCAGGTGCGCGCGGGCCTCCTCGTCGGCGAGTGCCACCGGGCTGAGCAGCTTCCGAGGGGTGAAGTCAGCGGGATCCGCCGTGCGCATCCGATTCCGGACCGCGGCCCTGGCCCCCGGTTGCGACCAGGTCTGGAGATCTCGGGCGGCGCACAGGAACTCGGTCCGCGCGGACTCGAACAGATGACCTGCGCGCGCGATTAACTCTGCGTCTCCTCGCACTGAAAACACCTCTTCGTTCCGCATCCCGCCAGTCTGGCATCAAGCTGCCACGAGCTCGCTGGGAGTCGTGCCGGCGGACACCATGAGCGTCATGACGATCAAGACTTTCTCCCTCGGCGGAGAGCTGACGATCAACCGGCTCGGCTTCGGCGCGATGCGCCTGGCGATGGGCACCTTCGCTGGTCCGGCGCGAGATCCCGAGACGGGCATCGCGGTGCTCCGCCGGGCCGTGGAGCTGGGCGTGAACCACATCGACACGGCCGGCTTCTACGGCAGGGACGCGGTGTGGGCCAACGAGCTGATCCATACGGCATTGACCCCCTACCGTGACGACCTGGTGATCGCGACGAAGGTGGGGCCGTTGCCCGGACCGAACGGTGTGCCGAGCGGGCAGGCGACGGCTGATCAGCTGCGCGGCCTAGTCGAGGCGGATCTGCGCTGTCTAGGTCTCAACCGGCTCGACCTGGTCTATCTGCGGGTCGGCGGGATGACCGGGCCAGGTGGCGAGTCGATCGCCGAACGGTTCGCGGTCCTGGCTGAGCTCCGCGCGGAGGGGCTGATCAAACACCTGGGCGTCAGCAACGTCGACGGCGCCCAGCTCGCCGAGGCCCGGGCGATCGCGCCCGTCGCGGCGGTGCAGAACAGGCACACCGGTGACATGGGGCTGCTGGCGGAAAGCGAGGAAGCGGGCATCGCGTACGTGCCGTACTTCCCGCTCGGCGGCGGAGTCGGCAGCGGCCCGCTCGACGCCGAACGGCTCGGCAAGGTCGCAGCACGTCTGGGCGCGACCACAGCGCAGGTCGCGATCGCCTCGCTGCTGGCGACCTCGCCGACGGTGCTCGCGATTCCGGGTACGGGTTCTCTCGAACACCTGGAGGAGAACCTAGCGGCGAACGATCTCAGTCTCAGTGACGAGGACCTGTCTGACCTGCGAGGCTAACTGGTCGGCTCCGTAAGTCAGCTTGCCTGCCATGCCCGCTGCCGCCGCCCGCCCGATATCCTCCACTGCCACCGAGCGGCACCGGTTGAAGAAGGCAGCCTGGGGCCACAAGACCGAGTACCGGCTTCGAGTGCGCGCGCAGATCGTGCTGCATGCGGCCCGCGGGCTGCCGAACGCGCGGATCGCCGAGCTGGTCGGCGTGCACGTGGACACCGTGCGCACGTGGCGGAGCCGCTTCGCCGAGCTGGGCATGCCGGGCCTGGCCGACCGCAAGCGCACCGGACGCCCGCCCTCCTTCACCCCGCTACAGGCCGCCCAGGTCAAGGCCCTCGCCTGCCAACTGCCTGCCGAGACCGGCACGCCGCTGTCCCGCTGGACCACCCCCGAACTGGCCCGCGAGGCCGTCAAGCGCGGCATCGCGCCCTTCCTGTCGGCCTCCACCGTGCGCCGCTGGCTCGCGCGGGACGCCCTCAAGCCCTGGCAACACCGCTCCTGGATCTTCATCACCGACCCCCACTTCCGCGCCAAGGCCGCGCGCGTCCTGGATCTATACGCCCGCACCTGGAACGGCGAGCCGCTCGACGCGGACGAATTCGTCGTCAGCGCCGACGAGAAGACCTCGATCCAGGCCCGTTGTCGCTGCCACCCCACCCTCGCCCCCGGCAAGGCCCGCGCGATGCGCGTGAACCACACCTACGGCCGCGGTGGCGCACTGGCTTATCTGGCCGCCTACGACGTCCACCACGCGAAGGTGTTCGGTCGCACCGAGCCCCGCACCGGCATCGACCCGTTCATGGCTCTGGTCGCCCAGGTCATGAGCCAGGAGCCGTACGCCAGCGCCAAGCGCGTGTTCTGGATCGTCGACAACGGCTCCTCCCACCGCGGCAAGAAGGCCGCCGAACGGTTGGCTGCAGCCTTCCCCAACTCGGTGCTGGTCCACACCCCGGTGCACGCCTCCTGGTTGAACCAGGTGGAGATCTTCTTCTCCGTCGTGCAGCGCAAGGTCGTTTCGCCCAACGGCTTCACCGGCCTGAGCGAGGTCCGGGACCGGCTCCGAGCCTTCGAAGACCGCTACAACGCCACGGCACAGCCGTTCCAGTGGAAGTTCACTGCCTCCGACCTGGACGACCTGCTGGCCAGGCTCGACCAGCACACCGTCGACCACCCGGAAGAAGCCTCCGTCGGACTGGCAGCTTGACCAACCCCCGAAGGACTTCCGGAGCCGACCACTTAGTCGCAGGTCAGCAGGGCTTCCCAGGCCGGGAAACACGAGCTTCCCAAGCTGAGAGCTTTGAGGGGTGAATACCCTCCGGCGTTGTCTTCACGGACCGGCCGTCGCGGCCTGCTCTGGCCGACGACACCGGCAGCGTGGCTGAGGCCAGTGGGGGTGCAGCGAGACACACGCGCGCCCGGTCGGGCGGCCGACCCACCGCTGTGGCTGGCTGTCGTCGGCTGAGGCTCAGACGGGCCGCATCGGAAGTGCCCCGCCGTCAGTTGAACGCGGGCCTGCACCGATGGAAGTTCCGGCGGGCGTGGGCGCCTGAAGGGCGGTCCTGAACATGCCGAGCTCGGTTCGGAGATGGCCATCGCAGGCGCGTCGGTCGGGATTTATGCGGATCTTGGCTGCCACAATATGGAAACCAGATATCCTTCGCGGTTCAGATTGGCGCTATGGGCATTCGATCCACATGGCAGGCATGGAAGCGCCTGCCGTCCATGGAGAAAGTAAATCTCGGTACCGAGATGGCCACCGCAGTGGGTGCGGTCGCAGCCCTGGCCATTTCTATCGTCAGCATCAGCGTGTCGGTGTCCGCGTCGAATAAGGCTAGCTCGAACGAAGAGCTGGCGAATCGCCTTGCGGGCATGGCCTACGCGAACGATCGGATCACGAATCGCTTGGCGACCGCGTATCGCGTCGCATGGCACGTTCCTGAAGAAGGCAACGGCGCACGGCACCTCCTCATCGAAAACCGCAGTCTGGTTCCGGCCTACCGCGTCCTGCTGCTCGATGCCACAGCCAACAGGTTATACAAGATTTCGGTCCTCGGACCCTGCACTCAGTTCTCGGTCGACCCCCCTGACGGCATTAAATTCGACCAATTCACCATGCACTTCCACACCGCAGGCCAGTGGTACAAGACAGACGCAAATGGCAAAACCGTTCCCAGTAAAATCAGCGAGAAAACATTCGCCGACTACAAAGACCACAAGGACACGGCTCAAACAAGCAAGCAGAAGCCAATGTTCG
This sequence comes from Streptomyces graminofaciens, assembly GCF_030294945.1. NCBI lineage: Bacteria > Bacillati > Actinomycetota > Actinomycetes > Kitasatosporales > Streptomycetaceae > Streptomyces > Streptomyces graminofaciens. The sequence continues at coordinate 6,617,943 of NZ_AP018448.1, read as the reverse complement.
AAGACCTACAAGGGTGCGGATAGTCGTCGCTGTAGGCGCGGCTAAGGGTTCCTTACGCAACGTCACACAGCCCTTGGGCATGGCGCCACACCCGCCTCGAAGGCCCGCCTCCTACGAACGCAGGTGAACACCCCTACACATAGCCCGCCACCCGCCCGCGCCAAGCCGGAGGTCTCCCTGCCCCTCCGAAGGGTGTGACGGAGTCGGCGCCCGTAGACCGTCGCAAGCGACTCGGCTGACGTCGTTCCGTCCCAGACAACGTGAGAAGCGCCAGCGCGGAGAGCAGACGGAGCGGCCAACGACGCCTCGTCGCCACCGCCCAGCAGCCGTTCGAGCTGTTCCCGCTCCAGGACCTCACCCCCGGTCTGGATCCTGCTGTACAGCAACGAAGTACAGCAACCCCAGCAACCGGCAGCGCCCAACACCAACCCTCACGGCCCTCCCCGCAGCTTGTATGACCTTCAATGACCGATCTCTACAGAGCTGCGGATCAGAAGGTTGCAGGTTCGAATCCTGCCGGGCGCACACAGGCGAGAGGCCCGGAGAGATCCGGGGCCTCTTTCGTTTGGTCGCCTTGCGATTGGGGCCCGGCGGCGGGCCGGTGTCGGGTCGGGATGGGTGACGGGTGAGGGTTACTCCGTCTTGCGTAGTTCCTCCAGGTATGCCGTCACCAGGGTTCCCGTGCGGGTGAACAGGTCGTGGAGTACGGCGATTTCCTCGGGGGTGTAGTCCGCGAGGAGTTCGTTGAGGCGGGCGTAGTACGGGAGGTAGAGGGCCTCGACCCGGGCTACCGCGGCCGGTACCGCCTCCACTCGGACCCGGCGGCGGTCGTTCGGGTCGGGGCGGCGGGTGATGTAGCCGGCGCGTTCGAGGCGGTTCAGGACGCCGGTCACCGCGCCGGTCGTGACGTGGGCCCTGGCCGCCAGGTCGCCGGCGGTGAGGAGCGTGTCACCGGCCTCCAGTACGAAGGCGAAGCAGGTCAGGTCCGTGATGTTGAGGCCCAGGCGCTGGGCCATCTCGTGCTGGCCGATGTGGCTCGTGGCGATGAGGTGATCCATCGCGGTCATGGCCTGCGCGGGTGTCGCGGTGGGGCGGGGCTTGCCCGGCATGGGTTTCCTGTTCCCTGTTCCTACTTCTCTTAGTTTGTGAGAAGTTTATGATATGAACTTCTTAGTTCGTGAGATGCCTTTGGGGTTCTTGGAATTCTACGGAGCACGGGGAGGGGCGTAGCCGCATGGCTGGTCATCTGTATGACGAGGGGCACACCGTCGCGGGGTGGGTCGGGACCGGGATCGCCACCGTGGGGAGCGTGGTGGTGGGGCTGGGGGTGTGCGTGGTGAGTGGGCCCCTGGTGGGGGGCGGGCTCGCTGTCGTCGCCCTGAGTGCGCTGGTCACCTGGGCGCTGCACCTGCGCGGGTGGGGGAAGCCACCGGGGGCGCGGCCGCGTGCGGAGTGGGGGATGCGGGTGCGGGACAGCGGTGCTCGGGGCGGCCATCCCGGGTGTCTGGGGTGCCGGATGGCCGGGCGGGGGGCGAGGGCCGGCGTGGTTGTTGTGGGTGGTGAGGGGGCTGGGCGTGTGGCGGTCGGCTCCACGGAGGGGAGTCCCGGGGGCGTCGGCTGAGGGGGCGATCGCTCCGGCTGGCGTTTTTGCTGGTCACGGGCATTGTCAGTGGCGTCCTCTAATGTCGTTGGGGATGGCACGGGCGTGGAGATGTACGGGGCTGCGGTGGGTCGGCGCTGAGCCCCTGCTGGTCTGGGAAGGCGGGCGGAGGAGTCCTCTGCCACGGGGGAAGGAAGTCGCCTTTGGGGTGGTGAACGGGGGCGTCCGGACGTGTGTCGGGGCGCGGGGGAACGCGTGTCCGCTGCGGGCCGGGGTGTCGGGGCGGAGTACGGGAGCGCGGTGCGACGAGTGTGCTCGGCTGGACCGGGCGCATTCCGTGGCCGCCGACACCGTCGCCGATGATCCACGGCCGTACCACGTGTATCTGGCATGGTTCGGGCCCGGCATAGTGAAGGTCGGGATCACGGGGGTCGAGCGCGGGTCCGCGCGGCTGTTGGAGCAGGGGGCGGTCTGCTTCGGCTGGCTCGGGCGGGGGCCGTTGATGGCCGCGCGGCGCGCCGAGGAGGTGCTGCGGGCCGCGCTCAAGGTGCCGGACCGGATTCCGTACGCCGACAAGCGGGCCGTACGGGCCGAGCTGCCCGGGGTCGGCGAGCGGGCCGGAGAGCTGGAGGCCCTGCACGGGCGGGCCCTCGCGCTCGACGGGTGGCCGGAGTCTTTGGAGCCGGTGCCGTTCCGACCGGTCGACCACGCCGGGGTGTTCGGGCTCGACGGGTTGCCGGCCGTCGACGGGGTGGTGAGCGAGCTGGTCGCGGGCGGGGCCGTGGGCGGTGAGCTGCTCGCCGTCGCCGGGCCGGATCTGAATCTGGCCACCGGGCGAGGGGTCGTCGTGCTCGACACCCGGCTGATGACCGGGTGGGAGCTGACGGCGCCGGTGGATGGGGGCGCGCGGGACGTACTGACCGTGCCGGTGCGGGAGTTGAGGAGAGGTGGGGGCGTGCAGGGAGGGTTGTTCTGAGGGGCTTGCCCGGGTGGGCCGGGGGGCGATGGTAAAGACTTTGATCCCGTTTGGATCCCGTTCGGAAAGGTGGTGGACGTCGTCCGAGGACCAGGTCGAGAGTGGTGACATGAGTGACCAGCAGATAGCACCTGTTGCCCCTGTCGCGTCCGTCGCGCCTGCGGCCTCTTCCACGTCCGTCGTGTCTTCCGCGTCCGTCTTGCCTGTTCCCGCCTTTGAACCGCCCTACTACGTCACGGTCTTCACCTCCGTGCGGACCGAGGATCAGACCGGGTACGGCGAGACCTCCGAGCGGATGGAGGAGTTGGTGCGGAAGGTGCCGGGGTTCCTCGGGATGGACAGTGCGCGGACGCCCGGCGGGTTGGCCATCACCGTGGGGTACTTCCGGGACGGGGAGGCGCTGAAGGAGTGGCGGACCAATGCCGAGCACCGGGCGGCGCAGCAGCGGGGGCGGGCCGAGTGGTACGAGCGGTACACACTGCACATAGCCAAGGTCGAGCGGAGTCATGGTTTCGAGCGGGACGGGAGCCAGGGGTGAAGCGGGAGCCGGTGGGGTGATCACGGTCGTGGGCGCGAAGAATGACCGCGCTTGCATAAGGGCGGGGTCAAGCCGTGTTCGTACGGGGCTTCGGGGGTGATCGCGAAGCTGTGGGGCGTCGGTGAGTCTCCCTAAGGGACGCCGTGGGAAATCCCTGGTCGGCGGGGTTGCTGTCCGAGAAGTCAGGGATCTTCCCAGGGGTTCCCTGAGAGGAGCCTGTGCGTTTCTCAGAAAAATCACAGGTTCCAGAAAGGGTGTTCTCAGGGGACCCCGACATGGTGTTCAGCATGACCACGACCTCGCCCCAGGGGCGCACCGAACTGCTGAGGCCGGACGGGAGCCCCGTCCGAGTGCTTGTGGTGGACGACGAACTGTCGATCACCGAACTGCTCTCCATGGCTCTGCGCTATGAGGGATGGCAGATCCGGAGTGCGGGGGATGGCACGGGTGCCATCCAGACCGCGCGGGAGTTCCGGCCCGACGCCGTCGTTCTCGACATGATGCTTCCCGACATGGACGGGCTGACCGTTCTCGGGCGGCTGCGGCGGGAACTGCCGGAAGTGCCGGTGCTCTTCCTGACCGCGAAGGACGCCGTCGAGGACCGGATCGCCGGGCTCACCGCCGGTGGTGACGACTACGTCACCAAGCCGTTCAGCCTGGAGGAGGTCGTGGCGCGGCTGCGCGGGCTCATCCGCCGTTCCGGTGCCGCCGACCGCCGCTCGGACTCCGTGCTCGTCGTCGGCGACCTGATGCTCGACGAGGACAGCCACGAGGTGTCCCGCAGCGGGGAGAACATCCACCTCACCGCCACCGAGTTCGAACTGCTGCGCTTCCTGATGCGCAACCCGCGGCGTGTGCTCAGCAAGGCGCAGATCCTCGACCGCGTGTGGTCGTACGACTTCGGCGGGCAGGCCAACGTCGTCGAGCTGTACATCTCGTATCTGCGGCGGAAGATCGACGCCGGGCGTGAGCCGATGATCCACACCCGGCGCGGGGCCGGCTACCTGATCAAGCCCGCCGCGTCATGAGCGGGCGACGACGGACGCGTACGCCGAGGCGGTTGAGGCTGAGGCGAGGACGGCAGCCGCGGACGCTGCGTACGCGGCTCGTCGTCTCCGCGGTGGCGTTGATCGCGGTGGTGGCTTCCGTCATCGGGACGGTGACGACCTTCGCGCTGAGCGAGCATCTGTACGAGCAGTTGGCGGAGAAGGTCGACGACGTCGGCAAGCGCACCGACGGGCCCAAGGGGCCGTTGCCGGACGGCGTGCAGGCCGGGGCCCCGGGCGGCACCGGCACCACCACCACCCAGACGACGGACGAGAAGCTCCAGTTCGTCACGAGGGGCGGTTTGCTGGAGGGCACGATCGGTGCCGTCGTGGAGAACGGGACCATCGTCAAGGGCGTCGTCGGCGAGCTGGCGAACTCCACCACCACGGGGCTGCCGGACATGACGGCCGTCACGCTGAGCAAGGCGGATCTCGCCGCGCTCGCCAAGGTCTCGAAGGACGGCAAGGCGCACAAGGTCACCCTTCCCGACCTGGGCGACTACCTGGTCAAGTACGAGACCAACCGCGACGACGACACGTTCTACGTGGGCCTGCCCACCGTGTCCGTCACCAACACCCTCAACACCCTCATCGTCGTCGAGCTCAGCGTCACCGGTGCCGGGCTCGTCGCCGCCGGTATCGCCGGTTCCGTGCTGGTCGGGGTCGCCCTGCGGCCGTTGCGCAAGGTGGCGTCCACCGCGACGCGTGTCTCCGAGCTGCCGTTGCACACCGGTGAAGTCACCCTCAACGAGCGGGTGCCCGAGTCGGAGACCGATCCGCACACCGAGGTCGGGCAGGTCGGGGCCGCGCTCAACCGGATGCTCGACCACATCCACAGTGCCCTGCACTCGCGGCAGGAGAGCGAGACGCGCGTACGGCAGTTCGTGGCGGACGCCAGCCATGAGCTGCGGACACCGCTCGCTTCCATTCGTGGGTACGCCGAGCTGACCAGGCGGGGCAGAGAAGAGATAGGGCCCGACACCCGGCACGCGCTGGGGCGGATCGAGTCCGAGTCCAGCCGTATGACCATGCTCGTCGAGGATCTGCTGCTGCTCGCGCGGCTCGATGCCGGGCGGCCGTTGCAGTTCGAGCAGACCGACCTGATCCCGCTCGTCGTGGACACCGTCAGCGACGCGCGGGTGGCCGGGCGGAGCCACAACTGGCGGCTCGATCTGCCGGACATGCCCGCGCTGGTGTCGGCGGACGCCGCACGGCTTCAGCAGGTGCTGGTCAATCTGCTGGCGAACGCGCGTACGCACACACCACCCGGTACGACCGTCACCGCGCGCGTACAGCGGCGCGGGCCGTGGATGTGCGTGGACGTCGAGGACAACGGGCAGGGCATCCCGCAGGAGTTGCTCCCGCATGTGTTCGAGCGGTTCGCGCGAGGGGACTCCTCGCGGTCCAGGGCCTCCGGTTCGACCGGTCTCGGGCTCGCCATCGTGCAGGCCGTGGCGGCCGCGCACGGCGGTGCCGTGACCGTCGACAGCGTGCCCGGCAGGACCGTGTTCACCGTGCATCTGCCGGCCCTCGGCCGCGACATGCCCCTGCTCGACGACGCCGCCAACTGGCAGCTCGACGACGCGGAGTACGGCCTCGACCACGGCGCCGACCAGGCTGTAACCGACGCAACAAACTGGCAATCGGACTCACAGGCACAGCACAGCGTCACCACACGGGCATAACAGAGCCGTTCGCGAATCTCGGTGTCATGCGAACCGACTCTTCTCCCGGCAACCTGCCGGCGCGGGAGCACCTCCCGGCCGGAAACGCCGGTACGCCTGTCCTGGACGTAGTGATCCCCGTCTACAACGAGGAGAAGGACCTCCAGCCGTGCGTCCGCAGACTGCACGAGCACCTCGCGCGCACGTTCCCGTACGCGTTCCGCATCACGATCGCGGACAACGCGTCCACGGACACCACTCCTCAGGTGGCCGCGCGGCTGGAGGCGGAGATCCCCGAGGTCACCTCCTTCCGCCTGGAGCAGAAGGGGCGCGGGCGGGCGCTCAGGACGGTGTGGTCCGCGTCCGACGCGCCGGTCCTCGCCTATATGGACGTGGACCTGTCCACCGACCTGAACGCGCTGCTGCCGCTGGTGGCCCCGCTGATCTCCGGTCACTCGGACCTCGCGATCGGCTCGCGGCTCGCCCGCTCCTCCCGCGTGGTGCGCGGCCCGAAGCGGGAGTTCATCAGCCGCGCGTACAACCTGATCCTGCGCGGCTCGCTCCAGGCCCGCTTCTCGGACGCGCAGTGCGGGTTCAAGGCGATACGCCGGGACGTGGCCCAGGTGCTGCTGCCGCTCGTCGAGGACACCGGCTGGTTCTTCGACACCGAGATGCTGGTGCTCGCGGAGCGGGCCGGGCTGCGGATCCACGAGGTGCCGGTCGACTGGGTCGACGACCCGAACTCGACCGTCCACATCGTGAAGACCGCGACCGACGACCTCAAGGGTGTGTGGCGGGTCGGCAGGGCCCTCGCCACCGGATCGCTCGCGCTGGACCGGATCGCACGGCCGTTCGGGGACGACCCCCGCGACCGCGAGATCCAGGACGTACCGCGCGGCCTCGCCCGCCAGCTCCTCGGCTTCTGTGTCGTGGGCGGCCTCTCCACCCTCTTCTACCTGCTGCTCTACAGCGGCTTCCGGACGTTCTCGGGGTCGCAGATCGCCAACGCGCTCGCCCTGCTCGTCTCGGCGGTCGCCAACACGGCGGCCAACCGGCGCCTCACCTTCGGTGTCCGCGGCCGGGGCGGTGTCGTCAAGCACCAGGCGCAGGGCCTGGTGGTGTTCGGCATCGGCCTCGCCCTCACCAGCGGTTCGCTCGCCGCACTGAACGCGGCGACCTCGGCCCCCGCGCACTCCACGGAACTGGCGGTGCTCATCGCCGCCAACCTCGCGGCGACGGTGCTGCGGTTCCTGCTCTTCCGGGCGTGGGTCTTCCCGGACCGGCGTGACGGGGGCTCCTCGGAGGGCTCGACCGTCGTCGCCTCGCACCAGCCCGACCACGCCGCCTCACTCGTCCACGCGACCTCGGCGGCGGTACGCCCGGGGCAGCCCGGCCCGTACGGCCACCAGGACCGGTTCCAGCCGCTGGGCCGGCGCCCGGCGGCAGCCACGGACAACCGCGCCGAGTACGCCTCCGCGCCCCAAGCCCCGTACGCGACAACCCCGTACGCAACATCCCCGAACGGCTACACCCCCAACGGCCCCACCCCGAACGCCCCGTTCCCGTACGGCACATCCCCGTACACGACGACCCAGTTCCGCGCCGGAGATGCCGCGGACCGCACCTGGGGGGACGCGACCATGCAGATGCGGCCGGTGCGCCCGCACGATCAGGATTCGAGGAACGCACGATGACCACGCAGTTCGAGACGACGAGCCGGCCAGGGGGGCCGGGCCCCGACCTGGGGTCGCCCACGACGAGAACAGCCATGCCGGAACCGGTGGTTCCGGAAGCGCCCGAGGCGCCGACCGCGCCCGACTCCGGTGAGCCCAAGCAGCCCCTCGGGCGCAGGCTCTGGAGGGGTCGGCCGGAGGACAACCGCTGGGTGCGCCCCGGCTTCCTCCTCGCGCTGCTGCTGATCGGCGGCCTCTACACCTGGAACCTCACGGCATCCGGCTACGCCAACTCCTTCTACTCGGCGGCCGTGCAGGCGGGCAGCCAGTCCTGGAAGGCCTTCTTCTTCGGCTCGCTCGACTCGGCCAACGCCATCACCGTCGACAAGCCCCCGGCCTCGCTCTGGCCGATGGCGCTGTCGGTGCGGCTCTTCGGGCTCAACTCCTTCGCGATCCTGTTCCCGCAGGTGCTGATGGCGGTCGCCACCGCCGGGGTGCTGTGGGCGGCCGTACGCCGTCGCTTCAACGCCACGGCCGGCTTCATCACCATGGCGGTGTTCGCGCTCACGCCCGTCGCCGCGCTGATGTTCCGCTTCAACAACCCGGACGCCTCCCTCGCGCTGCTGATGGCCGCCGCGGTCTACTGCACGCTCCGCGCGATGGAGAAGGCGCAGACGAAGTGGCTGGTCTGGGCCGGTGTCGCCATCGGCCTCGCCTTCCTGGTCAAGACCCTGCAGGCGTTCCTGATCCTGCCGCCGCTGGCGATCGTGTACGTCGTCTTCGCGCCGGCCTCGGTGAAGAAGCGGGTCAGCCAGGTGCTGCTCGCCGGGCTCGCGATGGTCGTGGCCGGTGGCTGGTGGGTCGCGATCGTCGAGCTGTGGCCGGCGTCCTCCCGCCCGTACATCGGCGGCTCGCAGAACAACTCCTTCCTGGAGCTGACCTTCGGCTACAACGGCCTCGGCCGGATCAACGGCGAGGAGACCGGCAGCGTCGGCGGCGGTGGCGGCGGCAACGGCGGCGGTAACTGGGGCGAGACCGGTTGGGACCGGATGTTCAGCTCCTCGATCGGCGGCCAGATCTCCTGGCTGATCCCGGCCGCGCTGATCCTGCTGGGCGCCGCGATCTGGGCGACCCGCAAGCTGAAGCGCACGGACACCACCCGTGCGGCCTTCCTCCTCTGGGGCGGCTCCCTGCTGATCACCATGGTGATCTTCAGCTTTATGCAGGGCATCTTCCACGAGTACTACACCGTGGCCCTCGCCCCCTACATCGCTCCGCTGGTCGGTATGGGCGCGGCCCTGCTCTGGGACCAGCGCGCCAAGTTCTGGGCGTCGATCACGCTGGCGGCCGCGATGACGGCCACCGCGGTCTGGGGCTACGTCCTGCTCAACCGCTCCTCCGACTACCTGCCCTGGCTGAAGTGGGTCGTGCTGGTCGGTGGTCTGGTCGCCGCGCTCGGCCTGGTCTTCGTCGGCAAGCTCGGCAAGCAGCTGGCCATGGGCGTCGTCGGGCTGAGCATCGTGACCGCGCTCGCCGGTCCTACGGCGTACACGCTCACCACTCTCAACGAGGGGCACACCGGTTCGATCGTCACGGCTGGTCCGTCCGTCCAGGGCGGCCGGGGCGGCGGCCCCGGCGGCGGTGGCGGCGGTATGGGCGGCGGTCCTGGCGGTGGCGGTATGCCCGGCCAGCAGGGTCAGCAGAACGGCCAGAACCAGCAGGGCGGTCAGAACAGCCAGAACGGCCAGAACGGCAACGGCCAGATGGGCCAGCCCCCGACCGGCGGCTTCGGCGGCGGCCAGAACAACCAGCAGGGCCAGGGCCAGCAGAACCAGCAGCAGAACCAGCAGCAGGGCCAGGGCGGTGGCCAGACCCAGAACGGCGACGGCGGTCGTATGGGTGGCGGCGGCGGTGGCGGCATGGGCGGTCTGCTCAACGGCGCCTCCGTCAGCGACGAGGCCAAGGAACTGCTGGAGAAGAACGCCGGCGACTACACCTGGGCCGCCGCCGCGATCGGCGCCCAGAACGCGGCGAGCTACCAGCTCTCCACCGGCGAACCGGTCATGGCCATCGGCGGCTTCAACGGCACCGACCCGTCCCCGACCCTCGCGGAGTTCAAGAAGTACGTGGAGGAAGGCAAGATCCACTACTTCATCTCCAGCGGCTCCGGCGGCGGCATGGGCGGCAGCAGCAACGGCACCTCCTCGCAGATCAGCTCCTGGGTCCAGGAGAACTTCGAGACGGTGACGGTCGACGGCACGACGTTCTACGACCTGACGCAGGCGAAGTGACGCAGGCGAAGTGACGCAGGTGGCCCAGGGTCTGTCGCCCTAGCGACAGGCGCGGTTCGAGCGGGGCGGTGGCCCGGGGAGTGAGCACCCCGGGCCACCGCCCTTTCGTATGCGGAAGAGCGGAAGAAGAAGGCGCTCGTACGGCGCCGAATATCGCGTTGTACGCCGTATAGGAACTGTTCTACGGTGTAGAACATGCCGTCTCCCCTCGCTTCCCAAGGCCACCCCCAGCGCTGGCTGATCCTCGGTGTCATCTGTCTCGCGCAGCTGACCGTGCTGCTGGACAACACCGTGCTGAACGTGGCGATCCCCTCCCTCACCGAGGAGCTGGGCGCGGGCACGGCCGACATCCAGTGGATGATCAACGCGTACTCGCTCGTGCAGTCCGGCCTGCTACTCACCGCGGGCAGCGCGGCCGACCGCTACGGCCGCAAGAAGATGCTGATCGCGGGCCTCGCCCTGTTCGGCGTCGGTTCGCTGGTCGCCGGACTCGCCGACTCCACCGGGCAGTTGATCGCCGCGCGGGCCGGTATGGGGGTCGGCGGGGCGCTGCTGCTCACCACGACCCTCGCCGTGGCCATGCAGATCTTCACGCCCGAGGAGCAGCCGAAGGCGATCGGCATCTGGGCCGCGGTCAACGCGCTCGGCTTCGCCGCCGGGCCCCTCCTCGGCGGGTTCATGCTCGGCCACTTCTGGTGGGGGGCGATCTTCCTGATCAACCTGCCGGTCGCCGCGCTCGGTCTGGTGGCCGTCGTCGCCCTGGTCCCCGAGTCCAAGAACCCCCGGGGCGACCGGCCGGACCTGCTGGGCGCGCTGCTGTCGACCATCGGCATGGGCTCGCTGGTGTACGCGATCATCTCGGGCCCCGAGCACGGCTGGGCGTCCGGCCGGGTACTGGCCACGGCCGCCGTCGCCGTCGTGGTCCTCGGCGCCTTCGCGTACTGGGAGAGCCGGATTCCGTACCCCATGCTCGACCTGCACTTCTTCCGCGACCGGCGGTTCACGGGCGCGGTCGCCGGAGCGGTGCTCATCACCTTCGGCATGGGCGGAGCGCTGTTCCTGCTGACCCAGCATCTGCAGTTCGTGCTCGGCTACGACGCGTTGGAGGCGGGCCTGCGAACCGCGCCCCTCGCCCTGACCGTGGTCGTGCTCAACTTCTCCGGGCTGTCGGCGAAGTGGACCGGGAAGCTCGGGCTTCCGGTGTCGATCGCGGTAGGGATGGTGCTGATGTCCGGAGGGCTGGTGTCCATCGCGCTCGCCCCCGGCGGCTACGGGGGGACGCTGGCCGGGCTGGTGCTGATCGGCGTCGGCTGCGCGATCGCCAACCCCGCGATGGCGCACGCGATCATGAGTGCGATTCCGCCGGCCAAGGCGGGGGTCGGGGCCGGGATCAACGGCACGCTCGCGGAGTTCGGGAACGGGTTGGGCGTGGCGGTGCTGGGGGCTGTGCTGAACTCCCGGTTCGCGGCGGTGGTTTCCGTGGCGGCGGGTTCGTTGCCGGCTGCGCTGGCTTCGGCGGGGTCTTCTCAGGAGAGGGAGCGGATCACTGACGCGTTCTCCTCCGGGCTGGCGACGAGTCAGTTGGTGGGGGCCGTGGCTGTGCTGCTCGGGGGGTTGGTGGCGGCGGTTCTGCTGCACAGGGCGGAGAGGATCGAGACGGAGGCTGTCGTCGCCCACTAGCCAGGGGGGTGGTCAGGTGAGCGTGGGGGCGCAGCACGCCTAGGGCCCTTCTGATGGATCGCCGCTCCTTCTCCCACGGAGATCCATCAGAAGGGCCCTAGCATCGTCACCAGTGGGCGAACATCGTCGTGTCTTGGAAGGTACTCATGGTGAGGGCAGCCGGTCGGGCCGAAGGTGGGGTGCGGGCCAGTGTCTGGCTGGAGGGCCGGGCGCGGGCCGGGCGCGGGGGACAGCCGTCGGGGCTGGACCGGGAGCGGATCACGGAGACGGCCGTACGGCTGCTCGACGCGGAGGGGCTGGCCAAGTTCTCCATGCGGCGGCTGGCCGCCGAGCTGAAGGTGACCGCGATGTCGGTCTACTGGTACGTGGACACCAAGGACGACCTGCTGGAACTGGCCCTGGACCGGGCGTTCGGCGGAGTCCGGCTGCCCGCGCAGGACTCCGCCGAGGACTGGCGGGACCAACTGCGCACGCTCGCCGAGGAGTACCGGGCGGTGCTGGTCCGCCACCCCTGGGTGTCGCCGCTCGCGGGCACCTTCCTCAACATCGGCCCGCACTCCCTGGACTTCTCGCTGGCCGTGCAGCGCGTGATCCGCACCACCGGGCTGCCGGCGCACGGCCAGGCCGGGGCGATCGCGGCCGTCTTCCAGTTCGTGTACGGCTTCGGGACCATCGAGGGCCACTTCGTCCAGCGCTGCGCCGACGCGGGCATGACGCAGGAGGAGTACTTCCGCCACGCCATGACGGCGGTGACGGAGAACCCCGGACTGGGCGAACTCGTCCAGACGTCCGCCGACCTCATGGAGGCCCGCGGCGGCGACACGGTCGAGGAGATGCGCGAGCGGGACTTCACCTACGCCCTGGAGACCCTGATCGCGGGCATCGAGGTGATGGTCGCCAGGGGCTGACCGTACTGCGGCTCAGCCCTCGTCCTCCACAAGCCGGGCCGGGAAGCCGCCCGTCGCCACCGGTCCCCACTTCACCGGCGTGACCCGGATGATCGACTTGCCCTGCTTGACCATCGCCTCGCGGTACTCGTCCCAGTTCGGGTGTTCGCCGGAGATGTTGCGGAAGTACTCCACCAGCGGCTCGACGGAGTCCGGGGAGTCGATGACCTCCGCCGTGCCGTCGATCTGGACCCAGGGGCCGTTCCAGTCGTCGCTCAGCACGACGACGCTGACGCGCTCGTCGCGCTTGGCGTTCCGCGTCTTCGCGCGCTCGGGGTACGTGGAGACCACGATCCGCCCCGCGTCGTCGACACCGCAGGTCAGCGGCGAGGCCTGGGGGCTGCCGTCGGCCCGCCGGGTCAGGAGGAGGGCGCGATGCCGGGGGCGTACGAAGTCGAGCAGTTCGTCGAGCGAGACCGTGGTGTTCGTCGCGATGTACCTAGCCATGGGCGCAGCCTAGGCCCTCGTACGCCCGCCGAGCGTGACCCTGCCCGACCTTGTTGTGCCTATGCCTGGGGCAGGCTCTCGCCCTGGACCGCCTGGATGTCCAGCTCCACCTTCAGTGTCGTGCCGATCGCCGCGATCCCCGCCCGCACCACCTGGTTGTAGTTCATGGCGAAGTCCTCGCGGCGGAGTTCCGTCGTCGCGCGGAACGCGGCCCGCGTGCCGCCCCAGGGATCGGTCCCCGTGCCCAGGTACACGAGGTCCAGATCCACCGGCCGTACGACCCCGCGCAGGCTCAGTTCGCCGTGGACCCTCCAGCGGTCCTGGCCGGCCGGGGTCAGGCCCGTCGAGACGTAGGTGATCTCCGGGTGGCGCTCCACGTCCAGGAAGTCAGCCGACCGCAGGTGGTCGTCCCGCATGCCGTTGCCGGTGTCGACGGAGGCGGCCCGGATCACCGCCTCCACCCGCGACTTGGTGCCCTCGTCCGGGGTCGGCGCGATCTCGACCGAGGCCGAGAAGTCGGTGAAACGGCCGCGCACGCTGGAGATCCCCAGGTGCTGGGCCATCGCCGCGACGGAGGAGTGGGCCGGGTCGACGGTCCAGGGGCCGGGCGGCGGCAGCTCGGTCCCGCCCAGGCGGGCCAGGGTCACTGTCCCCACGTCCACCCGGCGGCTGGCTGTGACGAGGGCGCTGGAGGCCACCGGCGCATAGCCGACCGCCGTGACGATCACCGTGTACGCGCCGGGTGCGAGCGCCGTGGGATGGCGCACGCACCCCTCCGCGTCCGCCTCGGCCCGCAGCACCTGTGTGCCGGTGATGTCGGTCACCGTGACGACCGCGTGTGACACGGCCCAGCCGTCCCGGGTACGGATCCTCGCGGTCAGTCCCATCCGACCCAACTCCTCATCCGTCTCTCCGGACAACTACTCGCCGGGGTGGGCCAGTTCGATGTCGTGGCCGTCGACACCCGTACCGGTGACGGTCAGGGCGGTGGCCGCCGGCGGGTAACCGGTCGCGATGACCGAGTAGTCGCCGCCGTCCAGGTCGGTGAAGGCGTACGCCCCGTCGGCCCCTGTGGTCGCGGTGCCGACCACGTTGCCCGCCGCGTCGACGAGGGTGACGCGGGCGTCGCCCAGCGGCCCGCCCGGCGCCCGTACGACCCCCTGGAGCCGGGCCCCGGCCTCCAGGTCGACCTCGACACGGGTGACCCCGGCGCCGCCGATCTCGACGGGCAGGGCGCGCGGGCGGTACCCGGCGGCGTTCACGGCGACGGTGACGGCACCCGGGACCAGCTCGCCGAAGCCGAACTCGCCCTGCTCACCGCTCTTCCCGGTGGCCAGCACCTCCCCGCGCACATCGGTCACGACGACCATGGCGTCCTTGACGGGCAGTGCGGCTCCGGCGGCCCGTACGACACCGCTCAGGCCGCTCGTACCGCTGAGGAGGATGTCGTACGCGAGCGGCTCGGCGTTCACGACGATCGTGGAGGCCTGCGGCTGGAAGCCGTCGGCGGAGGCGATGAGGACGTACGACCCCGTGCCGGGCGCGTCCACCTCGTACGTCCCGTCGGGCTGTGCGACCGAGCGGTCGAGCTGGTTGCCGCCGAGGGAGATCAGGGTGACGGCGGCGCTGGGGACGGGGGCGTTCTCGGCGCCGCGTACGTGTCCCCGTACGGGGATGCCGGTGACGGGCGCGGGCGTCTGTTCCACGGCGACCGGAGCCGGAGCCACGGCCGGAGCCACCGCCGGAGCCACGGCCGGGGTCTCGGTGCCCGGCGTTCCGGCGGCCTCCGCCGCCTGGGCCATCGCTCCCTTCGTCCGCAGCGGGACCTCCTTGATGAAGAAGGAGAAGAGCAGGGCGAGGACGGCGACCGGCACGGAGTAGAAGAAGATGTCGGCGATGCCGTGGCCGTACGCGCTCTCCAGGACCGTCCGCAGCGGGGCGGGCAGGGAGTCCATGTCCGGGATGCTGTCGGAGGAACCGGACAGGCCGGCGGCGTACTTGGGGTCGAGGCCGGTGAGGCCGTCCTTGACGTACTCCGTGATCCGGTGGGTGAGGACCGCGCCGAGGGCCGAGATGCCGATGGTGGAGCCGAGCGAGCGGAAGAAGTTGACCGTGGAGCTGGCGGCGCCGAGGTCGGTCGGGTCCACCTGGTTCTGGGTGCACAGGACCAGGTTCTGCATCATCATGCCGACGCCCAGACCGAGCAGCGCCATGAAGATCGCGACCCGCCAGTACGGGGTGTCGTACCGGATCGTGCCCAGGAGCCCAAGGCCGGCCGTCAGCAGCACGCCACCGGCCAGGAGCCAGGCCTTCCACTTCCCCGTCCGGGAGATGAACTGACCGGAGACGGTCGAGGCGACGGCGAGGCCGCCGATCATCGGGATGGTCATGACGCCGGACATGGTCGGCGACTCGTCGCGGGCCAGCTGGAAGTACTGGCTGAAGAAGATGACACCCGCGTACATCGCGGTGCCCACGAACAGCGCGGCGACGGAGGCGAGGGTGATGGTCCGGTTGCGGAACAGGCGCAGCGGGATGATCGGCTGGCTGGCCCTCGTCTCGACCAGGCAGAAGAGCGCGAACAGCGCGATCGTGCCGCCGACCATCGTGTACGTCTGCCAGGACAGCCAGTCGTACTTGTCGCCGGCGAAGGTCACCCAGATCAGCAGCAGGCAGACCCCGGCGGTGATGAGGAAGGCGCCGGCCCAGTCGACCTTGACCTCTCGCTTGATCACCGGGAGGTTCAGGGTCTTCTGGAGCACGATCAGGGCGAGGACGGCGAAGGGCACGCCGACGTAGAAGCACCAGCGCCAGCCGAGCCAGCTGGTGTCGGTGATGACACCGCCGATCAGCGGGCCGCCGACCATCGCGGTCGCGAAGGTGGCGCCGAGGTAGCCGCTGTACCGGCCACGTTCGCGCGGGGAGATCATCGCGGCCATGATGATCTGCGCGAGGGCCGTCAGGCCACCCATGCCGATGCCTTGCACGGCGCGGAACGCGATGAGCATGCCCGTGTTCTGCGACAGACCGGCGGCCGCCGAGCCCGCCACGAAGACGACGAGCGCCAGCTGCACGAGCAGCTTCTTGGAGAGCAGGTCGGCGAGCTTGCCCCAGAGGGGGGTGGACGCCGTCATCGTCAGCAGCGAGGCCGTGACGACCCAGGTGTAGGCGCTCTGGCCGCCGCCGAGGTCGTTGATGATGTCCGGCAGGGCGTTCGAGACGATCGTGGACGACAGGATCGCCACGAACATGCCGAGCAGCAGGCCGGTCAGGGCCTCCATGATCTGCCGGTGCGTCATCGGGGCGTGGTCGCCGCCGCCGGCGCCTTTGGCGGCGTCTCCTCCGTGCTTGGCGTGAGCAGCCCGCACACCGGCTGGTGTGGTCGTTGCCATGGTCTTCCTTTTCTTCTCTGTCCTATGCGGGTGTACGGGTGGGGGTGGTGTCGGTGGTTCTGGCAATGCCGGTGGTGCCTGTGGTTCCGGTGGTGCTTGTCGTGTCCTCGGAGTACGGGGCTCGTGGGTCCGCCCGGCAGTCGTCGAAGCTCTCGCGCAGCCGGGCCAGGAGGCGGGCGAGTTCCGCGACCTCCTCGGCGGGCCAGTCGTTCAGCCGGTCGGTCATCATCCGGGTGCTGCGGCGGTGGAGCTCGTCGACCATGGCCAGGCCCGTGGGGGTCAGGCGCAGGATGCGGGAGCGTTTGTCCGCCGGGTCGGGGAGGCGGTCGATCCAGCCCCGGTCGGCCACATGGGCGACATGGCGGCTGGTCACCGACATGTCCACCGCGAGCAGTTCGGCGAGCCTGCTCATACGCATCTCGCCGTGCCGGGCGAGGAGGGACAGGACGCCTGCGGAGGCGCCCGCGCACTCGGGGGGAAGGCTCCGGGTGAGTTCCCGGCGTACGGCTCCTACGGCGCTGAGCTGGCGGGCCAGTTCCCCGTAGTACGTCTGCTCCGCCATGCCTGTGGCCCGCCTCCCTCTTTGTTGCTTAGGGCAACCATAAGACCATAGAGGTGATTGGTTGCTACAGGCAAACTAATTCGGGCGTTCATGGCTCAAGTCTTGGCAAAGGAGGAGTGTGGGGCGGGGCTGTGGACAACCCCGCTTGGTACTGAAACCCGCATTCGCTAGGGTCTCGGGCCATGGCTAACAACCAGGGCCCCCAGGGCAACCAGGGCAACTACGACCCCGCGGGCAGCACTCAGATGTTCCGTGCCTTCGTCGATGAGAGCCCGCAGGCGGCTCGGCCGACGGCGGCGGCCTCCGGAGGGCCCCGTGTAGGCGTGATCATCGGCGTGGTCGTCGCGGTGGCGATCGTCGCGGCGGTGGCTTGGCTGGCGCTGAAGTAGGCGAACCCGCTGCGCCGGAGAGCTCGGGTGGGTGGGGCTGTCCGGCGGGCGCGGAAACTGCGTGACCAGCCCCACCGGCCCGCAGATGGGCCGGGGCGGCGGGGGCGGCAGGGGCGAGGAAACGCCCGACCGCCGGCGCGCACGTTCGTCAACGGCACCCGGCGGTCACACGTGATCGTTGGATCAGTCGGAGATGAGCCCCTCCCGCAGCTGCGCCAGCGTGCGGGTCAGGAGGCGGGAGACGTGCATCTGGGAGATGCCGACCTCCTCACCGATCTGCGACTGCGTCATGTTCGCGAAGAAGCGGAGCATGATGATCCGGCGCTCGCGGGGCGGCAGCTTGGCCAGCAGCGGCTTCAGCGACTCGCGGTACTCGACACCCTCCAGTGCCGTGTCCTCGTAGCCGAGGCGATCCGCCAGCGAGCCCTCGCCGCCGTCGTCCTCGGGAGCGGGAGAGTCCAGCGACGAGGCCGTGTAGGCGTTGCCCACGGCCAGGCCGTCGACGACGTCCTCCTCCGACACGCCCAGTACGGCGGCGAGTTCGGTGACCGTCGGGGAGCGGTCCAGCTTCTGGGACAGCTCGTCGCTGGCCTTGGTGAGGGCGAGGCGCAGCTCCTGGAGGCGGCGCGGGACCCGGACCGACCATGACGTGTCGCGGAAGAACCGCTTGATCTCGCCCACGACCGTCGGCATCGCGAACGTCGGGAACTCCACGCCCCGTTCGCAGTCGAAGCGGTCGATCGCCTTGATCAGGCCGATCGTGCCGACTTGGACGATGTCCTCCATCGGCTCGTTCCGTGACCGGAAACGAGCGGCTGCGTAGCGCACCAGCGGGAGGTTGAGCTCGATGAGGGTGTCCCGGACGTAGGCACGTTCGGGGCTGTTCTCGTCGAGCGCGGCCAGCCGCAGGAAGAGGGAGCGGGACAGGGTGCGGGTGTCGATGTTCCCCGACACCGGCAAGGCCGGGATCTCAGCGGCCGGAGGAGCCTCGGGACCGGGCAGGTCCGGAAGTTCCTGAATGTCCTGAGGGGCCTGGAGAGCGTCGGGCGCGATCTCGCCCTTGGCGAGCGTGAGCACCTTCGAGCTGCCCTGGTCTGCGGACATGCCACCCCCTTTGGGTCGCGGACGGTCGCGGCGGACGCTCCGTCGTAAGGAACGCAGCCTCCACCTGAATACCGGCGGCGAGGCCACGGCAAACGCGCTTCCGGAAGAATGTCACACGTCGGCAACGCGATGTAGTGACATGTCGACATGGCAGGGGTGAATCGGCCCTGGAAACAGACGGTCTGACGTCGTTTCGGCAGAGAACTGTCGGAAAGAGGCGTGGTAACCGATTCGCCCTCGCAGGTGATACCTCGACAGCGCATTCGTTTACGGCCATGGCCTGGGCACGCGCACCGCTGGCCGATTCTGTGCGCCCCGCCTGCCTTTGTGCGCCCCGTGTGCCCCATGGTCCATCAGCGACTCTGCGGGAGTTCGCCAGTTACCGACGGTCACGCCCGCGGGAACCCCGCCGAGGCGGATGAAGCCGGCTGTGCCGGGCGGCCGAAGTCGCCTACGCCTCGATGCGGTTGGCCGAGCGCAGCCGGGCGAAGCTGCGGGCGAGCAGCCGGGAGACGTGCATCTGGGAGACGCCGAGCTCGGCGCTGATCTGGGACTGCGTCAGATTGCTGTAGTAGCGCAGCAGAAGGATGCGCTGCTCGCGTTCGGGAAGCTGGACGAGGAGGTGCCGCACGAGGTCGCGGTGTTCGACGCCGTCGAGCTCGGGGTCCTCGTAGCCGAGCCGGTCGAGCAGCCCCGGCAGTCCGTCGCCCTCCTGGGCGGCCTCCAGCGAGGTCGCGTGGTACGAGCGTCCGGCCTCGATGCAGGAGAGGACCTCGTCCTCGCCGATGCGCAGCCGCTCGGCGATCTCGGCGGTGGAGGGTGCGCGCCCGAACGCGGTGGTGAGGTCCTCGGTCGCGGTGTTCACCTGCACCCACAGCTCGTGCAGTCGGCGCGGGACATGGACCGTACGGACGTTGTCGCGGAAGTAGCGCTTGATCTCGCCGATGACGGTCGGCATCGCGAAGGTCGGGAACTGCACGCCCCGGTCGGGGTCGAAGCGGTCGATGGCGTTGATCAGCCCGATGGTCCCGACCTGGACCACGTCCTCCATGGGCTCGTTGCGGGAGCGGAAGCGGGCGGCCGCGTAGCGCACGAGCGGGAGGTTCGCCTCGATGAGCGCTCCACGTACGCGGTTGTGCTCGGGGGAGCCCGGCTGCAGCACCTTGAGCTGTCCGAAGAGCACCTGGGTGAGGGCCCGGGTGTCGGCGCCTCGACTGCGCGGAGGCGCGGGCTCCTCGACCGGCGCTTCCTGTGCCGGCGCTTCCTGGAGCGGGGCTTCCTGGAGCGGCGCTTCCTGGAGCGGGGGCGTGGTCTCTTGGGGTGGGACTTCCTGGGGTGGGACTTCCTGGGGTGGAGCTTCCTGGGGTGGTGCTTGAGGCGCAGTACTGGCCGGCACGGTCAACTCCACCTCGTGATCCGTCAACTCAATCAACTCATCCGTCAAAAGCGGTCATAGCATCACAAGACATGTGTACTGTTTGCAAGCACCGCATAACGCCGTGTTGAACCAAGAGTTGGGGTAGAAGGCGCAAAAAACCCCGCACCGCTCGGGTGCGGGGTCGGCCGTGCAGCCGTACGGCTCAGAACTCGTAGTCGGCGATCACCCACGTGGCGAACTCGCGCCACAGTGCGACGCCCGCCTGGTGCGCGGGGTGCTCGACGTACGTCTTGAGCGCGGCCTCGTCCTCGAACGCGGAGTTGATGGCGTAGTCGTACGCGATGGGCCGGTCGCTGATGTTCCAGCCCAGCTCCCAGTGGCGCAGTTCGGGGATCTTGCCTTCGAGGGCGCGGAAGGCGGCCGCGCCCGCCACGACACGGGGGTCGTCGCGCTGGACGCCCTCGTTGAGCTTGAAGAGGACGAGATGGCGGATCATGGGCGCTCCCGGGCGGTGCGGCGGTACGGGGTCAGTCGCCGCCGTTGGCGATCCAGGTCATGAAGTCGCCGATGGACGAGGCGGCGTTCGAGATGCCCTCGAACCCTATCTGGACATAGTCCGCGGCCTTGGCCGGATCGGTGATGATCACGTAGAGCGCGAAGATCACGAGCACGAACACCGCGATCTTCTTTCCCTGCACCGCCACCGCGGCCTCCCCCGTCACATGCGTCCCAATTTCCGGCGGTGAGTGTAACCCGGCCATGTGTTCGCAGGAATGGGGCAAGATCGCGGCACGGGCGGCACGGGCGGCAAGCACGACCCGACGGCGACTACGGCAGCACGAAGGGCCCCGTCTTGCGACGGGGCCCTTCTTCGGCGGTAGCGGAGGGATTTGAACCCTCGGTGACTTGCGCCACACTCGCTTTCGAGGCGAGCTCCTTCGGCCGCTCGGACACGCTACCGAGGGAGACCTTACAGCAAGGTGGGGCGTGGTTTGAAATCCGTATTCGGCGCCGCCGCCAGAGGTCCTCAGCGAGTGCGGAAGAAGTCCGTGAGGAGCCCGGCGCACTCCTCCGCGAGGACGCCTTCCACCACCTCGGGGCGGTGGTTGAGCCGCCGATCGCGTACGACGTCCCAGAGGGAGCCGGTGGCGCCGGCCTTCTCGTCGCGGGCGCCGTAGACGACCCGGTCGACCCGGGACTGCACGAGGGCGCCCGCGCACATCGTGCAGGGTTCCAGGGTGACGACGAGTGTGCAGCCGGTCAGCCGCCACTCTCCCACCCGTCTCCCGCCACCATCCTTGCCGGAGGCGCTTCGCGCCGCTGCATTCAATGCCGCCGCCGCGCGACGGACCGCCAGCACCTCGGCGTGGGCGGTCGGATCGCCCGTCGCCTCGCGCTCGTTGTGGCCGGTGGCGAGGACGGTCGTGCCGTCCGGCGCGAGGACGACGGCACCCACGGGCACGTCCCCGCCCTCGGCGGCCCGCCCGGCCTCGTCCAGGGCGAGCCGCATCGCGGCCCGCCAGCGGTCGCGTACGGGGTCGGGGCCCGGTGCCCGGGGGTCCGGTGCCCCTGCGCCGGTCGAGTCTGCCGACACGTTCGGGCCGGGCGTGTCGTCGGCTTCGGTCGCTTCGGTCACCGTGGCCTAACGGACCGTTTCCAGGACCTCCGAAGCTCCCAGGGCCTCGGCGATCGTGCCGAGTGCGTCGTCGGCGTCCAGAGCGCGCAGCTCCTTCTCGCTGACGCCGAGGTCGTCGAGGATCTCGGTGTCACCGACCGGGCTGTGCGGTACGGCGTCGGCGGCGGCGGAGCTGTCGTCCTCGTCGCCGTCGGACTCGGACTCACCGTCCTCCGTTCCGTCGAGGTCCAGGGAGTCCAGGTCGGGGATGTCGTCACCGGGCTCCCTTCCGAGCAGTTCGTCGGTGAGCAGGATCTCGCCGTAGCTGCTGCGGGCAGCGGCGGCGGCGTCCGAGACGTAGATACGAGGGTCGTCCTCGCCGTCGATCCGGACGACGCCGAACCAGGCGTCCTCCTGCTCGATGAGCACCAGCACCGTGTCGTCCTCGGGCGAGGCTTCACGGGCCAGTTCGGCCAGATCCGACAGGGTTTCCACATCGTCGAGCTCTGTGTCGCTCGCTTCCCACCCGTCTTCGGTGCGCGCGAGCAGTGCGGCGAAGTACACCGTGACTCTCCCACTGGTCATAGGCGTGCCGGTTGGGGGTCCCCCCGGCGGAGGCTGATGGGCGGGGAGGCTAGTCGCGCCGAGCCCCACCCACTCGGAATCGTGGCAGAAACAGAGCGTCCAGGGGACGTCTTCGGCCCCCTGTGTCTGGCTGTTTTGATCGCCGGTCGGCCCGGCGCTCACCAGTACGTCTGTTGCCGCCACCAGCGGATCGTACGCGCAGTTCCCCGCCGTATCCGCACGGCCACCCCGCCGGAGCCCCCGGGAGAGCCCGCGCGGCCCCGCCTTCGAGGGCGTGGCTACCAGCGGAAGGTGCGCATGCGCATGGCGTGACGGAGACGGGCGGCCTTGGCGCGGCGGGGCTGGACGCGGTCGCGCAGCTCCCGGGCCTCGGTCAGGTCGCGCAGGAACTGCGCGCGGCGCCGCCGCCGCTCGGTCTCGGCCTCCCGCTGCTCCGGGGACCCGGACGCGTCGGACGGTTCGTCGGCTGTGCCCCGCATGTCGCGCATAGGCTCACCACCTCGGTTGCGTCCCTCCCACTTTCCCTCCGACGGGGGGTTTGATGCCACCGAGCGGGTGAACTGCGGCGTAAGTGGTGTGCGAACCGTGCGGGAGCCCCCTGCTGTTGCCCCGGTTACTGTTGTGGTCATGCGTCTCCACGTCGTCGACCACCCCCTGGTCGCCCACAAGCTCACCACGCTGCGCGACCAGCGCACCGACTCCCCGACCTTCCGTCGTCTCGCCGACGAGCTGGTCACCCTGCTCGCCTACGAGGCCACGCGGGACGTGCGCACGGAGCAGGTCGACATCACGACGCCGGTGGCGTCGACGACCGGCGTCAAGCTCTCCCACCCGCGCCCCCTGGTCGTGCCCATCCTGCGGGCCGGCCTCGGCATGCTCGACGGCATGGTCAGGCTGCTGCCGACCGCCGAGGTGGGCTTCCTGGGCATGATCCGCAACGAGAAGACGCTCGAGGCGTCCACGTACGCCACGCGCATGCCGGAGGACCTCTCCGGGCGCCAGGTGTACGTCCTCGACCCTATGCTCGCCACCGGCGGCACCCTCGTCGCCGCGATCCGCGAGCTGATCCGGCGTGGCGCGGACGACGTGACCGCCGTGGTGCTCCTCGCCGCGCCCGAGGGCGTCGAGGTCATGGAGCGTGAGCTGGCGGACACGCCGGTGACGGTCGTGACGGCGTCGGTCGACGAGCGCCTGAACGAGCACGGCTACATCGTGCCGGGCCTGGGGGACGCGGGCGACCGGATGTACGGGGCCGCCGAGTAGTTCCCCACGGGGCTTCCCTCACGGGGGTGGTCCCCGCGGGTTCGGTTCAGCAGGTCTTCGACGCGGTGGGCGTCGGCTCGGGACTGGTCAGGGCGGCCAGGGCCTTGTCGGCGTCCGCCTTTCTCGTGAGGGCCTTGAAACCGGTGCCGATGATGAGGTCGACCTCGGTGGCCTTCTCACGGCCGTCGGTCCTCAGCTCGGCGCCGGTGAGCTGGGTGCCGAGGACCGGCAGCGCCGCCGCCTCGGCCGCCTTCGCGCCGAGCAGGAGCGCGGTGCCGTCGACCTTCTTGTCGTACTTCGCGGTCGCGTTGCCCACGTCGCCGATCCGGAAGCCGCGCTTCTTCAGCTCGTCGGCGGTGTCCTTGGCGAGGCCGCTGCGGGGCGTGGCGTTGAGGACGTTGACGGTGATCGCGCCGGGGGCCGGGAGCGCCTTGGCGGAGGCCGACGGGGAGGGGGTGACCCTGGCCCCGCAGTCCGCCTTGGGGCCGGCCGCGGCGACCTTGTCGTCGTCGCCCGAGAACACGTCGACGAGCTGGAGTGTTCCGTAGCCGACGAGTCCCAGGGCGGCCGAGGACGCGACGATCGCGAGTACGAGCCTGCGGCGCCTCTTGGGGCGGCGCAGTCGCGGGTACTTGTCCCCCGTGATCCGGTACTGGCCGCCCATGCCGGGAGGAGTCAGCATGCTCATGGGCGCAGCGTAGTGCCGTTGGGCGGTGATGCCTACTAGATGATCATTGACCGGGCCGGGGTCCAACCCGAAAGGGCCAACCGGCGACGGGCGACGCGTCCTAGCCGAGTTCGAGGACGCGGGCGTGCAGGACCTGGCGCTGCTGGAGGGCCGCGCGTACGGCGCGGTGGAGGCCGTCCTCCAGATACAGGTCGCCCTGCCACTTCACCACGTGTGCGAAGAGGTCGCCGTAGAACGTGGAGTCCTCGGCGAGGAGGGTCTCCAGATCGAGCTGCCCCTTGGTCGTCACGAGCTGATCGAGGCGGACCGGGCGCGGCGCGACGTCCGCCCACTGCCGGGTGCTTTCCCGGCCGTGGTCGGGGTACGGCCGGCCGTTTCCGATGCGCTTGAAGATCACACGGAAAGCCTACCGGTCGAGACGTTCCGGGCGCAGCCATGGCGCCGGAGTGCGACCTCGGAAAGGCCGAGCAAAGCGGATTTTCTGGGTTTTTTAGGGCGACTCGAAGGGGTGAAGCGCGGGTGGGTGGGCCGTGTGCGCGGGAGAGCTCGGGTGGGTCGGGTGCGTTGGCGGGTGCGGGTACGACGTGGTTCCTCGCGCAGTTCCCCGCGCCCCTGGAAGCAGGGGCTGCGCCCCTTGCTTTTGTCTTCAGGGGCGCGGGGAACTGCGCGACACGCCCCCACCGGCCCGCAGACGAACAACCGGCCCGTGCGACCCACCCGTCTACTTGCCGGAGGCCTTCGCCGCCTTCGCCGCCGCCTTCATCTCCTGCTTGTGGGCACGGACCTTCGCCAAGGAGTCAGGGCCCGTGATGTCGGCGACCGAGCGGAAGGACTCCGGTTCGCCGTAGGCGCCCGCGGCCTCCCGCCAGCCCTCCGGCTGTACGCCGAGTTGTTTGCCGAGCAGGGCCAGGAAGATCTGGGCCTTCTGTCTGCCGAAGCCGGGGAGTTCCTCCAGGCGGCGGCGGAGTTCGCGGCCGTCGGCGACGCTCTTCCAGACCAGCTCGGCGTTTCCGTCGTAGTGCTCGACGAGGTACTGGCAGAGCTGCTGGACGCGCTTGGCCATCGAACCGGGGTAGCGGTGGACGGCCGGCTTCTCGGAGAGCAGCGCGGCGAAGGCCTCCGGGTCCTGCGCGGCGATCTCGTGCGCGTCCAGGTCGTCCGCGCCGAGCCGGTCCGCGATGGTGCGCGGCCCCTTGAACGCCCACTCCATCGGCACCTGCTGGTCCAGCAGCATCCCGACGAGCGCGGCGAGCGGCGAGCGCCCGAGGAGTTCGTCGGCCTCGGGGTCCTGGGCGAGGTGAAGGGTGACGTCCATGGCCCGATCATGCCGCGTGGGGCGGCGGGTCGCCCGTCAGCCCGTGCCGGCCCGTGTCCGCCGCCGTCAGGCCGGCCGCCAGTACCCCAGCGCGTGCAGGCGCTGCTTCGGGACGCCCAGTTCCTTGCGGACGTAGGCGGAGAGGGTGCGGGTCGTGGCGGTGTCGCAGGCGATCCAGACGTAGGCGTCCGGGTGGGCCTTCAGCAGGTCGGGGAGGTCCGCCTTCACCCGGGCGACGAGGCGGTCGCCGGCGCGGATCTCGTGGCGGGCGGGGTCGGTGCGGAAGGGGAGGCCGTCGGTGCCGCCCTCGAACCAGATCGTCGCCGGCGACGAGTCCAGCGCTTCCAGCAGGGAGTTGACGGCGGGGAGCGAGGCCGGGTCGCCGATCGCGAAGACGTGGGTGGGCTCCGGGTCGGGGCGCTCGAAACCCGTGCCGTGGACCGTCGCCTCGATCGTGTCGCCCGGCTTCGCCGTCCTCGCCCAGTCGCCGGCCCGCCCCTCGTGGAGGGCGAACTCCAGGCTGAAGGTGCCGGCCGCCGGGTCCGGGTCGACCAGGGTGTACGCCCGCTGGTGCGGCTTGCCCGCGTCGGAGAACCAGAGGCGGACCCACATCGTCGGATGGACCCCGGTGGTGGCGAGCATGCCGCCGTCGGTGAGGTGCAGCCGCCGGTAGTGCGGGGTGACGTCCTCGGCGCCGGTCACCGTGCACACGAAGTCCTTCGCGCGCAGCAGTCTGAGGACCGCTCCCTCCCAGCCGTGCCCCTGCCCCATGTCCTCTTCACCCTTCACGTACGCTTCCACCACGGGTTGCTTAGGTGAGGCTAACCTAAATCACAGGTCGCGGACAGGAACAGGCACAGGCACGGCAATGAGCACTGCGAGCACTGAGAACCGCTACGGCGTACGCCCGGCACATCCGGAAAGTCCCGCACACCCCGCGCACGGGACCTACCGGGACGCCTGGGGCATCCCCCACCTCCGCGCCGCCGACGCCCACGCGCTCGCCCGTGCCCAGGGCCGGGTCACCGCGCTCGACCGCGCCTGGCAGCTGGAGGTCGAACGCCATCGTGCCCAGGGCACCTCGGCCGCCTTCCTCGGTACCGAGGCCCTCGGCTGGGACCTGTTCGCGAGACGGGCCAGACTCGACGACACCGCCAGACGCTGCTTCGCCGAGCTGGAGCGACGGGATCCGGAGACCGCCGACTGGGTCCGGGCGTACGTCGAGGGGGTCAACGAAGGGCTCGGGGAGGGCGCCGGGCGCACGCCAGAGTTCGCGCGTGTCGGGCTCGCGCCCGGGCGCTGGGAGCCCTGGCACCCGCTCGGGGTCTGGCTGGCCACACACATCCTCTTCGCCGGGTTCCCCGCGAAGCTCTGGCGCGAGGAGGCCGTACGGCATCTCGGCGCCGACGCGGTCGGCCTCTTCGCCACCGACGGGCCCGCGACCTCCGGCAGCAACGGATGGCTGGTCGGCGGGGACCGTACGGACACCGGGCAGGCGGTGATCGCGGGGGATCCGCACCGGTTCATCGAGGAGCCGGGGGTGTACCAGCAGATCCGGCTGTCGTGCGACGAGTTCGACGTGGTGGGGCTGGCGGTGCCGGGGCTGCCGGGCATCGCGCACTTCGGTCACACGGGGACGGTCGCCTGGGCGATCACCAACGCCATGGCCGACTACCAGGACCTCTACCGGGAGCGGCTGCGTCGCACCGATGCCGAGGGGGGCGTCGAGGCGCTCGACCCGGACGGGGAGTGGCGGGCCGCCCGTCGGCATGTGGAGACGGTCGAGGTCGCGGGTGGGGATCCGGTCGAGGTGGAGGTGGTCGAGACTCCCCGCGGACCGGTCGTCATCGGTGGCGTCACGACGGAGGGCCCCGGTCCCATCAGCCTTCGTTACCCGCCGCGCGTCACCGGGGACCTCGGCCTCAGCGCCCTGCTCCCTCTCCTCCGGGCACGTGTAGTGGGCGATGTGGACCGGGCGTTCGACCGGTGGGCCGAGCCCGTGAACGTCGTCCAGGCCGCCGACACCCGGGGCGGGCTGCTGCACCGCGTGGCGGGCCGGGTGCCGGTGCGCGGCGAGGCCAACCGGACGCGGATCGTGGACGCGTGGGTGCCGGGCCACGAGTGGGAGGGCTGGCACGAGACGCCGTACGGCATGGTCGAGGACGGGGTCGCCGTCATGGCCAACCAGCGGGGTCCGGCGAGCCCGCTGGGCGTGGAGTTCGCGCCGCCGCACCGCGCCGACCGGATCCGGGAGCTGCTGGGTGAGAAGCGGGTGTGGTCGGCGGGGGACATGGCCGCCATCCACATGGACACGCATCTGGCGTCCGCCGGGCCGCTGTTGGACCACCTGGCCGCCCTCGACGATCTGACCCCGGCGGCGGCCGCCCTCCGGGCGCGGCTGCTGGGCTGGGACCGGCGGATGGACGCCGGGAGTGTGGAGGCGGCGGAGTACGCGGCGGTGCGGGGTGCGGTCGTACGGGGGCTGGTGGCGCAGCCCGTGTGGGGCGCGCTGGCGGTTCCGCCTGCCTACCCCGAGGTCTTCCGGCCCTGGCTCTCCCTCACGGTCCGGGTCGGGTTCGCGCTCGAACATCTGCTGCGGGCGGAGGAGTTGTTCGGCATCGACCGGGGCGTGGTCGTGCGGGCGGCGGTGGAGGAGGTGGCGGCCGAGGGCGAGGGGCGTACGCCGTGGGGGGACCGGCATCGGCTCGCGCCCTGGCGTGCTCTCGGTGACACGCCGTACGGCGAACCCGGGTTGTCCGGTGACCACGACTGCGTGCTGTGCACGTCCGCCGTGCCCGGGATCACCGAGCTGAGCGCGCGGGGGCCTGCCGCTCGGTACGTCTGGGATCTGGGGCGGCGGGAGGACAGCCGGTGGGTGGTGCCGTTCGGGGCGTCGGGGGTTCCCGGGTCGGCCCATCACCGTGACCAGCTTCCCCTGTGGGTCGAGGGGGGACTCGTTCCGGTCGTCACCGACTGGGACCTGCTCGAGATCGAACGGGACGAACCGGGGGGAGCCGGGGGGTACGCCGCGCGTGTGGCCGTTCATGAGCAGGTGGTCGACGGGTTCGGGGTGGTGCGGCTGCTGCCGCTGGATGCCGGGGCCGACGCGGAGGTGGTGCACGCGTGGGTTCGGGAACCTCGTGCCGAGTTCTGGGGCATGAACGGGCTCACGAAGGAGGAGGTCGCGGAGGTCTACGCCCATCTGGACACGCTCGATACGCACCATGCGTTTCTCGCGGTGCTGGACGGGGAGCCCGTCGGGCTCTTGCAGACGTACGAGCCGGAGGCGGACCGGGTCGGTGAGGTGTACGACGTCGAGCCCGGGGACATCGGTGTGCATGTGCTGCTCGCGCCTGCGGGCGTGGGGGGCGTGCGGGCCGGGTGGTCGTCCTCGCTGCTCTCGGTGTTCGCGTCGTATGTGCTGGTCGGGCTGGGGCGGCGGAGGGTCGTCGTCGATCCGGACGAGCGGAATGTGAAGGCCGTCGAGCGGTTCTTGCGGCAGGGGTTCGAGGAGGGGCCGGTGGTCGTGCTGCCCGAGGTCGATCTGCCGGATGTGTATCTGCCGGAGAAGCGGGCGCGGTTGGCGTTCCTGCGGAGGGAGCGGGTCTAAGGAGCCGGGGTCTTTTGGAGCTCGGCGGATGAGGGTGAGGGTGTGGTGGCGGGTGCGGGTGCGGGTGCGGGTGCGGGTGCGGGTGCGGGTGCGGGTGCGGGTGCGTTGCGATTGCTCGCGCAGTTCCCCGCGCCCCTGAACGCGGCGTACGTCCCTTCCGTACGTATCCGGGAGTCAGGAGACGGCGGATGTGGATCCGGAGCGCGAACGTGGGCCGAGGCAGGGACGACGGGGAACGGCGTGGCGGGACCAGAGGCCGGCGGCGTCTGATGTTGTCGGGCGCCGTGCTGGTCCTGTTCCAGCTCGGTTTCCTCCTCGGCGGCGCAAGCCCCGCATCCGCACACGCGGCCCTTACGAACAGCACCCCCGCCGACGGAGCCGTCCTCGACTCCGCCCCCCGCGACATCACCCTCTCCTTCACCGAGTCGGTGAGCCTTCTCGACGACTCCGTCCGTGTCATCGATCCGGAGCAGCGGGCCGTCGACGTCGGAGAGCCGGGGCGGGTGAAGGGGCGGTCCGAGACCGTCCGTGTGACGCTTCCGGACGGTCTCGCCGAGGGCACGTACACCATCGCCTGGCGCGTCGTCTCGGCCGACAGCCACCCCGTCTCCGGCGCCCTCATCTTCTCCGTCGGCGAACCCTCCGCGACCGCCGCCGCGCTCCCCGCCGACCTCACCGAGGACCCCCTCGCCTCCTCCTTCTACGACATCACCCGCTACTTCGCGTACGGCGGCCTCGCCCTCCTCATCGGCCTGGTCGTTTTCATGGCGTATGTCCTGGGCGCCTACACCGACGCCCTGCGCAAGCCCCTCCTCGGCGGCTGGGCCGTTCTCGTGCTGGCCACCGCCGCCCTGCTGCTGCTCCGGGGACCGTACGAGCGGGGCACCGGCCTCGGCGCCGCCCTCGACCCGGCCGTGCTGCGCGCGACGGCCACCAGCAGGCCGGGGCTGGCCCTGCTCGCCCGGCTGGTGCTGCTCGCGGCGGCCGCCCTCGTGCTCGTGCGAATGAGGAAGCGGGCCGGCAAGGGCCTGCTCGCCGGTGGGGGGCTCGTCGCTCTGGGGCTGGCCCTGACCTGGGCGGTCGCCGAGCACGCCTCCGCCGGTATCCAGGTGCCGGTGGCGATGACCTCCTCCGTGCTGCACCTCGGCGCCATGGCGGTCTGGCTGGGCGGACTCACGGCCCTGCTCACCGTGCTGTACCGCGACCCCGAGTCGCTGTCCGCCGCCATGGTCGCCCGCTTCTCCCGGCTCGCCTTCGCCGCCGTGACCGTCCTCGTCGTCACCGGCGTCTACATGTCCTGGCGCGGCCTCGGCTCCTGGTCCGCGTTCACCGATACGTCGTACGGGCAGATCCTCGTCGCCAAGTTGGGTGCCGTGGTGCTGCTGCTTGCCGCTGCGGGGGTGTCCCGGCGGTGGACCGGGCGGATGGTCGCGGAGGAGGCCCCGGCGGTCGCTGTGCCCGCGCGGGTGCCGGAGCCCGTGGGGGCCGTGGCGGCGCGGGACGACGCCGAGGGGGTGGCCCCGGAGGGCACGGCCGACGGCCCGGACCCCGGGTTCGCCCGGCGCCGTACCGCCCTGCGCAGCTCCGTGCTCGCCGAGTTCACCGTCGGGGTCGTGGTGCTCGTCGTCACCACCGTGCTGACCGGCACCCTTCCGGGGCGGGCGGAGGCGGACAGCGCCAAGGCGGCCGAGGCCTCCGGTGCGGTGGCGCCCGGGGAGATCACCGCGTCCTCCACGACGGTCCCGTTCGACGTCGGCACCCCGAACGGTCACGGCAAGGTGCAGATCGACCTCTCCCCCGGCCGCGTCGGCAAGAACTCCGTGCAGGCGGTGCTGTTCGGGCCGGACGGCGGCATCGCGACCGTGCCCGAACTGCGGCTCTCCTTCGTGCTGAAGGCACGGAAGATCGGCCCGATCGACGCCAAGCTCAAGAACCTGGGCGGGTACTGGGGGACCGACACCCTTCAGCTGCCGTTGGCGGGCACCTGGACGATGCGGGTCACGGTGCGTACGACCGACATCGACCAGGTGACCGTGGAGAAGACCGTACGGGTCGCTCAGGGCGCGTCCCCGGGCGCGTCAGCGGGTTGACGGGGTTGATGCAGCGGCGCTCCGGCGAGTGATTTCGACGGGGTGCCGTCCACGCCGGCCGGCCGGTCCCCGGCGACCATCACGCGGTGCATGACGCGCGGGAAGTCCAGATGAGCCGTGTCGCTCGGGGCGAGGTGGACGGTGGCGCGGTTGTCCCAGAGCGCCACGGAACCCGGCTCCCAGCGGAAGCGGACCGTGTACTCGGGTCGGGTGATCTGCTCGATGAACAGTTCGAGGAGTAGGCGGCTCTCGGCCCGGGTGACGTCGACGATGTTCTCGACGTAGTACGGGTTGACGTAGAGGACGCGCTCGCCGGTCTCCGGGTGGACGCGGACCACCGGGTGCACGGAGGCGACCTGGTGGTCCTGAAGGTGGCGGAGGTACGGGTCGGGGCCGGAGCGGGCCAGGTAGCCGACGCCCAGGCGGTGTTCGGCGCGCAGGCCGTCGGCGAGGCGGCGTACCGGCTCGGACAGGTGCGCGTAGGCGGTGGCCAGGTTGGCCCAGGTGGTGTCGCCGCCGTACGGGGGCACGCGTTCGGCCCGCAGGAGCGTCAGGGCGGGCGGGTCGATGCGGGCCGTGTGGTCGGCGTGCCAGCCGCGCAGCGTGGAATGGCGGCGGCGCTCCAGCCATTCGGACTGGTCCATGCCGTGTTTGCGACCCAGCTCGTGGCGGTCGGCGGTCGTCTCGATCTCGGGGAAGTCGGGCGGTGACACCGAGCCCCGCGAGCGGAGCCGGATCGGTTCGCCGAAGCGGCGCGCGAAGGCGATCTGGCCCGCGTGGCCGAGCCGCTGCTCCCGGAAGAAGAGCACCTTCCAGCGCAGCAGCGCCGCGCGGATGCCCGCGACGGTCGTGTCGTCCAGGGGGCCGGAGAGGTCCACTCCGTGGATCTCGGCGCCGATGTGCCCGGCGGCGGGCCGTACGTCGAGTCCGTCGTCGAGTCGGCCGTCGAGTCGGCCGTCGAGTCCGCCGGTCGGTTCCTCTGCGTTGACGCTCATCGGTGTGCCCTTCCGTTTCCGTCCGGCTTCCTGATCCACTCCCGTCCGACTGCCTACCCCGTCACCAGGCCCGTGCAGCCCCGCGCGGCACGATGCTCAACGGCCACCAGGCGTGGCCGGAGGGTCCGGTCGGGTGCCGCCGCCGGGTCCGGCGGGAAGATGGGGTCATGACCGACAAGCTCACCGTAAGCGTCCTGGGCACCGGCATCATGGGTGCCGCGATGGCCCGCAACCTCGCCCGCGCCGGGCACACCGTCCGTGCCTGGAACCGCAGCCGTGACAAGGCCGAGCCGCTGGCCGCCGACGGCGTCCGCGTCGCCGACACCCCCGCCGAGGCCGTCGAGGGCGCCGATGTCGTCCTCACCATGCTGTACGACGGCCCGGCCGCCCTCGACGTCGTACGGCGGGCCGCGCCCGCCCTGCGCCCGGGGACCGTCTGGGTGCAGTCGACCACCGCCGGCGTCGAGGCGGTCGCCGACCTCGCCGCACTCGCCGACGAGCACGGACTCGTCTTCTACGACGCCCCCGTGCTCGGCACCCGTCAGCCCGCCGAGGCCGGGCAGCTGACCGTCCTCGCGGCGGGGCCGGGCGAGTACCGGGCGACGGTGACCCCGGTCTTCGACGCAGTCGGCGCCCGTACGGTGTGGACCGGCGAGGACGGCGCGGCGGGCACCGCCACCCGGCTCAAGCTCGTGGCCAACAGCTGGGTGCTCGCCGCCACCAACGCGGCCGGTGAGGTCCTCGCCCTGTCGCAGGCGCTCGGCGTCGACCCGCAGAGCTTCTTCGACGTCATCGCGGGCGGCCCCCTCGACATGGGCTATCTGCGCGCCAAGTCCGCACTCGTCCTCGACGGCAAGCTCTCCCCGGCCTCCTTCGCGGTGGCGACGGCGGCGAAGGACGCCCGGCTGATCGTCGAGGCGGGCGAGCGGAACGGCGTACGCCTGGACGTGGCCGCCGCGAGCGCCGAGCGCTTCGAGCGGGCCGCCGCGCAGGGGCACGGCGACGAGGACATGGCCGCCGCGTACTTCGCGAGCTTCGAGGAGGACAGCCCCTCGGCTGCATCAGACAGCCCCTCGGCTGCATCAGACAGGCCTTAGGCGGTCGTGGTCGGGCGTGGCTCTCCGTGGAAGACCTGTGCGGTGTGCCAGGCGATGTGGGGTGCCGCGACCGGCCGCGCCCCCGGCTGGGGGCCGATCAGCGGGCGGCCGGCGAGCGCGGTGACGTGCTCGCGGGCGGCGGCACTGCGGCCGACGAAGGCCTGCGAGACGAGGACGCGGTGGCCGGTGTCCACACCGAGGACGCCCTTGTCGAAGAGTTTGTGGTGCAACGAGCACAGACACAGCCCGTTCTCGACCTCGTCCGGCCCCTCGAACGCCCACCACCGCACATGCGCCGCCTCCAGCCCGACCGGCACCGCGCCGAGCCCGCCGCCCGCGCCACCGCCGAGGACACCGTCGTATCCGCAGAACGCGCACTGGTACTCGTACGCGGTGAGGACCAGCTCCCGCATACGGCGGTCCCGTTGTCTGCGCGCGGCTGTCCGCCCTCCGGCCTCCGTCCGCTCCAGGTCCAGGTCCAGGCCCACGGCCTCGCACAAGTCGCCGTGCAGGGAGGGCGGGAAGTGCTGGTCGAGCAGGACGCGTGCCATACGGGGGAGCAGCGAGGGCTCCCGCCGCAGCCTGGCCCGCAGGTCGGGGGCCAGCCGCCCGGCGGCCCGTGTCCCGCGCAGCTCCCGCACCCCGGTGCCGGGGCTGCCCGCTCCGAGGTCGGTGCGCACCTCCCAGACGCCGTCGTTCACGAGGTGGTGGAACGGGTAGGAGGGCGACGTCCTGTTGCCGGGGCCGTACTCGGCCAGCAGCCGCTTCAGGTCGCCCTCCACCGCGCTGTACCGCAGCTCGCCCTCGGCGTCCTCCTGGAACCGCCCGAGCGCGTACAGCAGCAGCAACGGCTTGTGCGGGGCCCGGGCACCGCTTCTGCTCCACTGCCGTAAGTTCGCGGTGCGCTCCAGCCAGTCCAAGGACACGGCTTCAGGACTGGTACGGCTGCTGCTGCGGCTGCCCGTGGGTCTGGCCGCCGTGGCCGCCGCCCTGGGCCTGGGCCTCCAGCCGCTCCGCCTGCTCCTTGTCGACCTTCTGCTCCACGCCGCAGAACGTGCACTGGGTGACGTACTTCGTGGAGACCGGGAACAGCGGCACGAAGAACAGCGTGAACTTCGTGACGCGCTTCCTGAGCGTGTGCGCGGCGGGGTTGCCGCAGTGGCCGCAGACCAGCGTCAGTATCGCGAGCTGGTACAGGTACCCCTTGGTGCCAAAGATGATGAACATGCTGTCGGTCCTTCCTGGAAGGGTCTCTGCCGACACAGTGCCATGGACCTCCCTCTGACCCATCAGTATTCGAGAAGCGCGGACCCCTCTCGGGCACCTAGCGTGAGGCCATGGGGAATCACGACGAGGGAGCCGCGATGAGCAGGGCCAAGGGGACGGCCGACGGGACGGCCAGGGGGACGGACACCCATACGCGTTCGGACTCGGCCGCGCCGCACGCCGCCGACAGCCACGATCTGATCCGGGTGCACGGCGCGCGTGAGAACAACCTCAAGGACGTCAGCATCGAGATCCCGAAGCGCCGGCTGACGGTGTTCACCGGCGTCTCCGGCTCCGGCAAGAGCTCGCTGGTGTTCGACACGATCGCCGCGGAGTCGCAGCGGCTGATCAACGAGACGTACAGCGCGTTCGTGCAGGGCTTCATGCCCACGCTGGCGCGGCCCGAGGTCGATGTGCTGGACGGTCTGACCACCGCGATCATCGTCGACCAGGAGCGGATGGGCGCCAACGCCCGCTCCACCGTCGGCACGGTCACGGACGCCAACGCGATGCTGCGCATCCTGTTCAGCAGACTCGGGCAGCCGCACATCGGCGGGCCGAACGCGTATTCGTTCAACGTGCCCTCGGTGAAGGCCAGCGGCGCGATCACCGTGGAGCGCGGCGGCAAGACCAAGGCGGAGAAGGCCACGTTCAACCGCCTCGGCGGCATGTGCCCCCGCTGCGAGGGCATGGGCTCGGTCAACGACTTCGACCTGACGGCGCTGTACGACGACAGCCTGTCGCTCAACGAGGGCGCGCTCACGGTCCCCGGCTACAGCGTGGACGGCTGGTACGGCCGTATCTACCGCGGCTGCGGCTTCTTCGACCCGGACAAGGCGATCAGCAGGTTCACCAAGCGGGAACTGCACGACCTGCTCTACAAGGAACCGACCAAGATCAAGGTCGAGGGCATCAACCTGACGTACGAGGGGCTGATCCCGAAGATCCAGAAGTCGTTCCTGTCCAAGGACGTGGACGCGCTGCAGCCGCACATCCGGGCCTTCGTGGAGCGGGCGGTGACGTTCTCGACCTGTCCCGAGTGCGACGGCACCCGGCTCGCCCCGGAGGCACGGTCCTCGAAGATCGGCGGGAAGAACATCGCCGAGGTCTGCGCGATGCAGATCAGTGACCTGGCCGACTGGGTCCGGGGCCTCGACGATCCGTCGGTGGCGCCCCTGGTGGCCGCGCTCGGGCACGCGCTCGACTCGTTCGTCGAGATCGGGCTCGGCTATCTGAGCCTCGACCGTCCCTCGGGCACGCTGTCGGGCGGCGAGGCCCAGCGCACGAAGATGATCCGCCACCTCGGCTCCTCCCTCACCGATGTCACGTACGTCTTCGACGAGCCGACGATCGGGCTGCACCCGCACGACATCCGGCGGATGAACGACCTGCTGCTCCAGCTGCGCGACAAGGGCAACACCGTGCTGGTCGTGGAGCACAAGCCGGAGGCGATCGAGATCGCCGACCATGTCGTGGATCTCGGCCCGCGCGCCGGCACCGAGGGCGGGGAGGTCGTGTTCGAGGGCAGCGTGGACGGTCTGCGGGCCAGCGGCACGCTCACCGGGCGGCACCTGGACGACCGCGCTGCGCTGAAGCCGTCGGTACGCAAGCCGTCGGGGGTGCTGGAGGTGCGGGGCGCCACGCTGAACAACCTCCAGGACGTGTCCGTCGACATCCCGCTCGGCGCGCTGGTCGTCGTCACGGGCGTGGCGGGCTCCGGCAAGAGTTCGCTGATCCACGGCTCGGTGTCCGGGCAGGACGGGGTGATCACGGTCGACCAGACCGCGATCCGCGGCTCCCGGCGCAGCAACCCCGCGACCTACACGGGCCTGCTCGACCCGATCCGCAAGGCGTTCGCCAAGGTCAACGGCGTGAAGCCGGCCCTGTTCAGTGCCAACTCCGAGGGCGCCTGCCCCACCTGCAACGGCGCCGGTGTCATCTACACCGATCTGGCGATGATGGCCGGGGTGGCCTCGCCCTGCGAGGAGTGCGAGGGGAAGCGGTTCCAGGCGTCGGTCCTGGAGTACCACCTCGGCGGCCGTGACATCAGCGAGGTGCTGGCGATGCCGGTGGCCGAGGCGGAGGAGTTCTTCGGCGCGGGCGAGGCGCGTACGCCGGCCGCGCACAAGATCCTCGAACGGCTCGCCGACGTCGGCCTCGGCTACCTCACCCTCGGCCAGCCCCTCACCACCCTCTCCGGCGGCGAACGCCAGCGCCTGAAGCTGGCCACGCACATGGCGGAGAAGGGCGGCGTCTACGTCCTCGACGAGCCGACCACCGGCCTCCACCTGGCCGATGTGGAACACCTGCTCGGCCTCCTGGACCGCCTGGTCGACTCCGGCAAGTCGGTCATCGTCATCGAACACCACCAGGCGGTCATGGCCCACGCCGACTGGATCATCGACCTCGGCCCCGGCGCGGGCCACGACGGCGGCCGCGTCGTCTTCGAGGGCACACCGGCGGAGCTGGTCGCGGGGCGGGGGACGCTCACGGGGGAGCATCTGGCGGGGTATGTGGGGGGATGAGGGGGAGCCCTGGGGGCTGGGAGCCTGGGGGCTTTGGCGCTTTGGGGGCGCCCGGGGTCTCAGTAGGGCGGCGCGCCTCGCGCGTCGGAAGGCGAGGCGCCCGGGTCCCCAAAAGGCTCTGCGCCCGGGTCCCCTACAAGGCTCCGCACCCGGATCCCCAAAAGGCTCCGCACCCGGGTCCCCAAAAGGCTCCGCGCCCGGCGGTCCTCAGAAGTCCGGCTGTCCCGTGCGGCGAAAAGTGCGGCGGTAGCTGTCCGGAGGTACCCCGACCGTGCGGTTGAAGTGTCGGCGCAGTGTCGTGGCGGTGCCCATGCCGGTGGCCGTCGCGATGGCGTCGACGCTGTCGTCGGTGGTCTCCAG
Organism: Streptomyces graminofaciens; assembly: GCF_030294945.1. NCBI lineage: Bacteria > Bacillati > Actinomycetota > Actinomycetes > Kitasatosporales > Streptomycetaceae > Streptomyces > Streptomyces graminofaciens. The sequence continues at coordinate 6,580,847 of NZ_AP018448.1, read as the reverse complement.
CAACTCCTGGGCGCGGCGGATCCGCTGGGTCAGCAGCCATTGCAGCGGCGTGGTGCCGGTCACCGCCCTGAACTGGCGGCCCAGATGGCGCGAACTCATGTTCGCCCGGCGGGCCAGATCCTCCACGGTCAGCGGCTCGTCCAACCGCTCGATCACCCACGGCAGCAACGCGGCGAGCGGATGGTCGTCCCGGGCGGGCACCGGGGCGGCCACGAACTGGGCCTGCCCACCGGCCCGGTGCGGCGGTACGACCAGCCGGCGGGCGACGGCGTTGGCGACCGCCGAGCCGAGGTCGAGGCGTACGAGATGCAGGCACAGGTCCAGCGCGGCGGCCTTGCCCGCTGACGTGAGCACGCTGCCGTTGTCCACGTAGAGGACGTCCGGGTCGACCTCCACTCCGGGGTGGCGGGCGGCCAGGACCTCGGTGTGCGCCCAGTGCGTGGTCGCGCGCCTCCCGTCCAGCAGCCCGGCCGCGGCCAGCACGAACGCGCCCGTGCACAGCGAGGCCACGCGTACCCCCGCCGCATGGGCCGCCCGCACCGCGTCGACCAGCTCGGCGGGCGGGGGCTCGTCGATGTCCGCCCAGCCCGGGACGATCAGCGTGTCGCCGGGCGCGAGCCGCCCGAGCCGGTCGAGCCCATGCTCGGGCTCCAGCCGGAACCGCCCGACCCGCACGGCGCCCGCCCCGCAGACGGCCATGTCGTACCAGGGCCCGTCCACCCCGGCAGGGGCGGCGTCGAACACCTCGTACGCGATGCCCAACTCGAAGTTCAGCATCCCGTCGGTGACGGCGAGGGCGACGGTGCCAGGATTCATGTCCGGAATTGTATGGGGCAGGTCGTTCCGGACACTAGTGGCGGAGCGCGGTGGTTGGAAGGATGGTCGCAACGGACCAGACAGGTCGGGCAAACATTCGAGCACGGTGGGGGAACCATGGGCACGAACCCGGAACAGGCGACGGCGACAGCGACTGCCGCAGAGACAGCGGCGGCGACACCGGCAGCGACGGGGACAGCGACGGTGACGGTGTACGGCGCGTACGGCCACACCGGCCGGTTCGTCGTCGCGGAGCTGCGCAGACGCGGATACGTCCCGGTCCTCGCCGGCCGCGACGCCGACCAGTTGAAGACGCTGGCCGCGTCCGCTCCCGGCCTCGACGACATCCGGCCGGCCTCGGTGGACGACCCGGCCGCACTCGACCGCGCGCTCGAGGGCGCGGCAGCCGTGATCAACTGCGCCGGTCCCTTCGCGATGACGGCGGCCCCGTTGATCGAGGCGGCCCTGCGCGCCGGGATCCCGTACGTGGACGTGGCAGCCGAGATCGAGGCCAACGTCGACACGTTCGCGCACTTCACGGACCGCGCCCGGGCCGAGGGAACGTTGATCGTCCCCGCGATGGCCTTCTACGGAGGCCTGGGCGACCTGCTGGTCACCGCCGCGATGGGCGACTGGACGGAGGCCGACGAGGCGCACATCGCGTACGGGCTGAGCGGCTGGCACCCCACGCCCGGGACCCGCGCCGCGGGCAGCGTCTCCCGCGCCCGGCGCGACGGCCGTCACGTCCGCCACACCAAGGGACGGCTGGAGTACGGCCACGCCACCCCGACCTCCATGGACTGGCCCTTCCCGGCCCCGCTGGGCACCCGGCCCGTCATCGCCGACTTCACGATGGCGGACGTGGTCACCGTCCCCAGTCACCTCTCCATTCCCGAAGTGCGCACCCACATGACGACGGAGGCGGCAGGCGACCTCGCGTCCCCGGACACCCCGCCCCCCACCCCGGCCGACGACCACGGCCGCTCCGCCCAGACCTTCCTCGTCGACGCCGTCGTACGCTCGGGCGGCACCGAACGGCGCGCGGTGGCGAGGGGCCGTGACATCTACGCGGTCAGCGCGCCGCTGGCGGTGGAAGCGGTCCATCGCATCCTCACGGGCGCGATCAGGACGCCAGGCGAGGCCAGGACACCAGGCGAGGCCAAGTCGCTCGGCGAGACCGGGCCGCTCGGCGTCACCTCCGCAGGCGCGCTCTTCGACGCCCCCGACTTCCTGCGGGCCCTGTCCGAACACATCTCCGTCGAGCTGAGCTGAGTTGCAGGCCGAGTTGAGCCGGCCGTGCCGAGCCGTGCTGAGGCCAGCCGTGCTGAGGCCAGCCGTGCTGAGGCCAGCCCGGCTGAGGCCAGCCCGGCTGAGGCCAGCCCGGCTGAGGCCAGCCCGGCTGAGGCCAGCCCGGCTGAGGCCAGCCCGGTGCTGGGCCAGCCCGGTGCTGGGCCAGCCGTGCCGAGGTCAGCCGAGCCGAGTCAACGGCAGCCGCCCAAGCACCACGGCGGGCCGCCACCACGAACCGCCCGCAAGCGCCCTAAAACGTTTCATCACTATCCCCCCGTCACTTTCGCCCCACCCGTTGACCGAATTTCCAGCCACCCTCTAACCTCCGGGCACCCCTGAAACCTTTCACCCCGAGGGCGCCCCATGACCACACCCCTGCCGCGCCGGAGACTTCTCCAGCTGGGCGGCGTCGCGGCCGCCTCCGTCGTCCTCGGCGGACCCGGCGCCGGACCCGTCCCGGTGGCGGCAGCCGCCACGCGGGGCAAGGGCGCGCCCCCGGCCCCCACCGGCATGCTGACCGATCTGCTGCCGCAGGGCCTGGGCAGCACCGCCGGGCGGCGCCCCCGGTTCAGCTGGCAGGTCCCCGACTTCGGCGCGGGCACCCTCCAACGGGCCTACCAGCTGCAACTCGCCGCCACCCCGGCCGGATTCGAGGCCGACGACCTGATCTGGGACAGCGGCAAGGTGACCTCCGCCGCCTCCACCGCCGTCGCCTACGACGGCCCGGCACTCCAGCCCCGTACCGCCTACTGGTGGCGGGTCAGCAGCTGGTCGGACCGGAACAAGCGGTCGTCCTGGTCGAAGCCGGTGCTGATGGCCACGGCGGTCGAGGACGAGTGGCAGGCGGAGCCGATCTGGGCCCCGGCCGGGCCGACCATGACCGACGGCACCCTCACCACGCGGCTGAAGATCACCGCGGTCGCGGCCGGCGTGTGGTTCCGCGCCACGAGCACCGCCAACAACTACATGTGGCAGCTGCGCGCCGGCAGCACGGCCGGCGTCCTCCGCAAACACGTCTGCGTGAACGGCACGTACAGCGTCCTGGGCGAGGTCACACTGCCCTTCCCGGTCACCACCGGCGACTGGCTGGACCTCTCGATCACCATGACGGGCTCCACCTTCACCACCACCGTGAACGGCACGGCCGTCGACACCACCACCCACACCCGCTACACCTCCGGCAACATCGGCCTGCGCAACGGCCTCACCGAGTCGCAGGTCTACGACAGCGTCCGTTTCACGGCGGCCGACGGCACCGTGCTGCTCGACGACGACTTCGCCTCCGACAAGGGCACGTTCGCCGCCGGTACGGTCTCCGGAGGCGTCCTCACCTTCCCCACCGGCGCCTCCTCCCTCTCCTCCTACGGCGCCGACGACACCTGGGCGCTGCTGCGCCACGAGTACGAGCTGGAGGCCGGCGACGGCAAGGGCATCGCGGCGGCCGTACTGCACGTCGCGGCGACCTCCGCGACCCCCGCCCGGCAGTACGTGGCGAAGGTGTGGAGCAACGGCAGCGTCGTCGGCTACGCGTCGGTCCGCTCCGGCACCGGTGTGGCGTACCAGTCCTTCGACATCACCGGCACCCTGCGCAGCGGCGGGACCAACGCCCTGGCCGCGCTCTGCCACACCACCTCGCAGCAGAAGTTCCTGGCCCAGCTGGAGATCACCCACACCGACGGCAGCCGCACCACCATCGCCTCCGGCGGCGACTGGAAGGCCCACCGCCAGGCCGGCCTGCTCCCCGCCAAGGGCAGCGCGGGCAGCAGCTACTTCACCGCGCCCCAGGAGTACTGGGACCTGCGCTACGAGCCCACCGGCTGGACCGAGCCCGACTTCGACGACACGGACTGGCTCACCCCGGCGTCCCGCACCGCGATCGACGGCCTGGTCCCGGCCCCGATCGAACCCGTACGCCTGCACTCCGTCACCCCCGCCTCCGTCACCAAGGTGGCCGACGGCCGCTGGCTGGTGGACCTGGGCCGGGAGATCGTCGGCGGACTGTCCCTGGAGATCACGGGCAGCGCGGGCGACACGGTGGAAGTACGCCTCGGCGAGGAGCTGAACACCGACGGCACGGTCAGGTACCAACTGCGCGCCACGAACACGTACCGCGAGGTGTGGACCCTGCGCGACGGCGCCCAGCGCTTCGAACACTGGGGCTACCGAGGCTTCCGCTGGGCCGAGTTGCGCACGTCGCTGGACCTGGCCGGGGCGAGTGTCGAGGGTCGCGCCTGGAAGCTCGACTGGACCGACTCCGACTCCTCCTTCACCAGCTCGGACCCGGACCTCGACCGCGTCTGGGACCTCTGCCGCTACTCCATCGAGGCCACCCGCGGCGACCTCTACCAGGACACCCCGACCCGCGAACGCGGCCCCTACGAGGGCGACGCCCTGATCAACCAGCTCTCGGAGTACGGAGTCCAGCGCTCCTACGCCCTGGGGCGCTGGTCCAACGACTACCTGGTCCGGCAGGGCACCTGGCCCACCGAGTACCGCCTGATGTGCGCGATATCGGCCTGGGAGGACTACCTGGCGACCGGCGACGACCGCCAACTCGCCAAGGACTACGACCTCCTGACCGCCAAGAACCTCACCTCCTACCTGGGTTCCGACGGCCTGGTACACAAGTCCCCCGGCAACACCAGCCAGAACCTCGGCGACCTCGTCGACTGGCCCACCGCCAGCCGTGACGGCTATGTCTTCACGAACGTCAACACGGTCGTCAACGCCTTCCAGTACGCGGCCTTCGACGCCCTGTCGAACTGCGCCAAGGCCCTGGACAGGCCGGACGAAGCGACAACACTCCGCACGCAGGCGGACACCCTCGCCGCGGCCATGCGCGACACCCTGCTGGACAGCGGGGCCGGCGCCTTCCTCGACGGCACCGGCACGACCCACAGCGCCCAGCACGCCACGGCGTTCCCGGTGGCGCTCGGAGTGGCCGACGCGTTGGACGCCGACGTACTGACGAGACTCGGCGCCACGCTCGCCTCCGGCGGCATGAAGGTGAGCGTGTACGGGTCTCAGTTCCTGCTGGACGCCCTGTTCCGCCTGGGTCGCGCGGACGCCGCGCTGGCCCTGCTCACCTCCAGGTCCACGAACTCCTGGCTGCACATGCTGGACGACCTGAAGGCCACCATCGTCACCGAGGCCTGGGACCCGTCCCTGAAGTCGAACACGACCTTCTCCCACGCCTGGGCCTCGGCCCCCGCCAACGCGGTCGCCCGCCACATCCTGGGCGTCCAGATCACGGAACCGGGCGCCGCCGCCTTCCGCATCCGCCCCCGAACGGGCCCCCTGACCCGGGCTACCGGCACGGTCCCGTCCCTGCGCGGCCCGGTCAAGGTCTCGGTACACCGCACCACCGACACCCACGCCCTCCGCGTGACCCTGCCCCCCAACACCCGAGCCGTCCTGGAACTGGAGATCGGGGACACGCCCCCGACGGCCTACGAGGTCACGTCATGCGCCCCGGGAACCACTTCAGCCCCCAAGGTGACGTCGTCCACCGACCTGACGGGAACGGTCCTACGGGTCGGGCCGGTGGGCTCGGGGACCACGACGGTGGCGCTGAAGGGGTAGCCGGCAGACGGGGCCGTCTCAGCGGCGGGTGAGCCAGCGGCCCACGCCGACCACCGCGGTGATCAGAACGACCAGTACGACGGCGATCGCGATCTTCGCGCCTGTGTCCATGACGTTGAACATGCGGGTCTCCTTCAGAAAGGTGATGAGTGGCTGGTCGTGCGGGTCAGGATTTCCGGGGGCCTTCGGAGGACGCACCGGGCCGGTGGCTGAGCAGGTCCCCCGGCTGGCACTGCAGGACTTCGCAGATCCGGGTGAGGGTGGTGAACCGGATCGCCTTGGCGCGGCCGTTCTTGAGCACGGAGAGGTTGACGTTGGTGACGCCGACGCGGTTGGCGAGTTCGGTGAGGGTCATGCCGCGCTCGCTGAGGAGCCTGTCGAGGTGCACCTCGATGTCGTGCCCCTCGTGGTCGTCGGCGGGCGCCATCAGACGACCCCTTCGAGGTCCTCGCGCATCGACGTGCCCGCGCGGGTGATCCGAGCGAAGCTCAGCAGGCCGAGACCGATCAGTACGGCCAGGGAGGGAAATGTCCACATGTCCTGCTCCAGCCAGGCCCAGGCCGTGAAGTCAACGCTCTTGGCCAGTTCCGCGAGCAGGGCCGCTCTGGCGTTGGCCTCGGTGATCTCGACGACCAGGCTCCCGACGAGCAGCCACCAGCCGAGCAGGCGGAACCGGGCAGCCGTCCGCATGGTGTAGACACCCTCGCGCGCCGCTCCCTGCAGCAGCCGGTGCAGCAGGAAGAGGCTGCTGATCAGGAGCAACGTCGATGGCAGTCCGGTGAGTTCGTCGAGGAAGCGCAGGTATGCGCCGGGCTCTTCGGCGCAGTAGCGGGGGATCGAGTCGACCTGCGCCCCGATCTCGGTGGCGGCAGGGAGGGGGGTGACGGAGCTGGTGGTCGACTCGTCGGTGATGCAGACGAAGGAGCCGCCCCAACTGCCACGGACGATCGAGACGACGACCCCTACCGTCAGCAGGCCCAGCAGGATGCGCAGGGCGACGGACACGACCGTGGCCATCGGTTCGAGCATCTTCCGGTCTTCGGTCATGGCGCCCCGCCTCGCTTATCGTTTATCGATGTTATCGATAAACGATAGGCCGGTCGGGTGTGCGAAGCAACCCCACATGTCACGGCGGGCGCCGGGCGGGGTCGGCGTTCCTGACGTCGTCATCGGACGACGTCGGAGGGCACGACGGCCGCCGGGCCGCCGACCGCCGTCGCCGCACAGGACGCCGTAGGCTCGGTGGAGGGGATGTGCCGAGCGGCCGTGCCAGTGCGGAGAGCCGTCCCATGACCTGCCAGTACACCGTCACATTCGACTCCGGTGCCGATCCGTCCACCGCCCGGGTCGGGGGCAAGTGCGCCGGTCTGCTGAGGATGACCGGCCTCGGGATACCGGTGCCGCCCGGGTTCGCGGTGACCACCGACGCCTTCGACGCCCTGGTCGACGGCGACGGACTTCGCGCCGAGGTGGCCTCCGTCCTCGCCGGGCTCGACATCTCCGACACGGCCGGAACCGAGACGCGTGCCGCCGAGATCCGCCGACTGGTCACCGAGCGGCCCGTGCCGTCCCCGGTCGCGACGGCCGTCACCGCGGCCTACCAGGTCCTCGGGGCCGCCGGGGACGTCCCCGTGGCCGTAAGGTCGAGCGCCGAAATGGAAGACCTGCCGACCGTGAGCTTCGCCGGGCAGTACGACACCTATCTGTGGGTCCGGGGGGCCGACGCCGTCGTCGACGCCCTGCGCCGCTGCTGGGCGAGCCTGTGGACCGCGCGAGCGATCACCTACCGCGCCGCCAACGGTGTGCCCGAGCGGGAGCTGAGCATGGGAGTCGGCGTGCAGAGAATGGTCGACGCCCGCACGGCAGGGGTGGCCCTGACCGTGAACCCGGCCGACGGCGACCCCTCGAAGATCGTCATCGACGCCGGCTGGGGACTCGGCGAACCGGTGGTGTCCGGTGAGATGACCCCCGACAACTACGTCGTGGACAAGGTGCTGCTCGTCCCCGTACGGACGACCGTGTCGCCGAAGCACCACGAACTGGTCGTGGCTCCGGACGGGCGCGGGCTCGTCCGGCGTTCGGTCGAGGACGCCCGCCGGAGGAGGGTCTGCCTGGAGCCCGCCGAGGTCATCGCGGTCGCCGGGCTGGCCAAGGACGTCGAGCGCCACTACGGCTACCCGCAGGACATCGAGTGGGCCATCGCCCGTGCCCCGACGGCGGCCCCGGACGGCGGCGGACCCCGGGTGCTGTTGCTCCAGGCGCGGCCCGAGACGTTCTGGAGCCGCAGGCCACGCGCGAGAGCCGCGGTGGTGCACGGAGCGGGCGTCTCCAGCATCGCCGACACCATGCTCGGCCTCGGGAATCTCCCCACCTGAGCGACCCGAGCCCCAGGCCCGGTCACCCCCAGGCCCGACGAAGGGACCTCGCATGGCGACCCAGCAGCAGCGCACGCCGTCCGGACATCGCACGCCGTCCGGACAGCCCACGCCGTCCGGACAGCGCACGCCGTCCGGACAGCCCACGCCGTCCGGACAGCGCACGAGTTTCCCCAGCCCCTATGAGCAGCCGCCGCCCGCCGGGGCCGAGGACTGGCGGAGCCTGTATCCGTACCACGTGCTCTTTCAGCCCGAGCGGCGTGCCGTGGAGGAGACGAAGTTCTGGTTCTGCGACAACCAGCACTGGCCCACGGTGCTCAAACCGTTCGAGACGATCGGCCCCGAACTGGCGGCGAAGTGCCTGGGCCAGTTCAACACCCGGTACTTCCTCATGCCGCCGGCCAACGGCATGGAATGCCGCGTCCACCATGGCTACGTCTACCTCAGCCCGGTCGCGGTGGACCGGGACGAGACGGTGGCGCGGGTGCCGGAGTTCCTCCGGCGCGCCGGATACTACTTCGAGCACTGGGACACGCTGCTGGACAACTGGAAGCGCAAGGTCCTCGCCACGATCCGGGAGCTGGAGGCGCTCCGGTTCGCCGAACTGCCCGACGTCCAGCCGTACGAGGAGATCGAGCGCGGCGTCGGGCTGGACGCGACCGACGCCCTGCTAGGCGGGTACGACCAGCTCCTGGCGCTGTGCCACCGGGCATGGCAGTACCACTTCGAGTTCCTCAACCTCGGCTACGCGGCCTACCTGGACCTCTTCCAAGCGTGCAGACAATGGTTCCCCGCCATCCCGGACCAGGCCGTCGCGGCCATGGTCCAAGGCGTGGACATGGAGCTGTTCCGCCCGGACGACGAGCTGAAGCGGCTGGCGAAGCTCGCCGTCGAACTGGGCCTGGAGCACCTGCTGACCGTCCCCGGCCCCGGACAGCACACCCTCGACGCCGTCGCACTCGCGCCAAGGGGCCGGGACTGGCTGGATGCCTGGCGAACAGCCCGCGACCCGTGGTTCAACTTCACCTCGGGCAACGGCTTCTACGCCGACGACCGGTACTGGCGGGACCACCCCGCCCTGCCCCTGGGCTACATCCGCGACTATGTCCTGCGGCTGCGCCGGGGCGAGAACATCGACCGGCGCGTGTCCGAACTCGTCGCCGAACGAGACCGGATCACCGGCGAGTACGCCGCGCTGCTCGACCCCGCCCAGCGCACGGACCTCGAGGCCAAACTGCGGCTCGCCCGACAGGTCTACCCGTACGTGGAGAACCACAACTTCTACATCGAGCACTGGTCCATGGGCGTCTTCTGGCGCAAGACCCGGCAGTTGTCCGCGCTCCTGCACCGGGCGGGCTTCTGGCCCGGTGAGAACGACCTGGTGTACCTCACGCGCGACGAGGCCCGCGGCGCGCTGTTCGACTTCGCGGCCGGCTGGGCGCGGGGCTCCCCGTCGATCGGCCCCGACCACTGGCCGCCCGAGGTGGAACGGCGGCGGCGGATCGTGCACGCCCTCGCGTCCCGGCGCCCGGAGCCGGCGCTGAACCGGCCGCCCGCCGCCGTCACGGAACCGTTCAGCATCATGCTGTGGGGCATCACCAGCGAACGGGTCAGGTCCTGGCTGGCCGGCCACTCCACCACCGGCGACCTGACCGGCCTGACCGGCCTGGCCGCCTCGCCCGGACGTGCGGACGGCCCGGCCCGGATCGTCCACAGTCCCGCCGAGCTGGACCTCGTACAGGAGGGGGAGATCCTCGTCGCGCCGGTCACGGCGCCCAGTTGGGCCCCGGTGTTCAGCCGGATACGGGCCACGGTGACCGACATCGGCGGGGTGATGTCGCACGCCGCCATCGTCTGCCGGGAGTACTCCCTGCCCGCTGTGACGGGGACCGGGTCGGCGTCCACGCGTATCAGGACGGGGCAGCGGATCCGGGTGGACGGCACGGCCGGCACCGTCACCCTCCTCGACTGAGTCGCTCGTACCGAAAGGAGACCGGCATGGTCCCCACACCCCTTCCCGTCCTCCCGCTCGCCCCCTCGCTGATCCCGCCGGCGGACGAGGTGCCCGCACTGGGGTGCCTGACCGGGGTCGAACAGGAGATCTGGGGCCGCGCCCAGCCGTATCTCGACGTGCGGGACAACGACGCGCACTCGCTCTGCGCCCACGGACTTGCCGTCGCGCTGCTGACCGCGGTGCCACAGGCCCGTGCCGACGTCGTGCTCCCGGCGATCCTGCTGCACGACACCGGCTGGAAGACCGTCGACCCGGCACGCATCCTGCCCGCCATCGCCCCCGGCTCCCACGACCCCGAGACCGTCCGCAGACACGAGACGGCAGGCGCCGTCATCGCCGGCCGCATCCTCACCGCCATCGGGTACCCGCAGGAGGACACCGCGCGGATCATGGAGATCGTCGACGGCCATGACACCCGGCGGTACGCCCTGAACGCCGACGACGCGGTGGTCAAGGACGCCGACAAGCTGTGGCGGCTCACCCCGCACGGGCTGCGGACCGTCGGCTCCTGGTTCTGCCTCGACACCGAGCAGACGCTGCGAATGGTCCTGTCGAACACCTACGACCGGCTGCTCACCGGAACGGGCCGCGCGATCGCCCGAGCGCTGGTCGCCTGTACGGGGCTCGACAGCGGCCCGCAGCGGCCGGCGATCAGCGGTCGGTACTCATGGGTGAGCGGCGGCCATTCAGGTTGATTACGAACATATAGCGCACCACGCTGGACACCATGGACACGTCGCACCTCCTCGGACTGGTCGTGACCGACCGGCGGGGGCTGATCACCGGGTGGAGCCCGGGGGCAGCACGCCTGCTGGGCCACACGGCCGCGGAGGCCGTGGGGCAGCCGGTCGCGGAGCTGCTGGGCCTGACGGACGCCGATCGGCTCGGGGAACAGCACATGGCGCCCGGGGAACAGCACATGGCGCCCGAGGAGCAGCACATGACGACCGAGGAACAGCACATGGAGCTCGCGGTGCGGCACATGGCGCTCGCGGTGCGGCACAGGGACGGCAGCCTGCTGACGCTGCCGGTCTCCCGCTATCCACTGGCCGCCGACCCGGCCGGGTGCGAAATCGGGCCCGGTTCGGTCCTGGTGGTCGGCCCGCCGCCCATCGGGTCCGCGCTCCGGGAGCGCGAGGCGTTGGCGGCCTGGACTCTCGAAGCCTCGCCGATGGCGCTCACGGTCTACGACACCGACCTGCGCTGCGTGTGGCAGAGCGACCGGATGCGCCGCCTCAGCGGAATCTCCGACGAGCAACGGCGCGGGCGCCGCCTCACCGAGGTTCTGACGGGCCCGGACGCCGTGGAGTGGGAGGAGCGGATGCGGCTGGCCCTGCTGACGGGCGAGGAGCAGGTCGGCGAAGTCAAGGGCAGTTTCCTGGCGGGGTCCGCCTCCCGGATCTTCAGTGTCTCCGCGACACCGTTGCAGGACGACCGGGGCCAGACACTCGGCGTCTGCACCACCGTGACGGATGTGAGCCGCGCCAGCCGTGACCGAGAGCGCCTGGCCCTGCTGAACGACGCGAGCGTCCGCATCGGCAGCACCCTGGACGTGACCCGGACCGGCCAGGAGCTGACCGAGGTGGTGGTGCCCAGGTTCGCCAACTTCGCCCGCGTCGACCTGCTGGAAAACCTCCTCAGGGGCGACGAGCCCGCCCCCGGGCCGATCGTCGGGGCCGTCCGGCTGCGCCGGATCGCGGAGCTGAACCTGTTCGAGGGTGTCCTGGAGGCGCAGACCACCGCCGGCGACTCCGACGTCTATCTCGCCAACTCACCCGCGGCGCTCTGCCTGGCCAGCGGACGCTCGGCGGTGTACCGGACCGAGGACCCGGTGATCCGCGCCTGGGAGGCCTTGAGCACGGCCCGGCAGGCGAAGATCGCCCGGTTCGGGACGCACTCGTGGATGCTGGTGCCGGTCAGGGCCCGGGGAGCGACTCTCGGTGTGGTCATGTTCACCCGAACCCGCGAGACCCCCGAGCCGTTCGAGCCCGGTGACCTCTCCCTGGCCGAGGACCTGGTGGCCCGTGCGGCGGTGAGTCTGGACAACGCGCGGCGGTTCACACGGGAGCGCGCGGCGGCACTCGCGCTTCAGCGAAGTCTGCTTCCGCAGCGACTGCCGCACCAGTCGGCGGTGCAGGTGGCCTCGCGTTATCTGCCCGCGTCACCAAGCATTGGAGTGGGGGGCGACTGGTACGACGTGATCCGGCTGTCGGGCGAGCGGGTGGCCCTGGTGGTCGGGGACGTGGTGGGGCACGGGATCCACGCGGCGGCGGCGATGGGGCGGCTGCGGACCGCCGTGCGTACGCTCGCCGACGTCGATCCGACCCCGGACGAACTGCTGACCCGGCTGGACGACCTGGTGATCCAGTTGTCCGAGGAGGCGGGGGGCGACCCGGGCGGCGATCCGGCCGCGGACATCGGTGCGACGTGTCTGTACGCGGTGTACGACCCGGTGTCGGGGCGGTGTTCGCTGGCCCGGGCCGGTCATCCGGCGCCCGTTCTGGTGGCACCGGACGGGGTGGCCGGGTTCCTGGAGCTCCCCGCCGGGCCGCCGCTCGGCCTGGGAGGTGTGCCGTTCGAGTCGGTGGAGGTGACGCTGCCGCCGGGGAGTCTGCTGGCGCTGTACACCGACGGCCTGGTCGAGTCCCGGCAGCACGATCTGGACGTCGGCCTGGAAGTGCTGCGAAGGGCACTGACCGAGCCTGCCGACGCACTGGAGGACGTGTGCGAACACGTGGTGAGGACGGTGCTCCCGCACGGACCCGCCGATGACGCGGCGCTGTTGCTGGTGCGGACTCAGGCGCTGGACGGGCGGCGAGTCGCGGCGTGGGACGTGGCGGCGAACGCGGCGGCGGTGTCGCGGGTGCGTTCGGAGAGCGTGCGCAGGCTGGTGTCCTGGGGCCTGGAGGAGGCCGCGTTCGTGACCGAACTGGTGGTCAGTGAGCTGGTGACGAACGCCATCCGGTACGGCGGTTCCCCGATCCAACTGCGGCTGATCCATGACCAGGTGCTGACCTGCGAGGTCTCGGACGCGAACAGTGCCGCGCCCCACCTGCGGCGGGCGCGGGTGTTCGACGAGGGCGGCCGAGGTCTGCTGCTGGTCGCACAACTGACGCAGAGATGGGGGACGCGGCAGACCTCGACGGGCAAGACGATCTGGTGCGAGCAGGCCCTGCCGACCGAGACCGAGCCGAACCGGCCCGACGGGCCGGCGTCGGCCGAGGCGGCATGACCGGGGCGGCATGACCGGGGCGCGGACGACATCTCGGCACCGACGCCGCCTCGCACGAGGCGGGACCCCAGTTGCCGCCAGCGCCTCGGCCATCTGCGAGTACGGCAGCAGCGCTCCTCTTCGCAGGGCCGCCTCAACCGCGGCGCGAGCAGCAACTGTTCGCGACTGCGCCGAAGTTCTGCGCGGGAATTCCCGGCTGCTTCCGCATTACGGTTCTGGGATGCGCGGGCCTTGATCTCATCGTTCTCGATGTGATGCTGCCGTTGGTCGACGGGCTCGATGTGTGCCGCATTCTGCGCACCGAGTAGGACGTCCCGATTCTGCCGCTCACCGCCCGCACGACCGAGGAGGACATGCTCCTCGGCCTCGACCTGGGCGCCGACGACTACCTCACCAAGCCGTACAGTCCCCGCGAACTGACCGCGCGGGTCCGGGCGTTGCCGCGCAGGTCCAAGAGGGCCGACGGCGCGGCGGAGCCCGCGGTACTGCGGGTCGGCGCGGTGGAGCCGGACACCGCGCGCTTCGAAGTCCGGGTGGAGGGGCGGCCGGTGGCGCTGACCGCATCCGTAAGAACCGGCTCCGCCCCAAGTTAGGCGCACAGCTGCGGCACCAATCCGTGTGGCCGTAAGGCGGGCTACTGCCCCAAGCGGGAGCAGACCCGGCTGCTTCGGGACGCGGGCGTACGGGACGGCCGTCTCCATGACCCTCGCCACACCGCCGCGACCGTCCTCCTGATCCTCGGCGTCCCCGACGTCGTGATCGACTCGATCAGGCGGACTGAAGCTCTATGCGAGGTCAGAGTGTGTGGGTCTCCTCTTCCCGCTCCGAGAGGAAGTCATCGAGCAGCGCGAAGAGGGTCGTGATGACACGTTCTTCCTGCTCCGGTGAGAGCTGCCAGTGATCCCAGCTCTCATCAGGGAGGGCGATGTGACGGACCAGCCCCATCCAGGCGTGGTTGCATTCCCGGCCGCGCCTGGCCACCAGCCAGTCACGCCAGCCGTCGAGCCCGGGGCCGCCGTGCCGCCGGGCGTGGGCGTGGTAGCCGATCAAGAAGCTTTCCACCCGGGCGAGTGTGGCCTGACCCACGAACACCTCGGGGCCCTCGGACACGAAGGCCCAGTACTCACGCTCACTCATGTCTATGAGACTCACCCGCTCATCCTTCCGCATCGAAGCCGGTCGTCCCCGATCCCGAGCAAGCGGCGGGCGGCCAACTGAGACGGAAACTGAGACGGACAACGACGAAGGGCCCCACCGCGAACGGTGGGGCCCTTCGACATCGTGCCCGGTGAGGCACTGGCGGAGGATACGAGATTCGAACTCGTGAGGGGTTGCCCCCAACACGCTTTCCAAGCGTGCGCCCTAGGCCTCTAGGCGAATCCTCCGCCAGGAACATTACATGACGGCGGGGAGTGGTTGCGAACTCGTTCGAGGGTGGGTGATCAAGAGGGAGGGGAGGTGGGGGACGCGGGTCGGGTGCCCCGGCGGATCGGGTAGGCTGGGGGCAGCCCCTCACGCGGCGCTATCTGACTGAACTCCCCCAGGGCCGGAAGGCAGCAAGGGTAGGTTGGCTCTGGCGGGTGCGTGAGGGGTCTTTGCGTGCTCCGGGGCGGGGGAGCGTGGGCTCTGGTTCCGCCGCGGCCCCGGGTTGTCAGTGGGCGCCTATAACCTCGTATGTGTGTCGTCTCTCGCGCTGTACCGCCGCTATCGCCCGGAGTCATTCGCCGAGGTCATCGGGCAGGAGCATGTCACCGACCCGCTGCAGCAGGCGCTGCGGAACAACCGGGTCAATCACGCGTACCTGTTCAGCGGGCCGCGCGGCTGCGGCAAGACGACGAGTGCGCGCATTCTGGCGCGGTGTCTGAACTGCGAGCAGGGGCCCACGCCGACGCCGTGCGGTGAGTGCCAGTCGTGCCAGGACCTGGCGCGGAACGGCCCGGGGTCGATCGACGTCATCGAGATCGACGCCGCGTCTCACGGTGGTGTCGACGACGCCCGTGAGCTGCGCGAGAAGGCGTTCTTCGGGCCCGCCGGCAGTCGGTACAAGATCTACATCATCGACGAGGCCCACATGGTCACGTCGGCCGGTTTCAACGCGCTGCTGAAGGTCGTCGAGGAGCCGCCGGAGCACCTCAAGTTCATCTTCGCGACCACCGAGCCCGAGAAGGTCATCGGGACGATCCGGTCGCGTACGCACCACTATCCGTTCCGGCTCGTGCCGCCCGGGACGCTTCGTGAATACCTCGGCGAGGTCTGCGGGAAAGAGAAGATCCCGGTCGAGGAGGGTGTGCTGCCGCTGGTCGTGCGGGCGGGCGCCGGTTCCGTGCGTGACTCGATGTCCGTCATGGACCAGCTGCTGGCGGGCGCGACCGACGCGGGTGTGACGTATGCCATGGCCACGTCCCTGCTGGGGTACACGGACGGGTCGCTGCTCGACTCCGTCGTCGAGTCCTTCGCTTCGGGGGACGGGGCGGCGGCCTTCGAGGTCGTGGACCGGGTGATCGAGGGCGGGAACGACCCACGCAGGTTCGTCGCCGATCTGCTGGAGCGGCTTCGGGATCTGGTGATCCTGGCCGCCGTGCCCGATGCCGTCGAGAAGGGGCTCATCGACGCGCCCGTCGAGGTCCTCGAACGCATGCAGGCCCAGGCCGGGGTCTTCGGCGCGGCCGAACTCAGCCGGGCCGCCGATCTCGTCAACGAAGGGCTGACGGAGATGCGGGGCGCGAACTCGCCCCGACTCCAGCTCGAACTCATCTGCGCACGCGTGCTTCTCCCCGCGACATACGGCGACGAGCGCTCCGTCATGGCCCGCCTCGACCGACTGGAGCGGGGCGTCAACTTCTCCCATGGCGGCCCCGGGCCCGCCATGGGCTACGTGCCCGCGCCTGATGTGCATGGCGCCATGGCCGGCGGAATGGCCGGTGGGGTGCCTGGTGGCGGGGCTCAGGCGGCGGGCATGGTGCCGCCGGGGGGCGGTGCCGCCGCGGCTCGGGCTGCTGTGCGAGGGGGCGGGGCGCCGGGCGGGGGCGCGGGTGTTCCGCAGAGTGTGCCGGGTGCGGCGGGCGCACCTGGTGTTCCTGGTGTTCCCGGTACGGCGGCTGCTCCGGGTGCGGATGCGTACGGCGCTGGGCAGGCGAGGCCGCCTGCGGCTCCTGCGCCCGCACCTGCGCCCGCGCCCGGGCACGCACCTGTGTCCGGGCCTGTTTCGCCCCCGGTTGCGGGCGCTCCGGCGGAGGCTCAGCAGGCTGGGCCCGCCGTGCCTGCCGCTTCAGTCCCGCCGGCGAACGCACCGGCACCCGCGCCCGGGCCGGGAGCCCCTGCCGCTCCCGCTCCCACTTCCGCCGCCCCCGGCGCCTGGCCCACACCCGCAGCCGCGGGCAGTGGGCGGCGTCCCGGCGGGTGGCCGACGGCCACGCCTGCCGGTGGTGGGGCCCCGGGCGGAGGCCAGGCACCGGCGGCACCGGCTGCCGCCGCGGCCGCCCCGGCGGGGCCCGGCCCCGCCGCCGCTGCCCCGGCTCCCTCCGGCTTCGCTCCCGTCGCCGGTGGCCTCGACCCGCGCGTGCTGTGGCCGAACGTCCTGGAGGCGGTCAAGAACCGCCGCCGCTTCACCTGGATCCTGCTCAGCCAGAACGCGCACGTCGCCGGTTTCGACGGCACGACACTTCAGATCGGCTTCGTGAACGCGGGCGCCCGGGACAACTTCGCGAGCAGTGGCAGCGAGGACGTCCTGCGGGCGGCGCTGACCGAGCAGTTCAGCGTGAACTGGAAGATCGAGGCCGTCATCGACACCTCCGGCGGCGGCGCGGGTGCTCCCGGCGGTTACGGGGGTGCCGCTCCCGCCACCGGTGGCTACGGCAGCGGTTACGGCGCAGGCGGCGGCAGCGGTTACGGCGGAGGCGGTGCCGGTGGCTACGGTGGCGGGTCGTCCGCCCCGGCCGGGCGCCCTGCCGCGCCCCCCTCCGCTCCGGCGCCCGGCCCGGCGTCCCCGGGACAAGCCCCGCACCAGCACTCGGCCTCGACGGCCCCGCCCATTTCCGCGCCCACCCCGCCTCCGGCCCCGGAGCCGCCCCCCGTCTCCCCCGAGGACGACACCCCCGAGGACGACGACCCCGACCTCGACGAGTCCGCACTCTCCGGCCACGAACTGATCGTGCGGGAACTGGGCGCGACGGTGGTGGAGGAGATCGCCAACGAGTAGCGGGCGGGGGCGACCACTGTGCCGCCGCCGCTCGACACACCCGCCCCGTGCCTACGACCTGACCTACGCCCTACGGCCCCACCCCGCCCCGCTCGCCGCACGTGCTGCCCGGCGCACACCCGCATGGACGCTTCGCGTAGCGGCCGCGAGCTGCGACGCCCCGGGGACGGGCTAACCGAGACCTGGCCTTCGCCCTGTGGCTTTCGCCCCGTGGCTTTCGCCCTGTGGCTTTCGCCCCGTGGCCTGGCCGCTCCGCCCCGCCCGGCCGCCGTACGTGCTGCCCGCCGCTCACCCGCACGGACGCTTCGCGTAGCCGCCGCGAGCTGCGACGCCCCGACGAGCTACCCGGCGGCCCGGCCGACCCACCCCCGCCAGCCGCACGCCCTCACCCCCCTCAAAGTCCCCGCGTGCCCCACAGTCCGCACGGGCCTGCCCTCCTCCGCAGCCGCGAGCCCCGCCCACGCCCACCCTGCATGGACCGCCCGAACGCGCGCACCGCCTGCCCCCAGCCAAGTGCCGCCCCAAGCCCGGCCACGCGCACCACCGACCCCCCAGCCAAATGCCTCCCCAAGCCCCGCCCCTCCCCCTCGTCCGCCGCCTTCCCTTTCCCCCTCACCCCCCACCCCTCGTGCGATCCCACAACCCCCACTCGTCCCACCCCTCGGAAGCCCCCACAAACAGACCCACCCCGGCCGGTTAGGCTGAACCCCGTGAAGGTCCTTGTCATCGGTAGCGGTGCTCGCGAGCACGCGCTGTGCCGTTCTCTGTCCCTCGACCCCGACGTCACCGCACTCCACTGCGCACCCGGCAACGCGGGCATCGCGGAGGTGGCCGAGCTGCACGCGGTCGACGCGCTCGACGGCGCCGCCGTGACCGCGCTGGCGACCCGGCTCGAAGCCGAGCTGGTGGTGGTCGGGCCGGAGGCCCCGCTCGTCGCCGGTGTCGCCGACGCCGTACGCGCGGCCGGCATCCCGGTGTTCGGACCGTCGGGGGAGGCCGCCCAGCTGGAGGGCTCCAAGGCCTTCGCCAAGGAGGTCATGGCCGGCGCCGGCGTGCCCACCGGGCGGTCGTACGTCTGCACCACCCCGGAGGAGATCGACGAGGCCCTCGACGCCTTCGGCGCGCCCTACGTCGTCAAGGACGACGGGCTGGCCGCCGGCAAGGGCGTCGTGGTGACGCCGGACCTCGCCGAGGCCCGCGAGCACGCGCTCGCCTGCGGCCGGGTCGTCATCGAGGAGTTCCTCGACGGCCCCGAGGTCTCCCTCTTCGCCATCACCGACGGCGAGACCGTCCTCCCGCTACAGCCCGCCCAGGACTTCAAGCGGGCGCTCGACGGCGACGAGGGCCCAAACACCGGCGGCATGGGCGCGTACTCGCCGCTCCCGTGGGCCGACCCGAAGCTCGTCGACGAGGTTCTCCAGACCGTTCTGCAGCCGACCGTCGACGAGATGCGCCGCCGCGGCACCCCCTTCTCCGGCCTGCTCTACGCCGGCCTCGCGATCACCAGCCGTGGCGTACGGGTCATCGAGTTCAACGCCCGCTTCGGCGACCCGGAGACCCAGGTCGTCCTCGCCCGCCTGAAGACCCCGCTGGCCGGCGTCCTGCTCGCCGCAGCGAACGGCACCCTGGCCGACCTCGAACCCCTCCGCTGGAGCGACAACGCGGCCGTCACCGTGGTCGTGGCCTCCCATAACTACCCCGGCACCCCGCGCACCGGCGATCCCATCACCGGTCTCGACGCGGTGGCCGCAGAGGACGCCCCGCACGCGTACGTCCTGCACGCCGGAACCAGGCGCGACGGCGACGACGTGGTCAGCGCGGGCGGCCGCGTCCTGTCCGTCACGGCCATCGGCAAGGACCTCCACCAGGCCCGCGACCGCGCGTACACCGCCGTCGGCCGTATCGACCTGGACGGTTCCCAGCACCGTACGGACATCGCGGCGAAGGCGGCCGCCGGAGCCTGATCCCCGCCTGCCCGCCTGCCCGCTTGCCGGCCTGCCTGCATGCCCGCCCGTCCGGC
This sequence comes from Streptomyces graminofaciens, assembly GCF_030294945.1. Lineage (NCBI taxonomy): Bacteria > Bacillati > Actinomycetota > Actinomycetes > Kitasatosporales > Streptomycetaceae > Streptomyces > Streptomyces graminofaciens. The sequence goes on along the minus strand of NZ_AP018448.1, from coordinate 6,561,320 downwards.
CGACCTCCAGTGCCGCCCCCGACGGGTACGCCTCCCGGGCCCCGGAATCCCTTGGGAATCCGGGGCCCGACCCTTCCCCAGCGTCATCCACCTCTCCCCAAAGCCATTCCATCGAGTGAGCGATGGCCCATACGGCTGACGTGGGCCGAGGCCCCAACTAGGGTGCGGCGCAAGTGTTCCGGCACTTGGCCCACCGGCATTGCGATGTCAGGGGTGGGTGCCACAGTGGGGGAGTGAGCAACGTCAGGGCAGTCGGCGGGGGCCACTGCGACGAGACACCGTCGCAGCAGGCGCCGCGTGGGACAGCAGGGGGTGACGTCGGGTCGTGACCGGCATGGGTGGTGAGGAGGCGGGCGCGCAGGCCGCGCGTTCCCGGGCGCTCGCCGTGCTACGGGTGCGCAGTCGGGCACTGGCCGTGGCCCTGCTGCCCGCAGCCGTCGCCGTGGTCCTGCTCGCCGGCGGTTCCACGGGCCACCTCACCGGCCCCGGCTGGTCCGCGGCCGCCTGGGTCATGACCGGCGTCGCCGTGGTCGTCCTTCTCTGTGCCGTCGGCGTCGCGCTCGTCGTGGCCCGCGCCCGGCCCGCCGTGAGCCCCACGGTCCCGGTCACCGAGGAGGCCGCCCCCGACCTCTACCGCCTGGTGCGGGACCTGGCCGACCGTCTGGACGTCCCGCCGCCCTCCGCGATAGCCCTCACTCCGGACTGCGACAGCTGGCTGGAGGACCGCACGCACCCGGCCCAGAGCCGCCCGGACAACAACTCCGCCGCACCCTCGTCGACCGACTCCGAGACCGACAGGGACACCGCCTCCGACAGCAACAGTGACGAGATGTCCGGCGTACGTGGCCTGTCGCCGCCCCGGCGGCATCGCCCGCCCACCGCGCCCGTGCTCGTCATCGGCTCGCCGTTCCTGTGGTGGATGCGCGTGGGCGAGCTGCGCGCGGTGCTGGCCCCGGTCGTCGCCGGTACGGGACCGTCGGCACACCCGGACATAGCCGCGGCCCGTCGTTTCGTACGAGGGCTGGACGCGGCCGTGGCCGTCACCTCGGCACCCTCGCGCATTCCGCCCTCTCGGACGGTCCTGGCCGGTGTCGGCTGGGTGACCCGGCTGCTTCTGCGCAGCTGCCGGGAGCACGCGGCCGAGATGGAGCGGGGTGTGGCCGCCGGGGCGGCCGAGCGTGCACAGGCTGTGGACTACGGTCTGCGGATCGTCGCCCAGGAACAGGTCGGCCTGGCCTACGCGGGCTGGGACCGGCTCCTCACGCGCGTGGCCCTGCCCGCCTGGCGGATGGGCCGCTGGCCGTCGCGGCTCGACGCGGGGGTGGTCGCCGCCCTCACGGAGCTGTCGCGCCGGGACCGCCTCGCCGAGGGCTTCACCTCCCGGCTCGGCGAGCGCCCCGCCTGTGACCTGCTCGAAGAGCCCGGCACGGTCGACGAGGCCGCGTCCCTTCTCGCCGCCCGCCTCTTCCACGGTGGGCCCGCCGAGCCCGGCCCCGACTGGGCCCCGGTGGACTGGGACGAGTACCCGGACGAAGTCGTCGACCGTAAATGGCGTACCGACGCGGCCCGCCTCCACCGCGTCCTGGACGCCCTCGGAGTCCAACGCGCCACAGGCACGACAAGCTCGGCGAACCCGGCCCCCGGCGGCCCGACCCTGGCCCGAGTGATGGACCACCTGACGGCGGCCTCGGAGGGCTCCGACGACGACCGGCTGCACCACGACGAGTTCGAGGCCGAGACCGAGCCCGAGCCCGAGACCGAGACCGAGGCGGAGACGGCGGCAGCAGCCCAGGCAGGACCAGACGCGGAGAAACGGAACATATCCGGCGCCGCCCCGCACCTCGGCGCCGCCCCGCTCCCCGACGCCGGGCCGCCGCCCGCCCGGGCCCCGCTCCCCGACCCCGACCCCGACCCGCTCCATCCTGACGCCGACGAAGACCCACCCCCACCCACCCCCCACACGGCCGCCCTCACCACCGCCCTCACCGCCGAGCTGGCCCGCGAGGAAGCCGCCACCCCGGCCACGCCGCAGCCGGGCGGCGCCGAGGCGCAGGGCCCCGACCGGGCCTTGTGGGACGACGATCTGCTCCCCCTCTTCCCGCTGCAACCACCCCGCACCGGCCGCGAACTCCTCGCCGAGCACGTCACCGCGATGGTGTGCTGCGCCGCGATGGACACGGCCGGCGCCACCCCGGGCCTCGACTGGCTGGACGGCCCCTCCCTCCTGGTCAACGGAGAACGGGCCGCCGACCTCGCCCCCCGCGTCCTCACCCTCGTCGAGGACGGCGACCCCGCCCCCCTCCGCGACTGGCTCCGCCACCTCGGCGTCCGCCCCGAGAAGCCGGTCCGCCTGGTCTGACCACACCCACCACCGACCTCCCGCGGCGGGCCCACCGACGAGTGCGCCGACGGGCCCGCCGACGGTCCACCCCCAACCGCCCACCCGGAGCCCCTCGTTCCGTTCTTCCCCCGCGCATCAAATAGCAACGAACGGTGACGGAGTGCGTGCGTAATGTGATGTGCTGGGACCGATCGCGTACGTAGCAAGGGCCTGCGACAGCTCACGGGGGCACGAGGGAGGGGACAACTCATGGGCTCGGACCGCCTGAACTACTCAGTCAGCCCGGACCACCCGGACCACCTGAACCACCCAGACCACACGGACCACCGGGACCACCAGAACGACTCAAACCACGCGGCCCCCACAGACCACGCGGCCCCCACAAACCCTGCGGCCCCCACAGACCTCCCAGACCACACACCCTCCACAGACCACACGCCCGCCCCACCCCGCCCCACCGCCGGAGGCGCCCACATCCCCCGCTGGGAGTCCGGTGCGCTAGCCCACGCCGTGACCGACCCCTTCGGCCAGGGCCCCGTCCCCTGGCTGCGGGGCAACGTCACGTACTTCGACGACACCGGCCAGGTCGTCCCCTGGTACGTGGACCCGGCCCTGCCCCCGCCGCGCGGCGCCGCCAAAGGGCCCCGTGTCCCCGGCCCCCGCCCCGCCGCCGGAGGCCCCCGCTCGGCCGACGACGTGCACCGCCAGATCAAGGGGTTCACCGCCACCGGCGCCGCCTCACCCGGCGAGTCCATCGACTTCCACATCACCGTGGACCCGCCCCAGGAATTCGGCGTCGACATCTACCGCGTCGGCCACTACGGAGGCGACGGCGCCGCCAAGATCACCACCAGCCCCCGCCTCTCCGGGATCGTCCAGCCCCCGCCCCTCACCGCCGACCGCACGGTCTCCTGCCACCACTGGTGGCTCTCCTGGCGCCTGCAGATCCCGAGCTACTGGAACATCGGCGCCTACGTGGCGGTCCTCACCACCGCCGACGGCTACCGCTCCCACATCCCGTTCACCATCCGCGACGACCACCCGGCCGACCTGCTCCTCGTCCTGCCCGACATCACCTGGCAGGCGTACAACCTCTACCCGGAGGACGGCCGCCTCGGCGCCAGCCTCTACCACGCGTGGGACGAGGAGGGCCGGCTCCTCGGCGAGTCCGACGCCGCGACGACCGTGTCCTTCGACCGCCCGTACGCCGGCGCCGGCCTCCCCCTCCACGTCGGCCACGCCTACGACTTCATCCGCTGGGCCGAGCGCTACGGCTACGACCTCGCCTACGCCGACGCCCGCGACCTGCACTCCGGCCGCGTCGACCCCAGCCGCTACCGAGGCCTGGTCTTCCCCGGCCACGACGAGTACTGGTCGTCCCCGATGCGCCGCACCGCGGAGCTCGCCCGCGACCAGGGCACCTCGCTCGTCTTCCTCTCCTCCAACACCATGTACTGGCAGGTGGAGCTGAGCCCGTCCCCGTCCGGCACCCCCGACCGCCTCCTCACCTGCCTGAAACGCAGGGGACCCGGCAAACCCGCACTGTGGCGCGAAATCGACCGCCCCGAGCAGCAGCTGATGGGCATCCAGTACGCGGGCCGGGTCCCCGACCCCCACCCCCTGGTCGTGCGCAACGCCGACCACTGGCTCTGGGAGGCGACCGGCGCCCACGAGGGCGACGAGCTGGAGGGCATGGTCGCCGGCGAGGCCGACCGCTACTTCCCCCGCACCCCGCTCCCCGAGCACCAGGGCCGCATACTCCTCGCCCACTCCCCGTACCGCGACAGCGAGGGCGCCCTGCGCCACCAGGAGACCTCCCTCTACCGTTCCCCCTCCGGCGCCCTGGTCTTCGCATCCGGGACGTTCGCCTGGTCCCCGGCCCTGGACCGTCCGGGCCACGTGGACACCCGGGTCCAACGAGCCACCGCCAACCTCCTGGACCGCATCTGCAAACGCGACTGAGCCCCCTCCCGCAACAGACCCGAGCCCACACGCCACCACAGCCCTGAGGCCACCACAGCCCACACGCCACCACAGCCCTGAGGCCACCACAGCCCACACGCCACCACAGCCCTGAGGCCACCCACCTCGACACGCCCCCCCGCCCCTGCCCACCCGCCCCCACAGGCCCGAACCCGCTCACCCCGACGCCGGCCAGGACCAACCCAACCCTGGCCAAGACCAACCTCCCCGATGCGGGACAATCGAGCCACTTGGACATCACCACGGGGAGGAACCGTGTCCGGATTCGTAGAAAAGCCCGAGCCGCTCCAGGTTCCGGGCCTGGTACATCTGCACACCGGCAAGGTGCGCGACCTGTACCAGAACGAGGCGGGCGACCTCGTGATGGTCGCCAGCGATCGCATCTCGGCCTTCGACTGGGTGCTCCCCACGGAGATCCCCGACAAGGGCCGCACGCTCACCCAGCTCTCTCTCTGGTGGTTCGACCAGCTCGCCGACCTGGTCCCGAACCACGTCCTGAGCACCGAACTCCCGGAGGGCGCCCCCGCCGACTGGGCCGGCCGCACCCTCATCTGCAAGTCGCTCAAAATGGTCCCGGTGGAGGCCGTGGCCCGCGGCTACCTCACCGGCTCGGGCCTGCTGGAGTACAACGACTCCCGTACGGTCTGCGGCCTGGCCCTCCCCGAGGGCCTGGTCGACGGCAGCGAGCTGCCCGCGCCGATCTTCACCCCGGCCACCAAGGCCGCCGTCGGCGAGCACGACGAGAACGTGTCGTACGAGGAGGTCGCCCGCCAGGTCGGCGCGGAGACCGCCGCCCAGCTGCGCCAGACGACCCTCGCGGTCTACGGCAGGGCCCGTGACATCGCCCGTGACCGGGGCATCATCCTCGCCGACACCAAGTTCGAGTTCGGCTACGAGGGCGACAGCCTGATCCTCGCCGACGAGGTGCTCACCCCCGACTCCTCCCGCTTCTGGCCGGCCGACCTGTGGGAGCCGGGCCACGCCCAGCCGTCCTTCGACAAGCAGTACGTACGCGACTGGCTGACCTCCGCGGAGTCCGGCTGGGACCGCAAGAGCGAGCAGCCCCCGCCGGCGCTGCCCGAGGAGATCGTCACCGCGACCCGCGCCAAGTACATCGAGGCGTATGAACGCCTGACGGGCATGGCCTGGTCGTAGCAGGAGACGGGCAACGCGAAGGGCCCCCGGGAAACCGGGGGCCCTTCGCGTAATGGAGCGGACGACGAGGCTCGAACTCGCGACCTCAACCTTGGCAAGGTTGCGCTCTACCAACTGAGCTACGTCCGCATGCGCCGTGGCGCGAGGCCAACTATACCCAACCTCGCTCCCGCGCGAGCCGCACCGCCGCGTGCCGATTCTCCACCCCGAGCTTCGAGACGGCCGACGACAGATAGTTCCGCACGGTCCCCTGGGACAGGGAGGCGCGCTCGGCGATCTCCGCCACAGGTGCCCCGTCGGCGGCGAATTCGAGCACCTCCGCCTCGCGCGCGGTCAGCGGCGAGTCCCCGGCGGAGATCGCGTCGGCGGCCAACTCCGGGTCCACATAACGACTTCCCGCGTGCACCGTACGAATGATCTCGGCGAGCCGTTGCGCACTGACCGTCTTGGGGACGAACCCTCGCACACCCGCCTCAAGCGCCCGCTTCAGATGCCCGGGCCGCCCGTGACCGGTGACGATCAGCACCCGGCAGCCAGGAAGTTCGGCCCGCAGCGATGTGGCGACCCTCACACCGTCCGCGCCGGGCATCTCCAGATCCAGCACGGCCACGTCCGGCCGGTGCGCGACCGCCATCGCCAGCGCCTCCGGCCCGCTCGCCGCCTCCGCGACGACGACCAGGTCGTCCTCCAGGGCCAGCAGCGCGGCCAGCGCACCCCGGATCAGATGCTCGTCGTCGGCGAGCAGCAGCCGCACGGGCCCCGCCGCCCCGGGTACGGCCGTCATGACGCGCCCTCGCCGACGACCGAACCGGCGCGCCCGCCGGACGCCCCACCCGCGCGCCCGCCGGACACCCCAGCCGCGCGCCCACCGGACATCGCCCCCGTACGGGCCACCGGCACCCGAGCCGTCACCCGGAACGCGTCGCCCGCCACCGGCCCGGCCTCCAACGTCCCGTCCACCGCCGCGAGCCGCTCCCGCAGTCCGGCGAGCCCGGACCCACCACCGCCGGGCTCCTGCCCGACACCGTCGCCTCCGGCGCTGTCCACAGCCCCGGCACCCCCGGCCACCCGTATCCCGTCGTTCTCCACGGTCAGTACCACCTGCCCCTCGCTCACCTTCAGCACCACCGAGCACTGCCCGGCGTTCCCGTGCCGCAGCACGTTCGTCGTTCCTTCCCGCACCACCCAGGCGAGCGCGGACTGCACCTCGCTCGGCAGCCCGGCGGCGTCCGCCCCGTCCACCGAGCAGTCGATGCCTGCCGCCGCCAACACGCCCTGCGCACCGGCGAGTTCGACCCCCAGATCGGCCTCGCGGTACCCCCGTACGACATCGCGCACCTCTCGCTGCGACTCCTGGGCGATCCGCTGGACCTCGATCATCTGGTCCACGGCCTCGGGTCGCTCGCGCCGGGCCAGCTGGATGGCCAGCTCGCTCTTCAGGGCGATCACGGCGAGGTTCCGGCCCATCACGTCGTGCAGATCGCGGCCGAAGCGGAGTCGTTCCTCGGCGACGGCGAGGCGGGCCCGGGTCTCGCGGGCCTCGTCGAGCTCGTAGACGGCGTTGAGCAGCCAGACGGAGAAGGCGGCCGTCCAGGCGAGGATGCTTGCGCCGATCCCCACGAACACCGAGGTGGCCAGCGCCTCGGGCCCGGGGACCCCCAGGGGGAACCCCACGAGTCCGGCGCCCGCGGTGAAGCCGGCGACGAGCGCGTACACCCGCCGCCGGTCGCGGACACCGAGCGCGAGGGTGCCGACGCCGAAGACCAGCACGGTCCCGAAGGTCGCGCCCGCGATGGTGTCGACATCGTCGCCGGCCGGGCCGTGCTCCGCGATCCCGATGGCGATGACGGCGATCAGCACGGTGACCACGGCGAGCGTCCACAGCTGCCGTACGGGTTTCTCCCGGCGGCCGCGCGTCCAGTCGAGCGCCCGAGAGGAGGTCACCGCGAGAACCACGGCGTGCGCGCACACCATCAGCAGCAGCCAGATCCTCACCCAGGGCCCCACCTGGCTGGCGGCCTGCAGCCCGACCGCGGCGACCTCGGCCACCGCGAAGAAGTGGAACGACCACCTCGTGTATGTCTCGACCTTGGCAGGAGTGGTCTTCCCCCGCCACCAGGCCCCCGGCCCCCGCATTCCCCGACTCCCCTCAGCGCCGCGGTTCCCAGCGGAACCACCGCCGTACAGCAAACACCGCGAGCACGGTCCAGACCAGCGCGGTCGCGACGGCGCCCAGGGTCTCGTACACGGACAGGTCACCGGTCCAGCCGCCGCGCACCAGCGTGATGACGGGCGAGAGCGGCAGCAACTCGCAGACGGAGGCGACCCGTTCGGGCAGGACCTCCAGCGGAACGGTGATCCCGGAGCCGAGCATCGACACGAACATCAGCGGCAGGGCGGTCACTTGGGCGCTCTCCGCCGTCTTGCTGAAGGAGGCCGTGACGGCCGCGAGAGCGGCGCACATCACGACGCCCGACAGCACTCCCAGTACGGCGAGTTGGGGCGCGGCCGGGGCCCCCAGGTCGAGCAGGACCGTGGAGCCGATGGCCAGCAGCACGCACTGTGTGAGCCCGATGCCGACGGCGGGCAGCGCGGCCCCGGCCAGGATCTCGGGGTCGCGCAGCTCCCCGGTGCGCAGCCGCTTGAGGACGAGTTCCTCACGGCGTACGACGTAGACGTTGGTGAGGGCGCTGTAGATCGCGAAGAGCAGCGAGAAGCCGATGCCGGCGGGCAGCAGCACGGTGCCGAGGCTGAGCCCCGCCTTCTCCAGATCCATCTCCTCGGTCGCCGAGCGCACACTGAGCGGCAGCAGCAGCGGTACGAGCACCACCGTGACCAGCGTGGCCCGGCTGCGCCCCAGCAGGGTCAGCTCGGCCCTGGCGAGGGCGGCCATCCGGCTCGTGACCGTCGTACGACCGGTGTTCACGACGGCACTCATACGGCCGACTCCTTCTGGTGCGACTCGGTAGGGGACTCGGTACGGGACTCGGCAGCCGTCTCCCGCGCGATCCGCAGGAACGCCTCCTCCAGCGAGGCGGACCGCACCTCCAGGCGGCCCAGCTCGACGTGGGCGTCCTCGGCCCACCGCAGCAGCGCGGTGGCGGCCCGCTGGAGCTCGCCGGTGCGCAGCACGATCGCGCGGCCGTTCTCCTCGTGTCCGATGACGCCCAGCTCGGCGAGGGGCGGCAGGTCGCCGAGGAAGTACCCGGCGGGCAGTTCGAAGGAGATCCGGGACGGCTGGGACGCGGTCACCTCGGCCGGTGTGCCGGTCGCCGCGAAGCGCCCCTCGTGCAGGATGGCCAGCCGGTCGGCGAGCCCCTCGGCCTCCTCCAGGTAGTGCGTGGTGAGCAGCACGGTCGTACCCCCGTCGCGCAACTCCCGTACCAGCTCCCACGTGTCCCGGCGGCCCTCGGCGTCGAGCCCGGTCGTCGGCTCGTCGAGGAACAGCGCCTCGGGCCGCCCGAGGAGCGCGAGCGCCAGGTCCAGACGCCGCTTCTCACCCCCGGACAACTGCTTGATCCGTACGCCGGCCCGGCGCCCGAGCCCGACGATTTCCAGGGCCTCCCCGGTGGGCCGGGCCCCGCTGGTGCAGCCCGCCCACATCCGTACGGTCTCGGCGACGGTCAGCTCGGAGGGGAAGCCACCCTCCTGGAGCATCACGCCGATCCGGGGCCGCACGGCCGCCCGTTCCCTGTAGGGGTCGTGCCCGAGGACCCGCACCCGGCCGCCGGACGGCGCCGCGAGTCCCTCCAGCAGCTCGACCGTCGATGTCTTGCCCGCGCCGTTGGTGCCCAGGAGCGCGAAGATCTCCCCCCGGCCGACGGAGAACGTGATCCCCCGCACGGCCTCGAAACCGCCCCCGTACACGCGCCGCAGGTCGGTGACCTCAATCACGCCTTCGCGCCCGTTCGTTTCCATGACCCAAGCGTCCCGGCGGTTCGGCGCACGCGGCAGTGCGCGGTGTCATCACTGCACATGACAAATGTCAGAACGCCCGGAGAAGCGCAGGGGAAGTGCGGAGCACGACGAAGGCCCCGGTCGTGATGACCGGGGCCTTCATTCAAGAGCGGACGACGAGGCTCGAACTCGCGACCTCAACCTTGGCAAGGTTGCGCTCTACCAACTGAGCTACGTCCGCATTGCTTCCGACCGGCTCCCACCGATCGGCGCGAGCATCAGCCTACCTGATCCACAACAGTGGTTCGATCGGCGATGCAGAGCGGGTGACAGGAATTGCACACTGCGCCTTCCCCCTGGAAGGGGGATGTTCTACTACTGAACTACACCCGCGTGACACTCCGTGGGCCGGGACTTTTCTGTCCTTGCCCCTCGGCGTGCTCCAGACTCTAGCTGACCAGGTGGGGTGCAACGCAAGTCGGTTGTTCCCGGGACGGGGCGAGGGCCCAAGTCGGGTGCCCGCAGGGCTCGCTGACGAACCCTGAGGACACCGCATGCCACCGCCTGCTACTGCGCCTCGGCGAACGCCTCGTAGACCTTCTTGGGGATCCGGCCGCGCGCGGGGACGTCCATCTTGTTGGCCTGGGCCCAGGCGCGGACGGCCGCGGGGTCCGGGGCCACCTGAGTCTGCTTGTACGCCTTGCCCGACTTCGACCTCTTGCGGCCGGCCTCCACGTAGGGCTCCAGGGCCTCGCGCAGTTTCTCGGCATTGGCTTGGTTCAGGTCGATCTCGTACGACTTGCCGTCGAGTCCGAAGGCGATCGTTTCCGCCGCTTCCGAGCCGTCGATGTCGTCAAAGAGAGTGACTACGACACGCTGCGCCACGAATATCGGTCCCTTCGTGCGACATCTGCTGCGGTTGACGTGCCAAGACGTCCCGGAGATGCCGACTGTCCGCCTGTTATTGGGTAAAGTATCGGCTATTGCCAATTCATTTGTACAGTGCTTGGCATTGCAATGTGAAGACAGACTTAAACCGTCCGCGTGTCTCGCGCGCAATAGCTGTCGGGGATCTTTCCCAGAAATTTTCGCCGCGCCACCCGGCCGATACCTGATCGTGACGGCGCTCACGCGTGCCTCCCGTAGTTTCCTACGAATCTACTCGCGTAGAAATTTTGTACGGGTAGTCTGAAGGAACCTGCTCAGCACCACACACCGGGAGTGCCAGTGGCACGCGTCGTAGTCGACGTCATGCTCAAGCCGGAGATCCTCGACCCCCAGGGCCAGGCGGTGCAGCGCGCGCTGCCGCGCCTCGGTTTCGAAGGCGTCTCCGACGTACGTCAGGGAAAGCGATTCGAACTGGAAGTGGACGGACCGGTGGACGACGCCGCGCTCGCCCGCATCCATGAACTGGCGGAATCCTTCCTCGCCAACACCGTGATCGAGGACTTCACCGTCAAGGTGGAGGAAGTCGTGGAGGCAGGAAAGTGACCGCTCGTATTGGCGTCGTCACTTTTCCGGGCAGCCTCGACGACCGGGACACACAGCGGGCGATCAGGCTCGCCGGTGCCGAACCCGTCGCGCTCTGGCACAAGGACAAGGACCTCAAGCAGGTCGACGCCGTGGTGCTGTGCGGTGGTTTCTCCTACGGCGACTATCTCCGTGCCGGTGCCATCGCGCGCTTCTCCCCGGTGATGGAGAGCGTGATCGCGCAGGCGAAGTCGGGATTGCCGGTCCTCGGCATCTGCAACGGCTTCCAGATCCTCACCGAGGCCCACCTCCTCCCGGGCGGGATGCTCGGCAACGACCACCTCCACTTCATCTGCCGCGACCAGAAGCTGCGGGTGGAGAACGCGGACACCGCCTGGACCGCTGACTACAGCGCCGGCCAGGAGATCCACATCCCGCTGAAGAACATGGACGGCCGGTACGTGGCCGACCAGTACACGCTGGACAAGCTGGAGGCCGAGGGGCGGGTCGCGTTCCGTTACCTCGACTTCAACCCCAACGGCTCGCTCAACGACATCGCCGGCATCACCAACGAGGCGGGCAACGTCGTAGGCCTCATGCCGCACCCCGAGCACGCCGTGGAGCCGCTCATCGGCACCGGCCGCACCGACGGCCTCCCCTTCTTCACCTCGATCCTCAAGAAGCTGGTCAACGCATGAGCCGGACGCCTCTGGACACGGTCGAGAACGCGGCCGCGACCCCCGACGTCGAGCTGCCCTGGGCCGAACTCGGTCTGAAGAAGGACGAGTACGAGAGGGTCGTCGAGATCCTCGGCCGCAGGCCCACGGGTGCCGAGCTGGCCATGTACTCGGTCATGTGGTCCGAGCACTGTTCGTACAAGTCCTCGAAGGTGCACCTCCGCCAGTTCGGCGAGAAGGCGCCCCAGTCGGACGCCCTCCTCGTCGGCATCGGGGAGAACGCCGGCGTCGTGGACGTCGGCCAGGGCTACGCGGTGACCTTCAAGGTCGAGTCGCACAACCACCCCTCGTACGTCGAGCCCTACCAGGGCGCGGCCACGGGCGTCGGCGGCATCGTGCGCGACATCATCGCGATGGGCGCCCGTCCGGTCGCGGTCGTCGACCCGCTGCGCTTCGGCGCCGCCGACCACCCCGACACCAAGCGCGTCCTCCCGGGCGTCGTCGCGGGCATCGGCGGCTACGGCAACTGCCTGGGCCTGCCCAACATCGGCGGCGAGGTCGTCTTCGACGCCTGCTACCAGGGCAACCCGCTGGTCAACGCCGGTGCCATCGGCGTCATGCGGCACGAGGACATCCACCTCGCGAAGGCGTCCGGCGCGGGCAACAAGGTCATCCTCTACGGGGCCCGCACGGGCGGCGACGGCATCGGCGGCGCGTCGATCCTCGCCTCCGAGACCTTCGACGACGCCAAGCCGTCGAAGCGCCCGGCCGTGCAGGTCGGCGACCCCTTCCAGGAGAAGCTCCTCATCGAGTGCACCCTGGAGGCGTTCCAGGAGAAGCTGGTCGTCGGGATCCAGGACCTCGGCGCGGCAGGCCTGTCCTGCGCGACGAGCGAGCTGGCGTCCAACGGCTCCGGCGGCATGCGCGTGACCCTGGACGACGTCCCGCTCCGCGACTCGACCCTCTCGCCCGAGGAAATCCTCATGAGCGAGTCGCAGGAGCGCATGTGCGCCGTCGTCGAGCCGGAGAAGGTCGACCGCTTCCTCGCGATCTGCGACAAGTGGGACGTCATCGCCACGGTCATCGGTGAGGTGACCGACGGCGACCGCCTGGAGATCTACTGGCACGGCGGCAAGATCGTCGACGTCGACCCGCGCACGGTCGCGCACGACGGCCCGGTCTACGAGCGCCCGTACGCCCGCCCGTCCTGGCAGGACGCCCTCCAGGCGGACGACGCGAACAAGCTGCCGAGGCCCGCGTCGAGCGAGGAGCTGCGTGAGCAGGTCCTGAAGCTGGTCGCGTCCCCGAACCAGGCCTCCAAGTCCTGGATCACCAGCCAGTACGACCACTTCGTGCAGGGCAACACGGTCCTCGCCCAGCCCGAGGACTCGGGCATGATCCGCATCGACGAGGAGAGCGGCCTCGGCGTCGCCATCGCGACGGACGGCAACGGCCGCTACGCGAAGCTGGACCCGTACCACGGCGCCCAGCTGGCCCTGGCGGAGGCGTACCGCAACGTCGCCACCACCGGCGCCAAGCCCCTCGCCGTCTCCGACTGCCTGAACTTCGGCTCGCCCGAGGACCCGGCTGTCATGTGGCAGTTCGCGGAGGCGGTACGCGGTCTGGCGGACGCCTGCCTGCAGCTGGGCACCCCGGTGACCGGCGGCAACGTCTCGCTCTACAACCAGACGGGCGAGGCGGCCATCCACCCGACCCCGGTCGTCGCGGTCCTGGGCGTCATCGACGACGTGGCCCGGCGCACGCCGGTCGCCTTCCAGGAGGAGGGCCAGCTGCTCTACCTCCTCGGCGACACCCAGGAGGAGTTCGGCGGCTCGGCCTGGTCGCAGGTCGTCCACGACCACCTCGGCGGGCTGCCCCCGAAGGTCGACCTGGAGCGCGAGCGCCTGCTGGCCGAGATCCTGATCTCCGCCTCCCGCGACGGCATGATCGACTCCGCGCACGACCTGTCCGACGGCGGTCTGATCCAGGCGGTCGTGGAGTCGGCGCTGCTCGGAGGCAAGGGCGCGCGCCTGATCGTCCCCGACGGCCTGGACGCGTTCACCTTCCTGCTGTCGGAGTCGGCGGGCCGCGCGGTCGTGGCCATCCCCCGCTCCGAGGAGGTCCGCTTCAACGACATGTGCGGCGCCCGGGGCCTCCCGGTCACGCGCATCGGCGTCGTCGACGGCGACTCGGTGGACATCCAGGGCGAGTTCGCGCTCACCCTGGAGGAGCTGCGCACCGCCCACGAGGGCACGATCCCGGCGCTGCTGGCGTAGCACCCGTGGCACCACTGAAGGCCCCGCCCGGCTTCTTCGGGCGGGGTCTTCGACTGTGCCCCTCCGCATAGGCTCACCCCATGCCCCCGGCCAAGAAGCGCCCCCGCGCCTACGACCCCGCCAAGACCCGCAAGGCCGTGCTGGCCCAGTTCGGGACCGTACGGGAGGCGGTGGGCGCCCTCACCGCCGAGCAGCTCGCCCTGCCCACGCGGCTCGGCGGCTGGGCCGTGCGGGACCTGGCCGCGCACCTCACCATGGCCGTGGAGACCGTCAGCCGTAATCTCGACCGGGACGAGCCGCCCAAGGCGGATCTGACCCTGCTGGACTGGCCCTTCGCCACCGCCGTCCGGGCCGGCGACATCGCCGAGGGCACCCGGGACCTCGCCGCGGCCCACCCCGACCTCGACGCCCTCTACGCCCGCACCGAGCGGCGCCTCACCGAGGCCCTCGCCGGCGCACCCGGCGACCGTCTCCTCGCCGCCCGTACCGGCGCCATGACGCTGGAGGACTACCTGGTCACCCGTACCGTCGAACTCGTCGTCCACACCGACGACCTGAACGCGGCCGTCCCTGGCCTCGACCTCCCGTACGACCGGCACGCCCTCGCCACCTGCACCCGCCTCCTCGCGGACGCGCTCGCCGCCAAGGCCCCCGGCGGTTCGACCGAGGTGCGGATCCCGCCGTACGCCGTGGTGCAGTGCGTCGCGGGGCCGAGGCACACCCGGGGCACCCCGCCGAACGTCGTCGAGACCGATCCGCTGACCTGGATCCGGCTCGCCACCGGCCGCCTCGACTGGGCCACCGCCCTCGACGACGCCAAGGTCAGCGCGAGCGGGGAACGGGCCGATCTCAGCAAGCTGCTCCCCCTCATGGCGTAAGCCGCAAGGCCGGTGGAACCGCCCACCCACCCCACCCGTCCCACCGGCATGGACAAGCAGCGACTGGCCCTCACCGCCCTGATCCTCCTCCCGTTCCCGCTCCTCGCGGCCTGCGGCACCGAGTCGGGCAGCGACTCCGGCAGCGGTTCCGTCGGTTCCGGTTCGACGAAGACGACCGTCACCGGCGTCCACTGGAACGTCGACAGCCTCACCGTCGACGGGAAGACCGAGAAGGCCCCCGACAGCGCGTATCTGCAGATCGCCGACGACGGCGAGGTCAACGGCAACTACGGCTGCAACGGCTTCGGCACGACCGCCACCGTCAAGGGCGACACGATCGCCTTCGGCACCGCCCAGTCCACCGACATGGCCTGCCTCGGTACCCCGATGGAGTTCGAGGAGGCCTTCGCCGGCACGCTCACCGACGGCGAGTTCACGGCCGAGCGGGCCGACGGCAAGCTCACCCTCACCTCGAAGAAGGGCGCCACCGTCAAGCTCAGCGAGGAGAAGCCCGCCGAGCTGTACGGCACCAAGTGGCAGATCAACTCGCTCATGGACCACGAGGTCGCCCAGTCGCTCCCCGAGGAGGTGGGTGACAAGGCCTGGTTCACCCTGGACGAGAAGAGCGGCAAGCTCACCGGCAGCCTCGGCTGCAACCGCGTCACCGCCGAGGCGACCGTGAGCAAGGACAGGATCACCCTCGGCAACCCGGGCACCACGCGCCGGATGTGCTCCGACTCACTCATGGCCGCCGAGAAGAGCCTCCTCAAGCTCTTCAAGAGCACGCTGGAGTATCGGATCGATCACCGCACCATCACGCTGACCAGCGAAAACGACCTGGGAATCAGTGCGGTGGCCGACAAGTGACGTCCGGCCGGGCGCAGTCGGGGAGCGGGGCGGGCGACATCACCGGATTCGGACCGGTGCGCGATCTCGCCTACACTCGGTGGCGTGCCACGTGGTGACGGACGACTCAACCACGACCTTCTCCCCGGCGAGAAAGGCCCCCAGGACGCTTGCGGCGTCTTCGGAGTCTGGGCCCCGGGTGAAGAGGTCGCCAAGCTCACGTACTTCGGGCTCTACGCCCTCCAGCATCGGGGCCAGGAATCCGCGGGTATCGCGGTCAGCAACGGCTCCCAGATCCTCGTCTTCAAGGACATGGGCCTCGTTTCCCAGGTCTTCGACGAGACCTCTCTCGGTTCGCTCCAGGGTCACATCGCGGTCGGTCACGCCCGCTACTCGACCACGGGTGCCTCCGTGTGGGAGAACGCCCAGCCGACGTTCCGCGCCACCGCGCACGGTTCCATCGCGCTCGGCCACAACGGCAACCTGGTCAACACGGCGCAGCTCGCCGAGATGGTCGCCGACCTGCCCAAGAAGGAGGGTGGCCGGACGCCGCGCGTCGCGGCCACCAACGACACCGACCTCCTCACCGCCCTCCTCGCCGCCCAGACGGACGAGGACGACAAGCCGCTGACCGTCGAGGAGGCCGCCCACACGGTCCTCCCGCAGGTCAAGGGCGCCTTCAGCCTCGTCTTCATGAACGAGCACACCCTCTACGCGGCCCGTGACCCGCAGGGCATCCGCCCGCTGGTCCTCGGCCGTCTGGAGCGTGGCTGGGTCGTGGCCTCCGAGTCCGCCGCCCTCGACATCTGCGGCGCCTCCTACGTCCGCGAGATCGAGCCGGGCGAGTTCATCGCCATCGACGAGAACGGTCTGCGCAGCTCCCGATTCGCGGAAGCGAAGCCCAAGGGCTGTGTCTTCGAGTACGTGTACCTGGCCCGCCCGGACACGGACATCGCCGGCCGGAACGTGTACCTCTCCCGGGTGGAGATGGGGCGAAAGCTGGCCAAGGAAGCCCCGGCCGACGCCGACCTGGTCATAGCGACGCCGGAGTCCGGCACCCCGGCCGCCATCGGCTACGCGGAGGCCTCCGGCATCCCGTTCGGCGCCGGCCTGGTGAAGAACGCGTATGTCGGCCGTACGTTCATCCAGCCCTCCCAGACGATCCGCCAGCTCGGTATCCGCTTGAAGCTGAACCCGCTGAAGGAAGTCATCAAGGGCAAGCGCCTGGTCGTCGTCGACGACTCGATCGTGCGCGGCAACACCCAGCGCGCGCTGGTCCGGATGCTCCGCGAGGCGGGCGCCGCCGAGGTCCACATCCGGATCTCCTCTCCGCCCGTGAAGTGGCCCTGCTTCTTCGGCATCGACTTCGCCACCCGCGCCGAGCTC
Organism: Streptomyces graminofaciens; assembly: GCF_030294945.1. Classification (NCBI taxonomy): domain Bacteria; kingdom Bacillati; phylum Actinomycetota; class Actinomycetes; order Kitasatosporales; family Streptomycetaceae; genus Streptomyces; species Streptomyces graminofaciens. Next base: position 6,544,411 of record NZ_AP018448.1, on the reverse strand, counting down.
ATCGCCAACGGCATGACGATCGACGAGATCGGCACGTCCCTGGGCGCCGACTCCCTGGCGTACATCTCCATCGACGGCATGATCGAGGCGACCACCATCGCCAAGCCGAACCTCTGCCGCGCCTGCTTCGACGGCGAGTACCCGATGGAGCTGCCGGACCCCGAGCTGCTCGGCAAGCAGCTCCTGGAGACCGAGCTGGCCGCCGGACCCGCCGCCACGGCCGCGACCGACGCGATCCGTCGTCCCTAGCCGACCGGCCAGCCCGTAACACCTGCTTATCTGCAGTAACGACACGAAAGTTCTCACCGTCATGTCTGAGACAACTGGTGCCAGCTACGCAGCGGCGGGCGTCGACATCGAGGCGGGCGACCGCGCCGTCGAGCTGATGAAGGAGTGGGTGAAGAAGACCCAGCGCCCCGAGGTCCTCGGCGGCCTCGGCGGTTTCGCCGGACTCTTCGACGCCTCCGCCCTCAAGCGCTTCGAGCGCCCGCTGCTCGCCTCCGCCACGGACGGCGTCGGCACGAAGGTCGACATCGCCCGTCAGCTGGGCGTCTACGACACGATCGGCCACGACCTGGTCGCGATGGTCATGGACGACATCGTGGTGTGCGGCGCCGAGCCGCTGTTCATGACCGACTACATCTGCGTCGGCAAGGTGCATCCCGAGCGCGTCGCCGCCATCGTCAAGGGCATCGCCGAGGGCTGTGTGCTGGCCGGATGCGCCCTGGTAGGCGGCGAGACGGCCGAGCACCCGGGTCTCCTGGGCCCGGACGACTTCGACGTCGCCGGCGCCGGTACGGGCGCGGTGGAGGCGGAGCACCTGCTCGGCCCGGATCGTATCCGGACGGGTGACGCGGTGATCGCGATGGCGGCCTCCGGTCTTCACTCGAACGGGTACTCGCTCGTCCGGCACGTCCTGCTGAACCAGGCCGGTCTCGCTCTTGACGCGCACATCGACGACCTCGGCCGCACCCTCGGCGAGGAGCTGCTGGAGCCCACCAAGATCTACTCGCTGGACTGTCTGGCCCTCACCCGCACGACCGAGGTCCACGCCTTCAGCCATGTCACGGGCGGCGGTCTCGCGGCCAACCTGGCCCGCGTGATCCCCGACCAGCTGCACGCGACGGTCGACCGCTCCACCTGGACCCCGGATCCGATCTTCGACCTCGTCGGAAAGACCGGCCGGGTCGAGCGCCTGGAGCTGGAGAAGACCCTCAACATGGGCGTCGGCATGATCGCCATCGTCCCGCAGGAGTCCGCGGACGTGGCACTCACCACCCTGGCCGACCGCGGGGTCGAGGCATGGGTCGCCGGCGAGATCACCGAGCGCGGCGACCACGCCACGGGTGCCGAGCTGGTCGGCGACTACGCGAGCTGAGGTTCGCGGAGTACGCGAGCTGAGGTTCGCGACCGACGGCAGCACAAAACCCGGTCCGGCGGGGGTGACCCACCCGGACCGGGTGAAGCGCAGCTAGAGCGTCAAGCTCCGCGACGATGCGACGTGGGACCGGACTGGTCGTCCTCGTCCTCATCGTCGTCGTTGTAGAGATCCGCGTACTGGGCGTACGGGTCGTCTTCCTCGTCGTCGTCCTCGAAAGGCTCGCCATTCGGCGGCTGATTCGAAGTCGAAGCGCCCAGCTCATTGGCCAGACGCGAGAGGTCAGTCCCGCCGCTGCTGTACTTCAGCTGGCGGGCGACCTTCGTCTGCTTGGCCTTTGCCCGGCCGCGCCCCATGGCTCGACCCCCTCGGATACGGGGCTCGATGGCCCCAGAGTCTTGACACGCGTTCATGATCTGGAACGGGCTCTCCGTGGAGAGACCGGTCCGTAGGGCTTCCACGGTACCTGAGCCCACGCCCATACGGTACGTCGCCCGCAGGACGTGCCCGTGCCCAGAACCCTCGGGGTGCCCTGTCCCCGCTGGTCAACCGCGATTTTAACCAGTTCTTGGCGGGCGACCCGCCGATGGAAGTGAGAGTTCTCTCGAAATCCATCGGCGGGTACCGGCGTGACTTCTACGAGGCGTCCGCGGCGGGTCGGCGACCGCGCGCGGCGGCCGCCTCGTGCATCCGCTGCTCGGCGATCCGGTCGGCCGCCGCAGCAGGTGGAATTCCGTCCCGCTTCGCCTTCGCGAATATTGCCAGCGTGGTGTCGAAGATCTTCGCGGCCTTCGCCCGGCACCGCTCGAAGTCGAACCCCTGGAGTTCGTCGGCGACCTGGATGACCCCGCCGGCGTTCACGACGTAGTCCGGCGCGTAGAGGATCCCGCGGTCGGAGAGGTCCTTCTCCACGCCCGGATGCGCGAGCTGGTTGTTGGCCGCCCCGCAGACGACCTTGGCGGTGAGCACCGGCACGGAGTCGTCGTTCAGGGCCCCGCCCAGCGCACAGGGGGCGTAGATGTCGAGGCCCTCGGCACGGATCAGCGCCTCGGTGTCGGCGACCGCCGTCACACCCTCCGGATGCCGGTCGAGGATCCGCCGTACGGCGTCCTCGCGCACGTCCGTGATGACGACTTCGGCGCCCTCGTCCCGCAGGTGCTGGACCAGGTGGTGCCCCACCTTGCCGACGCCCGCGACGCCGACCCGGCGGTCGCGCAGCGAGGGGTCGCCCCACACGTGCTGTGCGCTGGCCCGCATGCCCTGGTAGACGCCGAAGGCGGTGAGGACCGAGGAGTCACCGGCGCCGCCGTTCTCCGGGGACCGGCCGGTGGTCCAGCGGCACTCGCGGGCCACGACGTCCATGTCGGCGACGTACGTACCGACGTCGCACGCGGTCACGTACCGGCCGCCGAGCGAGGCCACGAACCGTCCGTAGGCGAGCAGCAGCTCCTCGCTCTTGATCCGGTCCGGGTCCCCGATGATCACGGCCTTGCCACCGCCGTGGTCGAGCCCGGCCATGGCGTTCTTGTACGACATGCCGCGCGCGAGGTTCAGCGCGTCGGCGACGGCCTCCTCCTCGGTCGCGTACGGGTAGAAGCGCGTACCGCCGAGGGCGGGGCCCAGCGCGGTGGAGTGGATGGCGATGACGGCCTTCAGGCCACTGGAGAGGTCCTGGCAGAGCACGACTTGCTCATGACCGCCCTGGTCCGAGTGGAACAGGGTGTGCAGGACGCCGGCTGATACTTCGGTCACTGTGGTGACTCCTGGGCAAGTAGCGGCGGTTGGAGCAGCTCCCGTAAGGGTGGCGGGGGCTGTGGCACGAGATTAGGGCCTGTGGTGGCCCGAAAACGGCACACGCTCAGGATCACCCACTCCTGGAGTACGGCGATCGTTCGATCCGTACAGCTTTCGGGCCTGCTTGTGAGCGGATTCGGCAGGTTTCCCCGGTGGCTCGCGGGGGAGGGAGCAGGGGTGCCCAAGGTGTCCTCGGTGATCGTCCCGTACGCGTCCTACCTGCGTGTGTACGAGCCACTGGCCGCCTTCCCGGAACCGGAGCGCACCCACTGGGGCCGCTACGCCCGGCGCACCGACCGGCCCTCGTACCAGGACGAGCTGCGCCGCTCGCTGGCCGATCTGCTGCCCACTCCGCCGGTCCCGGTGCCGGTGCACGAGAGCGGCGACGCCTTCGTGCTGGATGTCGAGGGCGTGGTCTGCGTCTGCCCCTGGCGCACCCGGCTGCGCGGCTGGCAGGCGCTCGGAAGTCTGGCCGAGGAACTGCCCACCCCGGTCCTGGACGCGGTGCTGCCACCGGTCGTACGCCGCCAGGCCGGCCAGGACTACGAGCGCTGGCTGGCCGGCAACCCCGACGCGCGCCCCTGGATCCGCACCTCGACCTGGCATGTACCGCTGAACTGGTTCGTGCTCGTCTCCGACGAGGAGCGGACGTACGAGAAGGGTTCGGCGGAGGCCTCGCCGGTGCTTCGCTACCGCACGCCCATGGTCCAGGCCCGGCGCCGGGTGGCGCGGGGCCTGAGGGCCCTGCGGGAGAGCCTCGACGAGGGGCCGCTGATCGACGGGCTGGTGGACGTGGGCCGCTGGCTGGAGGAGTTCCACCCGCGCTCACTGGTCGAGCTGGACTACGGCGGGCTGGTGCACGTCCTGCCGGCGGCGGAGCTGGACGGCGATCATTCGGCGGCGGACGTCGCCGAGGGCATCGAGGCGCTGCGCGGCGGGGACGAGGAGGCCGCCACGGAGGCGTACGGGCGGCTCGTGGAGCGGTGGCGGGCGGTCCGGGACCGGCGCTCGGCCAACTGAACCGATCCTGACCGAATCGGTCTGAACCGATCCGCCCCCCGGTTCGTATTTGTGACTTGTGGGGCTCCTGAGGAAAAGGCTTTCCAGGAGGCCCGAAGCATGGTGAACTGTCCACTCTTGGCCTGAGCTTGACACAACGCACAGGTCCGTGGGGGGCATCGTAGGACTTAGGTCCCGATCCGGGCTTTTGCGTCAAGCTGTCGTCAAGCGTGACGGATTGCACTTACGTGGGCCTTGCCTCTTACGCACCTCCTCATGCCAAAATAGGACAAGGAGTCCGGGGGAGACTTCTTCTGCCCATGTATGGGCGGAATCTCAGCATTGCACGCTTTGGGGGGTCCTGTTGACTCCTGATCGCCACTGTGACTGATCGTCACAGTGGCGTGACTGTCCGCTATGGCATGGTCCATCGGCATCCGTCGCTGATGAACACCTGGGAGGGCAATTCCATCGGTTTGGCCGACGCGGCTGGACAGATGGTGTAGTTGTAGTGCCGAGGACAAGCCGTTCGTCCTATAACCGACTCGACTCGCGTCCGCCATTTCGGGCAACGCGGGTCAAGGTGCAGAATTTAGAGGAAAGAACCGAGAAGGTTCGGTTCTCCCGAGGAGGCCGCTCATGACCGCTCGCACCCCTGATGCCGAGCCGCTGCTGACCCCGGCTGAGGTCGCCACCATGTTCCGCGTGGACCCGAAGACGGTCACGCGGTGGGCGAAGGCCGGCAAGCTCACGTCCATCCGCACGCTCGGTGGGCATCGCCGTTACCGCGAAGCCGAGGTCCGCGCACTGCTTGCGGGTATTCCGCAGCAGCGCAGCGAGGCCTGAACAACTGCATAGAGGGGCATTTCGGAGGGTTCCCCCAATCAGCCGAGACGCCCGAATCCGCAGCTCAGTCGCTACGGCACCGAGTTGCTCAACCGCTCCAAACGACGCGGGCCCTGCCCCAACAGGTCCCACGCCCAGGCTCTTCAAGTACGTCTGAGGGTGCGTCGTCGATCGCGCTGGACTCCGCCGGGTCCAGCGCGATTTTTTTGTGCGCGGTGTGGGGGGCGGGTCCGGGGTGTGGGGGGTTCCGAAGCCCTCGGCGCGCCCGTCTGTGACCGGTCTTGTCGGACTCTGGGGAGGGCTGTCGGATCTCCTGCGAAGAGCTTACGAGGGTGGTGCAATTGCACATATTAAATTGACCAGTTGTAGGTGGGGGGTAAGTTCCACAGTTCTGAAAACTTATGCGGTGACACCCGTCACATGCCGTGCGCCTTGTTGCCGGAGCAGCATCCGCGGTATTAGGGGCGAGAGTTGAGGGAGGGGCGCCGCAGACTCGGGGCGGCTCGGGGCGGTTCGGTTCGGCTCGGCTCGGTTCGGGGCGGCTCGGTGAGGCTCAGGCCTTGGACGGGCTTTCGCTCTCCGTCGTTCCCTCGGTGCCGTCCTCGGCGCCTGAGCCGGGTTCCATGGCCAGGCGGAGGAGTTGGTGGCAGACGGGGCAGTGCCGCGTGAGATGGCGGTACGAGGAGGCGGCCGACAAGTGGGCGCGGAGTAACGCGCGCGTCTCGTGCCGAGCCGTCGCCGCCATGCGCCACCTCCGGGTCCGGGAGCCCTTGTCTCTGAGGTACCGACTGAATGTGACGCCGTCAAGCCTCCGGTGACTGGGCCGTTGACGGAGGAGGGATACGGAGGAGGAATTCCGCGCGGCCGCCGGACGCCGGCCGGCAGCCGACGAACCGGCCCCGGGCGAGGAAACTCCGTCAGGCACCCGTGGCCCGACACACGCGAGAGGCCCGCATCCTCACCGGATGCGGGCCTCTCGTAATCAATGCGGTCCTGACGGGATTTGAACCCGCGGCCTCCACCTTGACAGGGTGGCGAGCACTCCAAACTGCTCCACAGGACCAGGTTTCGCAGTCCGCGCCGTTTTTCCTGCGCTGGCCTGCGAGAAGAGACTCTACAGGAGTGGCGGCCCCTCGGTCGAACTCACCCAGTGTGCGGGCTCCGTCACAGATCCCGCTACGGCACCGCCGCGTCGATCGCCTTCACGATCCGCTTGTCCGACACCGGATACGCCGTCCCCAGCGCGTGCGCGAAGTAGCTGACCCGCAGTTCCTCGATCATCCAGCGGATGTCCAGGACGGTGGAGGGCACGGGCCGGCCCTGTGGCAACTGCTCCAGCAGCCACAGATACTCGTCCCGCATCTCATGGACCTTTTCCATGCGCGTCGTGTCCCGCTGGACGCCCGTCGGCATCTGCTGCAGCCGGCGGTCCGCCGCGACCAGATAGCGCATCAGGTCGGGCAGGCGCCGCAGCCCCGCCTCCGTCACGAATCCCGGCTTCACGAGCGCGTCCAGCTGCGCCCGTACGTCCGAGAGGTTCGCCAGCAGCGCCGCGCTCCGTGTGGCCTTCAGACGGCGCTCACAGGCCTGCCAGGCGGCCAGCACCTGCTGCACCTGCCCGACCGTACGGACCGTCGTGTCGACGATCTCGGCGCGCACCTTGTCGTACAGCTTGCGGTACGACTCCTCGTCCCACGCCGGCCCGCCGAAGTCGGCGATCAGCTTGTCGGCCGCCGCCATCGCGCAGTCGTCGAACAGCGCCTGGATGGAGCCGTGCGGGTTCGCCGACAGCGCCAGCTTCTGCGCGTTCGTGAGCTTCTCGGAGGCGAACTTCGCCGGGTTCACCGGGATGTTGCGGAGGATGAGCCGCCGCATGCCCTTCCACATGGCCTCCGCCTGCTCCTCCTCGGTGTCGAAGAGGCGGACGGAGACCGTGTCGCCGTTGTCGACCAGCGCCGGGTACGCCTTCACCGGCTGGCCGGCGCGACGGGTCTCGAAGACGCGGGTCAGCGAACCGATCGTCCAGTCCGTCAGGCCCGTCCGCTCCAGCGACTCGCCGCCCTGGCGCTCCGCCGTGGCGGCGGCCGCCTGCGAGAGCGCCTGGCGCGCCTTCGGCTTCAGACGGAGCCGCAGCGCCTCCAGGTCCTTGTCCTCGGCCAGCTTCCGGCGCCGCTCGTCGACGATTCGGAAGGTGATCTTCAGATGGTCGGGGAGGCGGCCCCAGTCGAAGTCCTCGGCCGTCAGCGGGACGCCCACCATGCGCTTCAGCTCGCGGGCGAGCGTCATGGGCAGCGGCTCCTGAAGCGGCACGGCCTTCTCCAGGAACGCCTTCGCGTAGTTCGGGGCGGGGACGTAGTGACGGCGGATCGGTTTCGGCAGGGATCTGATCAGTTCCGTCACCACCTCCTCCCGCAGGCCCGGGATCTGCCAGTCGAAGCCCTCGTCCGTCACCTGGTTGAGGACCTGGAGCGGCACATGGACCGTCACACCGTCCGCGTCCGCGCCCGGCTCGAACTGGTACGTGACACGGAACTTGAGCTGGCCCTGCCGCCAGGAGTCCGGATAGTCGGCCTTGGTGACCGCCTCCGCCGACTCCCGGATGAGCATCTCCCGCTCGAAGTCCAGGAACTCGGGCTGCTCATGCCGCTTGTGCTTCCACCAGGAGTCGAAGTGGGCGCCCGACACCACGTGTTCGGGGACCCGCTGGTCGTAGAAGTCGAAGAGCGTGTCGTCGTCGACCACGATGTCCCGGCGCCGGGCCCGGTGCTCCAACTCCTCGACCTCGCTGAGGAGTCTGCGGTTGTCGGCGAAGAACTTGTGGTGCGTACGCCAGTCGCCCTCGACGAGCGCGTTGCGGATGAAAAGCTCGCGGCTGGCTTCCGGGTCGATACGGCCGTAGTTGACCTTCCGCTGGGCGACGATCGGCACGCCGTACAGCGTGACCTTCTCGTACGCCATCACGGCTGCCTGGTCCTTCTCCCAGTGCGGTTCGCTGTACGTCCGCTTCAGGAGGTGTTCGGCGAGCGGCTCGACCCACTCGGGCTCGATCCTGGCGTTGACGCGGGCCCAGAGGCGCGAGGTCTCCACCAGCTCCGCGGACATCACGAAGCGCGGGGGCTTCTTGAAGAGGGCCGAGCCCGGGAAGACCGCGAACTTCGCGTTGCGGGCGCCCAGGTACTCGTTCTTCGCGCCCTCCTTCACGTCCTTCATGCCGATGTGGGAGAGCAGACCGGCGAGGAGGGAGAGATGGACGTGCTGCTCCGGTGCGTCGTCCTCGTTCAGATGGATGCCCATCTGCTTCGCGACCGTACGCAGCTGGCTGTAGATGTCCTGCCATTCGCGGATGCGCAGGAAGTTCAGGTACTCCTGCTTGCACATCCGGCGGAAGGACGACGAGCCGCGTTCCTTCTGCTGCTCGCGGACGTACCGCCAGAGGTTGAGGAAGGCGAGGAAGTCGCTCGTCTCGTCCTTGAAGCGGGCGTGCTGCTGGTCCGCCTGGGCCTGCTTGTCGGCGGGGCGCTCGCGCGGGTCCTGGATGGAGAGCGCGGCGGCGATCACCATGACCTCGCGGGCGCAGCCGTTCTTGTCGGCCTCCACGACCATGCGGGCCAGGCGCGGGTCGACGGGCAGCTGGGAGAGCTTGCGGCCCATCTCGGTCAGCCGCTTGCGTACGTCCTTCTGCGCCGGGTCCAGGGCTCCCAGTTCCTGGAGGAGCTGGACGCCGTCGCGGATGTTGCGGTGGTCCGGCGGGTCGATGAAGGGGAACTTCTCGATGTCGCCGAGGCCGGCCGCGGTCATCTGGAGGATGACGCTCGCCAGGTTCGTACGGAGGATTTCGGCGTCCGTGAACTCCGGGCGGGCGAGGAAGTCGTCCTCGGAGTAGAGGCGGATGCAGACACCGTCGCTCGTACGGCCGCAGCGGCCCTTGCGCTGGTTGGCGCTGGCCTGGGAGATCGGCTCGATCGGCAGGCGCTGCACCTTGGTGCGGTGGCTGTAGCGGGAGATGCGGGCGAAGCCCGGGTCGATGACGTACTTGATGCCCGGGACCGTGAGGGAGGTCTCGGCGACGTTCGTGGCCAGAACGATCCTGCGCCCCGTGTGCGCCTGGAACACGCGGTGCTGCTCGGCGTGCGAGAGGCGGGCGTAGAGGGGCAGGACCTCCGTGAAGCGGTACTGCTTCTTGATGAGGGCGTCCGCCGTGTCGCGGATCTCCCGTTCTCCCGAGAGGAAGACGAGGATGTCGCCCTTGCCCTCCCCCTGAAGCTCCTCGACGGCGTCGCAGATCGCGGTGATCTGGTCGCGGTCGGCGTCGTCGCCGTCCTCTTCGAGGAGGGGGCGATAGCGCACCTCGACGGGGTACGTACGGCCGCTGACCTCGACGATCGGGGCGTCGCCGAAGTGGCGGGAGAAGCGCTCGGGGTCGATGGTCGCGGAGGTGATGACGACCTTGAGGTCCGGGCGCTTGGGCAGCAGCTGGGCCAGATAGCCCAGCAGGAAGTCGATGTTGAGGGACCGCTCGTGGGCCTCGTCGATGATGATCGTGTCGTACGCGCGCAGCTCGCGGTCCGTCTGGATCTCGGCGAGCAGGATGCCGTCCGTCATCAGCTTGACGAAGGTCGCGTCCTGGTTGACCTGGTCGGTGAAGCGCACCTTCCAGCCGACGGCCTCGCCGAGGGGCGTGTTCAGCTCCTCCGCCACGCGCTCGGCGACCGTACGGGCCGCGATCCGACGGGGCTGGGTGTGCCCGATCATGCCGCGTACGCCGCGTCCCAGCTCCATACAGATCTTCGGGATCTGGGTCGTCTTTCCGGAGCCGGTCTCGCCCGCGACGATGACGACCTGATGATCACGGATGGCGTCCGCGATCTCGGCCTTCTTCTGGCTGACGGGCAGCTGCTCGGGGTACGTGATGGCCGGTACGCGCGCGGCGCGCTCGGCCATCCGGGCCTCGCCCTTGGCGACCTCCGCCTCGATCTCGGCGAGGACGGCGGCCCGGGCCTCGGGCTTGCGGATCTTGCGCGCGCCTTCGAGCCTGCGTCCGAGCCGGTGCGCGTCGCGCAGGGTCAGCTCGGCCAGGCGAGGGGCGAGGGCGCCGAAGGCGGGGGCGGGGTGAGTGGACATACGCGACCCAGCTTCTCACCTGAACGAAACGAGGGGCGAACGCTTTTGCGCTCGCCCCTCGTCACGTGTCTGTTGCGTGCGTCACCGTACGTCGACGTAGTCCTCGGCGCCGGCGCCCGCGTAGTGCTTGCTGTCGGGCTTCAGGAAGGCGGGCACCCAGGTGCCGTCGAGCTGGGCCTTGAAGCTCTTGCTGAAGGAGCCGTTCGCCTTCGTCTTGACCGTGCCCATCAGGTACCAGGTCTTCTCGCCCTTGGGCCGGAAGATGATCTGCACCGTCTTGGCGCCGTAGCCCTTCCAATCGTTCCAGCCCGGTGTGCTCGCGGGCTTCGCCTCCTGGAGGACGCCCGTCACGGTGAGCGCACGGCCCTTGCGGACCGGCTCGGGGGAGGCGTTCGCGCCCTTGACCCGGACGAGGGCCCGGTTCTTGCGCACGGCCTTGCTGATGGCGCCCTTGATGTCCTTGGTGGTGGACCCGGCGTACCGCAGTCGGAAGTAGCCGTCCCCGACGGTCTCGATGCCCTCGGCGCTGAACTGGCTGCCGAAGGTGGTCTTGATGGTCTTCTTGGTGCTCCAGCCGGTGCTGCCGTCGGCCGACCACTGGACGTCGACCTTCACCTGGCTGTCGTCGTAGTCCCCGACCAGGGCGAGCCGGCCGGTCACACTGAGCTGGGCCATCTGGTCCATCGACGCCGTGAACTCGGTGAACTTGGTCGTCGAGGTGACCTTGATGCTCACGTCGACGGCCGCAGGGCGCTTGAGCCAGGAGTGGATCGGGTACGGCGGGAAGGCCACCTCGTACGTGTTGTCGCCGTACGGACGCTTGACGAGGCTGAAGCGGCCGTTCGTGTCGGTGGTCGCCTCGGCCGGGTCGGTGATGCTGCCGTACTTGTAGTCCAACTCGACCGGGATGCCGGCCAGCGGCTTCCACTCCGAGCCGATCTGGTACTCCAGCTTGCCGGTGACGGGCACCTCGTCGCCGGCCGTGACGTGGAAGCTGGTCTTGTCCAGGACGAACCGGGTCGGCGCGTACTGGGGCGTGATGTCGATGCGCGGGGACGAGGCGGGGCCGTCGTCGCTCTGGTAGCGGGCCCAGGCCGTGCCGTTCTGGGTGACCTCGCGGGCGAGGGAGAAGTGGCCCGCCTCGTTCGTGGTGACGGTCTCCTGGCTCAGGCCCGGCAGGGAGACGATCACGGAGGCGCCGGGCGCCGGTGCGGTCTCACGGGTGCTGGGGTCGCGGAAGACCAGGTCACCGGCGGCCGTGACGATCTTGTTCTCGACGTTCGGCTCGGTAGGGGTGACCGAGAAGTCCTTGAACAGGGGCTGCTTCACATAGCGCAGCACGCCCACGTTCTGCTGGGCGGTGGTCTCGCCCGCGGTGTTCGTGGCCTCGATGTCGATCGTGTACTCACCGAGCGTGTCCAGGTGGACGGGCGAGGAGGCCCAGGTGCCGTCCGTGGCACCAGCCTGCTGCTTGGTGAAGTCGGTGATCGTGGCCACCGGGGTGTCCGTCTCGGCGCTGCCGAGGGGGCGCAGCTTCGCGGTGATCTTGTCGATCTCGGTGCTGTAGCCGAGGTTGACGTCGATGACCGACCAGTCGTCCTGGTCGCTGGCCGCACTCTTGATCGTCGGTGCCTCGGCGTGGGCCGTTCCGGGTATGGCGAGAGTGGAGAACAGGACGGCGCCGACCGTCACAAGTCCTCTGGTGATGCGTCGCAAGAACCCCCCAGGTTCTCGGTGAGCACTAAGGCTCTCTGTGAGCGACGAAAACCCCCTCCGGTTGCCCGGAAGGGGTTTACGTACGTTGTGGCTGGGGCCGGGGTCGAACCGGCGACCTATCGCTTTTCAGGCGATCGCTCGTACCAACTGAGCTACCCAGCCACGAGGTTTCACGTGAAACATGTAACCTCAGCGGTCCTGACGGGATTTGAACCCGCGGCCTCCACCTTGACAGGGTGGCGAGCACTCCAAACTGCTCCACAGGACCAAGATTGCGTACGACAGTGTCGCACACGTTCTTGCGTGCCCCCAACGGGATTCGAACCCGTGCTACCGCCTTGAAAGGGCGGCGTCCTAGGCCGCTAGACGATGAGGGCTATCGGCCCGCCTGGGCGCTTCGTCAGCGCGTCGGGGACGTGTGAAGCATATGGGATGGCGGGGGGTATCGCCAAAACGGTTTCCGCGGCCGGTTCGGGGGCGGGTTCTGTGGGCCTCAAGGGGTGGCTTTCGCGGGGCTGGGGGACGGGTGGCGCCCGGTTGCCCGCGGCGGGGCCGCTAATCGATGAGGTCTTCCGGCAGGTGGCGGCTGACCTCGGCCGTCGTCAGGCCCAGGCCGCCCAGTTCGATCTCGTCCCAGGCCTGGAGGCGGTGGGTGTCGGCGTCCAGGTAGAGGACCGAGGTCTGGATGGGGTCGGGATGGACGCCTTCCACGGCGCGCAGGCCGCTGCCGCCGGTGGAGCCCTCGACGCGGAGCCGGGTGCCCTTGCTCAGGACCTCCGTCTCGGGGTGGTGGATGTGCCCGGCGAGGACGAGCGGGACCGCGCCGTCCGTCTGGCGGGCGGCGTCCGGGTTGTGGGCGACGGCGATGTCCACCGGGGTGCCGGCCGCCTTCTGGGCGCGCAGGGCGTCGGCCAGGCGCTGTCCGGCGGCCTCCTCCGAGGGGAGGCTCGCCTGGTCGACCGAGCGGTCCGGGGTGAACTGCGGGTCGCCCACCCCCGCGAAGCGCAGGCCGCCCACGGTCACCGCCCGGCCCTCGTCGAGGACGTGTGCGTTCTTGATGCCCTCCAGATAGCGCTGGGTGGCCGTCGAGTCGTGGTTGCCGCGGACCCAGACATACGGAGCCCCGAGGTCGGCGATCGGGTCGAGGAAGGCGTTCTCGGCGGCGGTGCCGTGGTCCATGGTGTCGCCGGAGTCGACGATCACGTTGATGTCGTACTGCTCCACCAGCGAGGCGATGATCTTCCAGCTCGCGGGGTTGAGGTGGATGTCGGAGACGTGCAGGACGCGGATGGTGCTCGGGTCCGGCTGGTACGTGGGGAGGGTGGAGGTGACGTCGTAGAGCTTGGTCACGTTCGTCACCAGGCGGGCCAGTTCCTTCTGGTAGACGTCGAACTCGGTGACGATGCTGCGCGCGTTGCCGACGATCGAGGGGGCCGAGGAGAGCAGGCCGGAGAACTTGGGCTCCAGGACGGAGTTGGGGTTCCAGGTGGCGGCGGCCGTGCCTCCGGAGGCGGCCAGCAGGGCGAGGGCGAGGCCGCCGGCGGCGAGGGCGCGGCGCGGGCGGCGGTAGACGGCGAGGCCGAGCGCGGTGGCACCGGAGACGACCGCGACGCCGGAGCGTACGGCCAGGTCGAGGGTGCCGTGCTGGACGTCGGAGGCGATCTCGTCCTGGAGGCCGGAGATCCGCTCGGGGTGGTCGACGAGGGCCTGGGCGCGCTCGGGGTCGAGCTGGTCGACGTTGACGTCCAGGCGTACGGGGGCGTGGTGGCTGCGCAGCTCCAGGGCGCCGAGCGGGGAGACGTTGATCTTTGTGCCGCCGGTGAGGGAGGGGCGCAGGGTCATCGTGGTGTTCATGGGGCCGACGGGGGCGCGTACGTTGCCCACGATCAGCAGGCCCAGCCAGGCGCCGACGAGCACGACCGTGATCAGGCCCAGTGCGCGGGCCCAGGGGTGAGGGCGGTCGGCCGGTTCCAGGGTGGGGCGGGGGCGGTGGGTGAGGGCGCGCGGGAGCTGCCGCAGCCGGCGCAGGGCGGCGGGCGGGTCGGCTGGTGCGGCGGGGTCGCGGGCCATTGGTCCCGTATGCCCCGGGGCGGGGGTGGGTATGCGGCGGTCCGGCCGGTGTTCGTGGCTCCCGTACGAGCGTGGGGGGTGTGTCGTACCCGACAATGGCCGTGTGCTGGAGATGACGCGCGAGGAGTTCGAGGAACTGGTCGCCGAGGCGCTGGACCGTATCCCGCCGGAGCTGACGCGGTTGATGGACAACGTGGCGGTGTTCGTCGAGGACGAGCCGCCCGCCGACGATCCCGAGCTGCTCGGGCTGTACGAGGGGACTCCGCTCACGGACCGCGGGGAGTGGTACGCGGGGGTGCTGCCGGACCGGATCACGATCTACCGGAACCCGACGCTGCGGATGTGCGAGACGCGGGAGGACGTGGTCGCCGAGACCGAGGTGACCGTCGTGCACGAGATCGCGCACCACTTCGGGATCGACGACGCGCGCCTGCACGCCCTCGGGTACGGGTGAGCCTGTCGGTGAGGAGCGCGCGTGTCCTCTTGCGGGCGGCGGGAGTTGGGCAGGGGGACTCCCCCATCCGCCCCCCTCGGAGGTGGCCGCCGTGCGCGCCTTGTACGTACCTGTCCGTCTGGCCGCCACGGTCCTGGCCGTCGCGGCGACAGCCGGCTGTATGAGCGTCGGGGGTGACGGGCACAGGCCCGGACCCTCGCCGTCCGCCGGACAGCTGGGCGGTGAGCGGCCCGACGGGGGGACGGCGGTCACGGGCGGGGGCGGAACCGGGGACCAGGTGAGGCGGAAGGGGGCCGCCGCGGAGCCGGACGAGTCCGCCTCGGGGTCGGCGTCCGCGTCGGCGTCGGCCGCCGGGCGCGAGAAGCCGTCGCGGAAGGCGAAGCCGCCGAAGGGCGGGAAGGGGGACGGCAAGGGCGAGGGCCCGGCCGTCACCGAGCCTCCGAAAGGTGAGCCTTCTCCCACTCCGACGGTGGTGGAGTCCGAGCCGGGACCGTCGAATCCGGTGGAGTCGCCCGTGCCGGAGCCGTCCGTGGCGGAGCCGTCGTCGTCCGCGCACGAGCAGGAGACGCAGTTGGTGGAGCGGGAGCCGGCGCCGTCTGCGGGGGATGCGGCGGAGTGGTGAGGCCTGGTCGGGGGCGTTGCCGAGAGGGTTCCGCGTGAGGCTGTTGACCTGCGGTTATGCGCTCAATTTGCCTTGATGGGGTGAGGGTGCGTATGGTGGTAGATCGTTTGATCCCATTTGCCCGGCGCCAACGCAGAGCGCGCCGTGTGGCGCGTACTCTCCCTTGCCGTGGCGGACCGCATAGAGGCGGTCGTGTGCGAATCACGGAGTTGACGGGCGCGTGCCGACGAGACTCCGGAAGGTTTCGCATACGCATGTCCATTTCCAGTACTGATCACGTCGTCGTGCCCGAGAACGGCGAAGACGTCGACACCATCGACACCGTCGAGAACGTCGAGAACGCCTCCGTCGAGGAGACCCCCGAGGCCACCTTCGCGGATCTCGGTCTCCCCGAGGGCGTCGTGCGCAAGCTCGCGCAGAACGGCGTGACCGTCCCCTTCCCGATCCAGGCCGCGACCATCCCGGACGCCCTGGCCGGCAAGGACATCCTGGGCCGTGGTCGCACCGGCTCGGGCAAGACCCTCTCGTTCGGTCTGCCGACCCTGGCCACGCTGGCCGGCGGTCGCACCGAGAAGCACAAGCCGCGCGCCGTCATCCTGACGCCGACGCGTGAGCTCGCCATGCAGGTCGCGGACGCGCTGCAGCCGTACGGGGACGTCCTCGGGCTGAAGATGAAGGTCGTCTGCGGCGGTACCTCCATGGGCAACCAGATCTACGCCCTGGAGCGCGGCGTCGACATCCTGGTCGCCACCCCGGGCCGTCTGCGCGACATCATCAACCGCGGTGCCTGCTCGCTCGAGAACGTCCAGATCGCCGTCCTCGACGAGGCCGACCAGATGTCGGACCTGGGCTTCCTGCCCGAGGTGACCGAGCTGCTCGACCAGGTGCCGGCGGGCGGTCAGCGGATGCTGTTCTCCGCGACCATGGAGAACGAGATCTCCACCCTGGTCAAGCGCTACCTGGTCGCGCCGGTCTCGCACGAGGTCGACGCCGCGCAGGGTGCCGTGACGACCATGTCGCACCACATCCTGATCGTGAAGCCCAAGGACAAGGCGCCGGTCACGGCCGCCATCGCCGCCCGCAAGGGCCGGACGATCATCTTCGTCCGTACGCAGCTGGGCGCCGACCGTATCGCCGAGCAGCTCTGCGACGCCGGTGTGAAGGCCGACGCGCTGCACGGCGGTATGACGCAGGGCGCGCGTACCCGTGTGCTCGAGGACTTCAAGAAGGGCTACGTCAACGCGCTCGTCGCGACCGACGTCGCCGCCCGCGGTATCCACGTCGACGGCATCGACCTCGTGCTCAACGTCGACCCCGCCGGTGACCACAAGGACTACCTGCACCGGTCCGGGCGTACTGCTCGTGCCGGGCGGTCCGGCACCGTCGTGTCGCTGTCGCTGCCGCACCAGCGTCGCCAGATCTTCCGGCTGATGGAGGACGCGGGCGTCGACGCCTCGCGCCACATCATCCAGGGCGGTACGGCCTTCGACGCCGAGGTCGCCGACATCACCGGCGCCCGGTCGATGACCGAGGTCCAGGCCGAGTCGGCGGGCAACGCCGCGCAGCAGGCCGAGCGTGAGGTCTCGCACCTGAGCAAGCAGCTGGAGCGGGCCACGCGCCGCGCCGCCGAGCTGCGCGAAGAGGCCGACCGGCTGACCGCGCGCGCCGCGCGGGAGCGGGGCGAGGACCCGGAGGCCGCTGTCGCCGCCGCTGCCGCGGAGGCCGCCACGGCCGCCGTCGAGGCGGAGAGCGCGTCGGCGACCGAGGCTTCGGCCGCGATCGTCGAGCAGCCGGCCGAGCGGCAGGAGCGTCCGGCCTACGAGCGCTCCTCGTACGAGCAGCCGCGTCAGCGTCGTGACGAGCGGGGCAACTACGAGCGTCGTGACCGGGACAACGACCGCGGTGACCGGGGTGGCTTCCGCCGGGACAACGACCGTGGTGGCTTCCGTCGGGACGACCGTCGTGACGGTGACCGTGGTGGGCGTACGTTCGAGCGGCGTGACAACGAGCGCGGTGGCTTCGAGCGTCGTGACGACCGGGGCGGGCGTTCCTTCGACCGCAACGACCGGGGCGACCGGGGCGACCGTGGCGGCTTCCGCCGGGACGACCGTCGGGACGACCGGCGTGACGGCGACCGTGGTGGGCGTACGTTCGAGCGGCGTGACAACGACCGTGGTGGGTTCCGTCGGGACAACGAGCGCGGTGGCTTCGAGCGTCGTGACGACCGCGGTGGCCGTTCCTTCGACCGCAACGACCGTGGCGGCGACCGTCCTGGCTTCCGTCGGGACGGCCAGGGCGGCCAGGGCGGCCAGCGTTCCTTCGAGCGGCGCGACGAGCGCGGTGGGCACCGCGGCAGCGACCGTCCGTTCAACCGTGACCGTCAGGGCGACCGCCCGGGCTTCCGCTCCGGCGGCCACGAGCGCCCGTACGGCCGTCGTGACGACCACCGTGGCACCGGCTCCTCTTCCTCTTCTTCTTCCTCCTCCTTCGGCCGTCGTGACGACAAGCCGCGCTGGAAGCGCAACGGCTGACGTTCAGTAGGCAGTAGGGCCGGCAGTAGGTACTGAGCGCCGTGGCCCCCACCGATCCGGTGGGGGCCACGGCGTTTTTTCGGTCTTCCGCGCATGGGGGGCGTGTTTTAGCCATCCTGTGACGTGTGTCACGACTCCGGTGAGGGAATTGCTGGGGGCATGACAGATGACGCCATAGTGAGCGGGCGGTCGGACACCGCCGCCCCGGCACGTGGGTTGTCGGACGAGGAACGCCTGGCCCAGCTGGGGTACACCCAGGTCCTCGCCCGTCGTATGTCCGCGTTCTCGAACTACGCGGTCTCCTTCACGATCATCTCGGTCCTCTCCGGCTGTATGACGCTGTACCTGTTCGGCATGACCACGGGCGGCCCCGCGGTGATCACATGGGGCTGGGTCGCGGTCGGCCTGATGACGCTGTTCGTCGGCCTGTCGATGGCCGAGATCTGCTCGGCGTATCCGACGTCGGCCGGTCTGTACTTCTGGGCGCACCGGCTCGCCCCCGAGCGGAGCGCGGCGGCCTGGGCGTGGTTCACGGGCTGGTTCAACGTGCTCGGCCAGGTCGCCGTGACCGCCGGCATCGACTTCGGCGCGGCGTCGTTCCTGGGGGCGTATCTGAACCTCCAGTTCGGCTGGGAGGTGACGCCGGGTCGGACGATCGTGCTCTTCGCGGCGATCCTGCTGCTGCACGGCCTGCTCAACACCTTCGGCGTACGCATGGTCGGTCTGCTCAACAGCGTGAGTGTGTGGTGGCACGTGGTGGGCGTGGTCGTCATCGTCGGCGTGCTGGCCGTGGTCCCGGACCACCACAGGTCGGCGTCGTACGTCTTCACGGAGTTCGTGAACGAGACGGGCTGGAGCAGTGGTGTGTACGTCGTGCTCCTCGGCCTGCTGATGGCGCAATACACCTTCACCGGGTACGACGCGTCCGCACACATGACCGAGGAGACGCATGACGCGTCGACGGCGGGCCCGAAGGGCATCGTGCGCTCCATCTGGACGTCATGGGTGGCCGGATTCGTGCTGCTGCTCGGCTTCACCTTCGCCATCCAGTCGTACGAGGGGGCGCGGACCTCGCCGACCGGGGTGCCGCCCGCCCAGATCCTGCTGGACGCGCTGGGCGCCACGACGGGCAAGCTGCTGCTGCTCGTGATCATCGGGGCGCAGCTGTTCTGCGGGATGGCGTCGGTGACGGCGAACAGCCGCATGATCTACGCCTTCTCACGCGACGGCGCGCTGCCGCTCTCCCGCGTCTGGCACACGGTGAGCCCGCGCACCCGCACCCCTGTCGCGGCGGTGTGGCTGGCGGCGGGCGCGGCGCTGGTCCTCGGCCTCCCGTACCTGATCAATGTGACGGCGTACGCGGCGGTGACGTCCATCGCGGTCATCGGCCTCTACATCGCGTACGTCATCCCGACGCTGCTGCGGCTGCGCAAGGGCGAGGCGTTCGAACGGGGCCCGTGGCATCTGGGCCGGTGGTCGCGGGTGGTCGGGCTGGTGTCGGTGGTCTGGGTGGGGGTCATCACGGTCCTGTTCATGCTCCCGCAGCTGGCCCCCGTGACCTGGGAGAACTTCAACTACGCGCCGCTGGCCGTGCTGGTGGTGCTGGGGTTCGCGGCGGGGTGGTGGAGGGTCTCGGCCCGACACTGGTTCCTCAACCCCGAACATCCGCGGCATGCGGGGCGGGGGAAGGGCGTGGGGTAAGGGGTGGGGTAGGGCTACCGGCGGAGGACGCCGCCGGGGTCCGCGCGCCCGGCGGAGAATACGGTGCCGGGCCTGCCCGCCGGGTCCGGAAGCCGGTCATGGTGCTCGACTTCCGCCGTTCTTCCGCCCGTTCTGTTCTGCGGCGGACCTTTTTGCGGCCCTCGACGCGGCCGGGAGACCGATACCCGATCGGACTCCCGGCCACCTCCGGCTATGCTCGGGGAGGCAACATCGCCTGGGCCCTTAGCTCAATTGGCAGAGCAGTGGACTTTTAATCCATTGGTTGTGGGTTCGAGTCCCACAGGGCCTACGTTTCGCAGGCAGGGGAAACCCCATCTGACCTGCGGTGCAGCGCCCGGGTCGGCTTCGGTCGGCTCGGGCGCTGTGGCGTTTCGGGGCCCGTGTGAGCGGGCATCGTCGGCGCCTTCACCTCACCAACAGGCAGTGAAACTCAACTCCGGGCCAGGTTCTTCTCCATGACGTCGATGTAGTTGAAGATGAAGTGGTCCCTGATGCCATCGCTTCCCGGGGCGAAGAGGTCGGCCGTCAGGCCTCTGGCCCGGTCGGTCAGCTCACCCAGCAGAGGCATGGATTCGCGCAGCTTGCCGGCGGAGTCGATGTACCGCAGGAGCTGGGTGTGGGTGTAGACGGGCTCGGGTGGCAGGTGGGGCACGATGTCGTTGTTGTTGACGAAGCGGTGTGTGCGCTTGGCGAAAGCCTTGTCGCAGGCGGCGGCAAGCACCCGGTCGCACACACGGGGCTGACCGAAGGTGATGACGCCGTCGGCCAACAGATTCGGCTCCTCGAAGTGCAGCCGCGCGCCGGCGAGCATGGCGAGGGCGCCCCCGAGGCTGTGCCCGGTGATCCAGACCGTCTGGCCGTTGGTCCGTGATGCCTCCAGTACTTCCTTGACCTGCGGAAAGACTGAGTCCAGGGCTGCGCCGAAGCCGTAGTGGACGAACCCCTTCTTCCCCGGGCCGGGCCACGGGGGCGTGTTGATGTCCGCGAGCCAGTCCTTGATGTTCAGCGGCTCGGTCCCCCGGAAGGCGATGACGATCATGTTGTCGCTCGCCATTGTGTATGCCTGCGTGTCCTGGAGCGGGAAGGGCGGCGTGAATGCCGTGTGGTGGTGATGGACCCGATCGAAGCCCCATTCCCCGGCCTGGGCCTCGATGGTGGCCTCGTCCTTGTAGGCGAGCTCGGAAGCCCTGCACATCCAGTAGGCGTGCTGCAGGTTGTAGGTCTTCGTCTGGTGATCGATTGTGGGGATGGGCATCGCGCTCTCCCGGTGATGGCTGGTCAGGGGCAAGGCCACAGAACGGGGCCTTGATCGTCATAGCCGTAACTGCGTGTAAGGGAGGTAATCGGCACAAAGAATCACCCGGACGAGTCGCCGCCGGATGAACACCCCGATGCCCTCGGCCCGATGAACGAACGGCCCCTGAGGGATGGCGCAGAACTCGTTCCGCTCGGGGTCGGCCACCACCGGGAAGCCCCCCCCGCCGCCATGCTGGAGTAGGTTGAGCAGATGTCCACGCCGCCGGTGATCCTGCTGCTGTCGGGGAGTCTGCGCGCCGGCTCGTCCAACGAGGCCGTGCTGCGGACCGCGTACGCCGTGGCGTCGGACGCGCAGGTGAGCGCCGTACTGTACGACGGCCTCGCGCAGCTTCCGCACTTCAACCCCGATGAGGACACCGACCCGTTGCCGGCCCCGGTGGCCGGGTTGCGGGCGGCGATCGACCAGGCGGCCGGGATCCTGATCTGCGCCCCGGAGTACGCGGGCACCTTGCCTGGTTCGTTCAAGAATCTGCTGGACTGGACGGTCGGCGGCACCGAGATCGGCGACAAGCCCGTCGCCTGGATCAACGCGGCCGCCCCGGGCCGTGGCGGGGGCGCGGAGACCACGCTGCGGACCGTCCTGGGCTACACCGGCGCCGACATCGTGGAGCCGGCCTGCGTGAGGATCCCGGTGGACCGGGGGATGCTGGGCGCGGACGGACTCGTCACCGACGCGGGGGTACGTCGGCAACTCGGCGAGGTGCTCGGCCTGTTGGCGGCGTCAGCGAAAGTGACACACGGGCAGCGGTGACCGGTCGGGGGTGATTCCTCGCCGCTGTCGGCCGAACATCGACGTACCCATACCCTCCACGGGGCCGCACGGCATCCGTCGAACGCGGAAGATCACTACCCTGCACAGGTGCTCTCATACGATGAGTTGACCGTGCCGGAGCGGGCGTTGTGGGACGCGTTCCCCGAGGGGCGCCTGGTGGATCTGCGTGCGGGGCGCCCCGAAGACGACCAGGACGAGGACGACGTCGCCGGGGGCGGGGCGTGGGGACCCGGGCGTACGGTTCGCGCCGAGGTGGTCGTCGCGCTGTTGCTGGGAGCGAACAGTGGTCGGCCGGGGACCGTCGCCTCCCTGTGGCTCGCCGGGGCCCGGATCAGTGGACGACTCGACCTGGCCGGGGCACAGCTCAACCACCAGTTGTGGCTCGAGAACTGCTGGTTGGAAGAGAGCGTGGACCTCTTCGGGGCGTCCACGCACACCATCGCGATCGTGGGCAGCCGAGTGCCCGGCATCGAAGCCGGGTCGGCCCGGGTGGAGGGGCGCCTCGACCTGCGCGGCTCCGTCCTGACGCGTGGCCCGGCCTCGCCCTACCACCGTCGGCGTACCGCCCTGTCGCTGATGAACGCGCAGGTCAGCGGAGGTGTCGTCCTCAACGGGGCCGAGATCGCCGCGCCGGGGGAGTGGGCCGTGTCCGGCGGGGGCCTGGTCACGGAGGGCGGTGTGTTCTGCAAGGACGGCTTCATCGCGCACGGTGAGGTCCGGCTGGTGGGAGCGCAGCTGCCGGGCGGACTGTTCATGCAGGGCGCCCGTCTGGAGAGCCCCAGCGCGGACGGCGTGGCCCTCGCCCTGGACAACGCGGTGGCGCCGACGGTCGACCTCTCCGAAGGGTTCGCCGCGAACGGGACCGTACGGCTGAGGGGCGCCCGGGTCGCGGACGGCCTGACGTTCGAGGGGTCCGTCCTCAACGGGCCGCCCGGCGGCGACGGCGAAGGCGACGGCCGTGGCCCGGCCCTGGTCGCCCTTCTCCTCCAAGCCGTCGACTTCGACCTCACCCTCGCCCGGCGGCCCTCCGGCTCGGTGGATCTGCGGGGCGCGCAGGTGTCGTATCTCCATGACAGCGAGCACAGTTGGCCGGACGCGCCCCACGTGGTGGAGCTGGACGGGTTCGTCTACGGCTCCATCAAGATCGTCGGGCCTGACGGGGAGCGGCGGGAGGCGGTGGGGGACCGGGAGTCGGTGGCCCGCCGCGTGGAGTGGATACAGCGCGGCCCCGGCTACAGCCCTCAGCCGTACGAGCAGTTGGCGAGCTGGTACCGCAAGGCCGGGCACGACGACGACGCCCGCCGCGTCCTGCTCGCCAGACAACGCCACCGGCGGCGCACCCTCCACCCCGCCGCGCGCGCCTGGAGCCACCTCCTCGACGCGACCGTCGGCTACGGCTACCGCCCCTGGCTGGCCGGAGTCTGGCTCCTCGCCCTCACCCTGCTGGGCACACTCACCTTCGCCACCCACACCCCGACCCCGACGAAGCCGGACGAAGGCGCCCCCTTCCAGCCCCTCGCCTACACCCTCGACCTGCTGATCCCCATCGGCGGCCTGGGCCAACGCACGGGTTGGTACTGGACGGACGACGCCGTGCAGTGGACGGCGTACGCGTTGATCGCGTTCGGCTGGGTGCTGACCACGGCGGTTGTGGCGGGGGTCACCCGGGCTTTGCAGAAGAGCTGATCGGCAGCGGGGGGCGCGGGGCAGACAAACCGCGCCGTTCGTTCAGTCTCAAGGCTGTATCGCGTCCCGCTCAGGTGTGAACAGCTACCGCTCGATGGTGGCTGGAATGTGGGCGCTCACGAGTCTGCCGCCGGGTGCGATGCCTTTCGATCGCCGTGTCTGTCGCTCGTTTTTCTCCGCTTCCCGCCCATTCATGAACGTGCTTTTTCGGCCACTCTTCAGCATTGACGTGACATATACAGTTCGGTGCCCGGTTAAGGGTGACATGTTCACTGTTGTGTGGGGAGGAACGCGTGAAGAGGGCGCTGCTGGTCACGGGGCTCGTCGGGATGCTGGTGGTGGGGGCGGGGGTGCCGACCATGGCCATCTCCGACAGAGGGTCCACGTCGCTGCCGGGTACGGGCGCGAGGGTCGAGGTCACTGCCTGGCAGTGCAACGCCTACTCCGACAAGTGCTCCTTCAAGACGTCCACCAAGACCATGAAGGGCGGCACCAGGTTCAAGGTCAGCAAGATCAGTAACACGGCGACCGTGAAGGCCAACGGGTGGCAGGCGACGCTCGCGCTGAGTCCGAGCGGTACGCAGGTGAGCGAGAGCACCCGCCGGGTCAGCTGGACCAACCAGAACACCTGGATCGCCGACGTCAGCGGCATCGCCGATCCGGGCGGCTCGCTCAACACGAGCATCACCACCTGCTCCGACGGCGGTGCCTTCACATCCGGTGTCAAAGCTTTCGCTTCGGCCTGTGCCAACGACTGACCCGTGCGGACCCCGCTTCTTCGCCGCTGTCCCGAGGGGCGCACCCGGCGCCGTGGTCATGCCCTCGCCGTCGTGACCGTCGTCGCAGCCGCCCTCGGCGCTTCGATGCTCGGTGGCGGGCCCGTGGAGCGGCCCGAGCGGCCCGGTGGTGCGCTGGCCGGCCAGCTCGACGCCCTGCGTGGGGCAAATGACCTGGTACGCGGCACCCGTGCCGACGTCGGGCGGGATCCCGCCCTGTACCCGACCGCGTACGGGCGGCTGGAGGCCGCGCTCGCCACGGGCAGGCCGATCCGTGGCATCCGTCCGGGAGCCCTCGCCGACCTCGCCCGGACCGATGTGCTGGACACACCTGCCTGGCGGGCGCACTACGTGTGCCTGGCCCTGGGCTCCTCCACCACGGGCGACCCCGTGGCCGTTCTGGAGCGGGCCGGCATCCGTGAACAGGCCGAGAAGGAGGCGCTCGGCTATCTGCTCGTGCCGGACGACGGGGACGACTCCCTGACCTCTCTCGCCACGCGCGCAGCCTTCCTCCAGACCCTGACCTGCCTGGGGCACGACGACCAGGTGCCACGCTCCATCCTCGACCGGCTCGCGTCGGACACCGCGCGGGCCGGCCAACCCGTACCGGCGCTCCATGCTGTCGAGGCCTTGGGACAGGCAGGGGTGCGGGCGCGTGCCACTCGGGTTCTCCGTGACGCGGACGCCGAGCTGTCGCGGACCGGCTGCCGTGGCAGCGATCCGATTCAGCGGGCCGCACTGACCCTCCTGCGGCAGCGGCTCACACCGTCCACCCGCTCCTGTCTGCTGCCCGCGCTCAACGACCCCGACACACAGACGCGGTGGCTGGTTCGGCGCGCGCTCGTCAGTCGATCCGCCACCGCTCACTCGCTGCCCGTATCGCTTCCCGCTCCCGTGGGACGCCTGCGCTCCGACGGCCTCGTCGGCAAGTCCCCGGTCCAGCTCGGCACCCTCACGGCCACGTACAACGCCGCCCGGGCCCTCACCGCCAGTGCACAGCAGACGCACACACCCGACTGGCTGGAACGCCGGCTCCGGCGGATGGGCTCGGCCGCCGGCCCGGATCTCGATCCGTCCGACCGGGTGCTGCTCGCCATGATCTGTCATCGGCTGGCCCTCTCGGACTGTGGGCCCCAGGCCGAGAAAGGAGCCGAGGAGGCGGCCGGGCTCGAGGTCCCTGCACGGCTGACGGCCGAGAACCAGCGCGCTTGGTACGGCGCCATGGCGGCGCGCGCCGAGTTCGGGCCGGGCTGTCGGCGTACCACCGTCGAGTTGCCCGAAGGGCAGGACGCCGGGCAGTTGCCCGAGAGCCAAGGCTCCCGGCCCGCGTCTCTCTCCTCCCGCTCGCTGCGCATCGCCGCCGTACTCGCCGACTCGGGGTGTACTGCGCTGGCGACACGGCTGACCGAGGAGTACGACCTCGTCGCCCGGGCCCGGCAGGCGCTGCGGGACGGGGACCTGCTGACCGCTTCCGACGCCGTCCAGGCGGCCCTCGCCTCCGATCAGGTGATTCCGCAGGACTTCTGGGACGGGCTCCCGGCCTTGCTTGAGCCCTACCGCGACGCGAAGTTCCCGGACCTGTACGCCCCCTCGCCGGGTGGTGTCGCCTCTGCGGACGCCACCAGGGCCGCCTACTACCTCCTGGCCTGACCCCTCCGTCCCCTTCGACCGCACAAGGAAACCGCGTCGTATGAACACCGCCTCCCCACCCGCCGTCGTGGCCGAAGGCCTCGCCTTCCGGTACGCGCCCGGCGGTGGTCTGACCCATGCGGACCTCACCCTCGACCCGGGAACGATGGCCGCGGTGGAAGGGCCCTCCGGCTCGGGCAAGAGCACGCTGCTCGCCCTCCTCGGGCTGATCCTCTCGCCGACTTCGGGCTCCCTCCACGTCACCGGCACGGACACCGGCGCCCTGACCCCAGCCGAACGGGACCTGCTCCGGCGGCGCTCGATCGGCATCGTCCTGCAGGATCTCGGGCTCCTGCCGTTTCTCAACGCCTGGGAGAACGTCGCCGCGGCCTTCGGCCCCCGTCTCACCCGTCACCGTACGGCCGCCCGCGCCCTTCTCGGCGACCTCGGCATGGCGGAGCTGGCCGACTCCCCGGTCACAGAACTCTCCGGTGGCCAGCGGCAACGTATCGCCGTCGCCCGGGCGGCCGTGAAGCAGCCGGTGCTCGTCCTGGCCGACGAGCCGACCTCCGGGCTCGACCCGAGAACCGCGGACTCCGTGATGGGCGCCCTGCGTTCGTGCGCCGAGCAGGGCGCGGCCGTCCTGCTCGTCACACACGACACCGCAGTTGCCGGAGCGTGCGACGAGCGCTACACGCTCGATGCGGGCCGGTCGACCGCTCCCCGGAAGAACGTGCGTGAGGAGAGCCTGGGATGAGTCACTGGAGTCTCTACACCTGGACCCGGGACGGGCGGTCGCTGCGCCGGGCGTTGCCCACCCTCACCGTGCTGGCCGCGTTGTTGACCGCGTCCGCCGGGGTGGCGGCGGGTGCCGCCGGTGCCGTCGAGCGGGATGTGCTGGGGTCGGGCGGGCTGACGCAGATCGAGCTCTCCTCCTTCGAAGGCGACGAGTCGGTCCGCCCGCTCACCACCTCGGCCCTGGGAAAGGCCGGGGCCGTACCGGGGGTCCGCCGGGTCGTCGCCGACTACTCCTCCGCCCTGTACGCGGAGGAGGACGGTACGTACGACCTGGCGGCCCGCACCCTGACCCCGGCCGACGACCTGCCCGTCACCAAGGGACGACTACCGCCCGGCGCGGCGGAGTTGGGCAAGGACGAGGTCGTACTGCCCGCCACCGCCCAGGGAACCGACTTCGCCTCGTACGTCGGCCGGTCCATCGCGTTCGGGTACACGAAGGCGACGGGTGCCGAGTCCGGTGCCACCTCGGTCGTCGTGCTTCGGGTCGTCGCCCTGTACGACCCGAGCTGGCAGGCCGACGGGCCGGGCGTCGCCTATCTCTCGGAGGAGACGGCCGCGTCACTGGCGGCGGCTCGGGCCGGTCTGTCGCCGAACGACTTCCGGGACAGGAAGGGCGCGCAGTCCGCCGTCGTCGTGGTCGGGCACCAGCGGCAGGTGGCCGCCGTCACCGAGGCGCTCCAGGCCCAGGGGTTCTCGGCGTCCCCGGTGTCGGACCGGGTGCGCAACCTGCCCGGCCTGTTCGGGGTGGCGGATCTCGCGATGCGCGCCGGGGTGCTGGCCCTTGCGGTGGGGGCCGTCGTGCTCGGCGCGGTGCGGGCCTCGGACAGTACGCGGGCCCGGCTCGGGCAGTTCGCCGTCCTACGGATCCTCGGGTGCGGTCGGCCGGAACTGCGCCGGATCCTGCTGGGCGAGGCACTGCTGTCGGGCGGGGTGGCGGCGGTGGCGGGAGTGGCCTCCGGGACCGTGCTCTCCGTGGCCCTGGCCGGTCCGCTCAGCGATGTACTGGGGCTGCCCATCACCGTCACGGACGCCCTGCCCGCACCGATCTGGGCCGCCGCCGCGCTCCTGACACCCGCCGCCGGTCTGGCCGTCGGCGCGCTGCTCGGCAGCCGTGACGTGCTTCGCCGGGATCCCTATCTCACGGCACGGGCGCACGGCTGATCGGTGACGGGTGACGGGAGCGCAGCTGACGGCAAGAGTTTCCGCCGGGCTGTCACACTCCCGCCCCGCCCCGTGTCAGGGAAGCGACGAACTCACCGCAGCGGCCGGAGCGACAGCGCACCTCGGTCGCCGTCATCACGAGGAGTGCTTCTCATGTCTGTCGCGCATGTTGTCGTGACCCTTCTGGCCGCCGCCATGGTGGGGTACTCGGCCTCCGCCGTTCTCTTCCACGCCCAGTGGGTCGTGCAGGCACTCGGCGACTACGGCATCCCCCGCGCCTGGTGGCCCTGGCTCGGTGCGGCCAAGGCGGCGGGGGCCGTCGGGCTGCTGGTCGGGCTGGCGGTGCCGGTCGTCGGGGTCGTGGCCGGCGTCGGGCTGGTGCTGTATTTCACCGGTGCCGTGATCAGCGTCGTACGGGCGCGCTGGTACTCGCACATCCCGTTCCCGCTGGTGTACGCGGCGCCGGTGGTGGGGGCGTTGGTACTGGGGGCTGTTGCCTGAGAAGCGCCCCGAGTGTGCCGCTGGAGGGGCTGATGACCGACGCCGTCTGCGTCTCGGTCACCAGCCCCTCCGGCCCACTTGCTTGCCGTCAGGCAGTCGGCGCCTCCAACGGCTCGATGACGATGCCCTCCAACCGCTCCCGTTCCGCGATGATCTCGATCCCGGTGATCCGGTCGCCGGCGTCGGCGACCTCGGCCCCGATCTCGAAGCGCAGCACCAGCCGCAGCCGCCCTTGCGGAGCCATGACCAGGCCGACCGTGCCGTCGATGAGGGCCAGGCCGCTGTAGCGGGCCCGGGCCATGGCGACGACCGCGCCCGCGGCCACGTTCGTGGCGCCGCGTACGACGACGGGCTCGGGGGTCGGGCCGACGCGGCGGTCGGCGTGGAGGACCACGCTCGGGTCCAGCACGGCGACCAGCGCGTCCAGGTCGCCGCCCCGGGCCGCGCTCAGGAACGCGTCGACCACACGGCGGCGGCGGGCGAGATCGCCGCGGACCGGGCGCGGGGTCCGCCCCTGGACCCGGCGGCGGGCGCGGCTCGCCAGTTGTCGCGTCGAGGCCGGGGAACGTTCGAGGATCTCCGCGATCTCGTCGAACGGCATCGCGAACATGTCGTGCAGGACGAACGCCACCCGCTCGACCGGCGCCAGCGTGTCGAGCACCACCAGCAGGGCCACCCCGACCGAGTCGGCCATCAAGGCCTCCTGCTCCGGTTCGCGGCCTCCGTGCCCACCGAGTCGCCCACCGAGTCGCCCATCGGATCGCCCATCGGATCGAACATCGAGTCGCCCGTCGGGGCGCCCATAGGGGCGATCACCTGCCCGTTCGGTCAGCTCGTCGAGGGACTCCTCGCTCCGGGTCCTGCGCGTCCGCAGCAGATTCAGGCACACCCGGGTCACCACCGTGGTGAGCCAGCCGCTGAGGTTGCGTACGTCGTCGATGTCGGCCTGGCCGGCGCGCAGCCACGCCTCCTGTACGGCGTCGTCGGCCTCGGTGAGCGAACCGAGCATCCGGTAGGCGACGGACCGCAGATGCGGCCGGTCCTCCTCGAAACGCGCGGCCAGCCGCTCCCGGTCGTCGTCATCCACCCCTGTGTAACCCCTGTCTCCGTCGCCGTCGCCGTCCCTCGTCACCCGGCCACGAAACAGTCGAACGAACCGAGGATCAAGGGGTTTTCACTCCCGTGGTGCAGCCGGCTACACCACGGGACGGGTGGCTGCTCTCCCGCGCCCGGACCCCGCCGCGCCTAGCGTCGACGGCATGTTCCCTACGCTGCGGCAGGCCGCGCGTGCCACGCTCTGGTTGGCCATGGCCGCGGTGCTGACCTTCGGTACGTACATCTTCATCACCGTGCTGCTCCTCGCGGCCGGCGGGACGGTCGTGCTGGTCGGCGCCTGGATGCTGCCCGAGGCGGTACTGCTGATCCGCAGGATCGCCGCGGTCAAGCGCCGCCAGGCCGCCGCGTGGACGGGCCGGGAGATCCCCGAGGCGTACGAGCCGATCCAGGGCACTGTGCGCGAGCGGCTGCTCATCGCCGTACGCGACCCGGGCACCCTCGCCGACCTGCGGTGGATGGGTTCGCACTACGTCTACGGCGGGCTGTTCCTCCTCGCGCTGCCGCTGTGGGCGGTGGGGTTGGTCGTGGACGGTGTGTGGGCCGGGCTGCTGCGGCGGCCCGCGGTCGTACTCCCGCTGGTCAGCCGCCTCGCCGGCCTGGACGCGCACTGGTCGGAGACCCTGCTCAAGCCGTCCCCGAAGGCCCGCCTCGCCGAGCGCGTGCAGGAACTGACGGCGACCCGCGCCGACGCCATCGCCGCGCACGGCGCGGAGCTGCGCCGTATCGAACGGGACCTCCACGACGGCGCCCAGGCCCGTCTGGTCTCCCTCTCCATGCGGATCGGTCTCGCGCAACGGGCCTACGACCGCGACCCGGCGGGCGCGCGCAAGCTGCTGGTGGACGCGCAGGAGCAGGCCGAGGCGGCGCTGAGCGAGCTGCGGCATGTCGTACGCGGTATCCATCCGCCGATCCTGACCGACCGTGGGCTGGCCGGTGCGGTACGGGCGTTGGCGGCCGGCAGCGGCCTGGAGACGACCGTGTCCGTCGACGGGCTGGAGGACGCCGACGGGCCGCGTCCCCCGGCCGCCGTCGAGGCCGCCGCGTACTTCGTCGTCGCCGAGGCACTCACCAACGCCGCCAAGCACAGCGGGTCCCCACGGGCAGCGGTCCACCTCGAACGGGTGCGTACGGGGCTGCGGGCCGTGGTCCGGGACGAGGGGCTGGGCGGCGCGGACGAGACCGGCGGTGGCACCGGGCTGCTGGGGATACGGCGCCGGGTCGCCGCGCTGGACGGCATCGTGACCGTCACCAGCCCGATCGGCGGCCCGACCATGGTCGCCGCCGAGCTGCCGTGCGTGTGGTGAGCTCGCGGGGAAGCCCTTTCGGGGACCCGGCAGCAGAAGCGTCCGTCGCCCGCCCGCCGCCACGAGGGGGTGCCTTCCCGAACCGGGGGTGTAGCGGGCTGCACCCCCGGGGAGGCGTAGGGGGCAGACGGGGTGAGGAGGAACCGCTCGTGATCGAGGCGGAGTTGAAGGCCCGGGTCCGCACCCCGGAGGAGGCCGCGCGGCGCCTCGACGAACGCGCCGAGGGCCGCATCGAGACGTACCAGGACACGTACTACGACCGCCCCGACGGCACCCTGCGAGCGAGTGACGAGGAGCTGCGCGTACGGACCGTCCACTCCTCGGCCGGGCCCGACCACCGCAGCGGCGACCTGCGGACCCTCCTCACCTTCAAGGGCCCGGCGGTGGACGAGGCGTCCGGCTCGAAACCCGAGTACGAGACCCGGGTCGCCGACTCGCAGGCGACGCACGCGATCCTCCAGCACCTCGGCTACGTACCGGCGATCGTGTTCGAGAAGCGCTGCCGGACGTATGTCTTCGAGGCGTACGGCAGGCCCGTGCACGCCACGCTCGTCCGGGTCCCCGAACTCGACGGCACGTTCCTGGAGGTCGAGACGCTGGTCCTGGAGGAGTCCGCCCTCCCGGCCGCCCTGGACGACCTCCGCGCGCTGCTCACCGACCTCGGCATCGACGCGCGCGACGTGACACGCGAGCTGTACACGGAGGCGGTGGCCGCGGCCCGCCACACCCCATAGGCAAAAAAACACCCGGGGCCGGAATCCTCATCGGATTCCGGCCCCGGGCCTTCAGTAGCGGGGACAGGATTTGAACCTGCGACCTCTGGGTTATGAGCCCAGCGAGCTACCGAGCTGCTCCACCCCGCGTCGTTGAAACCAGCATACGCCATCTGCGGGACCCCCAGCACCACGGTTTACGGCACACCGGCTCAGGCTGGGTCCTCCACTGCCGTCGCCGCAGGTCAGCGGCCCAGCAGATGCCCGTTCGGCGCCTTCGCCCGCTCCTCGTACTCCGGCAGTACGACCACGTCGACGCCCTTCGCCGTGAGGACCCCGGTGCCGTCGGCGGCCTCGACGAACGTGTCGGGCTCGCGCCAGGCCGTGACGACCCGGCGTACGCCCGCGTCGAGGATGAGCCGGGCGCAGGGTGCCGGGCGGGAGGCGCGGCGGGCGCACGGTTCCAGGCTGCTGTAGACGGTCGCGGAGGAGAGGCGCGGATCGGCGGGGTCGAGCCCCGCGAGGGCGGCCTCCTCGGCGTGGACCACCGGGTCGCCGGCCTGCCGGGAGTGGCCGCGCGCCAGTTCCGTACCGTCGGCGGCGACGATCACCGCGCCCACGCTGAACGCGGTCTCGGAGGGCGGGCACTCGGCGGCCAGCGCGCAGGCGAGGTCCAGCCAGTGCCGGTCGGCGGCGGACACCGCGGGGCCGGTGCCGGGCACGGACGGCACGTACCGCATGAGGACGACGTCACCGACCGGCCGGGTCTCCAGCAGTCGCATCCGGCTGCGCGGCCCCCCGGGGTAGGCGCCCGCCCCGAACATCCGCGGCGCGTCCGGCTCGCCCACCAGCAGCGGCGCCAGGACCAGCTGGAGTTCGTCCGCGAGTCCCTGCTGGAGGAACTGGGTGTGGACCCGGCCGCCGCCCTCGACCATGAGGCGCCGGACGCCACGTACGTCGCCGAGGTGGGCGAGGACGGCCGGCCAGGGCAGGTCGGACCCGAGGGGCACGACGTCGGCGGCGATCCCGGCCTCGGTGAGGCGCTTCGCACCCTCGTCCGTCGTGTAGACGACCTTCTCGCCGCCGGTGTGCCAGAACCGGGCCTCCGGGTCGAGGTCGCCGGACGCGCTGACCGTGACCTTCAGCGGATACTCCGGGAGCCCGGCGGCGAGGCGGGCCGCGCGGCGCTCGGGGGAGTTGACCAGCAGCCGGGGGTTGTCGGTGCGCAGGGTGCCGGCGCCGATCAGGATGGCGTCGCTGCCCGCGCGCACCTCGTCGACCCGGTCGAAGTCGGCGGGGCCCGACAGGAGCAGCCGTCCGGGCCCGGTGTCGTCCAGGTAGCCGTCGAGGGAGACGGCGGCGGACAGCAGGACGTAGGGCTGGGGCATGGACGCGCTCCCTGAAGGTGGTCGGTCTTACAGCAGGCAGTGATTCAAGTTTTAAACACTATCTCCCTACACTGTAGGCATGACGACCCGCTGGCTCACCCCCGAGGAGCAGCGTGCGTGGCGCGCGTACGTCGCCGCCGCCACTCTCCTCGAGGACGCGCTCGACCGGCAGCTCCAGCAGGAGGCCGGGATGTCGCACCTCTACTACTCCGTGCTGGCCGGCCTCTCCGAGGCGCCGGACCGGCGGATGCGGATGACCGATCTCGCCGAGCGACTGAAGATCACGCGCAGTCGGCTGACGTATGTCGTGACGCGGCTGGAGAAGGACGGCGCGGTGCGGCGCGAGGACTGCCAGTGGGACAAGCGGGGCAGTGTCGCGGTGCTCACCGACGAGGGCATGGCGCTGCTGGAGCGGGCCGCGCCGGGCCATGTCGAGACGGTCCGCAAGGCCGTCTTCGACCACCTCGGACCGGAACAGATCACCCAGCTGGAGGAGATCTGCTCGGGCATCGCGGCCGCGATACAGGGCGATCGGGGCGAGGGTCCGCGGGCGAGCGGCTCGGCCGAGCTGCCGTGGCGCCGCCGGTCGTGTTCGTCGTCGGGCGAGTGATCGGCGCCTGAAAATCCCTCGCGAAATTCCTTCCGTGGCGGAAGTGTGATCCTCCTCCAAACGGGTTGCTTGAAATTTGAAGCAGGGGATAGAGTCCCTCTGAGCGTTGTGCTTCAAATCTGAAACACGACGGGCAACCCGCACCTGGACCGGAGAACCGCATGCCCGACTTCCCCGCAGCCACCCAGCGTGCCCGCGTCCGGGTACCGCTGCGCTTCCACGACGGTTACGGCGTCGACGCCGAACTGGTCACGTTCCACGGCCTCGTCGACGGTCAGGAACACCTCGCGCTCGTCCTCGGCGACCCGGCCCCCGGCACCGCGCCGCTCGTCCGCCTGCACTCCGAGTGCCTGACCGGCGACGTCTTCGGCTCGGCCCGCTGCGACTGCGGCCCGCAGCTGCGCGAGGCGGTGGAGCGCATCGCCGACCGGGGTGGCATCCTCCTCTACCTCCGCCAGGAGGGTCGGGGCATCGGCCTCTACAACAAGCTCGACGCGTACGCCCTCCAGGACCAGGGCCTCGACACGTACGAGGCGAACGCGGCCCTCGGGCTGCCGGAGGACGCCCGCGACTACACGGCGGCGGCCCAGATGCTGACGGCCCTCGGTGTCGACGAGCTGGACCTGCTCTCCAACAACCCCGACAAGGCGCAGCAGTTGCGCGATCTGGGCGTCGGCGTCCGGGACCGGGTCCCCACCGGTGTCTTCACCACCGCCCACAACGTCCGTTACCTCCGCGCGAAGGTCCTCCAGACCCAGCACACGCTGCCGCTCGCGGAGTTGACGGAGCTGACGGCGGGCTGAGGACTCCTCACGGCTTCTTCACTTTCGGTGACCACTCCATCCCCCTGCGCATCACAACTGACGTAGTGTCAAATGAGACGAGGATGATCGAGAGCGGTGAAGGGTGGT
Source organism: Streptomyces graminofaciens (assembly GCF_030294945.1). Classification (NCBI taxonomy): domain Bacteria; kingdom Bacillati; phylum Actinomycetota; class Actinomycetes; order Kitasatosporales; family Streptomycetaceae; genus Streptomyces; species Streptomyces graminofaciens. The sequence goes on along the minus strand of NZ_AP018448.1, from coordinate 6,510,476 downwards.
CAACTCGCCCGTTTTCCGCCCCTCGTGACCTGTAAGTCCAGGCCAAGAAGCGTTAATGATCAACGAGAACCGCTTGGAATACGACCCACGCGTCTATTAACGTTCGATAACGCAGCGCGGTCGTCCCAGCCGTCACAAGAGTCGGCTCCGTGCGCACGCGCCGAATCCCGTACCTGTACGGGAACCGGGGAACCACCACCCTGGGGTGAATCGCACGGAAGCCGCCGTGGAAACACGGCAGGTTTACGCGCGTAGGAGACCTTCCTGCTCCGAACCCGTCAGCTAACCCGGTAGGCGAGAAGGAAGGAAAGGAGTACGCCCACGTGGCGTCAAACCGGCCTGCGACCGAAGCCCCGTCCGTTCCGAGCCAACGCGGCGGCGAGAGCCGCACGTTCGGCTACGGCAGCTACAACAGCGAGAACGAGGGCCCCTGGCAGGAGTGGAACCCCACCGCGGAGTCCACTCGCCCCGTCCGCGGCCGGCACCGTGTCGCCAAGCAGCGTGGCGGACTCGCCCGCAGCTCCACGGTTCTCGGCGTCGGCGTCATAGCCGCCGTCGGCGCGGGCGGTATGGCCAGTGCGCAGACCGGCAAGCCCCCCGTCTCCATCTCGATGCCCGACATGCCGAACGTCGGCTCGGTCTTCGAGGACGAGGCCGACGAGGAGCCGCAGGGCTCCACCACCCCGCTCAGCAGCGCCGGCCTGATCGCCGCCGACACAGAGCAGGGCAACGCGAACGCCGGTGAGGCGCTGCGCGCCCGCATCATGCAGCAGGCCGAGTCCCAGCAGGACCAGGTCGACCTGAAGGCCGCCGAGGCAGCGCAGGCCGAGGCCGCGAAGAAGGCCTCCGAGCAGGCCGCCAAGGAGAAGAAGGAAGCCGAGAGGAAGGCCGCCGCCGAGAAGAAGAAGGCGGAGGAGGAGGCCGAGGCGAAGGCCGAGGCGAAGGCCGAGAGCGAGCGCCTCGCCAAGCTGGCCGGGCAGTTCACCCTCCCGACCTCCTCGTACACCATCACCTCGACCTTCGGCCAGGCCGGCTCGTACTGGTCCTCCGGCTACCACACCGGTCTCGACTTCGCCGCCCCCACCGGCACCCTGATCAAGGCCGTCCACAGCGGCACGATCACGCAGGCCGGCTGGGACGGTTCGTACGGCTACAAGACCGTCCTCACCCTCGACGACGGCACCGAGCTGTGGTTCGCCCACCAGTCCTCGATCGGCGTGAAGGTCGGCCAGAAGGTCGCCACCGGCGAGGTCATCGGCCGCGTCGGCGCCACCGGCAACGTCACGGGCGCCCACCTCCACCTGGAGGTCCACCCCGGCGGCGCCGCGAGCGGCATCGACCCGGCGGCGTGGCTGCGCAGCAAGGGCCTCAACCCCTGACCCGGGGCCCCTGGTTCACAAAGCTTTGACATCCCTTGGCCGGGCGCTCGGAATGCGGGCGTCCGGTCTTGGCGTTGCCGAAAGGTATGACCCTTCTTCGCCCCCTGGGCTCCTCCGACCTCGAAGTCTTCCCCCTCTCCCTCGGCGGCAACGTCTTCGGCTGGACGGCGGACGAGGCACAGTCCTTCGCCGTCCTCGACGCCTACGCGGCCGCCGGCGGCAACTTCGTCGACACCGCGGACTCCTACTCGGCCTGGGTCGAGGGCCACACGGGCGGTGAGTCCGAGACCATCATCGGCAAGTGGGTCAGGGCCCGCGGCAACCGCGACGACGTGGTCATCGCGACCAAGGTGAGCCAGCACCCCGAGTACAGGGGCCTGACGGCGACGAACATCAAGAAGGCTGCGGACGCCTCCCTCAGCCGCCTGGGCACGGACCACATCGACCTCTACTACACCCACTTCGACCAGCCCGAGGTGCCGGTCGAGGAGATCGTCACCGCCCTCGACGAGCTGGTGAAGGCGGGCAAGGTCCGCGCGATCGCCGCCTCCAACATCACCCCCGAGCGACTGAAGGCCTCGCTGGACTTCTCCGACCGCGAGGGCCTGGCCCGCTACGTGGCCCTCCAGCCCCACTACAACCTGGTCTCCCGCGACACCTACGAGGGCCCGCTGCGGACCGTGGCCGCCGACGCGGGCCTGGCCACCGTCCCGTACTTCGCCCTCGCCAAGGGCTTCCTCACGGGCAAGTACCGCCTCGGCACGACGGTCGACAGCCCGCGCGCCGAGGGCGCCGGCGCCTACCTCGACACCCCCAGGGGCCTCCGTGTCCTGGCCGCCCTGGACGAGATCGCCGAGTCGCGGGAGGCGGACCTCGCCACGGTCGCCCTGGCCTGGCTCGCCGCCCAGCCGACGGTGGCGGCCCCCATCGCCTCCGCGCGCACGGTGGACCAGCTCCCGGCCCTGCTGAAGGTGGCGGAGCTGACGCTGACCGACGAGGAGCTGAAGCAGCTGACGGAGGCGTCGGAGTAGTTCTCCGCAGCCCTCTCGGTCCTACCTGCTGCTTCCCCGGCGGTGCCGAACGCCCTGCGACTGCGCTACGACCGATAGGGGTTGTAGGCGGGATACGGCATCGCCGGCCTCGCCCCGTACGCCGCCGCCGGGGCGTACCCGTAGCCGTGCCACGGCGGCGGTGTGACCACCGGCACGACCCCGTGCCCGGCGTACGCCAGCGCCGGCCGCGCGATCTCCCGCCTGCGCCACAGCTCGAAGAGCAACTGCCGCTCCCGCAGCACGAAGTCGGACCCGGCCCGCCCCTGCCGCCCGCGGTGCCGCAGAAACGCCAGTGAGGTCGCGTAAGCCTCGTACTCCGCGACCGACCGCGCCCCGGGCCGCCCGAACTGGTGCGAGGCGTACTCCCTGGCGATCCGCCGCGCCCGCATGGACCCGAGGACGAACGGCTCCGGCGGCGTCAGCCACCCGGCGGCCGCGTACGCGGGCAACTCCTCCCGGACGGTCCGCAGCTCGCGCTGCCGGGTCCAGATGACGAGCCACGTCAGCAGCCCGAACATCGGCACCATGAACGCGGCGTACACCGCGAAGAAGCCGTACCCCCCGAAGGTCGCCGCCCCGTTCCAGATCGCGTGCATGCCCATGGCGAGCAGCAGCCCGCCCAGCGGCAGCAGCACCCGACGTACGCGGTGCCGCTCGGCGGACAGCGCGGCGATCCCGAAGCCGATGCCCGTGAGCACGGTGAACAGGGGGTGCGCGAAGGGCGACATGACGATACGGACGAAGAAGGTCGCGGCGGTGACGGAGTCGAGCCAGCTGTCGCCGCTCAGCTGGTCGGTACCGAAGGCGGTACCCAGATACAGAATGTTCTCGGTGAAGGCGAACCCGGTGGCGGTGACCCCCGCGATCACCACCCCGTCCACCAGCCCCGTGAAGTCCCGCCTGCGGAAGAGGAAGATCAGCAGCACGGCCGCGGCCTTGGCGGTCTCCTCCACGACGGGCGCTATGACGGTCGAGCCCAGGGTGTCCGCGCTGGACGGATCGGCGGTGGCGATGGCTATCCACCGGGTCGCGAAGCTGTTGGCGACGATCGCGATCAGCGCGGCCGCGCAGGCCCCCCAGGCGAACGCGAAGACGAAGTTCCGCCAGGGGCCGGGCTCCACCCGGTCCAGCCAGCGGAACGCGGCTATGAGCAGCGGCACGGGCAGCACCGCGAGCCCGAGCCCGACCAGGAACCCCTCCGTGCCGGTCTGCTCGCGCACGAGGGCGAGGATGACGAGCCCGGAGAGCGCGAGAAGCGCGATCAGGGCGCCGTACTTGACCGTCTTGCGCTGCCACCAGTGCGCGTGCCGCCGCATACCGCCGACGGGGCCGCTGGAGTGCGAGGGGTAGGGGAAATCGGTGGCCACGGCATTGACCCTAACGGTGCCGACGGGCGGGGGGACGGGGTGTTCTCGACGAGGTGTCAGCGCTGCTCTCGGGCCTGCTCCGAGGCCTGGTCACCGCCCTGTACGCGGCGGAACAGCAGATCGTTCACCACATGTCCCTTGTCCAGCCCCTGCCCCTCGAAACGCGTCAGTGGCCGGAAGCCGGGACGTGGCGCGAACCCGCCGTCGGCCCGGGTGTTCTCGAAGTCGGGGTGGGCGCCGAGCACTTCCAGCATCTGCTCCGCGTACGGCTCCCAGTCCGTCGCGCAGTGCACGATCGCCCCCGGCCTGAGCCGTGACGCGACGAGCGTGAGGAACTCCGGCTGGATCAGCCGCCGCTTGTGATGCCGCTTCTTGGGCCAGGGGTCGGGGAAGAACACCCGCAGCCCGTCCAGCGATTCGGGGGCGAGCATCTCCCGCAACAGAATGATCGCGTCTCCGTTGGCGACCCGGATGTTGGACAGCCCGTCCCGATCCGCGAGATTGAGCAGGTTCCCCTGCCCCGGGGTGTGCACGTCGACGGCGAGGATATTGGTGCCCGGATCCCCGGCGGCCATCTGCGCGGTGGCCTCCCCCATCCCGAACCCGATCTCCAGCACGACGGGCTTGTCGTCCCCGAACAACTCGCTCAGATCCAGCGCGTGCCCATCGATGTCGAGCCCCCACTTGGGCCACAACCGCTGCAGGGCATCCGCCTGCCCGGCCGTCACCCGGCTCCGCCGAGGCTGAAAACTCCGAATCCGCCGCTCGAAGTGCGCCCCGGCCGGATCAGCCTTCGGCCCATCGGGAAAACGAGGCTCCCCCTTGGCCCGCACATGACGAAGGGACGCCTCGGGGACGGGGGCGCTGGGCTCGGGGGTGATGGGGGAGTCAGACACAGTGGAACAGATTTTACGGCGAGTCGAACACCGCACGCTTCCGGCTCGGGCCGGCCACCTTCACCCCAGCCGCCGCTTGAGGACGAGGCCGTGCAGGCCGATGGAGGTGGCCTGAGGGCGCAGCCCTCAGGGGCGGGACGGGGCGGGACGGGAAGGGACGGGCAGGGGCGGGGGCGGGGGCGAGAAACCTCAGGCCCCGGCCAACGCGGCCAGCGCCCGCCTCCCCACCTCCCGCCCGATCGGCAGCGAAGCGGTAGCCGCGGGCGAAGGCGCGTTCAGCACATGCACAGCCCGCGCCCCCTCCCGAATCAGAAAGTCATCCACCAGCGTCCCGTCCCGCAACACGGCCTGCGCCCGCACCCCCGCCGCCGTCGGCACGAGATCGTCCTCACTCACCACCGGCAACAACCGCCGCACAGCCTGAGTGAACGCCCCCTTGGACAGCGACCGCCGCAGCTCCCCGGCCCCGTACCGCCAGTGCCGCCCCGCTATCCGCCACGCCCCCGGCCACGCCAGCGTCGCCCCCAGCTCCCGCACCCGCACGGTCCCCCACCCGTACCCCTCCCGGGCCAGCGCGGGCACGGCGTTCGGCCCGACGTGCACCCCCCCGTCGACACCCCGGGTCAGATGCACCCCGAGGAACGGGAACGCCGGATCCGGCACCGGATACACCAGCCCCCGCACCAGCTCGGGCCGGGCGAGCTCGTAGTACTCCCCCCGGAAAGGAACGATCCGCATCCCGGGCTCGTCCCCGGTCATCCGGGCCACCTCGTCGCAGTGCAGCCCGGCGCAGTTCACCAGCACCCGCCCGCGTACGACGTCTCCGCCCCGGATCCGCACGGCGACCCCCAGCGAGGCCCGCCGGTCGATCCGCTCGACCTCGGCCCCGTACCGGATCTCCGCGCCGGAGGCCCGCGCGAGCTGCCGGGCGACCCCCACGAAGTCACAGATCCCGGTGGTCCCGACGTGTATGGCGGCGAGCCCGCGCACCTCCGGCTCGTACTCGGCTATCTGGGCGGGGCCCAGCTCCCGCACCGGAATCCCGTTCTCCCGCCCGCGCTGGACCAGCGCGTGCAGCCGAGGCAGCTCGGATTTCTCCGTCGCGACGATCAGCTTCCCGGTGACGGCGTGGGCGATGCCGTACTCGGCGCAGAACTTCACCATCTCGGCGGCGCCCTTGACCGCGTACCGCGCCTTCAGCGACCCGGGCCGGTAGTAGATCCCGCTGTGGATGACCCCGCTGTTCCGCCCCGTCTGGTGCCGGGCGGGCCCGGGCTCCTTCTCCAGCACGGTGACCCGCGTGCCAGGCGCCGCCCGCGTGATCGCATACGCCGTGGACAGCCCGACGATCCCACCGCCGACCACGAGCACGTCACAGTCGTACACGACCTGCCTCGGCACGCACCCCACCTCCCGCATTCGATAGTGCACTGCACCACTGACAATGCCCTCAAACCCGGAAGACGTCTTCATGACCCCGGTCACGCAGGGCCGCGCCCCAGAGGGGCACGGGGCGGTGCCGATATAGGGCTGCGTCGCGTGGGCGTGACCAGCCACAATCCACCCGCGGCCGCGAAACAGGCACCGACCCGGCAGACGAGTGGGCACCCGAAAACTACGCCGGCGTCATCAACAGGGGCCGCGCCCTCTCCCGCAGCTCGATCACTCGCGGCTCGTCCCCGTACGGCTCCAGCCGATGCAGAAGATCCTTCACATACTCGGTCGTGCGAGCCGAGGAGATGCGCCCCGCGACCTCCACCGCCCGCACCCCCTGCTCACACGCCGCATCGAGGTTGCCCGATTCCAGCTCGGCGACCGCCGACACGACGAGCCGCAGCCCGTGCGAGCGTACGAACTCCTCCGTCGGCCGCGACAGCGCCTGCTCGGTGAAGCGGCGGACCTGACGCGGCGCCTTGAGATCGCGGTAGCACTCCGCGGCGTCCGCGGCGAACCGGTCGTAGCCGTAGAACCCGAGCCAGGACGGATCGTGGTCGCCGTCCCGGGCCCGCTCCAGCCAGCCCTCGGCGGCCTTCAGGGCCGCCCCGGCCGCCTGGGCGTCACCCGCGCGCGCGTGGGCCCGTGCCTCGACGAGCCGGAAGAAGCTCATCGTGCGGGCCGTGGCGAGGCCGCGGTTGCGCTCCAGGGCGGCCTGCGCGAGGTCGACGCCCTCGTCGCCGAAGCCCCGGTAGGTCGCCTGCAGCGACATCGTCGCGAGGACATAGCCGCCCAGCGGCACGTCCGCCGCGGCGCGCGCGAGCCTCAGCGCCTGGATGTAGTACCGCTGCGCGGCCTCCTGTTGACCCGTGTCAAAAGCCATCCACCCTGCGAGGCGGGTGAGTTCCGCAGACGCTCCGAACAGGGCGCGACCGACCTCGTCGGAGTACGCCCCGAGCAGCAGCGGCGCGGCCTCGACCCGAAGGCACTCCGGCACCATCGAAGAACGCCAGTCGCCGCCCCCGTACTTGGAGTCCCAGCGCCTGGCGTCCTCGGCGGCCTCCCGCAGCTTCCGCACATCGCTGTGGCCGACCTTCAGCGGCGACCCGGAGCCCTCCGCGGAGGATGCCTCCCGCGCCACCGAACTGTCGGCCGGGGTTATGAGCCAGCGTGAGGCGGGCGTCGCGTACGCGCTCACCGCGAACGATCCGGCGAGGGACTGCCAGATGCCGCCGGAGCCGGCCCGGCGCCCGGCGAGGTCGAGGCGGTACAGCTCGGTCGCCGACTTCACCGCCTGTCCGACGTCCCGGGGGAAGGCGAGGCCCACCTCCGGTGCGGGATCCGCGTCCGCCAGGCCGATCTCGTGGAGCGGCACGGGGCGGCCGAGCTTCTGGCCGATCGCGGCCGCGATGAGATGCGGCGCGGCGCCCTGGGGCACCATGCCCTTGGAGACCCACCGCGCCACCGAGGTCTTGTCGTAGCGAAGTGTCAACCCGCGTTGAGCGCCAAGATCGTTGACGCGACGCGCGAGTCCTGCGTTGCTGATTCCCGCGAGGGCGAGAACGGCGCCGAGCTTTTCGTTCGGCCCGCGTTGCTCCCTGGACATTGCGCCACCCCTCGAACAGACGGCTGCCGCGGCGGCATAGGCACGCGGCATTCGTACAACCCAGCGTAGTTCGCCGCATCCCAAGCGTTAAGGGGCCCAAATCCGGATGGCGTGTTTGTGGTCCGTAAGAAAGTACGGACAATGCACGGAGTGTTGCCACGTGCTCCCGCTGTGTGGCCGTGCGCCCGGCCGTGCGCTCTTCTCCGGCCATCGAGGGAGCGCTTCCATGGTCGTGCGTGGGTCGGCCCGCTGTACTGGATCCAGTGGGCTGGGGGACACCGCCGCCTCCATCCCCGCGGGCGGCGGACCGGTCCGGGGGGCGAACTCCGCCTCCCGGACTGTGCGTTGACAGTCCGTGGTCGCCGGGGCTCGCACAGGGTGTGCGCCGACTGTGCCCTCTGTTCCCGATTTGGCCGAAAATCGACGGTGGCCCTGGGGTCCGATTACCGCTCCGACCACGCCACTTGAGGGCGCATGGGGTGTCGTAGGGGAGCGTATCGGGGGCGCATTCACGTCGTAGAACCGGGGTCGCTCTCTGGCGACCGTCCGGCGATCTCCCAGCGACCCGCCGCGCGATCTTCAGCTGATCCTCCGTCGCCCTTCCGCCCCGCCGTTCGCCGAACGAGCCTTCAGGGGGCGCCCCTTGGGGCTGGTGGGGGAGCACTCGGGGTCTACCGGGGGCGCATCTACCGGTGCACAAGCCGTCCCACACGCCCTCCGACAGGCGTCCTTCGTGGCAGCATGGGTGCCGTTCGTACGGTGCACTGGTTGTCCACAGTCTGTGGAGGCGTCGATGCGGTGGTTGGTGGGATGGAGCAGTACCGCCGCCGGCACCCCCATGACCGGGTCGGCCGGAGCGACCGGATTCGACGGCGAGACCGTGCACCCGGTCGGCTCCCAACTCCTGTGGGGCGACCCCGATCCGCTGTGGGCCGTCGGCGACTGGCGCCCCGACGAGGTGCGTGTCGTGCAGGCCGACGAACAGACCAGGATCGCGGTCCTCGGCATCTGCGGAGCCTCCGACGAACAGCTGCGCGTGGGACTGTTCGCCGCCCGCGGCGGGGCACTTCGCCATCTGACCGCCTGGCCCGGCAGCTACACGGCCGTCGTCCAGGTCGGCCGCCGCGTGACCGTCTGCGGCGACCTCGCCGGTGCCCGCCCCGTCTTCCACACCCCGTGGGCCGGCGGCACGGCGTACGCGACGGCCGCCCTCCCGCTCGCCGACCTCATCGAGGCCAACCTCGACTTCGGGCACCTCGCGGCGCTCCTCGCCGCCCCCGACGTACCGGACGCCCTCCATGACTCCACCCCGTACGACGGCGTGCGCCGCATTCCCCCGGGGCATGCGCTGATCCTGCGCGCCGGGGCGCGCGAGATCGCCGGGTACGAGCCCGTCGCCTCCCTCGCGGTCGCCGCCCCCGCCGCCGACCCGGCCGGCGCGGTGGACGCCGTAAGGGACTCCCTCGTAGAAGCAGTACGCGTGCGTCTGGCGGCCCCGCGGCACGTTCCGGACGTCGACCCGGGGCCGGTACCCGGCATGGGCCCCGCCGAGCGCCGGGCCGCGCGCGGCATGCCCGCCCCCGGCCTCGGCGCCGACCTCTCCGGCGGCCCCGCCTCCGGCACCCTGGCCCTCCTCGCGGCGGGCCTCCCGGGCGCCCCCGGCACGCTCCTGGGCCACGGCACCGGCGCGGGCGAACGCCTCCTCGCCGTCACCTTCAACGACCTCGCCACCTCCGGCCGCGAAGCAGAACTGGAGCGCGCGGGCACCCTCGCCGCCAACCCCCGCCTCCACCACGTGGTCGTGACGGGCGGCGAGGAGGTCCTCCCGTACGCGGACCTCGACGGCCCGCTGACGGACGAGCCCGGCCCCTCGCTGATCATGGCGGTCCGACACCGCGCGCGCCTCGCCTCCGGCAGCGCCGACCACTTCACCGGCTACGGCGCCCGCCAGGTCCTCGACGCCCACCCCGCCCGCCTCGCCGACCTCCTGATGGACCGCAAGCGTCGCCACCTGGTCCGCCCGGTCGCGGCCCTCGCGAAGGCCGACGGCTCGGTACTGGTCCCGGCCCGCGTCTACGGCGCGGCACGGAAGCTGGCCCGCACCCCGTACCGCGCCGGGGTGGAAAGCCTCGCCGACCGCCTCATGCAGCGCCGCTTCGAGGAGCCCGGGGGCGCGGTCGGAGCCTCGCTCGCGGCCCTCACCTGGGCGAGACCGGGCCCCGCCGCCCGCTGGCTGACCGGCGAGGCACTGGCAGAAGTATCGATTCGCCTCCAGACCGTCACCGGCCGCCCGAGCGTCGGCCCCGGCCAGCGCCCCGGCGACTACCGCGCCCGCGCCGCCCTGGCCCGCCACGCCGCCGACCTCCGCGTCCTCGAACAGGCCGCCGAGATCCGCTCCCAGCGCCTGCACGCCCCCTTCCTCGACAACCAGGTCGTCCGCGCCTGCCGCGCCCTGCCCGAGGCCCTGCGCGTCCAGCCCGGCGCCCGCGCGGCCATCCTCCGCACGGTCCTGGAGGGCGCCGGCGTCACCGACCTCCCGACGGGCTGGGGCGCGCCCTCGCACGCCACCTCGGCGGCCGCCGCCCGTACGGGCCTGAGGGTCGCCGCCGATTCGCTCCTGACCCTCTTCGACACCCCGCTGCTCGCCCAGGCCGGCCTGGTGGAGGCCCGGGTCGTCCGCAAGGCCCTGCGCGCCGCCGCCGACGGCGAACCCCTGCCCCTGGACGGCCTCGCCGACCTCGTCTCCCTCGAACTCTGGCTCCGCCGCCTGCTCTCCCGCCGCGGCACCTGCTGGACGGGCACCCCGGCGAGGCAGCGCGCGGTCCCCGCGGGTATCACTCCGCAACGCGGGGCACTGGGGACGGGGGCGACGGCCCGACGGGCCTAGAGCCTGTCGTCAAATTCCCGCCTGCCGCGCGACGCGATGCACGCTCCCTCACTGCCTCAAGGGAGTGGGAGGTGCCCCCGCTCACCGCACCGGACACAGGCCCGCGTACAACCAGCACGAGGGCGTGCGCCCGGCACGCCGAGAGCACGCCCCCCCACTCTCGGCCCCGCTCGAGCGGGAGGTACCCCTCCGCCGCGCGACGCCATGCGGCGCCCTCTCGCCGCACCGGGCGGCCGCCGACTACCCGCAGGTGAACCGCGACTCGGCCCAGTCCGCCAACGTCACCGCGTCGAAGTGGCTGTGCGGTTCGACGACCAGCCGTACGGTCTCGCGCCCGGCGAGGTTCACATGGACCGGGAGCGCCGGGTCGCCGCCCTCGACCAGGCCGGATCTCCAGAGCCGGACCCCGTCGCCGTAGACGGAGAAGTAGACCTTGCCGAGCCCGGCGGTCGTGTCGTCGACACCGACGAGGGCGTCGAAGGCGTCGCACGAGCGGTTCAGGTCGATCGTGACGGAGGAGAGGCCGTGGACGGTGACCCCGTGCGCGTAACTCTTCTCGGCGATCGACACGCCGTACCGCTGCCACACCCAGGTGCTCTCGCCCAGCCGCATCTCGGGCTTGGTGCCGTCGCCGGTGAGGGCGTACTCCAGCTCGCTCCACCGGTAGACGGCCGGGACCGGGGGCGGAGGGGGCGTGGGTGTCGAGGTGGAGGGCGGCGTGGGGGTGGGTGAGGCCTTTGACGGTGTCGGCGTGGGGGTTGGGGTGGGCGTCCGCTTCGGGCTGGGCCCCGAGGGCGGAGTGGTCGACGGTGTGGTCGCGGGGGCGGCGGCCGGCGCGATCGGCGGAGCGGAGGGCTCCTCCGGGGGCGTCGACGGGCGGTCCGACGGCCCGGGCGTGGACTCGACGGCCCGGGTGACCGGCGGCGGGTTGGCCGCCCGGTCCTTCGGCTCGTCCTCGCTGGCGACCAGCGCGATCGCCACCGCCGCCGCGGCCACGGCGACGACACCCGCGGCGACCCCGGCCTTCACGGGCGCGGCGGCCGCCTCGGAGGCCGCCGCACCGCTGCCGGCGCCCGCCCCGCCGGAACCCCCGCCCGCGGCGGAGGCGGCACCCGCGGCCCCGGCCGCCCCGGCGCCCCCGGCGACGAGCGCGGCCACCTTCGCGTACCCGGCGGCTCCGAACCACCCGATGACCGCGACCGGTACGACAGCGGGGATGCCGCTCGCGACCTCCTTGATCTGCCCGGCGGCCAGTCGGCACTTGGCGCACTCCTCCAGGTGCTTGCGCAGACCCCGCTCGGCCCGGGTGCGCAGGCTCCCTCGGGCGTACGCGCCGAGGCGGTCGGCGTAGCGCGCGCACTCCGCGGAGTCGCCGGCGAGCGTGGCGCTGACGTGGGCCTGGAGATAGGCCTGCTTGAGGCCCTCGCGCGCACGGCTGGCGAGCACCCGCGTGCCGTTGGCGTCGAGCCCGAAGACCGTGGCGACCTCGCTCGGCGATTCGTCCTCGACCTCGGTGTGCCACAGCACGGCCTGCCACCGCTCGGGCAGCGACCGGAACGCCCGCATGGCGAGGGACTGCTCGGCCTCGTGCATCGCCCGTACGTCCGCGCCGAGGTCCATCGTGTCGCTGTCCGACACCTCGCCACCGCGCGAGGCCTGCGCCGCGAACACCGCGAAGTCGTCGACCAGTTGCTCCCGCTTGGCGGAACGGGTCCAGGTCGCGGCGACCCGCCGCACGGAGGTCAGCAGATAGGCCCGCACGGCGTGCTCGGGCCCGGAGCCCCTGCGCACGGCCTGCAGCATCCGGGCGAAGACCTCGGCGGTCAGATCGTCCGCGGTGTACGCGTCCCGGCAGCAGGTACGCGCATACCGGCGCACCGCCTCCGCATGGCGCCGGTACAGCTCCTCGTACGCCGTGTCGTCGCCGCCGCGCATCCGCGCGATGAGATCGGCGTCGGAGCGGGGCCGCCGCCGGGGAGCGGGCAGAACACCCGAGTCGTATCCGGTGTCGTACGCCGCGTCGAGGCGGTCCCACTGCGCGGGAACCCCACCGCCCGGCCGTGCGGGACCCCCACCGCCCGGCCGTGCCGTGCCTCCCGCCCGACCACCCTGGCTCGGCACCTGCGGCGACTCCGGCGCCCCGGCCTCCGCGTCACCGTCGCCCCGCGATTCGTTCTGCCCGTAAACGCTCATCGCGGAAAGCCCCCGCCGCCTGCCGACCCGGTCCCGAACACCGGGTCAGAGTGCCATATTGGCTTTTGGTCAGGCCGGGCAGTACGTACATACCACTCGTCTGAGGGGCCGGCGAGGAGTGTGATCCACGGATCCACCCGAACGAGGACAGTGCCCCGTCAGGGGCGGGGCGCCGTATCGATTTGCGGCTCCGCCGCGTGGGCGCGAGAAGCCCCACGGGCCGGCAGCCAACGAACCAGCCGGGCGGGGGGTCTGGGGGCGCAGCCCCCAGGGATGGGACGGGTAGGGGCGGCGGGGGCGATCCCACTCACGGGCACCCCCACCGCCCCACAGCCTCACTTCGCACCGGCCTCACACCGGAACTCGGGCCGGTACTCGCACCGACCCTCACCCCGACACGACACTCAGACCGGCCGAGACCGCAACCCCTCCAACAGAATGTCGAGCAACCGCGCAGACGCCGCAGCCTGCTGCGCCGCATCCGGCAGAGAAGGCGCAGCCGTGGCGATCACCAGCAGCACATCCGCCACGGTCACGTCCGCCCGCAGCTCACCCGCTGCCCGAGCGCGGTCCACCAACTGCCCCACGACCTCGAGCAGCGCGGACGCCCCGGCGTCATCGGCAGGAGACCCGACGGAGGAACCCCCGCCGACCTCCCCCGACACCAGCCGCAACTCCGCCGTCGGCTGGGACCGCTGCTGCGGCACCCGCGCCTCGTCGGCCACGACCTCGTCCGCGTCCTCCTCGGCGACCCCGACGCGCAGCACCTGCGGCGGCAGCAGCCGCCCCGCGCCCGAGGCCACCGACGTCCGCAGGAACCGCGAGAGCGCCGACCACGGCTCGTCCTCCTGGCCGAGCGCGGCCCGGGCCTGCTCGGTCAGCCGGGAGGTCTCCTCCTCGGCTATGCGCCGGACCAGTACGTCCTTGCTGGGGAAGCGCCGGTACACCGTGCCGACACCCACCCTCGCGCGCCGCGCCACGTCCTCCATCGGCGCGCCGTACCCCAGCTCGCCGAAGACCTCGCGCGCCGCACGCAGTACGTGCTCCAGATTGCGCTGTGCGTCCACCCGCAGCGGAGTCGAACGCGCGACATTCCCGCGTCCGCTGCCAACCGCCGCGCTCACCGCACCGCCGTGCGCATGCGCGACGGCGGACGGCCAATGAGAGTCCTGAATATGCATATGTGATCCCCCGGTAATGACGTCTCCCCCCGGAGACACTCCCCGTCATCGGAAGCCGGAGCGCTGGAACGAGCACTCGTCGGCCGAACCCGGCACGCTTCGGCGCCTTCGATGTCCGAACAGAATCAAACATCGCCGAACCGAAACCCGGACGACCTCCGAACGCATCCCCCCTTACACCCCGTCGACACACGAACATAGTTGAGAGGGAGTCAATTCAGAAGGGGCAGGTTCCGCACGGAGCGCCCCTCGATTGGAGTACGGGCCTGATACGTCCCGTTTGCGCCCCCTCCTGCTACCCGTCTCACACCATCTGACCTGCGCACCTGCCTCGCACTCCGGTAAATCGGCCAACCCCGCGCCCCCTGGATCACCGGTCACACAAATTGCCGGGGCTGTGGACAAACCAACGAGCTGGGTGCGTCATGGGATGGTGAAGGAACGGATGCGCATCCTCATCGTCGGCGGCGGCTACGTCGGGCTGTACACCGCCCTGCGTCTGCAGAAGCAGCTCAAACAAGAACTGACGCGAGGCGACATCGAGATCGTCGTCGTCTCCCCCGACCCTTATATGACGTATCAACCCTTCCTTCCGGAAGCCGCCGCGGGCTCCATCTCCCCCCGCCATGTCGTCGTACCGCTCAGGCGCGTCCTCGACCAGTGCAAGGTCGTCATCGGCGAGGCCACGGCCATCAACCACGCCAAGCGCACGGCGACCCTCACCACCCTCGCCACCGAGGAGGAGGGCGCCGGCTCCGAGCAGCTGACGTACGACGAACTCGTCCTCGCCCCCGGTTCGATCTCGCGCACGCTGCCCATCCCCGGGCTCGCCGAGTACGCCATCGGCTTCAAGACCGTCGAAGAGGCCATCGGGCTGCGCAACCACGTCATCGAACAGATGGACATCGCCTCCTCCACCCGCGACCCCGCGATCCGCGACGCGGCCCTGACCTTCGTCTTCGTGGGCGGCGGCTACGCCGGCGTGGAGGCGCTCGGCGAGCTGGAGGACATGGCCCGCTACACCGCGCGCTACTACCACAACGTCCAGCCCGACGACATGAAGTGGATCCTCGTGGAGGCCTCCGACCGCATCCTCCCCGAGGTCGGCGAGGAGATGGGCCGCTACACGGTCACCGAACTGCGTCGCCGCAACATCGACGTACGCCTGCACACCCGCCTCGACTCCTGCGCGGACCGCGTCGCCGTCCTCAGCGACGGGTCCCGCTTCCCGACCCGCACGGTCGTCTGGACGGCCGGCGTCAAACCGCACCCGATCCTCGCCGCCACAGACCTCCCGCTGAACGAGCGCGGACGCCTGAAGTGCACCCCCGAGCTGTCCGTGGAAGGCGTCTCGCACGCGTGGGCGGCAGGCGACGCGGCCGCCGTCCCCGACGTCACGGCCGAGCCCGGCAAGGAGACCGCCCCGAACGCCCAGCACGCCGTACGCCAGGCCCGGACCCTCGGCGACAACATCGTCCGCTCCCTGCGCGGCCAGACCCTCCAGGCGTACTCCCACAAGTACGTCGGCTCGGTCGCCTCCCTCGGCCTGCACCAGGGCGTCGCACATGTCTACGGGCGGAAGCTGAAGGGCTACCCTGCCTGGTTCATGCACCGCGTCTACCACCTGAGCAGGGTGCCGACCTTCAACCGCAAGGCCCGCGTCCTCGCCGAGTGGACCCTCTCCGGGCTCTTCAAGCGGGAGATCGTCTCCCTCGGATCACTCGAACATCCCCGTGCGGAGTTCGAACTGGCTGCCGGTGGAAAGACTCCTGAGGACCCGAAGGGGTCGTCCTGACCGGATCCAGGAACTCCACCGTTCAGGCCGACGTCTGACGGATGTCGGTCCGGTCGGCCAGACTGGTTCCCGACGTGATCCATGACGTACCGACGACCTCGGGCGAGGCCCACCACCACGCCCACGAAACACCCACCCATCACCACCCGGCGCCCCCACCGCCGTACCCCGGGGCAACCCGGACCCCGGCCGGATCCGGAACCGGTCGCAGACAACAACACGAGGCACGAGGCAAGGATTCGGTGAACTTCACGCGCTGGAGCGCCCGGCTCCCCGGTACGCAGCGCCGCGCCGCAGCGCGGACCGAACACACGGTCACCCCGGACCGGAGGGGGGACTCCCCGGATCGGCGCGGCGAAGGCTCCGTGCCCGCGGCCCGCGCCGAACGACCGACGGACGCCACCCCGTCCCCGGACGACATCCCGGCCGGCCCCGCGGTCGACGACCTCCCCACCCGCGAGGTCCTCGACCGCATCCCGGCCCTCGTCGCCCTCGTCCACGGCCCGGACCACCGCATCGCGTACGTCAACGACGCCTATACGGCGGCCTTCGGCATCCGCCCCCTCGGCGAACCCGCCCGCGCGGCCCTGCCCGAGCTGGACACCCTCGGCCTGCTCCCGCTCCTCGACCAGGTGCTGCGCAGCTCCCGGCCACGCACGGTCAAGTCCCGCAAGGCCCCCAGCGGCCGCTCGTACACGATCACCTGCACGCCCGTCGACGTACCGATCGGCGCCAAGCCCGGCGACGGCGGCGTCCTCATCTTCGCTGCCGACGTCACCGACCACGCCGAGGCCGCCGAGCGCCTGCGCGCCAGCGAACGCCGCCAGCGCGAAACCGCCGTCACCCTCCAGCGATCCCTCCTCCCCCAGGAACTGGAGGAGCCGGACGACCTGCGCATCGCCGCCGTCTACCACCCCGGCGGCACGGAGACCGCGGTCGGCGGCGACTGGTACGACGTGATCACCCTCGGCGGCGGCCGCACGGCCCTCGTCATCGGCGACGTCATGGGCAGAGGCGTCCGCGCGGCGGCCGTCATGGGCCAGCTCCGCACAGCGGTCCGCGCCTACGCCCGCCTGGACCTCCCTCCGCACGAGGTGCTCCAACTCCTGGACGGCCTCGCCATGGAGATCGACGCCAACCAGATCGCCACCTGCGCCTACGCCGTCCACGACCCCAACGAGGGCCGCCTGGTCTATGCCTCGGCCGGCCACCTCCCGATCCTCGTCCGCGACGAGAGCGGCATGGTCCAGCGCGCCGACGAGCCCACCGGCCCACCCCTCGGCACGGGCGGCTGGATGCACTCCTCGGGCTCGATCCCCCTGGGCCCCGGCTCCACGGCCGTCCTCTACACGGACGGCCTGGTCGAACGCCGCAACGAGGACCTGGACGAAGGCATCGCCGCCCTGGAGCGCGCGCTGGCGGGCGCCACCGGCACCCCCCAGGTGATCTGCGACCGCCTCGTACGCTCCACGGGCGTCACGGCGGACCACGACGACGACGTGGCGGTACTGGTCCTCCAGCACCCGTCCCGCACGGGCCCCGACGGCGAACTCTTCCGCAACGCGGCACTCGAACTGCTGGGCGGCGTGGAAGCGGCCCCCCGAGCCCGAGCCTTCGCCTCCGGAGTCCTGACCAGCTGGCGCTTCCCTCCCGAACTCCACGACCTGGGCGTCCTCGCCGCCAGCGAACTGGTGGCGAACTCCCTCCAGCACGGCACCCCACCGATGCGCCTGCGCCTGCGCCGCACCGACCGCCGCCTCATCGTCGAGGTCACCGACGGCGACGACCACCTCCCCCGCCGCCGCCGAGCCGAACCCGGCGACGAGTCCGGCCGAGGCATCGCCATCATCGCCACGATCGCCTCCAACTGGGGCAGCCGCCGCACCCCGGGCGGCGGCAAGGCGGTGTGGTGCGAGTTCGCACTCCCGCGCGCCACGACGTAACCAGGCGGCACCCACGATCTCCCGGCGGGGGCGAAGAAACCCCTCAGGCGCGCACGGCGACCGGCTCGGTGGTCGCGCCACCCCGCGCGACCACGCGCCCCCGCCCGAGCGACGGCTGATCCTGCACGGCTGTCAGCTCCCGACCCAGCCGAACCGCCAGCACACTGATCCCCAGCGAGAACAGCAGAAACAGCACGACATACGGCCTGTGCAGCGACGCCCCCATGGGCCCGCCCACCGCCGGCCCCACCGCCAGCGCGAGCTGCTTCACCAGGGCGAAAGCGGAGTTGTACTGCCCAGCCATCCCGGTCGGCGCCAGATCCGCCACCAAGGGCGCCACGGTCGGCGACAACATGGCCTCACCGAGCCCGAACAACGCGTACGTCGACACGAACGCGGCGGTCGCCATGGTCTGGCTCACTTCGCCCAGCCCGGCGAACCCGGCCACACCCCACGCCACGGCCCAGATCAGCCCGACCACCGCGATCATCCGCGACCGCCGGCGACGCTCCACGAACCTCAGCACGGCGAACTGCGCGACCACGATCATCGCTGTGTTCGCCGCCAGCGCCGTACCGAGCGCGGACGTCGATATCCCGACCGCCTCGACCCCGTAGGCGCTGAGCCCCGACTCGAACTGCCCGTAGCAGGCGAAGAACAGCACGAAGCCCAGCACACACAGCTGCACCATGGCCCGGTTGCCGAGCAACTGCTTCCAGCTCCCCTGCGCGGACCCCGCCCCGGCCGGAACCTTCTCGACCTTCGGGGCACGCGGTATCCGGACCGTCGCCATCACTCCGGCCAGCAGCAGGAACATCGCCGCCTCGATCGCGAACAGCAGCGTGAAGGAATCGGCGCGTGTGGGGTCGACGAGATGGCCGCCTATGAGTCCACCTATGCCCAGCCCGAGGTTCTGCAGAAAGAACTGGGTGGCGAAGGCTCTCGACCGCGTGTCCGTCGTCGAGCAGTCGACGATCATCGTGGCAAGCGCCGGCTGCATCACGGCCTGCCCGGCCCCGAGCGCCGCCGCGGAGAGCAACACGGTCGTCGCACTCGTGGCCAGGCCCAGACTCAGCGCGCCGACGGCGGCGGTGACCAAGGCGGCGAGCAGCACCGGAAGCGGGCCCCGCCGGACTATGGCCCGTCCGGCGAAGGGAAGCACCACCAGCGCCGCCACGGCGAAGACGGCCAGCATCAGCCCCGCGGTCGTGGCACCGAGCTCCCGCACCTGCGCCACATAGACGTACAGATACGGGACGGTGAAGCCGAGTCCGAACGCGCTCAGCGCGTTACCCACATGAATCCGACGCATCGCTGCGCCCAACCCCCTGGTCACGTTCACCTGCCTAGGTAAGGGGAAGCCCACAGCAAGAGGTTAGAGCTGAAGACTTCGAAGCTAAAACTTAGACCTAAACAGTACATCCCGAAGGACTTCGATGCCAAGCCCGCGTGCCATACTGCGGAGATGGGCGACACCCCCGGCACCGACGAGCCGACACTCGAAGAGCAGATCGCCGGCTACCAGCGCGAGTTCCAGGGCCTCGACCCCCAGGTCGAGAAGATCGTCTCGGCGCTCTCACGCCTGAACCGTCGTATGAACGTGGCCTACGGCCGCCAGACCGCCGGCCTCGGCATCAGCAACGCCGAGTGGGAGGTCCTCAAGGCCCTCGTGCTCTCCGGCGCCCCCTACCGCATGGGCCCGAGCGACCTCGCCAAGCGGTTGGGTCTCACTCCGGCCGCCATGACCCACCGCATCGACCGCATGGTGGCCGAGGGCCTGGTGACGAGGGAGCGCGACGAGAACAACCGCGTCCGCGTCATCGTGGAGCTGACCACCGAGGGGCGCGAGAAGTGGCTGGAGGCCATGCGTCGCGCCTCGGTCTTCGAGGAGGACCTCCTCCAGGACCTGTCTCCCGTGGAGCGAACGGTCCTGGGTGAGGTGCTGACCAGGCTCCTGCGACGGGTCGAGGAGACCCAGCATGACGCGGGCGGCCGCCTCAACGACCTTGACTGAAGGCATACTTGGGGGCGAGTTCGAGGTTTGACTGCGGCTCACCCAGGGGATGCTTGACAGTCCGCCCGTCGATGCGTAAAGTTCTTCGGGTTGCCACGGAGCCGTAACGGTTCTGCGACAGCACCTCCGCCGCTCAAGCGGCACCCAAGCCAACAGCAGGATCTCCCAACGGGATCGAATTCGGCGTGCCCGAATTCAATTCGAATGGGGTTCGGCGGCCCCGATTGGGAACTGCCGAGCAGATCCGCTAAGGTTTGAAACGTCGGAACGGCCCAACGGCCGCGAGGACAAACCCAGTTGACTGGGAGTCGGGACCGAGGGAAACCGAGGATCTGATAGAGTCAACATCGCCGGAAAGGGAAACGCGAGAGCGGGAACCTGGAAAGCACCGAGGAAATCGGATCGGAAAAGGATCTGATAGAGTCGGAAACGCAAGACCGAAGGGAAACTGCCCGGAGGAAAGCCCGAGAAGATACTCGGGTGAGTACAAAGGAAGCGTCCGTTCCTTGAGAACTCAACAGCGTGCCAAAAATCAACGCCAGATATGTTGATACCCCGTCTCCGGCCAGTTCGTCTGGTTGGGGCGAGGTTCCTTTGAAGTAAACACAGTGAGGACGCTGTGTGCGAGAGGATCATTCCTCCTCTTGCACCGCTCTCGTGGTGTCGACCCGATTACGGGTACACATTCACGGAGAGTTTGATCCTGGCTCAGGACGAACGCTGGCGGCGTGCTTAACACATGCAAGTCGAACGATGAAGCCCTTCGGGGTGGATTAGTGGCGAACGGGTGAGTAACACGTGGGCAATCTGCCCTTCACTCTGGGACAAGCCCTGGAAACGGGGTCTAATACCGGATACAACCACCGGCCGCATGGTCTGGTGGTGGAAAGCTCCGGCGGTGAAGGATGAGCCCGCGGCCTATCAGCTTGTTGGTGAGGTAGTGGCTCACCAAGGCGACGACGGGTAGCCGGCCTGAGAGGGCGACCGGCCACACTGGGACTGAGACACGGCCCAGACTCCTACGGGAGGCAGCAGTGGGGAATATTGCACAATGGGCGAAAGCCTGATGCAGCGACGCCGCGTGAGGGATGACGGCCTTCGGGTTGTAAACCTCTTTCAGCAGGGAAGAAGCGAGAGTGACGGTACCTGCAGAAGAAGCGCCGGCTAACTACGTGCCAGCAGCCGCGGTAATACGTAGGGCGCGAGCGTTGTCCGGAATTATTGGGCGTAAAGAGCTCGTAGGCGGTCTGTCGCGTCGGATGTGAAAGCCCGGGGCTTAACCCCGGGTCTGCATTCGATACGGGCAGACTAGAGTGTGGTAGGGGAGATCGGAATTCCTGGTGTAGCGGTGAAATGCGCAGATATCAGGAGGAACACCGGTGGCGAAGGCGGATCTCTGGGCCATTACTGACGCTGAGGAGCGAAAGCGTGGGGAGCGAACAGGATTAGATACCCTGGTAGTCCACGCCGTAAACGGTGGGAACTAGGTGTTGGCGACATTCCACGTCGTCGGTGCCGCAGCTAACGCATTAAGTTCCCCGCCTGGGGAGTACGGCCGCAAGGCTAAAACTCAAAGGAATTGACGGGGGCCCGCACAAGCAGCGGAGCATGTGGCTTAATTCGACGCAACGCGAAGAACCTTACCAAGGCTTGACATACACCGGAAACGGCCAGAGATGGTCGCCCCCTTGTGGTCGGTGTACAGGTGGTGCATGGCTGTCGTCAGCTCGTGTCGTGAGATGTTGGGTTAAGTCCCGCAACGAGCGCAACCCTTGTTCTGTGTTGCCAGCATGCCCTTCGGGGTGATGGGGACTCACAGGAGACTGCCGGGGTCAACTCGGAGGAAGGTGGGGACGACGTCAAGTCATCATGCCCCTTATGTCTTGGGCTGCACACGTGCTACAATGGCAGGTACAATGAGCTGCGATGCCGTGAGGCTGAGCGAATCTCAAAAAGCCTGTCTCAGTTCGGATTGGGGTCTGCAACTCGACCCCATGAAGTCGGAGTTGCTAGTAATCGCAGATCAGCATTGCTGCGGTGAATACGTTCCCGGGCCTTGTACACACCGCCCGTCACGTCACGAAAGTCGGTAACACCCGAAGCCGGTGGCCCAACCCCTTGTGGGAGGGAGCTGTCGAAGGTGGGACTGGCGATTGGGACGAAGTCGTAACAAGGTAGCCGTACCGGAAGGTGCGGCTGGATCACCTCCTTTCTAAGGAGCATTTCTTACCGGGTTCTTCGGGACACGGTCAGAGGCCAGTACACCGGCGAACGTCCGGTGCTGGTTGCTCATGGGTGGAACGTTGATTATTCGGCTGGGTTTCCGGGTCGGAGGCTGTGAGTACTGCTCGTCAGAGCGTGGAAAGCATGATCTTCGGACGGAGTCCGGTCGGGCACGCTGTTGGGTGTCTGAGGGCACGGCCGGTTACGGCTGCCTTCAGTGCCGACCCCAGTGCACTCGGATCTGCTGGTCCGGGGTGATGGGTGGTTGGTCGTTGTTTGAGAACTGCACAGTGGACGCGAGCATCTGTGGCCAAGTTTTTAAGGGCGCACGGTGGATGCCTTGGCACCAGGAACCGATGAAGGACGTGGGAGGCCACGATAGGCCCCGGGGAGTCGTCAACCAGGCTTTGATCCGGGGGTGTCCGAATGGGGAAACCCGGCAGTCGTCATGGGCTGTCACCCTTGCCTGAACACATAGGGCAAGTGGAGGGAACGCGGGGAAGTGAAACATCTCAGTACCCGCAGGAAGAGAAAACAACCGTGATTCCGGGAGTAGTGGCGAGCGAAACTGGATGAGGCCAAACCGTATACGTGTGAGACCCGGCAGGGGTTGCGTATGCGGGGTTGTGGGATTTCTCTGTCACAGTCTGCCGGCTGTGAGACGAGTCAGAAACCGTTGATGTAGGCGAAGGACATGCGAAAGGTCCGGCGTAGAGGGTAAGACCCCCGTAGTCGAAACATCAGCGGCTCGTTTGAGAAACACCCAAGTAGCACGGGGCCCGAGAAATCCCGTGTGAATCTGGCGGGACCACCCGCTAAGCCTAAATATTCCCTGGTGACCGATAGCGGATAGTACCGTGAGGGAATGGTGAAAAGTACCGCGGGAGCGGAGTGAAATAGTACCTGAAACCGTGTGCCTACAAGCCGTGGGAGCGTCGCGCATCGAGTTTACTCGGTGCGTCGTGACTGCGTGCCTTTTGAAGAATGAGCCTGCGAGTTTGCGGTGTGTTGCGAGGTTAACCCGGGTGGGGTAGCCGTAGCGAAAGCGAGTCCGAACAGGGCGTTTCAGTAGCACGCTCAAGACCCGAAGCGGAGTGATCTAGCCATGGGCAGGTTGAAGCGGAGGTAAGACTTCGTGGAGGACCGAACCCACCAGGGTTGAAAACCTGGGGGATGACCTGTGGTTAGGGGTGAAAGGCCAATCAAACTCCGTGATAGCTGGTTCTCCCCGAAATGCATTTAGGTGCAGCGTCGTGTGTTTCTTGCCGGAGGTAGAGCACTGGATAGGCGATGGGCCCTACCGGGTTACTGACCTTAGCCAAACTCCGAATGCCGGTAAGTGAGAGCACGGCAGTGAGACTGTGGGGGATAAGCTCCATGGTCGAGAGGGAAACAGCCCAGAGCATCGACTAAGGCCCCTAAGCGTACGCTAAGTGGGAAAGGATGTGGAGTCGCAGAGACAACCAGGAGGTTGGCTTAGAAGCAGCCACCCTTGAAAGAGTGCGTAATAGCTCACTGGTCTAGTGATTCCGCGCCGACAATGTAGCGGGGCTCAAGCGTACCGCCGAAGTCGTGTCATTCCAGCATGAGGGCCAACGCCCGCTGGGATGGGTAGGGGAGCGTCGTGTGCCGGGTGAAGCAGCCGCGGAAGCGAGTTGTGGACGGTTCACGAGTGAGAATGCAGGCATGAGTAGCGATACAAACGTGAGAAACGTTTGCGCCGATTGACCAAGGGTTCCTGGGTCAAGCTGATCTGCCCAGGGTAAGTCGGGACCTAAGGCGAGGCCGACAGGCGTAGTCGATGGATAACCGGTTGATATTCCGGTACCCGCTGTGAAGCGTCAAACATTGAACCAGGCGATGCTAAGTCCGTGAAGCCGCCCTGGAGCCTTCGGGCAAAGGGGAGTGGTGGAGCCGACGGACCAGACTTGCAGTAGGTGAGTGATGGGGTGACGCAGGAAGGTAGTCCATCCCGGGCGGTGGTTGTCCCGGGGT
This sequence comes from Streptomyces graminofaciens, assembly GCF_030294945.1. Classification (NCBI taxonomy): domain Bacteria; kingdom Bacillati; phylum Actinomycetota; class Actinomycetes; order Kitasatosporales; family Streptomycetaceae; genus Streptomyces; species Streptomyces graminofaciens. The sequence continues at coordinate 6,486,511 of NZ_AP018448.1, read as the reverse complement.
AAGGGTGTAGGACGTCAGGTAGGCAAATCCGCCTGACACGTAGTCTGAGACCTGATGCCGAGCCGATTGTGGTGAAGTGGATGATCCTATGCTGTCGAGAAAAGCCTCTAGCGAGTTTCATGGCGGCCCGTACCCTAAACCGACTCAGGTGGTCTGGTAGAGAATACCGAGGCGTTCGGGTGAACTATGGTTAAGGAACTCGGCAAAATGCCCCCGTAACTTCGGGAGAAGGGGGGCCATCACTGGTGAGAGGACTTGCTCCTCGAGCTGGGGGTGGCCGCAGAGACCAGCGAGAAGCGACTGTTTACTAAAAACACAGGTCCGTGCGAAGCCGTAAGGCGATGTATACGGACTGACGCCTGCCCGGTGCTGGAACGTTAAGGGGACCGGTTAGTCACATTTCGGTGTGGCGAAGCTGAGAACTTAAGCGCCAGTAAACGGCGGTGGTAACTATAACCATCCTAAGGTAGCGAAATTCCTTGTCGGGTAAGTTCCGACCTGCACGAATGGCGTAACGACTTCTCGACTGTCTCAACCATAGGCCCGGTGAAATTGCACTACGAGTAAAGATGCTCGTTTCGCGCAGCAGGACGGAAAGACCCCGGGACCTTTACTACAGTTTGATATTGGTGTTCGGTTCGGCTTGTGTAGGATAGCTGGGAGACTGTGAAGCTTGGACGCCAGTTCAGGTGGAGTCGTCGTTGAAATACCAGTCTGGTCGTGCTGGATGTCTAACCCGGGTCCGTGATCCGGATCGGGGACAGTGTCTGATGGGTAGTTTAACTGGGGCGGTTGCCTCCCAAAGGGTAACGGAGGCGCCCAAAGGTTCCCTCAGCCTGGTTGGCAATCAGGTGGTGAGTGTAAGTGCACAAGGGAGCTTGACTGTGAGACCGACGGGTCGAGCAGGGACGAAAGTCGGGACTAGTGATCCGGCGGTGGCTTGTGGAAGCGCCGTCGCTCAACGGATAAAAGGTACCCCGGGGATAACAGGCTGATCTTCCCCAAGAGTCCATATCGACGGGATGGTTTGGCACCTCGATGTCGGCTCGTCGCATCCTGGGGCTGGAGTCGGTCCCAAGGGTTGGGCTGTTCGCCCATTAAAGCGGTACGCGAGCTGGGTTTAGAACGTCGTGAGACAGTTCGGTCCCTATCCGCTGCGCGCGCAGGAATATTGAGAAGGGCTGTCCCTAGTACGAGAGGACCGGGACGGACGAACCTCTGGTGTGCCAGTTGTTCTGCCAAGGGCATGGCTGGTTGGCTACGTTCGGGAGGGATAACCGCTGAAAGCATCTAAGCGGGAAGCCTGCTTCGAGATGAGTATTCCCACCCACTTGATGGGGTAAGGCTCCCAGTAGACGACTGGGTTGATAGGCCAGATATGGAAGCCCAGTAATGGGTGGAGTTGACTGGTACTAATAGGCCGAGGGCTTGTCCTCAGTTGCTCGCGTCCACTGTGTTGGTTCTGAAACCACGAACAACCCCATGCCATGGTCACGGTGTGGTGCGGTTGAGTGTTTCATAGTGTTTCGGTGGTCATAGCGTGAGGGAAACGCCCGGTTACATTCCGAACCCGGAAGCTAAGCCTTACAGCGCCGATGGTACTGCAGGGGGGACCCTGTGGGAGAGTAGGACGCCGCCGAACAAATATTGCGAGAGAACCCCTGCCGGGAAACCGGCGGGGGTTTTCTGCGTTTGGTGTCTACTCTCGCGTCATGAATGACACGACTTCCGATATCTACACAGTCCGGTCCCTACGCGCTGACGAGTGGCCCGCGGTGAAAGAGCTGCGGTTGGCCGCCCTGCAGGATCCCGTGGCTCCCATCGCCTTTCTGGAGACCTACGACAATGCCGTGAGCCAACCCGACTCCTTCTGGGAGGAGAGGGCTGCTCGGGCTGCCGAGGGGGCTACGAGTGGAGTGCAGCAGTTCGTCGCAGAGAGGGCCGACGGGACCTGGGTCGGCTCCGTGACCGTACTGCTGGAGGAAGCCGGGACCTCGGACTGGGCCGGCTTTCCCGTGGAGCGGCGGCAGGGGCATCTCGTCGGGGTGTTCGTGCGGCCCGAGGCGCGGGGGAGCGGGGTGGCGAAGGAGCTGTTCGACGCCTCTGTGGAGTGGGCCTGGGGGCAGGGCGCGGAGCGAATTCGCCTCATCGTGCACCAGGACAACCCGAGGGCGCAGGGCTTCTATCGCAAGGTGGGGTTCGTGCCGAGCGGGGTGGTCGTGCCACTGCCGCAGGCTCCCGGGGAGGCCGAGCTGGAGTTCGTGCTGGAGCGGAGCTGAGACCGGCCGAGGCCCTGCCAGGAGCTCGCTACACCGGGAGTTCGTCGTGCGGCCAGCGGGATCGGGCCTGTTCGCGGGAGCGCAGGAGGGCCAGGGTGGGCAGGCCCTGGTCCACGCCGGTCGTCAGGAGGGCCGGGAGCTGGGGGAGCGGGGCCACGGCTGCCACATCGTCCAGGATCAGGGTGAGTGGTGGGTCGAGGCGGCCGGAGGATGACCGTTCGGCCATGCGCCGGCCACGCTCGACCACGCTTGAGGCGAGGGCCGTCAGAAGCGGCATCGCCGAAGGGTTCGTCTTCGGGTCCTCGATGGGGTCGCCGACCACATAAAGCGTTCCTCCCTCGTGGACAAAGGAATCCAAGGCGAGGGAGTCCGCTCGGTTGGGAGTGCAGGACTCGCGGACGTTGACCGTGGACAGGGCGGACAGGGCCCGTGCTGTCAGTTCCTGGGCGATGTCCCGGCGTTCGGGGTGGGACGTGAGAGCCGATTCCAGTTCGCCGGCGGAGCCCGGGGCCGCCTTGGGGTGAGTGCGGAGCGTGCGTACGGCGTCTTGGACGTGGGTGCCCTGGGCCCAGCGGTGGAGGTGGCGGATGGTGCGGCCGTCTATGGCCGCGGCGTGGAGGTAGCTCCGGAGGAGCGTTTCGGCCGCGTCCGCCACTGCCTGGTCGATCTTCGCCGTGGGGCGGATCGGGGCGAGGAGGGCCGCCGCCCTGGCGACCGCCGTCAGCTTGTCCTCGCAGCCGGTGGTGGGGGCCCAGTGCAGGCGGGCCGGGGTGTCGCAGAGGTGTGAGGGGTCGTAGAGCAGGACCGGGCCCAGTTTCGCGCGGGCGTCCTTCGTCTCCGACCAGAGCGTGGGGTCGGAGGTGACGATCAGGGCCGCGCCCTCGGCGTCGCGTACGGCCTGGGTGGCTGCGAAGCGGCGGGATTCGGCGGGGCCGAGGATCAGCGGGGTGGTCGACCGGCTGGGCGGAGGGGCCGTGGCCGGGAAGTCTGTCGGTTCGGGGCGAGGGGCCGGGACCGGAGAGGTGGCGGGGGCGATGACCTGGGGTGGAGTCGGCTCCTGGGGGATCATCGGCTCGGGCTTTGTCGGGGGAGGGGTGGCGGCCTCCTCGTAGGGTCTCGTCCTGTTTTTCGCGCGTACTGCCTTCCAGCGGGCCAGTGTGCCCACGGTGAAGACCGTCAGGACGATCACGATCATCAGTTGGCTGATGACGAGGCCCCAGAAGAGGCCGTAGCCCGAGAGCTGGCCCGGGGGTGTGTCGGGCCAGGCCGAGCGGAGGTCCTGGGGGTCGGAGATGAGGCTGCCGAGGGCCAGGGGGGTGCGGGTGAAGGTGACGCCGTCGGGCCATGAGCCGTGGGTGAACAGGGCCGCGAGGCCCGTGGCCGTCCAGACCAGCAGGGTGAGGCCCAGCAGGAGGGCGAGCAGGCCGATCAGCAGGCCGTCGGGGATGCCGCCGGCCTGCTGCGGGCGTCGTTCGTCCGGTCTCATGTCGCGAATCCTGCCTCGCCGTTCTCGCGTCCGCTGTCCGCTGTCTGCTCTCAGGCCACTGTTGATTCGGAGGAGCCGTACCCCTCGACCTCGCTGAGGTGCTCTTCGACGAAGGCCGCCGCTCGTTGCTCGGCCTCCAGTTCGGCGGCGTGCAGCGCGTCGTCGGCTGCGAGCTGGTCGGCGTGGTCGATGGAGGACTCCGTCATCGCGCGGTCGGTGAAGACCAGGGGGCGTTCGGTCTCCGTGATCAGGTGTTTGACCACCTGGACGTTGCCGTTGACGTCCCAGACCGCGATGCCGGGGGTGAGGGTCGGGATGATCTCCACGGCCCAGCGGGGGAGGCCCAGGACGCGGCCGGTCGCACGGGCCTCGTCCGCCTTCTGGGCGTAGATCGTTCGCGTGGACGCCATTTTGAGGATGGCGGCCGCCTCCTTCGCGGCTGCCCCGTCGACGACGTCGGAGAGGTGGTGGACGACCGCGACGAAGGACAGGCCGAGGCGGCGGCCGAACTTCAGCAGGCGCTGGAAGAGCTGGGCCACGAACGGGCTGTTGATGATGTGCCAGGCCTCCTCGACCAGGAAGATGCGCTTCTTCCGGTCGGGGCGGATCCAGGTGTGCTCCAGCCAGACGCCGACGATCGCCATGAGGATGGGCATGGCGATGGAGTTGCGGTCGATGTGGGAGAGGTCGAAGACGATGAGGGGGGCGTCCAGGTCGATGCCGACCGTCGTGGGGCCGTCGAACATGCCCCTGAGGTCGCCGTCGACCAGGCGGTCCAGGACCAGGGCCACGTCCAGGCCCCAGGCGCGTACGTCGTCCAGGGCGACGTTCATCGCCTCGGCGGACTCCGGCTCGGGGTGGCGGAGCTGCTCGACGATGTCGGTGAGGACCGGTTGGCGCTCGACGATCGTCTCGTTGACGTACGCGTGTGCGACCTTGAGGGCGAAGCCGGAGCGTTCGTCCAGGCCGTGGCCCATCGCCACCTCGATGATCGTGCGGAGCAGCGCGAGCTGGCCCGTCGTCGTGATCGAGGGGTCGAGGGGGTTCAGCCGGATGCCGTGGTCCAGGGCGGCCGTCGGGTCCAGGCGGATGGGAGTTATTCCCAGCTCCTGCGCGATGAGGTTCCATTCGCCGACGCCGTCCTCGCCCTGGGCGTCGAGGACGACGACCTGGCGGTCGCGGAAGCGCAACTGCCGTAGGACGTACGTCTTCTCCAGCGCCGACTTGCCGTTGCCGGACTCGCCGAGGACGAGCCAGTGCGGGGCCGGGAGCTGTTGGCCGTAGAGCTGGAAGGGGTCGTAGATGTAGCCCTTGCCGGAGTAGACCTCGCGGCCGATGATCACGCCGGAGTCGCCGAGGCCCGGGGCGGCGGTCGGGAGGTAGACCGCCTGGGCCTGGCCCGTCGACGTACGCACCGGGAGGCGCGTCGTCTCGACCTTCCCGAAGAGGAAGGACGTGAAGGCGTCCGTGAGAACGGACAGGGGATCGCGCATGCGGCAGCCCTTACCGTCGAATGCCGGTGGCGAACGGGAGCGTGTTCACGAAGGCGCGGTGGTGTTCGCGGTCGCACCACTCCAGTTTCAGATACGACTTTCCGGCCGAGGCCCTTATCGTCCGCTTGTCGCGCGCCAGTGCCTCCGGGGAGCGGGAGGAGACCGTGATGTAGCCGACCAGGTTGACGCCGGCCGCGCCGCTCGCCAGGTCCTCGCCGCGCTGGTCGAGGCGGGAGTGCGAGGCGACGTCGCGGGGGTCGACGGTGCGGTTCATCTTGGCGGCGCGGCTCGCTTCCGCCTCGTCGTTGGTCTTCTCCGTCAGCATGCGTTCGATGGCGACCTCGGTGGGTTCGAGGTCCATCGTCACGGCGACCGTGCGGATGACGTCCGGGGTGTGGACGAGGAGAGGCGCGAGGAAGTTCACGCCGACCGGGGTCATCGGCCACTCCTTCACCCAGGCCGTGGCGTGGCACCAGGGGGCGCGGGTGGAGGACTCGCGGGTCTTGGCCTGGAGGTAGTCCGGCTCCATCGCGTCCAGCTCGGCGGGCCAGGCGTTGCGCCTGGTCATGGCCTGGATGTGGTCGATGGGGTGGTCCGGGTCGTACATGGAGTGGATGAGGGAGGCGAGACGGCCCTGGCCGAGGGGCTGTCGTACGCGGATGTCGGCCTCCTGGAGGCGCGAGCAGATGTCCGTCAGCTCGCGGGCCATGACGACGGCGAGGCCCGCGTCCTTGTCGAGCTTGCGGCCCTGCTGCGGGCGGGCGGCGCGGGCCATGGCGTGGGCCTCGGCGGCCAGCTCGCGGTTGTAGTGCATGCAGGCGACGAGGTACGCGCGGTGCTGCTCGCTGCTCGTGGACACCATGGACTGCAGCTGGTCGTACGACTGCATGAGCCAGGCCGGCGCCTTCTCGTCGCCGCGCTGGGCGACGTCCTTGGCGTGGGCGTCCGGGTCGGCGGGCAGCGTGCGGGCGAGGATCTGCAGGCGGGTGACGAAGCCGTCGCCGTTGGCCACGTGCTTGAGGAGGGTGCCGAAGCGGTCGACGAGGGCTTCCTGGTCCTCGGAGTCGCGCAGGCCGACGCCCGGGCCCTCGATCTCGATGGCGGCGGTGACGGTTCTGCGGTCGGCGTGCAGGAGGACGGCGATCTCGTCCGGTCCGAAGGGCGCGGCGAGCCAGGTGATACGGCCGATGCCCGGGGGCGGGCCGATCTCGACCTCCCGGCCGTCGAGGCGCGTGCCGGCCTCCATGACGGCCGAGCGGTAGGCCGTGCCGCGCTTGAGGGAGCGCTTGTAGCTGCGGTTGATCTCGAACCACTTGTAGAACGTCCGCCGCTTGTACGGCACGTACACGGCGGCCAGCGCCAGCATCGGGAAGCCCGTGAGCAGGGCGATGCGGGGCACGAGCACCGGGACGAGGAGGCCGCACATCATGCCGAGGAACGCGCCCGCGATGATCAGCGCGATCTCGCCGGACTCGCGGTTCCGGCCGATGATCGCGTTCGGCCGGGCGCGGCCGATGAGATACGTACGGCGGGGCGTGACCGGATGGGACAGGTGGGACTCGGTCGTCAACGCCCTTCACCTCCCGTGCGGTTGTTGCGGGCGTTGCTGGCGTGGGGGGTGTTGACCGGGCTGGAGCGGGGCGGGGGTGCGGCTGCGCTTCCGCCGCCGTTGGGGGTGCGGCTGCTGTGGGCGGCGACGCCGCCGGAGGCGGGGTTCGCGGGGCGGGGTGTGCTGCTCTGGCCGCCGCCTTGGTTGTCGGCCCGGGAGCTGTGGGTCTTGATGCCCTGGGCGACGAGGGTGGCGGGGGAGCTGATGACGGCCGCGGCCTTGCTCTCGGCGCCGCTCATGAGGCGGTTGTTGCGGGAGTTCGCGATCTCGTCGCCGAAGCCCGGGACGAAGCGGTAGATCATCGCTGAGGCGAAGATGGCGAGCAGGATGATGGCGAGGCCGGAGACGACGGCGGAGAAGGCGTTCGGCCCGTCGTCGGCGGAGAGCGCGCCCGCGAGGCCGAGGACTATCACGATCACCGGCTTGATGAGGATGACCGCGATCATGATGCCGGCCCAGCGGCGGACGTGGCCCCAGAGGTTCTTGTCGACGAGGCCGGCGTAGACGACCGTGCCGAGGAGGGCGCCGACGTAGAGCAGGGCGGCGCGGATGACGAGCTCCAGCCAGAGGACGCCGGCGGCGAGGATCGAGACGAGCGAGACGACGATGAGCATGATGGGCCCGCCGCCGATGTCGTCTCCCTTCTTGAGGGCTTCGGAGAAGTTGCCGAAGAAGGTGTCCGTCTGGTCGCCGGTGGCCTTGGCGAGGACTTCGGTGACGCCGTCGGTGGCCGAGACGATCGTGTAGAGGATCAGGGGGGTGAAGGCGGAGGCCAGGACGGTGAGCCAGAGGAAGCCGACGGCTTCGGAGAGGGCCGTGGTGAGGGGGACGCCGCGTACGGCTCGCTTGGCGACGGCCAGGAGCCACAGGACGAGGGTGAGGATGGTCGAGGCGGCGAACACGACGGCGTACTGCTGGAGGAACTTGGGGTTCGTGAAGTCGACGTTCGCGGTTTCCTTGACCGCGGCGGAGAGTTTGTCGACGGTCCAGGAGGCGGCGTCTGCGCAGCCTTGGGCGAGGGAGGAGAGGGGGTCGAGGGTGGTGGTTGCGTCGGGGGTTGTGGTGGAGCCGGATTTTTCGCCGGCGCCGCGTTCGCAGTAGTCCTTGGCGGGGCCCCGGATGAGGTCACACGGGTCATTGCTCGCCGAAGAGGAGGGCGAAGGTGAGGGCGTCGGGGTGGGGGCGGCGAAGGCGCGGGTGGCCAAGAGCACCGTGGTGGCCTGAACGGCTGTGACAGCGGTGGCGATCTTGAGCACGCGATGCTTAACGGGCATACGTGAACCCTCCGTACTCCTCGACTGCCTTGGTCATGTCCTCGGCGGTGGATGCCGTCTGGTCGCGTCCGACGGGGACAGGGCCGTCCTTCTGCGTGAAGTCGGTGACCTTCCAGTCCCCGCCGACCCACTTCAGCTCGTACGTCGTGGTGAACCAGCTTTCGGTCACCGGATTCGTCGAACCTTCGCCTGACAGTCCGAAGAGTGACGTGTACCAGAGCGCTACCTTGGCGCTGTTGTTGCTGGAGGACGTGACCTTGGTGCCCACTGGGATGATGCGGGAGACGAAGGTCTGACCGCTCGGCGCGGCGCCGTTCTTGTCCAGGCCGATGTTGGTCAAAAACTCCTCGCTGGCGTACGCCTTGTCCAGGTCACCCTGCCGGGCGGCCGCGACATCGGGGGCGTAGACGGTGTTGACGATGTCGTGCCGCCGGTCCGTGTTGAACATGTCGGCCGAGCCGAGCGCCATCCCGTAGTTGGCCGCCGCGCTCTCCGCCCCCTGCTCGCTGTGCGCGTACCCCGTGGGGATGCCCGCTGTCTTCGTGTTCACCGGCCGCTCCCCCGAAGCCGCCGTCGGTGCGCTCTCCGCCTTGTCGCCGGCGGTGCCGGACTCACCGTCGGAGTCGTCTCCGCCGCGGTTTGCGAAGGCGATCGCGGCGATGAGGAGGACGACCACGCCGACGATGGTGACGAGGCTTCTGGAGGAGGAGCGGCCTCGGCGGGGGGCGCCGCCGTAGAGGTCGCCTCCGCGGTCGGGGAGGCGGGTGCGGGTCTGTCCGGTGCCCGCGTATCCCCCGTACGAACCGTCGTCACCGGCGCGCGAGGACTCGCCGTAGCCGTGGTCGTCACCGAGACTCATGCCGCGTTCGCCCCTTCAACTTCGATGTCGTACCGAAACGCGTAGCAGTACGACGGTAGCCGCGCTGGTTCCCGCGCGGGCGCGGTGTGGTGACTCGACATCAGGGAGACGCAACCTCAGCCGGTGGGCACGACGGACGGATGGGGTGGAAGGGGAGGGGCGAGGGGAAGGGCGTGCTGGGCCGGGACGGGCCGTCGGCCGGGCTACACGGCCATGCCGTACACGATGGTGAAGAGTGTGCCCAGGGAGCCGATGATGAAGACGCCGGTGAGGCCGGCGATGATCAGGCCCTTGCCCTGTTCGGCGCTGAAGGTGTCGCGCAGGGCCGTCGCGCCGATGCGCTGCTTGGCGGCGCCCCAGATCGCGATGCCCAGGCAGAGGAGGATGGCGACCGCCATCACGACCTCGATCATCACGCGCGCCTCGTTGCCGAGGCTGCCGAAGGGGCCCCAGTCCGGGGCGATCCCGCCGATGATGGTGGTGATGTCGCCCTTATCGGCCGCAAGGAACATGTAAGTCACCGCCCCTAGTGGGTAGTTCGAAAGCTTTGGCTCGTCAGCCGGGCCGCTGGGTGCCGCCGGTCGAGTCGCCTGTGCTGTTTCAGTGTCTCTGACACGGGGTTGTGCAGAGGTCGGGCCCATTCTCGCTGACAATGACGCTGTCGTATGTCGACTTGGCGTCATTGATTGGCGGGTTTCGTACGAATCCCTTGCCGTCGGCCCGATCGGGACCCTATCGGGGGATGTGGAGAGGTACTCGAAGGGGCGTATCGTCACTCTGTGTATCACGGCAGGTCACGCCGGGCAACGAGGTTGTAGCGGAACCTGTGGTGTGGTTCCGTCGTTAGTCCCCTCCGGTCTCGCCCGGCCCCGCTTTTGACGGGGCGTCAATCCCGGATGTCTTCCGGAGAGTACCCGCCGTTCCTAGCTGTTCTTCTTCCGGTCGAAGAGGATCGTCGCCGCCGTCGGTGCCAGTCCCGCCCAGAACAGGATCTGGGGGATCGTGCGTTCGGTCCAGGGGAGTTGGGTGAGCAGGAGGGCGCAGAGCATGGCCCAGGCCGCCTGGGCCAGGACTATGCGGGGCCAGCGGCGGCGGTGGATCAATGAGCGGAGGTTGATCTGGATGCCGGTGCGTAGGCGGCGGTAGCGGAGTAGGGCGCCGACCAGCCAGATCGCGGTCATGGGGATCAGGGTCCACAGGCGTTGGCCCAGGGAGACCGGCAGCTGGCGCTGGGTTTCGCCTTCCACGGCGAAGAGGTCGAGCATGGTGCCGGACAGGGCCAGGCAGAGCAGGGCGAGCCAGCGGATGCCGCGTAGGAGGCGGTAGCTGGCGTCGTCGAGCTGGTTGCGCATGCGGGCGGAGTCCGGGGTGGTCGCCAGTGCGTCCGCGTACAGGGTCGCCGCCTCCGTCGCCTTGACGCCGGGGGCCGTCGCCGCCTTCTCCGTCCGGCGGGCCAGGGCGTACTGGTGCTGGGGATCCAGGCGGAGTATCGCCTCGTCCAGTTGGTCGGCCACCGTTGCGTTGCCCGAGATCGAGGCGATCTTCCAGGCCACCTCGTAGGCGTAGACCTCCTCGGGGCCCAGGCGCAGTGCCTCCATGGCCAGTTTCTCGGCGTCCTTGGCGGCGGCGTCCGCCTGGTGCGCGCGGACTGTTCCGCCGTTGGAGTGGGCGACGCGGATCAGCTCGGCGTGGAAGACCTTCTCGGCGAGCTTCGCGTAGCCGTACCAGTACTCCGGCGCGAGGCGTACCACCTCGCGCAGCGGCTCCGTCGCCTCTGTCCAGCGTCCGCCCGCGGCCCACACGGCTTCCGAGCGCATGATGAGTGCGCCGATGTCCTCGGGGTCGAGTGACAGCGCCTTCTCGCTCGCGTCGAGTGCCGCCTCCCGGTTTCTGGGTTCGACCAGGTGGCACTGGGCGAGTTTGACCCAGGCGCGGATGTCCCCGGGGTCCTCGGCGAGCCGCTGCTTCACCAGGGCTTCGGCCTCGTCGCGGCGGTCGAGGTCGAGGAGCGCGTTGGCCCGCTCGATGGCGGGGTGCAGAGTCGTCACAGCGTCACAGCTTCCGCTTCTTCTTCAGGTAGGCGACCAGGTCGTCGTACATGCCGCCCTCGTTGGCGAACATCGCCACGTTCCGGGCCGACGCGAACCACGGCTCGCTGGATGGGACGACGTCCTTCGCGACGGTCAGCAGGTCCTTCATGCCGATCATGCGTACGGTGCCCGAGCGCGCCGAGTCGAGCAGTGCCCGCTCGGCCGCCGCCTCGCACACATGGGCGAGGTCGGCGCCGGACAGGCCGTCGGTGGCTTTGGCCAGCCTGCCCAGGTCGACGTTCTCGATGGGGCGGTCGCGCAGGTGGTAGCGGAGGATCGCCTCGCGCGCCGGGGCGTCGGGCGGCAGTACCAGCAGGGTGCGGTCCAGGCGGCCGGGGCGGCGCAGGGCGATGTCCACGTCCCAGGGCACGTTGGTGGCGGCCAGCACGAACACGCCTTCGTTGGCCTCGGCGTCGATGCCGTCCAGCTCGGTGAGCAGCTGGTTGACGGTGTTGCGCATGCCGTTGTGCAGGGTGCGGCTGCGCTTCGCGCCGAGTGCGTCCAGCTCGTCGAGGAAGATCACGCAGGGGGCGTTGCGGCGGGCGGTCTCGAAGACCTGGTGCATGTTGCGTTCGGAGTTGCCGATCCACATGTCGAGGACGTCGTTGACCGACACGGACAGAAAGCTCGCGCCGAGTTCGCCCGCGACCGCCCTGGCGATGAACGTCTTGCCGCAGCCGGGCGGACCGTACAGCAGCAGGCCGCCGCGCAGGCTCTTGCCGTACAGGCGACGGAGTTCGGGGTTGCGGAGGGGGGCGAGGAAGGCGGCCTCCAGGCGGTCCTTGACGTCCTGCATACCGCCGACGTCGGCCAGGCGTACGGTGCCATTGCCATTGCCATTGCCATTGCCATTGCCGGTGCCGGTGCCGTCGGCCGCCGCGAGTGGGGTTTCCACGAACCTCGGGGGTACGACGTCCCCGACCTGATCCTCGGCGGCCTGCCAGTCGAAGCCCTTCCGCTTCTCGACGGGCGACTCGGCCGCCGGTTCCGGCGCGCCCGGCGCGGTCTGCTGCGGGACTCCCATCGCGCGGACCATGAGTTCCCGGGCCTGTGCGTCTCCCGGCGCGTGCTGCAGCGCGACGGCCACCTCGGTGACGGCCGCGTCGGGGCGGCCGTCGTTCAGGAGGAGTTCTGCCAGGTGCAGTCGCAGAGGTACGTCGGCCGGCGCGGCGTCAACTGCCGTGCGCAGGCTCTGGATCAGGGGAGAGTCGTCCGGCATGGGCTACACCTTAAGGACCGAGCAGCTCATCGGATGGGATGAGTATCGGGGATGCCGGAGATGAGTAGCCGCGCGCTGCCGTGCCATGCGGGCTCGGCGGTGTGATGAGGGCATGAGCCAGAACCCGTATCCGTATCCGTATGCCGCTTCGCAGCAGGACGCCCTGTGGTGGCTGGTACCCGTGGTCTGTACGCCGCTCGCCCTGGTGTTCGGGTACTTCGACTACGTGGGGTCGCTCATCGGCAGCGCCCCGGATGTGTGGAAGGCGGCCGGGTACGTCGTGGCCTTCGGGATGGTGGCCGGCAGCTGGCTGCTTCCCCGGACGCGGGCGGGGCGGGACTGGCGGATCGGGATGGGGGTGACCGGGTGCGTGCTGGCGGCCGTGTACGGGAAGGTCGCCTCGGCGGTCGTGATCGCCGCGCACGTGGTGATGTGGCTGCAGAACGGCGACTGAGGCGGCCGGGTGTGCATACGGCCGCCGGGAGCCCCATGGATCGGGGCTCCCGGCGGTTCTTCGTGCTGAGTGCCATTCGATGGGTGCCAAGCGATGAGTGCTGGGCGTTGAGCGTTAGGCGCTAGACGTTAGGTGTTGAGCGTTGAGTGCTGAGTGGTGATGTCCGGTCGGTCAGCCGGTGAAGGCGTCCACGCCCTCCGGGGTGCCCAGGCCCGTCGGGCCGTCATAGCCCGAGCGTGCCGTGCAGAAGTAGCTCGTGGAGCAGGTGCCGTTGCTGCCGGACGTCACGTCGTTCAGGGCCGAGGTGGCGGCGTAGGGGAACGAGGACGGGTACTTCGTCGAGGTCGGGGTGCCTGCCAGGGCGTAGACCGCGGCGATGATGGGGGCCGAGGCGCTCGTGCCGCCGTAGGTCGCCCAGCCCTGGCCGTCGTCGCCGTAGGTGTCGTAGACCGAGACGCCCGTGGCGGGGTCGGCCACTGCCGAGACGTCGGCGATCGTGCGCTTCGTGCAGCCCGTGTCGGTCTGCCAGCTGGGCTTCGTGTCGTACGAGGAGCAGCCGGAGCCGGTGCCCTCGGTGCTGTTCGTCGACCAGACCTTCTCCGTCCAGCCGCGGGAGGCGGACGAGGAGGTGGAGAGTGCTGTTCCGCCCACCGCTGTGACGTACTTCGACGCAGCCGGGTACTCCGCGCCGTAGCCGCTGTCGCCCGCGCTCGCCGTGATCGCGACGCCCGGGTGGTTGAAGTACGAGGAGTCGTACGACGTGTCGGAGGAGGACTCCGAGCCGCCGTAGCTGTTCGAGACGAACTTCGCGCCCAGGGCGACCGCCTTGTTGACGGCCGTGCCCAGGTTGGCCATCGAGGCCGACTTGGCCTCCACCAGCAGGATGTTGCAGTTCGGGCAGATCGCGCTCGCCATGTCGAGGTCGAGGGAGATCTCGCCGGCCCAGCCGCTGTCGGCGGACGGGAGTGAGGTCGTCGAGCCCGTCTGGCTGACCTTCTTGAAGCAGCCGTTGGAGGTGGTGCAGGCCGGCAGGCCGTACTGCGAGCGGTACTCGGCGAGGTCGGACGCGGCGTTCGGGTCGTCGTACGCGTCGACGATCGCGATCGTCTCGCCGGAGCCGCCTGAGGCGGCCGCGTCGGTGAGGCCGTAGGCGTCCTGGAGGTCGGAGGGGCCGTAGCCGGTGGGGGTGGTGGCGTCCGCGGCCTTGGGGGTGATGTCCTCGGCCTTCGCCTCCGCCTTCTGGAAGGCCGTGATGCCTCCCGTGACGCGGAGCGCGTTGCAGGCCATCTCGCCCTTCTTGGTGGGCGTGGCGCAGGAGTGGGTCCAAGTGACCTTGGAGGGGGCTGACTTGGCGGTCGCCTGGGTGGTCGTGGTCGCCAGGGCTGCCAGGACCGCGGCCGTCACGGCCAGGGCCGTTCGGGTCGCGCGGCGCCATCTGCCTCGGGTGGAGGGGGAGTTGGCGCTCGTGAGGGGTGCGGTACGCAACGTACTGCCTCCTGTGAGTGGGTGGACACGGGCGGCGGTCCGCGAATGACGATGTCCTGGCGGGTGCACGTCAAGGAAGGGGGTTTCGGAATCCTGACTTCCGCATTACTGGAAGGGGTGCTCGGCATACCGGCAGATGGGGGTGAGCTGGGCTGCCGCTGGGCGTGGCTTGACTGGATTCATGACTTGGTTCACACAGTGAGAGATGGGTGAGAGGAGCACGAGGACGTGATCGATGTGACGCGGCAGATCAATGCCGTAGGGCGGCGGGTGCGTCGCCGGGAGTTCAAGGCGGGTGAGGCCCGGGTGGTGAGCCTCGGTCAGGCGTACGGCGGCTCGACGGTCGAAGATGTTTGGGACGCCTGTACGAATCCCGAGCGCATCCCGCGCTGGTTCCTGCCCGTCTCCGGTGAACTCCGGACCGGCGGCCGCTACCAGCTCGAGGGCCACGCGGGCGGCACGATCGAGCGCTGCGATCCGCCCCACGGGTTCCTCGCGACCTGGGAGTACGGCGATGACGTCAGCTGGATCGAGGTCCGGGTCGGCGCCGGGGCGGAGGGCGGGGCCCGGTTCGAGCTGGAGCACATCAGCCGTGTCGACGACGCGAAGTGGGCCGAGTTCGGGCCCGGTGCCGTCGGGGTCGGCTGGGACATGGGGCTCGTGGGGCTCGCGATCCACCTGTCCACCGGCGCCGCCGTCGATCCCGGCGAGGCCATGGCCTGGTTCGGGTCGGAGGAGGGGCGGCGGTTCGTGGAGCTGAGCAGCGAGGGGTGGTACGAGGCCGCCGTTGCCGCCGGCGAGGAGGCGGGGGTCGCGCGGGCGGCGGCGGACCGGACGACCGCCGCGTACACGGGAGCAGGGGGCGGAGAGGGTGAGTGAGCGGGGGGTTGTGGAGGGTGCCCGGGGATTTGTCGAAGGGGTTCGGGTCGGGGACCTCTGTGGGGGGACCGTCGCCGAGGTGGTCCTCTCGCCCTGGGGCGTGCCTCGGGAAGTGACGGTCGCTCTGGACGGGGCTCCCGTCGGCTGCCCGCTCGGGTGGGTCGGGGCGCTCGACGTGACCTGGGGGCCGCGCCGAACCCGCCTCGACTCGCTGGAGGTCGGGCAGCGGATCACCGCCGAGGTGATCGCCGTCGACCTGGACGAGGAGCGGGTCCAGCTGTCCCTGGCCGCCACCGAGCACGCGGAACTCTGGGGGTTCCTCAAGCGGCTGCGTCCCGGTGAGGTGCTCTCCGGGACGGTCGCGTCCATCGAGTCGTTCGGGGTCTTCGTCGCGCTGGACGACGGACCCGGCCATCCGATCCACCCCGGCGTCGGGTTCATCACCCACCCCGACCTGTCCTGGCGGCACTTCGACGACCCCCGGGACGTCGTACGGGTCGGGGAGCGCGTGACCTGCGAGTACTTGTATTTCGACACGACCAACGGAGAGGCCCGGCTATCGCTGCGGGCGACTTCGCCGGACCCCTTCCAGGCCTTCGCCGACGGCACCGCGCCGGGGGACACCCTGCGCGGATGTGTCACCAAGGTGGTGCCGTTCGGCTACTTCGTGCGGGTCGTCGACGGGGTCGAGGGGCTCGTTCCGCTACAGGACCCCGTCGCGGTGGTGGGTGAGGAACTCGGGGTCGTCGTCACCGAACTCGACCGGGAGCGGCGGCGGCTGCTCCTCCGCGCTACTCCGGCTTCGCCGTAGGTTCGAAGCCCTCGACGCCTTCTACGAAGTGGTCGAACTCGCCCGCCTGTACGCCCAGTACGAACGCGTCCCACTTGCGGCGGTTGGTCGTGACGACGTTCTCCGGGGCGCTGGTCTCGCGGATGTAGACGGGCGCCTCGGGGTCGTCCTCGCCGTTCCCCTCGCCGAAGGCCAGCTCGATCCAGGGGCCGGGTCCGGTCGCGTCCTCGGGCGCGGCGCGGACCCAGTCGAGGTCCGGGGGGATGTCAGACACGGGCGGAGGTCTCCTCTTTGAGCGCGTGGATGAGGGTGCGGAAGGTGGAGGGGGTGGTGGTGAGTATGGAGTGGGTGGGGTCGGCGGATTCGGTGAGGTGGATGGTGGCGGGGCCGGTGGATATGTGTACGCAGGCCTCGCCTTCACTGCAATGGGATGACTTCTGCCAGGTCCGGGCTATGTGAACGCAGGAGTCGCCTGAGCCGCAGAAGGATGACCTCTGCCAGGGGAAGTGCTGGGGCATCTCGTTCCTTTCACAGGTCGTGGATCAGCTTGTAGATGAAGTCGCGGGACTGCTCGGGCTTGAGGGCCAAGGCGTCCAAACGGTCGAGCAAGACCCGGTACATGTCCAGCTGTGCCTCGGCGTCGAGGAACGTCGGTCCGTGGGACTGGTCGAGGTGGACCGCGTCGAGTTGGGATACCGGTCCGCCGGAGTAGAAGATCGACTGCCCTGCGCCGGGGAAGGAGCCGACGCCGAACGGGAGCACCCTCAAGGTGATGTTGTCCCGTTCACTCATGTTCAGCAGATGATGCAGCTGCGTCTTGGCCACGGTCGGCCCGCCGAACTGCATGCGCAGGGCGGCTTCGTGAACGATCGCCGCGTACGGAGTCGGGCGCTCTCTGAAGAGCACGTCCTGGCGTTTGATGCGGAACGACACGCGGTGCTCGATGTCGGGTGGGGACAGTTCGGGCACGACCTGGCGGAACAACTCGCGGGCGTGGTCGATGGTCTGCAACAGCCCGGGGATGTGAACGGTGACTGCGGCGCGCAGGTGCACGGCATGGTGCTCCAGTTCGGCGAGGTTGAGCAGCCCGGCGGGCAGGCGGTCGCGATACTCCTCCCACCAGCCGCGTGTGCGATCCGAGGTCATGGCCGCCAGCGCCTCGATCAAGTCCTTGTCCGGGCACTTGTAGTGGCAGCCGAGCGTGCGCAGCCGCTCGGCGCTTACCCCGACGCGTCCGGCCTCCATGTTGCTGACCTGCGTCTGCTTGATGCCGAGGAGTTGACCGGCCTCCGTAGCGCTCAAGCCCGCGCGTTCGCGGAGTTTGCGCAGCTCGGCGCCGAAGCGGAGTTGTCTGCCCGTCGGATTGGCCCTCACGGGTCTGCCCGCCTCCTTGTTGTGGCTGATCACCCACACGGGTGGTAGTGAACAGGATCTCCATGAATCGGTTAACGCATTCACTGGTCGCCGCTACCTTTTGGAGACAGCTCGCATCCGTCCAACTCCCCTCCGTGATCGGAAACTTCCATGGCCAACGTATCCCCTTCCCTCAACTACACCCTCCGCCTTCCCCGCGACCCCCGCTCCCCCGGCGTCGGCCGCGCCGCCCTCCGTGTCGTGCTCGCCGCGCACGGACTTACCGAACTCTCCCCCACCGCCGAGCTGTTGGCCTCCGAGTTGCTCACCAACGCCCATCTGCACACCAGGTACGAGTACGCCCTGCGCGTCGTCGCCGTCGAGGGGCGGTTGCGGGTCGGGGCCTGGGACCGGGAGTGGAGCGTGCCCGACGCCTGGAAGCGGGGGAAGGCCGCCGCTGTCGACGACGAGTGCGGCCGGGGGCTCGGGCTCGTGCGGGCCTGTTCCGAGGACTGGGGGGTCTCCGCGATGGTCGACTGGGGGGTCTATCACGGCGGAAAGGTGCTGTGGGCCGACTGCGGTGCCGCTGAGTGATCATTCCTAACGAAGCGCCACCCCTCTACACTTGCCGTCGGCGGACTCTCTGGCGGTGAGGGGCGGTTGACGGTGCGTAAGGCGTGGATCGTGGGGATCGCCGCTGCCAGTGCCGGGCTCAGCTTCGTGCTGCTGCTCGTCGTCGGGGTCTATATGGTCGCCGGCAATCTGGCCGCCGGGATCGGCAAGGGATCCGTCGGGCTCGCCAAGGGATCCGTGCCCGCCGCGTACTCCGCACTCGTGCAGAAGTGGGGCAATCTCTGCAAGGCCATCAATCCGGCTTTGCTGGCCGCGCAGTTGTACCAGGAGAGCGGGTTCAACCCGAAGGCTCAGAGTCCCGCCGCCGCCCAGGGGATCGCTCAGTTCATTCCGGGGACCTGGGCCACGCACGGGCTCGACGGCGACGGGGACGGCGACCGTGACGTCTGGGACCCGAATGACGCGATTCCGTCGGCCGCCTCGTACGACTGCAAGCTCGCCTCGTACGTGAAGGACGTACCCGGCGATCCGACGGCGAATATGTTGGCCTCCTACAACGCGGGGGCATATGCCGTCATCAAATACGGGGGCGTTCCGCCGTACAAGGAGACCCAGAACTACGTCAAGACGATCACGACTCTCTCGGAGAGTTTCGCGGCGCCGACGACCCGGGTCGATCCGAGCGAGCAGGCCGCCGCGGCGATCTCCTACGCGCAGAAGAAGCTCGGCACCCCGTATCTGTGGGGCGGGAACGGCACCGCTGACCAGGGCGGACGTTTCGACTGCTCCGGGCTGACCAAGGCGGCGTACGAAAGCGTGGGGATCACGCTGCCGCGCGTCGCCAATGATCAGTACAACGCCGGGCCCCACCCGTCGCGGGACGAACTGCTGCCGGGGGATCTCGTCTTCTTCTCCGACGATCTCACCAATTCGCGTGCCATTCGGCATGTGGGGATCTATGTGGGTGGCGGGTACATGATTGACGCCCCGCGGACGGGTGCTGTCATCCGGTTTGACCCGGTTGACACCCCCGACTACTTCGGGGCCACCCGGGTCACCGAAGATGGCGCGAAAGCATTGCCCAAGACCGCCTGACGGGTCCGTAATCCTCTGTGAACCCCTGCCCTGAGCTGCGGAGATGTGTCTCTCTTCGATAACGTCTGAGTGATCATTCAGTGGAGGGTGGAACGCATTGAAGGGGAGTGTGCGTTCCTATTTGACGTAGCGCGTTCGATGCACGCGGACTACGTCGCACACCACGGGGGTGGCAGCGCGGCGCACGTACGGGTGCGGTCGCGGGAACGATGACGAAAGGGCCGCAGCACGATGGCTGGACTCGCCGCGCATGCCGCACTCGCCGCTGAATCCGGATCCAACCCTGACGTCGAGCTGCTGTACGACATCAATGGCCTGGCCAAGGATGCGCCCGGGTGGTTCGACCGGGTGATGGAGTTCGTGGGGGAGTACGGGTTGCTCCTCGCCATGGTGCTGTTGATCGTGTGGTGCTGGTGGGGGGTGCGGAAGCGGGGCGGTGAGGATGCCGCTTCGTCCGTGGCCGCGTTGGTGTGGGCACCGCTTGCCGCCGGGATCGCCGTTCTGATCAATGTGCCGATACGGGGATTCGTCGAGCGGCCCCGGCCCTTTGTCGATCATGACGGGCTGGAGGTTCTCGTCTCCGGGAAGTCCGACTACTCGTTCGTGAGTGATCACGCGACCCTGATCATGGCGATGGCTGTCGGGCTGTTCGTCGCCAACCGGAAGTTCGGGCTGGCCGGGCTGGTGGTCGGGCTGCTCGGAGGGTTCATCCGGGTCTACATGGGTGTGCACTATCCGACCGATGTGATCGGCGGGTTCGCGCTCGGGACCGCTGTCGCGTTGCTGCTTTCGCCGTTGGCCATGGCTCTGCTCACGCCGGTGATGCGAGCGGTTGAGCGGTCGCCGCGGGTGGGGTGGTTGATCCGGGCGCGCGGGGTTGGTGGGCGGGGGGCCGTGATTCCTGGGGCTCGGGTCGAGGGGGCCTCTGCGGAGGAGCGGGATTTGGCGGCGTAGGGGTTCTGGCGGGTCTTTCGCCCCCGCCGCCCTTACCCGTCCCATCCACAAGCTGGGGGCTGCGCCCCCAGGCCCCCCGGGTTTGTTCTTCGGGTGCGGGTGGGTGGGGGCTTGTCGCGCAGTTCCCCGCGCCCCTGAAGACTCGCGCCGTTCCCCGCGCCCCTGAAGACTCGCGCCGTTCCCCGCGCCCCTAATAAAGACTTGCGCCGTTCCCCGCGCCCCTTGCGGGGCGCCCCTACAGCGCCTGTGGGAACGTGAAGAACCTCGTCGGGTCGTACTGGTTCTTCAGCTTGGTCAGGCGGGGAGCCGCGTCCCCGTAGTACGCCTTCTTCCAGTCCGTCAGGGTGGGGTCCGTGTAGTTCTGGTACGCGGCGCCCGAGGCGTGGCGGGACATGGACTTGTGGGCCGTGTTCAGCCAGGACTGGGCCGTGGCGCCGGACGTACCGGACTTCCAGGAGACGAGGTACTGGGCCAGCATCCGGGAGCGGCGGTGGACGAAGGCCGTGGCCGTGGGGGAGACGCGGTTCACCTGGCCGCCGAGGGCCGTGAGCGCGATGCTGCCCGCGCCGCCCTTCACCGAGGAGATCTGGGCCAGGAGCGTCTGGATGCCCGCCGATGAGATCGAGTGGTCGAAGAAGTCCGAGCGGGCCGTGTACGTCTCCCGGCGCAGCGCGCCCTTGGGGGAGCGGCCCGGGGTCGAGCCGGGCAGGTGGCACTGGGCGTCGTCGGTGAAGGACGAGCAGCCCGCGTAGAGCTCCATCGCGGACTCGTACGAGCGGCGCTTCAGCGTCACGCTGCGGGCCGAGGAGCCCACCTTGTCGGCCAGGCGGTCCACCGCGTTCTGGAGTTCGCCGTATGTGCCGAGGGAGAAGGCCGCGACCGAGATCGACGGGGTGGCGCCGGCCGACGCCGAGATGCTGCACGCGGACCAGATCTCGTCCGGCTGGGTCGGGCCCCACTCCTGCCAGGCCTTGATGACGGCGGCGGCCTTGGACCAGGGCCAGGTGAGGTACGCGGTGACGGCCTGCGGGGCCGGGTGGGTCTTGAAGCGGAGTTCCGTGACCACGCCGAAGTTGCCGTTGCCCGCGCCGCGCAGGGCCCAGAAGAGATCCTTGTTCGTGGACGCGTTGGCGATCAGTTGCTTGCCGTCCGCGGTGATCAGGGTGGCCTGGGTCAGGCTGTCGCAGGTCAGGCCGTAGGCGCGGGACGTGACGCCGTGGCCGCCGCCCAGCGTCAGGCCCGAGACGCCCACCGTCGGGCAGGAGCCCGCCGGGATCGTGACGCCCTTCGCGGCCAGGGCGCGGTAGACGTCGATCAGTTTCGCGCCGGCGCCGACCACGGCCTCGTTCGCGGACGCCCGTACCTTGCTCAGCTTCGAGACGTCGACGACCAGGCGGCCGTTGCCGGAGGACCAGCCCGCGTACGAGTGGCCGCCGTTGCGGATGGAGACCTTGATGTCGTGGGCCTTGGCATAGGCCAGCGTCGTACGGATGTCGTCCGCGTGGGCGACGTATGCGACGGCCGTGGGCTTCAGGCCGTCGAAGCGGGTGTTGTAGAGCAGGCGGGCCGTGGACCAGGCCTTGTCGCCGGGGCGGATCAGTGGGCCGTCGAGGTCGCGGGCGAGGGCGGACCAGTTCGTGGCGGCGCGGGGGAGGGTGCCGGCGCCTGCGGCTGTGCGCAGGGAGGTGTTCGTGACGTCGGCCGTGCTTTGAGCGGTGCCGCTGCCGGTTGTGCAGGCGGTTGTCGTGGCTGCGAGTGCCGTCGTCGCCAGGGCGGTGGTGCCGCCTATGAACGTGCGCCGGTCCATGTGCGCCTCCCCTGGTGGCCCCTTGTCCCTCGGGGCGAACTGTCGTTGGTTACGTGGAACGAGACGGGTGTACGGAGGGCAGGGTTCCATGTGGGGGTGGCGGGCGTAAGGTTTCGCCCCCGCCGCCCCTACCCGTCCTGTCCTCCGGGGGCTGCCGCCCCTTCTGCCCCGCCTTTTTGCGCCTGAGAGCTCGGGGGGTTCCCGTGCTTCGGCGACTTGCGGTTCGTCGTGGTTGATCGCGCAGTTCCCCGCGCCCCTCAAGGGGCGCCCCTCCCCGGCGTCGAATCCTTCACGTGGCCTCCCCGTGAGCATTCCGTGACCTCACCGCACTGTCGGCAGGGGTTCACTCGCCGTTCACTTCCGTCCATCGGCCGCTTCACCTGATCTGCCTAATTTCGGCCTTACACGGTGCGGGATCGGATCCAAATGGGTTGATCCGTCCTGCGGCGACAGCAGTCTGAGGGGTGCCGTTCAGGTCGGCATCGCGATGACTGACACGACGACTTCGCACGCCGCCACGTGGACGGCGGCTACTGGAAGGAACCCCCGAAAGTGAAGCTTCAGCGCAAGAACCGGCTGCGCGCCCTTTCTCTCGGTGCTGTCGCCGTCACCGGCGCCCTGGCCCTGACGGCTTGCGGCTCCGACGACACCGGCGGCACGAGCAGCGGCTCGGGTGACAGCACGGCGTCCGCCGGCAGCAAGGTCGACTGTGGTGACGCCAAGGGCCAGCTGCTGGCCGACGGCTCCTCCGCGCAGAAGAACGCCATCGACGCCTGGGTGAAGCAGTACCAGACCAGCTGCAAGAGCGTCGTGATCAACTACAAGGGCAGCGGCTCCGGCGCCGGTATCACCGCGTTCACGCAGGGCCAGGTCGCCTTCGCCGGCTCCGACTCCCCGCTGAAGCCGGAAGAGGTCACGGCCTCCAAGGAGGTCTGCGACGGCGGCCAGGGCATCGACCTGCCGATGGTCGGCGGCCCGATCGCGGTCGGTTACAACGTCCCGGGTGTCGAGAACCTGGTCCTGGACGCCAAGACCCTCGCCCTGATCTTCGACAGCAAGATCACCAACTGGAACGACAAGGCCATCGCGGCGCTCAACCCCGACGCGAAGCTGCCCGACCTCAAGATCCAGGCCTTCCACCGCTCGGACGAGTCCGGCACCACGGACAACTTCACCAAGTACCTCATCGCCGCGGCCCCCGACAACTGGAAGTACGAGGGCGGCAAGGCCTGGCAGGCCAAGGGCGGCCAGTCCGCGCAGGGCTCCTCCGGTGTCGCGCAGGGCGTGAAGGAGACCAAGGGCGCGATCTCCTACATGGAGCTCTCCTACGCCAAGGACGGCATCAGCACGGTCGACGTCAAGACCGAGGCCGCCGAGCCGGTCAAGGCGACCGTCGAGAACGCGACCAAGGCCATCTCCGAGGCCCAGGTCGTGGGCACCGGCAAGGACCTCTCCCTGAAGCTGAACTACACGCCGAAGGCCGAGGGCGCCTACCCGATCACCCTGGTCACGTACGAGATCGTCTGCGACAAGGGCAACAAGGCGGAGACCCTGCCCGCCACCAAGTCCTTCCTCACCTACATCGCGTCCGAGGACGGCCAGGCGCTGCTCTCCGAGGCCGGCTACGCCCCGATGCCCGAGGAGATCATCACCAAGGTCCGTTCCACCATCTCGGAACTGAGCTGACCTGAGTGCGGCCCACCCCCACCGGGTGGGCCGCACCGTCCGGTGCACCGCCGCCAGGAGTCCCGCCCGCCGATCGCGGGCGACTCCGACCCGAGCCGCCGCCCGCATTGCGTCGGCTCCGCAGACCGGAGAACCTGATGGACATATCTACGAAAAAAGACACCGTCCCTCCCCCCACGCCACCGTCTTCCGATGCCGCGGGGCAGGCAGCCGCGCCCGGCGCCACCCGCATCGGTGACCGGATCTTCCTCGGCCTGAGCCGGGGTTCCGGTATTTTCCTCCTCGCCCTGATGGCGGCCATCGCCGTCTTCCTCAGCTACCGCGCCGCACTCGCGATCAGCAAGGACGAGGCCAACTTCTTCACCACCTTCGAGTGGAACCCCACCGCGAACCCGCCGGTCTTCGGCATCGCGGTCCTCGCCTTCGGCACGATCGTCTCGTCGGTCATCGCCATGGCCATCGCGGTCCCGGTCGCCGTCGGCATCGCCCTGTTCATCACGCACTACGCCCCGCGCAAGCTCGGCGGCCTCATCGCGTACGTGGTCGACCTGCTCGCCGCCGTGCCGTCCATCGTCTACGGCCTCTGGGGCGCCCTGGTCCTCGTACCGCACCTCGGCGGTCTCTACGGCTGGCTGAACGACTACCTCGGCTGGACCGGCGTCTTCGAATGGCAGGGCGGCGCCCCCCGTTCGATGCTCACCGTCGGCATCCTGCTCGCGATCATGATCCTGCCGATCATCACCAACGTGAGCCGTGAGGTCTTCCGTCAGGTCCCGCGCATGCACGAGGAGGCCGCCCTGGCCCTCGGCGCCACGCGCTGGGAGGTCATCCGGATGGCCGTGCTGCCCTTCGGGCGCTCCGGTGTCATCTCGGCCTCGATGCTCGGCCTCGGCCGCGCGCTCGGCGAGACCATGGCCGTGGCGATGGTCCTGTCCTCCAGCTTCGAGATCAACCTCAGCCTGCTCGACCCGGGCGGCGGCACCTTCGCGCAGAACATCGCCAGCAAGTTCAGCGAGGCCACCGAGATCGGCCGGGACGCCCTCATAGCGTCCGGTCTGGTCCTGTTCGTCATCACCCTGCTGGTCAACGGCGCGGCCCGGCTGATCATCGCCCGCCGCAAGGAGTTCTCGGGGGCCAACGCATGAGCAACACAAGCCTCGCCGACAAGTCTGCCAAGCAGCCGAGCAGTCTGCGCGCCGCGCACCTGCCCAAGTGGTTCGCGTGGGCGGTCGCCGTCGGCTCGGTCGCCCTGGGCCTCGGCATCAGCGCGGTGGCCGGCCTCGACAGCTCCATCCAGTGGGCCCTGATCGCCGGCCTCCTCTTCGTCGTCGGCTCGTACGGCATCGCCGCGAAGGTCGAGGGCCGCCGGCAGGCCAAGGACCGGTTGGCGACCAGCCTCGTCTGGGTCGCGTTCCTCCTCGCCGTCGTCCCGCTGGCCTCCCTCGTCTGGGAGACCCTCAGCCGCGGTGTGAAGGTCTTCGACGTCTACTTCCTCACCCACTCGATGGGCGTGGTCGCCGACACCGAGCCCGGCGGCGGCATCTACCACGCCATCCTCGGCACCCTGGAGCAGGTCGGCATCGCCACCGCCATCTCCGTGCCGATCGGTGTGCTGACCTCGATCTACCTCGTCGAGTACGGCCGCGGCAGGCTCGCCAAGGCCGTCACCTTCTTCGTCGACGTCATGACGGGCATCCCGTCGATCGTCGCGGGTCTGTTCATCCTCAGCACCTGGATCCTGCTCCTGGACATGGGCCCCTCCGGTTTCGCCGGCGCGATGGCCCTGACGATCCTGATGCTGCCGGTCGTCGTCCGCTCCACCGAGGAGATGCTCAAGCTCGTCCCGAACGAGCTGCGCGAGGCCTCGTTGGCGCTGGGTGTGCCGAAGTGGCGGACGATCCTGAAGGTTGTACTGCCCACCGCCATCGGGGGTATCACGACAGGTGTGATGCTCGCGGTCGCCCGTATCGCCGGTGAGACCGCTCCGGTCCTGCTGTTGGTGTGGGGTTCGAACTTCATCAACGCGAACCCCTTCTCCGACCCGCAGGCGTCGCTGCCGATGTACATCTATCTGCAGTACGCGAACAGCGGCGGTTCCGGTGCGGCGTACGACCGTGCCTGGGCGGCAGCCCTGACGCTCATCGCCTTCATCATGATCCTGAACCTCGCGGCCCGCGGCATCGCCCGCTGGAAGGCCCCGAAGACCGGTCGCTGACGCGGCCATACAGCGACCAGTTCCCCGCGAATTCCCCGCGAATTCCTCGCGAAAGAAGCAGTGATCCACATGGCCAAGCGAATCGACGTCAGCGGCCTCAACGCCTATTACGGCTCCTTCCGGGCCATCGAGGACATCTCGATGGCCATCGAGCCCCGCACCGTGACCGCCTTCATCGGCCCCTCCGGCTGCGGCAAGTCCACCTTCCTGCGCACCCTGAACCGGATGCACGAGGTCACGCCGGGCGGCCGCGTCGAGGGCAAGGTCATGCTCGACGACGAGAACCTGTACGGCGCCGGGGTCGACCCGGTGTCCGTGCGGCGTGAGGTCGGCATGGTCTTCCAGCGGCCGAACCCGTTCCCGACGATGTCGATCTACGACAACGTGGCGGCGGGGCTGAAGCTGGTCGGCACGAAGAAGAAGTCCGAGCTGGACGTCATCGTCGAGAAGTCGCTCAAGGGCGCGAACCTCTGGAACGAGGTGAAGGACCGGCTGAACAAGCCGGGCTCGGGGTTGTCGGGTGGTCAGCAGCAGCGGCTCTGCATCGCCCGGGCGATCGCGGTCGAGCCGAAGGTGCTGCTGATGGACGAGCCCTGCTCCGCCCTCGACCCCATCTCGACGCTCGCGATCGAGGACCTCATCGGTGAGCTGAAGGAGCGCTTCACGATCGTCATCGTGACGCACAACATGCAGCAGGCGGCGCGCGTGTCGGACCGTACGGCGTTCTTCAACCTCGCCGCGGTCGGTCAGCCGGGCAAGCTCATCGAGATCGACGACACGGAGCGGATCTTCTCCAACCCGTCGGTGCAGGCCACGGAGGACTACATCTCCGGGCGCTTCGGCTAGGCCGTCGCTTCAGGACTCCTCGCGGTGCTGCATGGCGGTGCCACCGCGAGGTAGGTAAAGGGCCCGCCCCCTGGCTCCCGGGGGGCGGGCCCGTTTTCTGTTCCGGTGGATGGGCCCGTTGTCGGATCCGGTGGGTGGACACCCACCCGAGACCTCTCGCGGTCTACAGGAATGCCAGGTTGACGATCCAGAAGCTGGTCGCGGCGACCAGCGCCGCCGCCGGCATCGTGATGAACCAGCCGAGGATGATGTTCTTGGCGACACCCCAGCGGACCGCGTTCACCCGCTTTGTCGCACCCACGCCCATGATCGCCGAGGTGATGATGTGGGTCGTGGAAATGGGCGCCTTGAAGATGAAGGCCGTGATGAACATGATCGACGCACCGGTCGTCTCGGCGGCGAAGCCCTGCGGGGGGTCGAGTTCGATGATCTTCCGGCCGAGCGTGCGCATGATGCGCCAGCCACCCGCGTACGTACCGAGCGACAGCATGACCGCGCAGACGATCTTCACCCAGACCGGGATGGGGTCGCCGTAGTCCTCGACGTCCGCGATGACCAGGGCCATCACCACGATGCCCATCGTCTTCTGGGCGTCCTGCAGACCGTGTCCGAGGGCCATGCCCGCCGCCGACACGGTCTGCGCTATACGGAAACCGCGCTTCGCCTTGTGCGGGTTGGCGCGGCGGAAGAGCCACATGATCGCCGCCATCACCAGATAGCCGACGACCAGGCCGACCATGGGTGACACGAACATCGGGATGACGACCTTGTCGAGGACGCCGGACCAGTAGACCGTCGTACCGCCCGCGAGCGCCGCGCCCACCATGCCGCCGAACAGGGCGTGGGAGGAGGACGACGGGAGGCCGAAGTACCAGGTGACCAGGTTCCAGGTGATCGCGCCGACCAGGGCCGCGAAGAGGATGCCCATCCCCTTCGAGCCCTCGGGGGTCTCGATCAGGCCCTCACTGACCGTTTTCGCGACGCCGCTGCCCAGGAAGGCGCCGACCAGGTTCATCACCGCGGCCATCGCCAGCGCCGCGCGCGGCGTCAGGGCGCGCGTCGAGACGGACGTCGCGATCGCGTTCGCCGAGTCGTGGAAGCCGTTGGTGTACGTGAAGAAGAGCGCGACCCCGATGGTCACGACCAGAGCGAAGGTGTCCATGAAGGGTTCAGGACTCCTTGACCGCGATGGTCTCCACGGTGTTCGCCACGTGCTCGAAGGCGTCCGCGGCCTCCTCCAGCACATCCACGATCTGCTTGAGCTTCAGCACCTCGATGGCGTCGTACTTGCCGTTGAAGAGGTGCGCGAGAAGCTTCCGGTGGATCTGGTCGGCCTGGTTCTCCAGCCGGTTGACCTCGATCCAGTACTCGGTGAGGTTGTCCATCGTGCGGAGGTTCGGCATCGCCTCAGCCGTCAGCTCGGCGGCCCGCGACAGGACCTCGATCTGCTGCTCGACGCCCTTGGGCAGTTCGTCGATGTTGTAGAGGACGACCAGGTCGACGGCCTCCTCCATGAAGTCCATGATGTCGTCGAGGGAGGACGCGAGGGAGTAGATGTCCTCGCGGTCGAACGGCGTGATGAACGAGGAGTTCAACTGGTGGAAGATCGCGTGCGTGGCGTCGTCACCGGCGTGTTCCGCGGCCCGCATACGCTCTGCGATCTCGGCCCGGGCGGAAGTGTCCGCCCCGAGCAGTTCCATGAGGAGCTTCGAGCCTGTGACGATGTTGTCCGCGGATGCGGCGAACATGTCATAGAAGCTCGTCTCCCTGGGGGTCAGACGAAAGCGCACTTGGGGTCCTCGGTATGCATGGGGTTCGGTCAGGCTGATGCTAGGCGCATCATCCGGCCACGGCTAATGGGCCGCCCCCCAGTGTCACCTATGAGCTTTCGCGATCCGCACAGGGGCGTCCGGGGGAGTCGGTCACTAGGCGCTTACCCAGCAAAGTTCGTTACCATATACCTACCTGGGGTATATGGCGGAGACGTCTGTGGGAGGACGGGATGACGACCACTGAGGAGACGGCCGACACGGTGGCGAACGACACGGTGGTGACCGACCACGACCGTGGAATCCACGGGTATCACCACCAGAAGGACGAGCACCTGAAGCGGCTGCGCCGTATCGAGGGTCAGATCCGAGGTCTGCAGCGGATGGTCGACGAGGACGTCTACTGCATCGACATACTCACCCAGGTCTCCGCCTCCACCAAGGCCCTGCAGTCCTTCGCGCTGCAACTCCTGGAGGAGCACCTGCGGCACTGCGTCGCCGACGCGGCCCTCAAGGGCGGTGCCGAGATCGATGCGAAGGTGGAGGAGGCCACGAAGGCGATCGGGCGGTTGCTGCGGACCTGAGTGCCGGGTCGGCGGGGTCGATATTCAGCCAGTCCCCCCGGCGGTTGCCCCGGCGGTTGCCCCCGGTCGCTGCCCCCGGCGGCTGCCTCAGACGGCCCTCACCCCTCGGTGGGGGCCGTCCGCTCTTCCCAGACCCTCAGCACCTCGTCGATGCGGTCCGGGCTGAGGCGGTCCTCGTCGGCGGTCGACGCCGCGATGATCAGGTCGCCGCACAGTTCGATCTCGGCGAGGGCCACGTGGTCCTGAACCGCCGTACCGCCTGCCGGAGCCACGCGCATCACCTCTTCTCCGCCGTCACCGACTTCCTAGGGTAGGCAGGGGCCCACAGGCCGCGCATGGCACCTTCGGACCATTTCCGGCCCCGCACCCGCGGCGCCCGCCCCGTCCGGCGCGCCCCGGCCCCGGGCACCCGCCCCCGGCTTCCCGCACACCCCCTAGTCCGCCGCGATCCGCCCGGCGAAGATGTCCCGCGACCTAGGCAGTCGTACGGTGACGTGGACCCCGAAGTCGTACAGGACCGTCGTCGAGGTGACCGCGATCGTGCCGTCCCGGGTGCCGTTGACGAAGCTGAAGCGGTGGCGGACCTTGCGGAGGCGGCCCTGGTCGTCGAGGTAGGCGTCGAAGGGGACCTCCGAGGTCGCGAAGCCCTTGGCGGCGGCCCGCAGGGGGGCCTGGTTGCCCTCGGTGGCCGTGCGCGCGGCGGCGGTCAGGTCGGCGGTGCCGCGGTAGTGGCGCACGGAGGTGCCGTCGATCTCGGTCTCGCCGATGTACTCCGCCTCACGCGTGCCGAGCAGTACCTCGGCGGCGGTGAACGGGTCGGTGGCGCCGCCGGTGACCAGGTTGCCGTCGGAGAGGGTGGCGGTGTCGACGCGGACCCACTTGTCGGCGGGGACCCCGGCGCCGCGGTTCTTCATGAACAGGGCGCCCGGGGCGAGGAGTTCGGTGATGGGCCGGTGCTCGCTGGTTCCGGCCGGGTCCTGCGGCAGCAGCACCCTCAGCCGGCCGAGTTGGTGGCCGTAGTCGTAGACGCCCTCGCCGCGGATGGTGACGCGGGTGCCGCCGGTGGCCATCTCCATCTCCGTACGGGCCTTGGAGCTGCCCGCGCGGACGAGGGTGGGCGCGGCGCGGCGGAGGAGTTCGACGGGGTCGGTGGGGAGGAAGTCGTCGGTGGTGCCGGTGGCCGAACAGCCGCTGGAGCAGGCCATGAGACCCGCGAGTCCCGCCGCGACGAGCGCCGCGCCCGTCCTGCCGTGCCGCCGCGCCACCATCGCCTGCCGACCCCCTTGACCGGTCCGTCCCGGATCGTCCTCCTGCCGTCCGGCTAACGACGATGCATGGCTGATGGATGCGGTGCTTGCCTTGGGTAACGTTGTGGTGTGGCGCAGCGCGACGAGTCCGTATTCACGCCGGAACACCGCACGACGACCGTCGAGCAGGGCCGGTTCTGTGTGGCCAGGTGCACGTGCGGATGGCGGGGACCGGCGCGCAGAGCGCGCAGCCTGGCGCGGGCGGACGCGGCGGGGCACGCGGAGGGCGCCTGAGCCCCGTACGGCTCGTACGGCTCGTACGGCTCGTACGGCTCCGGCTCGTACGGTTCAGCGGGCGTCGAGGGCGAGGGCCAGGAGGGCCGCCGAGACCTCGCGGATGATGTGTTCGGCCTCCGGGTACGGCGGCTGGAACGTGTTGCCGCACTCGATGGTCCAGCCGAGGGTCTTGGTGGTGGCCGGGCTGGTGAAGTGGCGGCTGTAGGCGTAGTCGTCGCTGGTGCCGGAGGTGGGGTAGAGGCCGTACGCCGCCTCGACCCCGTAGTCGACGCCGCGCACCGCGCGTACCGCGTCGTTCATGCGCTCGGCCAGGTCGACGGCGGTCTTCAGGTCCTCGTGGGGGATGAACTCGCCGGTGTCGTCGTCCTTGCGGCCGCGTACGGCGTCGAGGGCTGGGTTGCGGAAGTTGTCGGCCGGGCTGCTGGACTGGTTCTGGTCGGAGCCCCAGTTGTGCAGGATCACGGGTACGGCGCTGTGCACGTCGACGAGCCGGTGGATGCGCGGGTGGGTGTCGAGCGCCCAGACGACGTTGCGGGTCTCGGGCTCCGAGGCGGCCGACGGGCCCCGGTACGTCTGCCGGTCGCAGGGGTTGTCGGAGGTGTGGACGTCCGCGTCGGGCGCGAACTTGGCGATGTGGTCCCACAGGAAGTCGAAGTTCCGGTTCAGGTCCACGCCCGTGCAGAACGGGCTGCCGTGTCCGGGGCCGGCCGGGGCCGGGCGGCGGTTCTTGCGCCACATCGCGTCCGTCGTCTGGCTGAAGGCGCGGCCGTCGGGGTTCACACACGGGTACAGGAACAGGTTGACGTTCTCGATGACGTGCGTGACCTGGGCGGCCGTGTACGACGTCGATCCGTAGCCGAGGCCGGTGCCCAGGCTGTGGGCCTCCAGCAGGTCCGCGGCGAGTGAGATCAGCGCGTCGGGCGGTACCCACTCGCGGGCGTGGACCCCGCCCAGGACCAGGATGCCGTCCACCTGGTCGGCCGGCCGGGAGCCGATCCGCAGCAGTCGTGCGGTGCGGCCCTCGTGGGTGGGGTGGGGCGGGACGAGGATCTCCGCCGTCGTCGGGTAGGCGGCGTGCAGGTTGGTGATCGCCGATTCGATCTCGGCCACGTTGAGGTACACGGTGGCTCCGTCCGGGCGCGGGTCGCGGGTCGCGGGGAATGGGGGGTTGGGGGGCGTGGGGTCACTCCTTGCGGCCGAGTCCGCGGGGGATGGCGCCCCTGGCCGCGAAGCGGTCGCCCTCGCCGATCTCCCGCTTTCTGGCCTGCCAGTTCTCCGTGATGTTCTCGATCGCGGTGATGTTCACCTGGGGGGCCGACCTGGCCGACCTGGCCGAGTCGAGCTGGTCCTGGCGGAAGTAGAGGTCGAGGCCCAGGCCCGTCGTGGTGGGCCGGGCGACCGGGCGGCAGCCGGTGTCGGGCCGGGTCTCCCCGATGAACCTCCGCAGCGCCTCGGCGTCCTCCGCGACCACGTGGCAGCGGAGGATCGCCGGGGGTTCGGCCGTGTTGTTCACGTCGGCCGTGTCGCTCTGCTCGCTCATGTCTTCGTCACCCGCCCGTCACACCAGGGCGGCGAGCGCGACAGCCTGGGCGGCGTTGACCCGGCCGAAGCCGTAGTCGTCGTTGTGGCCGTCGCTGTCGTAGACGACGCCGGGGCCGCCGATGTGATCGGCCGACTGGTGCATGACCGAGCGGAGTTGATCGCGGGTCAGACCGGGCTTGGCCGCGAGGGCGAGGGCGGCGCAGCCCGCCGCGCAGGGGGCGGCGAAGCTGGTGCCGGTGCTCGCGCCGTAGCCGCCGCCGGAGGTGGTGCTGAAGACGTTGACGCCGGGGGCGATCAGTTCGACCTCGGAGCCGCGGGCCGCGTTGTCCTCGCGGTCCTTGTTGTTGGACCGTACGACCGCGATCACGTCCGGGTGGGAGACCACCTCGTCCTTGAGGATGTCGACGTTCTCGCCGTTGCTCGCCGCCCAGAAGATCGGCAGGCCCTTGCCGCCCCGCCCTTCCGTGGCGGCGAAGCGCAGGGCGAGGTCGAGCGTGTCGGTCAGGTCCCAGTCCGCGCCGTTCGGGCCCAGGCTGCTGACCAGGATGTCCGCGCCCTCCTGCGCGCCGATGCCGTCCTCGGTGGAGGGGACCGCCGCGTACGCCACGGCCCGGGCGAGTGTGGTCTGCGTACCGACCTGGTCGCCGAGGCAGGCCAGCAGCATCAGGTCGCACTCGGGGGCCGCGCCGACGCCGCCCTTGCCGTTGCCGTGCCGGGCGCCGACGAGGCCGGCGCAGAAGGTGCCGTGGTTGCTGTCGGGCATGCCGTCGGTGTTCTGGGTGAAGGTCGTGCCGACCACGCCGTCGCTGTAGAAGCCCGAGCCCGGGTCCAGGCCGGCGGCGAGGTCCTCGTGCCGGACGTCGAAGCCGTTGTCGATGACGGCGACGCGGATGCCGCGGCCGAAGCCCTTGTCCCAGGCGTCCTCGATGTGGACGTCGGCGCCCGCCGTGCCGCCGTCGGAGCCGGTGTTGTTCCACTGCCACTGCCGGGCGTACTTGGGCTCGGCGGGGTGGAAGCGGGTGGGGACGTGCTCGACGAAGGAGGGCTCGGCGAAGACGAACCGGTCGTTGTCGTGCAGTTCCACGGAGGCGGCGAGGGCGTCCGCGGCGGCGGTGGTGCGCACCTCGTAGAGGTTCTTCGCGAAGCCGAGCCTGTTGATGACGCTGAGGCCCGCCGCTGCGAGTTCGCGCTCGGCCTCCTGCTCCGAGAGGGTCGGCTTCAGCTGGACGCTGAGCATGTCGGTGGCGATGCCGATCCTGCCGTTGGGCCGGCGGACGACCTTGCCGGCCGTCTCGGTACCGGAGATGTCGGCGCCGGTGGTGAGCGCCTCCAGGGTGCGCTCGTTCGGCCGTACGAAGACCCAGTTGGCGCGGGTGAAGGCGTCGGCGGTCTCGTCGTCGACGCCCGCCTCACGCATCGTTCCCAGCGCGCTCGTGCCCAAGCGGGCCTCCGCGTCGGCCGCTTCGAGGCCGCCCGCTTCCACCTTCACCGCGACGACGTCGTCGAGTTCTTCCGCCTCGACGAGGTTGCCACGCTGGTAGTACTGACGTGACATCGCACTCGCCTCTTCCCATGGGCGTGGCTGTTCTCACGGGCATGGCCCCGTCCTGGCCGGAGACGTCACGGCGTCAGGGAGCGCTGCCCCGGAGAGAAAACCCCGTTGAGGTATAAATCCTCTTATTCGTCAGTCTGCTCGCATCTCGGGGTGGGGGCAACCGGGCGGGTTCGGGGGATGCGGAGGCGGGGGTTCGGGGCGGGGATGCGATGTGGGGGTTCGAGGCGGGGATTCGAGGCGGGGATTCGAGGCGGGGGATCCTGGCGTACTTCTGACGGTCAGTTCTCCAGGCCGGCCCGGTGGAACGTGTGCAGGAAGGATGTGACCAGGGCGCGGTCGCGTTCGTGGGTGAGGTGTTGGGTGGCGCTCTCGGGGGAGAGCCAACTCAGGCGGGAGACCTCGCGGTTGGGGGTGAAGGCGCCGTCGGTCGCCTCGGCGGACCAGTAGCGGACCTGTTTGGGGCGGCCCTGGGCGTCGATGTAGTGGGTGGTGGGGAGTTCGGGGCCGAGGGAGCAGGTCATGCCCGTCTCTTCGAGGACTTCTCGTACGGCTCCGTGCCGGGGGTCCTCGCCGCGCTTGAGCTTGCCCTTGGGGTGGGACCAGTCCGACCACTTCGGGCGGAAGACCAGGGCGAGTTCGACGCCCTCGCCCGAGGGGGAGCGGCGCCACAGGACGCAGCCCGCCGCGAGTACCAGGGTGGTGTCGGTGTGGTGGGTCACGACGTACTCACCGCCTCCTTCTGCCAGGACTGCTGGAACGCGAAGCGGGCTGCCTCCACTTCGTGGCGCTGGTCGGCGTGCAGGACACCGAGGGCGTAGGCCGTCGCCGGGGCGATGCGCGGGGTGCGGGCCGCCGCCGCTGCCGCCGAGGCCGCCTCGGAGGCGTCACGGTGACGGTTGAGGGCCTCGCCCGCGGCGAGGAGGCGTACGTCCACGGGGACCGCCTCGGGGTGGAGGACCTCCAGGGCGTAGCGGCGCAGCCGGAGCAGGAGCCGGACCTGGTGCC
Organism: Streptomyces graminofaciens; assembly: GCF_030294945.1. Classification (NCBI taxonomy): domain Bacteria; kingdom Bacillati; phylum Actinomycetota; class Actinomycetes; order Kitasatosporales; family Streptomycetaceae; genus Streptomyces; species Streptomyces graminofaciens. The sequence continues at coordinate 6,452,066 of NZ_AP018448.1, read as the reverse complement.
AGGGGGCGTCCTGGGGGTGCGGGGCGGTGTCGGGGGAGAGTCCGTGGATGAGGGCCTCGGCGTTGTAGGGGTGGCCGGCGGTGAGCAGGGGCAGGCCGGTGACCGCGTCGCAGAGGCGTTCGTGGGCGGCGGCGGCCAGGGCGCGGAGGTCCGTCGTGGCGGCGGTGGGAGCGAGCGGGACCTCGCTGGCCAGCACGGCGACGCTGTCCGCGACCGCGTGGAAGCGGGACGAGCCGAGGGCCTGGAGGGCGGCGGAGTGGGCTCGGGTGCGGGCGAGGGTGAGTTGGCGGTCGAGCAGGGCGCCGGCTTTGGCCGCGCCGATGGTCAGGTTTCCGCGGTCCGGGGTCGCTGTGGGACGGGGACCTGGGCCGGCCTTGCCGGGTTCCGCCCCGGCAAGGCGACTGCCCGCAGCGGGTGCGGAGTTGGCACGGGCGCCCGGGCCGGAACCGGCCGCCGCACGGCCGCCCGTGGCGGGCGCGGCGGCGAAACGGCCGCCCATCGTCGCGCCGACCGCCTGGGCCGGGACCGCCGTCGCCCCCGACAGGCGGTTCAGGGCCGTCACCAGGCGGTCCAGGCGGGCCGCGTACGCGTGCTCCCTGCCCAACGTGCCCGACAGCCACGCCAGTTCGGGGCGGATGGACTCCGACCAGTCGGCGTCGAGGAGGGGGCGGTACGTGTGCAGCGTGCCGCTGATGCGGCGGGCCGAGCGGCGCAGGGCGAGCGCCGCGTCGGCCGACTCCTCGGCTCCGCCTGCCGCGCCCCCACCGGTCTCCCGATGGGTGCGCAGCGCGCGGAGGAACTCCGTGGCCTGGGTCCGCAGATACCCGGCGAGGGCGTCCGCGGACACGGTCGCGGTGTTCGTGTGGTCAAGGTGTTGCTGTGCCACGCCGGCGCCTCCGGGCGTCAATGAGCATCTCCTGGACGTTGCGCAGGGGCTGGCCGTCGGCGTCGGTCGAGTGCCGGGTCCACTCGCCGTCCGGGCCCAGGTGCCAGGAGGAGGTCGTGTCGGACATACCGGTCTCCATCAGACGGCTGAGGGCCGCCCGGTGGGCCGGGTCGGTGACCCGTACCAGGGCCTCTATCCGGCGGTCGAGGTTGCGGTGCATCATGTCGGCGCTGCCGAACCACACCTCGGGCTCGCCGCCGTTGCCGAAGGCGAAGATCCGGGAGTGTTCGAGGAAGCGGCCGAGGACGGACCGTACGCGGACGTTCTCCGACATGCCCGTGACGCCGGGGCGTACGGCGCAGATGCCGCGCACCCAGATGTCGACCGGCACCCCGGCCTGCGAGGCCCGGTAGCAGGCGTCGATGAGCGCCTCGTCCACCATCGAGTTGACCTTGATACGGACGTACGCGGGACGTCCGGCACGGTGGTGCTGGACCTCCTTGTTGACGCGCGCGATCAGACCGTCGCGCAGGGACTTGGGGGCGACGAGGAGACGGCGGTACGTCTCGCGGCGCGAGTAGCCCGACAGGCGGTTGAACAGGTCGGAGAGGTCGGCTCCGACCTGCGGGTCCGCCGTCAGCAGGCCCAGGTCCTCGTACAGACGGGCCGTCTTCGGGTGGTAGTTGCCCGTGCCGACGTGGCTGTAGCGGCGGAGCGTGTCACCCTCCTGGCGGACCACCAGGGACAGCTTGCAGTGGGTCTTCAGGCCGACGAGGCCGTAGACGACATGGCAGCCGGCCTCCTCCAGCTTGCGGGCCCACTTGATGTTGGCCTGCTCGTCGAAGCGGGCCTTGATCTCGACGAGGACGAGGACCTGCTTGCCGGACTCGGCCGCGTCGATGAGCGCGTCGACGATCGGGGAGTCGCCGGAGGTGCGGTACAGCGTCTGCTTGATCGCGAGGACGTCCGGGTCGCCCGCCGCCTGCTCCAGGAAGGCCTGCACGGAGGTCGAGAACGAGTCGTACGGGTGGTGGAGCAGGACGTCCCGTTCGCGCAGCGCGGCGAAGATGTCGGGCGGCGACGCCGACTCGACCTCCGCCAGATCGCGGTGGGTGCCCGCGATGAACTTCGGGTACTTCAGCTCGGGCCGGTCGAGACCGGAGATGCCGAAGAGGCCGGTGAGGTCGAGGGGGCCCGGCAGCGGGTACACCTCGGCCTCGGAGATCTTCAGCTCCCGTACCAGCAGGTCGAGGACGTACTGGTCGATGGACTCCTCGACCTCCAGGCGCACCGGCGGCCCGAAGCGGCGCCGCATGAGTTCCTTCTCCAGGGCCTGGAGCAGGTTCTCGGCGTCGTCCTCCTCGACCTCCAGGTCCTCGTTGCGGGTGAGGCGGAAGGTGTGGTGCTCCAGCACCTCCATGCCCGGGAACAGCTCCTCCAGGTGCGCCGCGATCACGTCCTCGATCGGCACGTACCGGTTCGGAGAGGCCTCCAGGAAGCGGGAGAGCAGCGGCGGGACCTTGACGCGGGCGAAGTGGCGGTGGCCGGAGACCGGGTTCCGCACGACCACGGCCAGGTTCAGGGACAGGCCGGAGATGTACGGGAAGGGGTGGGCCGGGTCCACGGCCAGCGGGGTGAGGACCGGGAAGATCTGGTGCTTGAAGAGGGTGAACAGGCGGGCCTGCTCCTTCTCCGTCAGCTCGCTCCAGCGGACCAGGTGCACGCCCTCCTCGGCCAGCGCCGGGGCGATGTCCTCGTGGAAGGTGGCGGCGTGCCGGGCCATGAGCTCGCGCGAGCGGGCCCAGATCATCTCCAGTACCTCGCGGGGCTGGAGCCCGGAGGCGGAGCGGGTGGCCACGCCGGTGGCGATACGGCGCTTCAGACCGGCCACCCGGACCATGAAGAACTCGTCCAGGTTGCTGGCGAAGATCGCCAGGAAGTTGGCCCGCTCGAGGAGCGGGGTGTTCGGGTCCTCGGCCAGCTCCAGGACGCGCTCGTTGAACGCGAGCCAGCTGCGCTCCCGGTCGAGGAAGCGGCCCTGGGGCAGCTCGGCGCCGTCGTACGGGGCCTCCTCGTAGGCGTCGAGGTCGGCGTCGATGTCGGGTTCCAGGTCGGAGACCACCGCGGACACCGTGTGCGGGCGATGCGCGGCTATCGAGCCCACGGAGGGCTGAGCGTGCTGGACCTGGGGCGCCTGGGCGTTGGACTGGCTCATAGGACCATTGTTCCGCGCTGCCAGCATTACAGGCGCGTCGGACAGGGCTGGTGGGAGCGCGGCGACTTTCGAGGTGGCGTTCGCGGTGGCGTTCTGGGCGATGTCCGCGTCGATCCTGGCGACGACATCGGCGGCATGGTCGCCGCTCCCCGCGCTCTTCCCGCTGCGAGGGCCGTTGCGTGGGGGTGGCGAGGGCTCGGGCACGACGGGGTTCATTGCCGAAGCGTCGCAAGGCCGTCTGAATCGCCGGTTACGGCGACCTTACGTGCGGGATATCTGGGGGAGGCTCGCGGGGTTTTCAGGGAGCCACCGGAGGGCCCGGGTACGCCCCGGATACGCCCCGGGTACGCCTTTGGCACGCCCCTCCCCCCGTAGGAGGGGCATGCCGGTCGGGAGGTCTCAGCGGATGCGGCGGCGCAGGGTCCAGAAGGCGGCGGCGGTGGCGAGGGCGGCAACGGTGAGGACGATGCCGGTGACCATGAGGTGCAGCGGCCAATAGCCGGACGCCGAATGCTCCTCGTTCGCCATCGTCCCCGAGGTGTGGCTGGTCAGGTACGCGTGGAACCAGGCCATGAACCCGGCGGCGACGCACAGCGCGGGCAGCGCCCGCCTCAGGGCGAGGCCGGCCAGCGCGCCCACGGCCAGCCCGCACAGGGCGTACGCCACGACCGCGGGGCCCCGGTTCAGGAACGGCTCGGTGACGTGCCAGTCGTCGCCCATCAGGTCGCGGTTCCGTCCCCAGGCCCAGCGGTAGAGCAGGGACAGGGCGGTGGTGCCGACGATCAGCACCACGGCGGGCACCGCGAGCTTGGTGGTGAGCCAGCGGACGGGGGTGACGGACTGGGTCCAGGCCAGCCGGGCCGTGCCCTGCTCCAGCTCGCGGCCGGTCAGTGCGGCCCCCGCCCAGGCGGCCACGCTCCAGGAGGAGTAGGCGATCAGGGTGCCGACCATGTCCATGCCCTGGGAGTAGGCGAACATGGCCTCGAAATCCTTGCACCCCGGCGGCCCGCAGGAGGCCTTCTCCGCGCGCACCGCGGCCTCCGTGCTGAACTGCAGCCAGAGCGTCCACCCGACCATGAGCAGGATGAACGCGGCCCACACCAGCAGGGCGGAGCGGTGCACGCGCAGCACGGTCCAGACCGGACCCCGGAGGCGCGGGCCGCCGCGCGGGGCGGCCGTGGCCGTGGTCATCCGGCGCCTCCCGTCCGGCGGCGCAGCAGCCAGAAGGAGCCCAGGACCAGCGCGGCGGCGAGGGCGAGGACGATGCCCGTCTCCACCAGCTGCATGGGCCAGAAGTGGGAGGAGGGGTGGAACTCGGTGTAGTAGCCGACGACGTCCTTCCTGCCGCAGTCGACCTCCTCGCACGCGAGGTTCCCGTACCGCTCGCCCGAGGCGGTGATGAGGCCGTTTCCGACGAGGTCACCCGTCAACGACAGATCTTTCGGGGTCTTCGAGGTGCTGGTTTCGACCGGCCACATGCGATGCCGGTTCAACCGGAGCGCGGCCATGACGACGCCCGTCCCGAGGGCGCCCAGGCCGAGCGCCGGCAGCGAGCGGCGCAGCAGCAGGCCCGCGAGGACACCGACGGCCAGGCCGAGCAGGGCGTAGGCGGTGGCGAGGGTGCCGTTGGCCGCGAAGGTCGTGGCGGTGAACCAGTCCCGTGTCGCCAGCGCGCTGCGCAGCTCGGTCTCCCGCGCCCACACCAGCCGGTGCAGCAGGGTCAGCAGGACCGTCCCCGAGACGATCACCGCGCCCGGGACGGCGAGCTTGGCGGCCAGCCAGCGGGTCGGGGTGACGGACTGGGTCCAGGCCAGCCGGGCGGTGCCGAGCTCCAGCTCGCGGGCGATCAGCGCACCGCCGGCCCAGGCGCCGACCAGGAGCGGGGCGATGATGAGGACGGCGGTGCCGAGGGAGACGGCCGTGCCGTAGCGGTTGTACGCCGGGCCCGTCTCGCAGTAGTCGATTCTCGCGCAGTCACTCCTCAGATACTCGGCCCAGGCCGCGTCCAGCCCCGGTCCGGCGGCCCACAGGAGCGCGCCGGCGATCAGGACCACCAGCAGCGCCCAGAACCACAGCGCGGCCTGATGCAGACGGAACACGGCCCTGATCAGGCCCCGGGCCGGGCTCACCGGGTGGGCCGGTGCCTCGACACGCGTCGCGGTCAGCGTGCTCATACGGCGGCCTCCCGGGCGTCGGCGTCGGCGTCGGTGTCGGCGTCGGTGTCGGTGTCGGTGTCGGTGTCAGTGTCGACCAGCATCAGCGCAGGCGCCCCCGGCGCCCGCAGATGCGCGAGCACCAGCTCCTCCAGTGTCGGCTCGGCGGTCTGCCAGCCGCCGCCGATCGGGCCCCGCGGCCTTACGAGTGCGGTGACTTGACGACCCGTCGTACGGGACTCGACGACGGTGTGCGAGGTGAGGTCACCGGCGGGGCCGGTCACCAGGGTGTGCGCGGCGAGGAGCTCGTCCAGCGGGCCCGCGAGGCGGACGCGGCCGGCGCCGATCAGGAACAAGTGGTCGCAGGAGCCCTCCAGTTCGGCGACGACATGGGAGGACATCACGACCGTCGTCCCGTGCTCGACGGAGTCCGCGAGGAGGGTGCCCATCAGCTGGTGCCGGGCGAGCGGGTCGAGGTCGGCCATCGGCTCGTCCAGGAGCAGCAGTTCGGGGCGCTTGCCGAGGGCGAGGGCGAGCGCGACCCGGGTGCGCTGGCCGCCGGAGAGGGAGCGGATCTTGGCGTTCGGCGCCAGGTCGCCCTCCGCCACCACGCGCTCGGCGACGGCCGCGTCCCAGCGCCGGGGGTTCAGCTCACGGCCGAGGCGCAGGGTCTCGGCGACGGTCAGCTGTGGATAGAGGGGCTTGTTCTGGGCGACGTAGGCGATGCGCTCGCGGGCCGCCGCCGGGGTCGTGCCGAGCACGCTGATCGTGCCCTCGGTGGGGGCGAGCAGCCCGGCCGCGTGGGCCAGGAGCGTCGACTTGCCCGCGCCGTTGGGCCCGACGACCGCGCAGACGCGCCCTGCGGGCAGTCGCAGCGTGCACTCGCGCAGCGCCCAGCTGTTCCGCCGCCACCCGAATCTCTTGCCGAGCGCGGCCGCCTCGATGGCGATGCCGGTCATGCCTCGTCCCCCTTGATGTCCTGCTTGTGGTCCTGCTTGTGGTCGTCCTGCTCGAAGTTCTGCTTGAACTTCTGCTTGGTGTCCTGCTCGGTGTTCTGCTCGAAGTCCTGCTCGAAGTCCTGCTTGAAGTGCTGGTCCAGCACGGATGTGAAGAGCGCCTCCACGTCGTCCCGCTCCAGCCCGGTCTCCCGGGCCCGCACGGCCCACGCGTCCAGCTCCGTCCGCAGCGGGGAGTCGGCGGGCGTGGTGCCCAGCGACCTCCGTACGAACGTGCCGAGGCCGCGGCGGGCCTCGACCAGGCCCTCGCGCTCCAGCTCGCGGTAGGCCTTCAGCACGGTGTTCGGGTTGATGGCGGTGGCCTCGACGACCTCTCGGGCCGTGGGGAGCTTGTCCCCGGGCTCCAACAGGCCCATCCGCAGGGCCTGTTTGGTCTGTTGGACGATCTGCACATAGGTGGCGACACCGCTGCGCCGGTCGATGCGGTACTCGACCACTCGAACAACCACCCTTTCACTAATTGAGTAGTGAAAGGGTGGTGCAAGAGAGGGGGCGGTGTCAACAACACCGCCCCCTGTCTGTGGGTAACTCCGGCTGTAACCGGTAAGTCAGGTTTCACTGCGGTACATCAGGTCCGTCTCGTACGTGACGAATCCCAGGCGCTCGTACACCGTCACCGCCGCCTTGTTGTCGGCGTCGACGTAGAGCATCGCGGTGGGCAGGCCCTGGGCGGCCAGGTGGCGCAGGCCGATCGTGGTGAGCGCCTTGCCGAGGCCGCCGCCCTGGGCGCCGGGGCGGACGCCCACGACGTAGACCTCGCCGCGCTGTTCGGTGGCGTGCACCTTGGTCCAGTGGAAGCCGATGAGTTCGGCGGTGCCGTTCTCGCCCTCACCGCTGTGCCGCTCGGCGAGGAAGAAGCCGGCCGGGTCGAACCACGGCTCGGCCTTGCGGTCGTCGAGGTCGCGCTGGGTGAGGGAGCCCTGTTCGGGGTGGTGGGCGAAGGCCTCGGCGTTCACCGCGAGCCAGGCCGCGTCGTCCTCGCCGGGGACGAACGTACGAACGGTCACGCCCTCGGGGAGCACCGGCTCCGGCGGGTCGAAGTCGGCGAGCGGGAGCCGCATCTGGCGCAGTTCGCGGAAGAGGGTGAGGCCGAGGACCTGGGCGAGGTGCCGGGCGGCGGAGTGGCCGCCGTGCGCCCACACCCGCAGCCGCTTGCCGGACTCGGCGAGCAGGGCGGCGCCGAGCGCCCGGCCGTGGCCGTGGCCCCGGTGCGAGGGGTGGACGACCAGTTCGGCGGCCGGGGCCTCGACGGGGTCGGTGTCCTCCAGTTGGGCGTATCCGACGAGGTCGGCCCCGGTGAGGTCGTCCCCCACGGTGAGCAGGAGGTGGCGGACGCCTTCTCGGGGGCCGCCGCGGAGTTGGAGGCGGCCCTGCTCGGACACCGCGGGTTGGCCGTCGGTGCGGGCGGCTTCGTCGAGCAGTGTGAGGACGGCGTTCTTCTGGTCCTGGGTGAGTTCCAGTCGCGTTTCGATACTGCGGGCGGCTGCGCCGGGCCGGACGGTGTCGTCGCTGGTCATGGGTACGAGGTTAGCTCTGCGGGAGCGTGCGCCTAAGAGCTCGGACGGGGCCGTGGTCCTGCGGCCGCGGCTTGAATGTGGTTGATCGCACCCCGCGGCGGAGCCGCGGATGGCACAGCCGCGCGCCCCCATAGGTCCCGTTTCGCCATGAGTCCTCCTCGACGGCAATCAGGTCGTAACCACGAACCCCCTGTCGCGCTACGCGCGTTGACCCTACGCTTCGGCCTCGACGGGGCCTGTTCTCACTCTTCTCTTAACTCTCACCTCAGGGGGGCACATGTCAGCCACACCCCACGCGCAGCGCCGCAGACGCCGCAGCCGGATCATCGCCGTCGCCGCCGGCCTCGCGACGGTCGGTGCGCTGGCCGCCGCGACCACGGCCACGGCCGGCGACTCGTCGTACGGCAAGCCGGGCAAGCAGAAGCCGAGCCGCTACCAGGACGTGCAGCTGCTGTCCTTCAACGACCTGCACGGCAACCTGGAGCCCCCGGCCGGTTCGTCCGGCCGCGTGACCGAGGTGCACGAGGACGGCACGACGTCCACGATCACCGCCGGTGGCGTCGAGTACATGGCCACGCATCTGCGCAAGGCGCGTGCGGGCCACCCGTACTCCGTCACGGCGGCCGCCGGTGACATGGTCGGCGCCTCCCCGCTGATCTCCGGCCTCTTCCACGACGAGCCGACCATCGAGGCGCTGAACGAGCTCGACCTGGACGTCACGAGCGTCGGCAACCACGAGTTCGACGAGGGCGCCAAGGAGCTGGGCCGCCTCCAGAAGGGCGGCTGCCACCCGACCGCCGGCTGCTACATCCCCGGCAAGAAGTTCAAGGGCGCGGACTTCCCGTACCTCGCCGCGAACGTCCTCAACAAGAAGACGAACAAGCCGATCCTCAAGCCCTACTGGGTGTGGAAGCAGAACGGCGTCAAGATCGGCTTCATCGGTGTGACGCTGGAGGACACCCCGGGTGTCGTCTCCGCCGAGGGCGTCAAGGGCCTGAAGTTCAAGGACGAGGTCCAGACGATCAACAAGTACGCCAAGGAGCTGGAGCGCCAGGGCGTGAAGTCGGTCGTCGCCCTGATCCACGAGGGCGGCCTGCCCGCCTCCACGAACTACAACTACGACTGCGACTCGCCCGGTGCCGGTGACGGCATATCCGGCCCGATCGTGGACATCGCCAAGAAGATCACCCCGAAGGTCGACGCCCTCGTCACGGGCCACACGCACGCCGCGTACGCCTGCACGATCAACGACCCCTCGGGCAAGCCGCGCATGGTCACCTCGGCCGCGTCCTTCGGCCGCCTCTACACCGACACGACGCTGACGTACGACCGCCGGACGGGTGACATCTCCCGTACGGCCGTGAAGTCCGCGAACCACGTGGTCACCCGTGACGTCGAGAAGGCCGCCGACCTGACGGCCCTGATCGACAGGTGGCGGACGCTGGCCGCGCCGATCGGCAACCGTCCCATCGGCTACATCTCGGCCGACATCTCCAACGCCGGCACCGAGTCCCCGATCGGCGACCTGATCGCCGACGCGCAGCTCGCGTACGGCAAGGAGCTGGACCCCGGGACGGACCTCGCGCTGATGAACCCCGGCGGCGTCCGGGCGCCTCTGACCTACGCGGCCAAGGGCAGCGAGGGTGACGGTGTGGTGACGTACGAGGAGGGCTTCACGGTCCAGCCGTTCGCCAACACGGTGAATCTGCAGGACTTCACGGGCGCCCAGCTGATCTCGGTCCTCAAGGAGCAGGTCACCGGCGTGAACGCGGCCTCCCCGAAGGTCCTCCAGGTCTCGTCCGGCCTCACCTACACGCTGGACCTGACGAAGACCGGCGTGGACCGCGTCGTCGTCGACTCCATCAAGCTGAACGGCGCGGCCATCGACCCGACGGCCACGTACCGCGTCGCGACGAACAGCTTCCTCGCGGGCGGCGGCGACGGCTTCACCACGCTCGGCCAGGGCACCAACGACCTGGTCGGCGCCGACGACCTCACGGCCCTGGAGAAGTACCTGACGGCCAACTCGACGGCGACGAGCCCGATCACGCCTCCGGCGGCGAACCGGATCACGGTCATCAAGTAACCCTTCGGGTTGCGACACCGGTGCCGAGGAAGGGGCCCGGGGCTTCGAGCCCCGGGCCCCTTTTCCTGCTCACACGCCTCGCAACGCGTACCCCGTCCCCCGCACCGTATGCATGGACGCCGACGTGCAGCGACAAGTCTTGCGCGGATCTTCCCGGACCTTCCCTGACCTTCCCTGACCTTCCCGAAAACGGGGCGCGCCCCGCGCTCACCGATGCCACAATCCAGTCCATGACCAGCACGACGACCCACACGATCATCGCCGCACGCCGAAAGGGCGATGCCGCGTAGTCGCCCCGGCGCCCTGCGCCCCGCGCACGACCCGCGCCCCTGTACGCGGTCGCTGCCGCCGCCGGACCGTATCCACGGCCTGTCCAGCCGTACGAGTCTGGCGATCCACCGACTGGAACTGCTCACCCCCGGCCTCCACCTCGGCGCCGTCGACTACGCCCTGCGCCGGTACGAGGAGTTCCTGCGCCCACCGGGCCGCCGCCCCCTCTACCCGCGCATGGCCGACTGCGACTGCCACTGGCACGCCTTCGACGACGTACGCCACGCCCGAGACATCCTCGAAGAGGCGCTGGAACACCTGCCGCCCCGGCCCCGCGCCGAACTGAACCGTCAGGTGCGGCGGCTGGACACGGAGTTCCACGCCCGCACCCTCCCCGACCCGTTCGCGGACCGCCGCACATGGCGCGTGGACCGTTGGTGGCACCGGCGGTTGTGGGAGTGGGGGGAGTGGAGGTGAGGGGGCGCGGCTCAGAGGGTGTCGTCGCCCTCCGCGGCCTCCGCGCCGAGTCGCCGCCCCCTGCTGACCGCGATCCGCAGTACGTTCTCCAGCGCCTCGGTCGCCCGGGTGAGCGCGAACCGTACGGCGTGCTCGCCGGCCGTGGCGTCGACGAGCACGGCCCGGCCGCCGCCCAACACCTCCTCCGCCGAACCCAGTTGTGACACCTCCACGCTGTCGGCGAGCAGGGAGAGAGGGCCGGGGTGCGCGGTGTCCGGGTCGAGATAGCAGGGTTTGCCCTCGGGGGTGGTCCAGGGCAGCAGCCGCAGGCCGGTCGTCACGTCCGTCACGTCCGTCACTTGGGGACCTCCGCCATGATCTCGGTCATGCCGTGGGCGCGGAGTTCCGCCGAGGTGAAGAGGCAGGGCCGCACGATGGCTTTGCTGGATCCGCGGGGCCGTGCGTCGAGATGGTGGAGGACGAGGGTCCGGTAGAAGAGGGGCGCGGGGTCGGGCACGGGAGTGGGCGGCTGGATCGCCGCCGCCGTCGCCCGCCGACGCCTTCGGGCGAGGACCAGTACCTCGCAGAGCCGGGCGATGAATGCGCGCATGCCGGTTCTCCTCTTCGCTACGCAAGGGGTTGACGAGCGGTGATTACCGTTCGTGCCTCGATGGTCACTGGTGCGTCGTACGCTGCGGAAGAGGGCTGGCGTTGTCTTGGCGCCAGACAACGGCGAGGGGTGACATGAGCGAACTCGTTGACGGGGAAGGGCAGTCGGCACGTGCCACGCTCGGGCGGACGCTGCTGTTCCTTCGAGAGAAGGCGGGCAAGACGCTGGCCCAGTTGGCGGCGGACACGTCGTACGACAAGAGCTATCTCAATCGCCTGGAGAAGGGAGAGCGGCTCTCCAAGCGGGCGGTCATGGAGGACCTGGACGTCTACTACGGGTCCGGTGACCTGCTGGTTCGCCTCTGGAGGGATGCGCGCAAGGAGGTCATCAAGGACAAGTACAAGGCGTTCATGGAGCTGGAGGCGACGGCTCGGGTCATGTGGATGTTCCAACTGCGTGTGCCAGGCCTGTTGCAGACCGAGGACTATGCCCGCACGGTGTTGTCAGGGTTGTCTGGAGCCCAGACAACGGCAGGCAACAGTGACGAGGTCGAGGAACAGGTGGCCGCGCGCATGGGACGGCAGGAACTGCTGAACCGCGAACCGGCGCCGAGCATTCGCGCGATCCTGGATGAGGGGGCGCTGCGGCGACGGGTCCCCGACGCCAAGGTGTGGGCGGACCAGTTGTCGCACCTGCTGGAAGCAGCGGAGCAGCCGACGGTCGTACTTCAGGTGCTGCCCTACGCGGCAGGCGTGCATGACCTCATGAGCAGCGACCTCATGCTGTTGTGGCAGCGAGTTGGCGACCCCGTTGCCTACGTGGAAGGCAACGGCTTCGGCGAGCTGACCGAAGATCCGGACAGGGTTCTGTCGTTCCGCTTGTCCTACGATCTCGTCCGGGACGCGGCTCTGACCCCGGTGGAGTCGACGGCGTTCATCAAGCGCCTGCTGGAGGAGTGCAGATCATGAAGCGAACCCCCGACCTGACCGCCGCAGTCTGGCGCAAGTCGTCCTACAGCGACGGCGGAGCCTCGAACTGCGTCGAGGTCGCCGACGGCTACATAGGCACCGTCCCGGTCCGGGACAGCAAGGTCCCGGACGGCCCGGTGGTCGTGTTCGGCTCGGCCTCGTGGGGGTCGTTCCTGGCGGGGATCAAGAGCTAAGGCATCAAACCTTCGGCTCACGCCGTCTCCGGCCCCTCCGGCGGAGCCGTAGCCGCCCCCGGCAGTCGTACCGTCGCCAGCGTGCCGCCTCCGTCCGCCCGGGACAGCGCCACCTCGCCGCCCGCCTGCTCGACCGTGCGGGCCACGATCGACAGGCCCAGGCCCGAGCCGGGCAACGCGCGCGCTGACGGTGAGCGCCAGAAGCGGTCGAAGACGTGAGGGAGTTCGTCGGCGGGGATGCCGGGGCCGTGGTCGCGGACCGTGAGGACGCCGGCGTCCAGCGCCACCTCGATCGATCCTCCCTCGGGGCTGAACTTCACCGCATTGTCGAGGATGTTGACGATCGCCCGCTCCAGGGTCGACGGCTCCGCCCGGACGTACCACGGTTGCAGGGCCGCCGTGATCGTCAGTTCCGGGCCGCGCAGGCGGGCTCTGCGCAGGGCCGACTCCACCGTGTCCTGGAAGTCGACCACCTGGAGCAGCCGGGCGCCCTGCTGGTCGGAGTCCGATCGGGACAGTTCCTGCAAGTCGCCTATCAGGGAGGCCAGTTCGGTCATCTGGGCCTTCACCGAGGCGAGCAGGGCCTTGCGGTCGTCCGCCGGGATCGGGCGGCCCGTCTCCTCGCTTCGGGTGAGGAGTTCGATGTTCGTACGGAGCGAAGTCAGCGGCGTGCGTAGTTCGTGGCCCGCGTCCGCGATCAGCTGCTGTTGCAGTTCTCTGGAGTTCGCCAGCGCGCTCGTCATCGAGTTGAAGGAGCGTGACAGGCGGGCCACCTCGTCCTCCGCCTCCTCCTCCACGGGGATACGGATGCTCAGGTCCTCCGTGCGCGCGACGTGCTCGACCGCCTCCGTGAGCTTGTCGACCGGGCGGAGCCCGGCCCGTGCCACGGCCAGTCCCGCGGCTCCGGCGCCGACCACTCCGATCCCCGAGACGAGGAGGAGGATCAGGGCCAGGTCGTTGAGGGTGGACTGGGTGCCTTTCAAGGGGACCGCGGAGATGAGGGCGACATTGGTCGTCTCCCCCGTGTTCCGGTCGATGAAGGTCTCCGGCACGGTCAGGATCCGTACGTCGTTGCCGTCCGCGTCGGTGCCGTTGCGGCGCAGGCCGGTGAGGCGGTCCGTGCTGCTGACGACCTCCTTGTCGGACTCGGTGACCTTGACCACGCCGGCGGAGAAGGGCATGACACAGGCCGTACCGTCCTCGAGGACCACCTGGAAGTAGTTCCGGGGGCCCCAGCCGACGTTCTCCCGCGGGGTCTGGTCGCAGTCGTTGAGCGCGACAGCGGCCTGGTCCCTGCCCATGCGCATCGACTTGTCGAGCTCGTCGTTCAACTGCCCGTACAGCTTCCCCTGCACGATGAACCAACACGTCACCGACACCGCCGCCACCGCGAACGCCACGGCGGCCGCCACCAGCAGTGCGAGCCGGGACCGGATCGGCAGCGATCGGTAGCGGCGTACGACCTTCTTCACTCCGCGCCGCCTTGTCGCAGTACGTACCCCACGCCCCGCACGGTGTGCACGATGCGCGGCTCGCCGCCCGCCTCCGTCTTGCGACGGAGGTACATCACGTACACGTCCAGGGAGTTCGAGCTGGGCTCGAAGTCGAAGCCCCAGACCGCCTTCAGGATCTGCTCGCGGGTGAGGACCTGGCGCGGGTGCGCCATGAACATCTCCAGGAGCGTGAACTCCGTACGGGTCAGCTCCACGGCACGCTCGCCCCGGGTCACCTCACGCGTCGCCAGATCCATCCGCAGGTCCGCGAACGTCAGCGCCTCGTCCTGCTGGGCCGCGTCCGTCACCGCCGCCGCGTACGAGCTGCGGCGCAGCAGCGCGCGGACGCGGGCGAACAGCTCGTCCAGTTCGAAGGGCTTGACCAGGTAGTCGTCCGCCCCGGCGTCCAGGCCGGTGACGCGGTCGCCGACCGTGTCGCGGGCCGTGAGCATCAGAATGGGCGTCAGATCGCCCGCGCCCCGGATGCGGCGGGCGGCCGTCAGGCCGTCCATGCGCGGCATCTGGATGTCGAGGACCACCAGGTCCGGCCGGTACGCGGTCGCCTTCTCCAGGGCGTCCGCGCCGTCGACCGCGACCTCGGTGTCGTAGCCCTCGAACGCGAGGCTGCGCTTCAAGGCGTCGCGCACCGCCGGCTCGTCGTCGACGATGAGGATGCGCTGGGGTTCACGGTCGCCTTCGGCGGGGCTCATGATGTCGGTGTTCCTCGAGTGCGGTGGGACGTGGAGTGGGGTCTGGCCTGGTCCGGTCTGGTCGTTCTGGCCTTCAGCCTCGCACGTTCCCGGGGCGTGGGATGAGGATGGCTGTGGATAACCCAGCAATCATCCGATAACCGTACGACGGTGCATGCGCGCCACCGTCTTCCGGCGGGCCGTGGCCCGGACCACCGAGACCTCCGGGGCCCGCAGGCCCGTCACCGGCGCGTGCAGCTCTCCCGCCACCGCGAGGGCGAGCCCCAGCCCGGCCGGGTCACCGGCGGTCAGGACGTCGTGCGAAACCTGCGTGATCCGCGGGACCAGCGCGATCTGCGTGTTCATGTCGAACTCCTTGGACTCAACGGGACTGGACTGGAGAGGAGCTGTCTGCCGGTGTGGGCGCCGGACCTCAGTCCGAGCCGCCCGCCCGCAGGGTGCTCAGGTCGGACTTGACGGTGTTGATCGGGATGGCGAAGCCGAGGCCGACGCTGCCCGCGCTCGACGAGGAGGAGGCGTCCGAGGCCGAGTACATCGCCGAGTTGATCCCGATGATGTTGCCGTTCATGTCGATGAGGGCGCCGCCGGAGTTGCCCGGATTCAAGGACGCGTCCGTCTGGAGCGCCTTGTACGTCGTCGTGGACGAACCGGTGTCGCCGTTGAACTGCCGGCCGCCGAACTCGAACGGCCACTGCCCGTTGCCGCCGCCCTGCTGTTGCTGCTGCTGGCCCTGGCTCTCGTCCGTCGAGACCGTCACATCACGGTCGAGGGCGGAGACGATGCCGCTGGTGACGGTGCCGGTCAGGCCCTCGGGGGAGCCGATCGCCACGACCTCGTCGCCGACCTGGACGTTGTCGGAGTCGCCCAGGCTCGCGGCCGTCAGACCGGAGGCGTTCTTCAGCTTGATGAGCGCGAGGTCCTTCTTGCTGTCGGTGCCGACGACCTCGGCGGTGTACGTCTTGCCGTTCTTCGTCGTCACCTTGATCTCGGAGGCGCCGGAGATGACGTGGTTGTTGGTGATGATCTCGCCGTCACTGGTGATGATCACACCGGAACCGGTCGACTCACCCGCGTTCGAGCTGGCGCTGATCTCCACGATGGCCGGGCTGACCGCCTTCGCGACCCCGGCGACCGTGCCCTTGTCGGCGGTCGGCACCACGGTCGTGCTGGTGGAGCTGGAGGCCGTGGTGTCCGGGCCGGTCAGCTCCTGGATGCCGTACGCCGTGCCGCCACCGATGGCCGCCGCCACGATCGCCACGGCGGCGAGCAGGGCCAGCGGACCCCGGGCGCGCTTCTTCGGAGCGTGGGCGGGAGCGGCGGCCGGCGCGGACGACACCGGCTCACTGAGGAGAGCGGTGGCCGCCGGAGCCGCCGGGGCCGGAGCCGGCTCGTACGCCGGCGGGGCCGGCCATTCCGGGTTCACCGGGCCTACCGGGTTCACCGGGGAAGAGGCGTGCTGCTGGTCACCCTGGTAGGGGTTGTCGTACTCGCCGCTGCGGCGGAAGCTCTCGGTCATGAGTCAGAGCTTGGCGGGCGACCATGAGAGGTCCCTGAGTGCTCCCTGAGAAGCCCGGCAGAACCTCGTATGCCCCATATAAGGGCGCCCGGGCAATGCCCCGCCCCGCGCGCCGAAGACGCCCCGAGCCTTTAGGGCGCTACTCGCACCCGCAAGACCGCCGAGTGACCAACCGCGACGGAAACAGCTTCACTCGTTCTCTCCGCGACCCCGCCACCCGAATCCCGTCGTCCAGCACCAGATCCACCGCGGCCCGGGCCATGCCCGTACGGTCGGTCGCGATCGTCGTCAGTGGCGGGTCCGTGAGCGCCGCCTCCTTGACGTCGTCGAACCCGGCCACCGCCAGCTCCCCCGGCACATCGAGCCGCAGCTCACGCGCGGCTCGGAGGACGCCGATGGCCTGGTCGTCCGTGGAGCAGAAGATCGCCGGCGGCCGGTCCGGCCCGGAGAGCAGCTCCAGGGCCACCTTGTACGCGTCGTAGCGGTTGTACGGAGCCTGGAAGAGGCGCCCCTCCGTGGGGATCCCGGCCTCGTCCATCGCGCGCCGCCAGCCCTCGACGTGGTCGGAGACGGGGTCGCCGACCAGCGGGGTCCCGGCCATGCCGCCCATACAGGCCACGTACGCGTTGCCGTGCGCCAGCAGATGCTGGACGGCGAGCCGGGCGCCCCCTATGTCGTCGGTCACGACGGCCACGTCGTCGATCGCCTCGGGCCGCTCGTGCAGCAGCACCACCCGGGCGTCCCACGCGTCTATCTCGGCGGCGGCGTTGTCGTTGAGCGCGTGGCTGACGAGGATCAGCCCGGAGACCCGCATACCGAGGAACGCCCGCAGATAGTGGACCTCGCGCTCGGCGACGTAGTCCGTGTTGCCGACGAGCACCATCTTTCCGCGCTCGGCGGCAGCCTGTTCGACGGCGTGGGTCATCTCGCCGAAGAAGGGCTGGCGGGCGTCCGGCACGATCATGCCTATGAGATCGGTGCGGCGGGACGCCATGGCCTGGGCGACCCGGTCGGGCCGGTACCCCAGCTCCTTGATCGCGGCGAGGACACGCTCGCGCGTGGCCGGTGCGACCGGCCGGGGTCCGTTGTTGATGACATAGCTGACGACGGCGGTGGAAGTTCCCGCCAGTCGCGCCACATCATCCCGAGTCACCTTGGCCACGCGCGGAGTCTACGCGGATGGAACGCCGCTGGGCAGGGCGTACAGGAGCACATCTGTGCGACGGCTGTGCGCGCCCCGACCATTGGTGGCACCTGTCAGGCCTCGGCCGCGATCTCCGCGACGGCCGCCGACGCCGTCTCGTCCGCATCCTCCGGCTTTGCGGGGGCGGCTTTGCCCTTCGCGTCGTCGCCCGCGCGGTCCGCCTTCTCCGGCGTAACGAATCGATAACCGACGTTCCGGACGGTCCCGATCAGCGACTCGTGCTCCGGACCGAGCTTGGCGCGCAGCCGTCGTACGTGGACGTCGACCGTGCGCGTACCGCCGAAGTAGTCGTACCCCCAGACCTCCTGCAGCAGCTGGGCGCGGGTGAAGACGCGGCCCGGGTGCTGGGCGAGGTACTTGAGGAGCTCGAACTCCTTGAAGGTGAGGTCGAGGACCCGGCCCTTGAGCTTGGCCGAGTAGGTCGCCTCGTCGACCGACAGATCGCCGTTGCGGATCTCCATGGGGGAGTCGTCGTTGACGATCTGCTGCCGGCCCATGGCGAGCCGGAGCCGCGCCTCGACCTCCGCCGGGCCGGCGGTGTCGAGGAGCACGTCGTCGATGCCCCAGTCGGCGGTGACGGCCGCGAGACCGCCCTCGGTGACGACGAGGATGAGCGGACAGCCGGGCCCGGTCGAGCGGAGCAACTGGCACAGGCTGCGGACCTGTGGAAGATCACGCCGACCGTCGATCAGGATGACGTCGGCGCCCGGGGTGTCGACGAGGGCGGGGCCCTCCGCCGGAGCCACTCGCACGTTGTGCAGGAGCAGGCCGAGGGCGGGGAGCACCTCCGTCGACGGCTGGAGGGCATTGGTCAGCAGCAGCAGAGAACTCATACGTCTGGTTCCTCCTCGGTCCCTGCGAGGACGTTTGCGGTACTGCTCTGCGATCCCGAAGGCCCCGTATACCGGCGGTCACCTGCTGTTTCCCGCTTCGTATACAACGCGTCCGAAAGCACAAAAGGACCCGGGGGCTACGTTGCCCGAGTCCTCTGTCCAGCAGAATAGCCCACATGAGCGCTGGTCCGGCAGGTCATGTGACGCGATCGACCGACATCCCGAACCCTGAGACGGGGGGTCGAGCCGCCCCGGAGGGCCTTCTGCGCAGGTTTCTGCGCACTGAAGACGGGGTGACGATCGATGCCGTATACGACCGGGGGGCCGTCGTATACAACGACTCGGACGACACCGGAATGCCGCCCGCAGGACACCCGGCGTTCGTCGTCGCCCACGGATTCACGGGCCACGCGGACCGTCCGTACGTACGAAGGGTGGCGGGCGTTCTGCGCCGGTACGGGGCTGTCGTGACCTTCTCCTTCCGGGGCCACGGACGGTCGGGCGGCCTCTCGACGGTCGGCGACCGTGAGGTGCTGGACCTCGCGGCGGCGGTCCGGTGGGCGCGGGAACTCGGGCACGAGCGGGTGTCCACGGTCGGCTTCTCCATGGGCGGCTCGGTCGTGCTGCGGCACGCGGCGGAAGCGGGCGCGGGCGTGGACGCGGTGGTCTCGGTGAGCGCGCCGGCCCGCTGGTACTACCGGGGCACGGCCCCCATGCGCCGCGTCCACTGGCTGATCACCCGCCGCGAGGGCCGTCTGGTCGGCCGTTACGGCCTGCGTACCCGCATCGACCACCGAGAGTGGGACCCGGTTCCGCTGTCCCCCGTGGAGTCCGTCCCGCTGATCGCCCCCACCCCGCTGCTGATCGTGCACGGCGACAGGGACGGCTACTTCCCGGTCGACCATCCGCTGATGCTGGCGGAGGCCACGGGCGGGCACGGGGAGCTGTGGCTGGAGCGGGGGATGGGGCACGCGGAGAACGCGTCGAGCGAGGAATTGCTGCACCGGATCGGGGGGTGGCTGGTGAGCGGCGGCCGCGGTTTCCCCACGACGCCGACTCCCCCGTAGCCTGAGCACGTCACGACCGACTGAGAAGACGACCAGAGGAACGCGAGATGGCAGAGGGAACCCTCCGCTACTGGGCCGCGGCCAAGGCCGCCGCCGGCGTCGCCGAGGAGCCCTACGACGCGGCCACCCTCGCGGACGCGCTGAACGCGGCCCGGGAGCGACACCCCGGCGAACTCACCCGCGTGCTGCTGCGTTGCTCGTTCCTCGTCGACGGTGACCCGGTGGGCACCCGTGAACATGAGACGGTACGTCTGGCCGAGGGCGGCACGGTCGAGGTGCTCCCGCCGTTCGCAGGAGGGTGACCCCCAGATCATGAGCAACCAGCCGTACGGGTACGAGGGCCACCACGGGCAGCAGCAGGGCTACGACCCCTATCAGCAGCCCCAGCAGCCGCAGCAGTACCCGGCCCAGCCTCAGTGGCAGGGGTACGACGAGTCGCAGGCCCATGCCCAGCAGTGGGAGACCCAGCAGTGGCAGGGCCAGACCTGGGAGACCCAGCAGTGGCAGGGCCAGACCTGGGAGACCCAGGTGCAGCCGCAGGCGCCGGTCGCGCCGGAGACGGCGTACCTCCCGCAGCAGACGGACCACCGTCCCCATGAGCCTCAGGTGCAGCCGGAGCCGCTCGCCGAGCCCCGGCCCGGGGCCGAACCCGGTTACGGGCCGCCCACCCTCACCGGCAACGCCCGGGTCACCGACGCCCAGCGCGCCCGCGCCGAGGGCCGTTCGCCGATCATCGAGCCCGGGATGCAGCCCGCGCTGATCACGGCGGTGCTGGGGCTGCTGCTCGCGGGCGCGGCGGCGGTCGGGGAGTTCGCGCTCGCCGTGCCGCTGGTGATCCTTCAGGCGGTGACGGCCGCGGGCTGGTTCCGGCTGAACGGCATGTGGCCGGCCCGGCAGGGCATCGTGCTGGCCTTCGCGGGGGCGCTGGCGGCGGACGCGGCCCTGTTCGCGGCGGGCCGGGAGCACGCGCCCGCGGCGATCCTCGGGACGCTGGGTGTGTGGGTGCTGCTCGCCATCGTGCTCGGGCTGCGGAGCCACGCGGACCCGGACGAGCGGATGTACGGCCTGATGGCGACCGTGGCGTCGGCGGCGCTGTCGATCATCGCGACCGGGTATCTGGCGGCGGTGGCGGACGCGGTGGTCGTGGGCGGGGTCGCGGTGGCCGTGGCGATCGTGGCGCGGGCGCTGCCGTTGCCCACGGCGGCGTCGGTGGTCGTGGCGCTGCTGGCGGCGGCCGGGGCGGGGGTCGCGGTCGGCGAGGTGACGGATCTCGGGTCGTCGGGTGCGCTTCTCGGCCTCGCGGCCGCGTTGTGCGCCCTGATCGGGCACCGGGTGGCCGCCTACGACTACCCGTCCCGCTTCGTCCACTTCACCGCGGGCGTGGCCCTGCCTCTCACGGCGGCGGCCCCGGCGGTGTATCTGCTGGGCAGGGCGCTGGGCTGACGGGGCGGCTGCGGGCCGGGGCGAGCAACTCGATCGAACCCGCACCCGCCGGAGTACCCCACCCACCCGAGCTCTCAGGCGTCACGGGTGGACCTGTCACAGCTGATCAACAAGCCCCCCGAACCCGCCCCGCCCGCCGCCGGCCGGGCTACGCTCACGCAGGGCGGCCGCTTCGGTCGTTCGGAACGCCTTGGACGACCGACGTGGGGACGGGGAACACCGAGACATGCGCGCAGTGCGAATACTTCTCATCGTCGCAGTGATCCTCGGCGGGCTCTTCGTCGTCGCCGACCGCTTCGCCGTCGGCCTCGCCGAGGACGAGGTCGCCGAGCAGCTGAAGACCAGCGAGGGCCTCACCGCCACCCCGGACGTCTCCATCAAGGGCTTCCCGTTCCTCACCCAGGTCGCGAGCGGAGAGCTCGACGACGTCGAGGTCGGCATCAAGAACTACGAGGCCAAGGCGACCGGCTCCGGCGACGCAGCCGACACCATCCGCATCGCGAACCTCACCGCCAGCATGCACGGCGTCGCCTTCTCCAGCGACTACAGCTCCGCCACCGCGGCCACCGCCACCGGTACGGCGACCGTCGCGTACGACGAACTCCTCAAGGCGGCCAAGTCGGAGCCGACCGATGTCGGCTTCGGTACCACCGCCCGGGTCACGGGCCTCTCCGACGGCGGCAACGGCAAGATCAAGGTCCAGGTCGAGGTCGACCCCCCGGCCTTCGGTCCTCAGACCGTCTCCGTTCTCAGCACCGTCAGCGTGAAGAACGACAAGGTCGAGGTGCACGCCGACTCCCTGCCCGCGGTGAGCGGCCTCTCGCTCGCCGAGGACGCGGTCCGCTCGATCACCGACTTCCAGCAGTCCATCGACGACCTCCCCGGCGACATCAAGCTCGACAAGGTCGAGGCGGCGAAGGACGGGGTGCAGATCACGGTGAAGGGTTCGGACATCAGGCTGGCGGGGTAGGACGAGGCTCGACCGACACCCGCGTCCGACACCCGCGTCCGACACGCGCGTCCGCCACCCGCGTCCGACAGGCGAGACGGTGATGTCCGTACCGTAGATGTGATCACCGATACGCCTCTCGGGAATCGGCGCGGGCGCTGTCCGTACCGCTATCGGTCTCACATAACGGACGATCGCGTCTCAATATCCGACACGCCGGTGACACGCCCACCTGTCCGTCCCTACGATCCCTAACTATGAAGCGACAGGCGGATCTCACGAAGCGGCGGGCAGTAGACCTGTGCCGCGTCGCCGCCATGCTCTGTCGCACCTTCTGAGCGGCAGCATCGACTGTCGCGTTCCCACAGCCTTGCCCGCTCAGGGCCCCCACCCGTGCGCGCACTCCGGCTGCACCGCCGGAGACACCCCGCACGCCCCGCCGCAACTGCCCCGGAGGAGAAAGAGCATGAGCCGCAGCGACGTCCTGGTCGACGCCGACTGGGTCGAGGCCAACCTCGACAACCCGAACATCGCCATCGTCGAGGTCGACGAGGACACGACCGCGTACGAGAAGAACCACATCAAGAACGCCATCCGGATCGACTGGACGAAGGACCTCCAGGACCCGGTACGCCGTGACTTCGTCGACCAGGCCGGCTTCGAGAAGCTGCTGTCGGAGAAGGGCATCGGCAACGACACCCTCGTCGTCCTCTACGGCGGCAACAACAACTGGTTCGCCTCGTACGCGTACTGGTACTTCAAGCTCTACGGCCACGAGAACGTCAAGCTTCTCGACGGCGGTCGCAAGAAGTGGGAGCTCGACGCCCGCGAGCTGGTCGACGAGGTGCCGGCGCGCCCCACGACCGAGTACAAGGCCAAGGCGCAGAACACCGCGATCCGTGCCTTCCGTGACGACGTCGTCGCCGCGATCGGCTCGCAGAACCTGGTCGACGTGCGCTCGCCCGACGAGTTCTCCGGCAAGCTGCTCGCCCCCGCCCACCTGCCGCAGGAGCAGTCGCAGCGTCCGGGCCACGTCCCGTCCGCCCGCAACATCCCGTGGTCGAAGAACGCCAACGACGACGGCACCTTCAAGTCGGACGACGAGCTCAAGGAGCTCTACGCCGAGGAGCAGGTCGACCTGGCGAAGGACACCATCGCCTACTGCCGTATCGGTGAGCGCTCCGCGCTGACCTGGTTCGTCCTGCACGAGCTGCTCGGTGTCGAGAACGTCAAGAACTACGACGGTTCCTGGACCGAGTACGGCAGCCTCGTCGGCGTCCCGATCGAGCTCGGCGCCAACAAGTAGGACCAGCCGCAGCAGGCCAGCAGCAGTAGACCAGTAGTAAGCGAACACCCCGTTCATCCCGACCGGCCTTCCCTCCGGTCAGACCCTTTCTGGAGAAAGCCATGTGTGGAGCGAAGGCCGGCGGCCCGGACGCCTCGACGATCAAGCCCGGTGAGACCACGATCCAGGGCCAGGTGACGAAGGACGGCGAGCCCGTCGTCGGCTACGTCCGTCTGCTGGACTCGACCGGCGAGTTCACCGCGGAGGTCCCCACCTCCGCCACGGGGCAGTTCCGCTTCTACGCGGCCGAGGGCACGTGGACCGTGCGCGCCCTCGTCCCCGGCGCCACGGCCGACCGTACGGTCGTCGCCCAGAAGGGTGGCCTGTCCGAGGTCGCCATCGCCGTCTGAGGCGAGCCTGAACACTGCGAGGGCCGCACCTTTCGGGGTGCGGCCCTTCGCGTCGCTCCCGGCCTACTCTGGACGTATGTACGCACGGCGACGTCACGTGTACTTCGCCCTGATGGGGACGTGCCTGGGCCTCTTCGTCCTGGCCTGGGCTGTCGTACGCCTCTGGTCGATCCCGGTCGCGGTCGGCATGTGTGTGGTCGCCATGGTCATCCCGCCGCTGGCCGCCGTGGTGGCCAACCGGCGAGGCCCCGACGACCGCTGGTGGGACGATCCGTCCGGCGACCCCAAGTCCGACGAGTGGTGGGACGAACTGGACGGCAAGAAACGCCCACCGCGGTGAGTTCTCTGGCGCCCCCGGTCATTCAGGGGCGCGGGAACTGCGCGAGAAACCACGACGGACCCGCACCCGCCAACGGACCCCACTCACCCGAGCTCTCCCGCGCGATCGGGGTCGAAGGGGCAGCGCCCCTGGGGGATGGGACGGGGAGGGGCGGCGGGGGCGAAGAACGCCCGGCTCAGTACACCAGCGCCTGAGTGTCGTCCGCCATGGCCTCCTGCACGAAGACCTGCGCCCCGGCGATCCGTACGCCCTTGATGACGTCCTGCTCGGTGATGTCCCGGCGGGCGGCGCACTGCGTGCACAGCGTGAGCCGGCCGGCGGCCAGGACCGAGTCGAGCAGATCGGGCAGCGGCGCCGCGTGCGGCAGTTCGAACTCGGCGGCCCGGCCCGGCAGCGCGAACCACGCGGACTCACCGGTCAGCCAGAGCGAGACCTCGACCCCGCTCGCCACGGCCACCGCGGCCACCGTGAAGGCCTGGGAGCAGCGCTCGGGGGCGTCCGCCCCGGCCGTCACCTTGATCACGAGCTTCTTCGCCATGTCCGAAGCGTAGTCCGCCGTACGGTCGGTCGCCGGGCCCCGGCCGTCCGAAGGGAGCCTGACCGACCGGCCCCCGCCCCGGCCGCGTAAGCTGGGCCCCGGCCTTTGTCTGTGTACGACCCTCCGCTCATCCGAGGAGCACCCCGTGGAGATCTTCTTCGAAGCCCTGCTGGTCCTGGTCTGCGTCGGCGTCCTCGCCTTCGCCGGTCTGACCGTGAAGAAGCTTTACCAGGGCCAGCGCTGACCCACGTCTAGGAAATACTGCCGCTCATGATCGAGATCCCGTCCGACCTTCACAAGGACCTCGTCCCCCTCGCCTTCCTGCTCGGCAGCTGGGCGGGCGCGGGCGTGCACGACTTCCCCGGCTCGGAGAAGTGCAACTTCGGCCAGGAGGTCACCTTCTCCCACGACGGCCGGGACTTCCTGGAGTACCGCTCCCACACCTGGGTGCTGGACAAGGACGGGAACAAGGTCCGGCCGCTGGAGACCGAGTCCGGCTTCTGGCGCGTCGACGCCGACCGCAAGGTCGAGATCACGATGGTCCGCGACGACGGCGTCGTGGAAATCTGGTACGGCGAGCTGGCCAAGCAGAAGCCGCAGATCGACCTGGTCACGGACGCGGTCGCGCGTACGGCGGCCTCGGGGCCCTACAACGGCGGCAAGCGGCTCTACGGCTATGTGCACAGCGACCTGATGTGGGTCGGCGAGAAGCAGACCCCCGAGGTCGAGCTGCGCCCCTACATGTCGGCGCACCTGAAGAAGGTCGTCACCCCGGAGGACGTCGAGCGCTGGGCCAAGGCCCTCCCGGACGACATGCCGGACGACGGCATCGCCTTCTTCAAGTAGGCCTGCACCGAGTGGGCCTACTTCAAGTAGGCCTAGACTCGTCGGTGTGGTGAGCACCGACTGGAAGAGCGACCTCAGGCAGCGCGGCTACCGGCTGACGCCGCAGCGTCAGCTTGTCCTCGAAGCCGTGGACACCCTGGAGCACGCGACCCCCGACGACATCCTCGTGGAAGTGAGGAAGACGGCGTCGGGGGTCAATATCTCGACGGTCTACCGGACCCTGGAGCTTCTGGAGGAGCTCGGGCTGGTCAGCCACGCCCACCTGGGCCACGGCGCGCCGACCTATCACCTCGCCGACCGGCACCACCACATCCACCTGGTCTGCCGGGACTGCGAGAACGTGATCGAGGCGGACGTCCAGGTGGCCGCCGAGTTCACGGCCAAGCTGCGTGGCACCTTCGGCTTCGAGACGGACATGAAGCACTTCGCGATCTTCGGCCGCTGCAAGGACTGCACGGAGAAGAGCTCGCTCAAGCATTCAACTACCGAGTCGTAGGCTTAGGCATATGAAGAGTCCTCTGCTGTCCCTGTCCGGCGCCGTCCCCGCCGAGGGCGTGGACGAAGGCGTCGCCGCCCACTACGGCGACCTGTTCCGCGAACAGCGCGCCCTCGCCGAGGGCACCGGATTCGTCGACCTCTCGCACCGCGGTGTCATCGCGGTCACCGGTGAGGACCGGCTGAGCTGGCTGCATCTGCTCGTCACCCAGCACGTCAGCGAACTCCCCACCGGACAGGCCACCGAGGCCTTGATCCTCTCCGCCAACGGCCACATCGAGCACGCCCTGTACCTCGTGGACGACGGCACCACCGTCTGGGCCCACATCGAGCCCGGCACCCAGGACGCGCTGCTCGCGTACCTGGAGTCGATGAAGTTCTTCTACCGCGTCGAAGTGGCCGACAGGACCGCCGACTTCGCCGTCGTCCACCAGCCCGCCGGTTCCATCGCGGAGGTCCCGCAGGGCGTGGTCGTACGCGAGACGCCGTACGGCAGGGATCTGTTCCTGCCGCGCGCCGACCTGGAGGCGTACGCGGAGAAGACGGGCCCGGCGGCCGGGCTGCTGGCGTACGAGGCGCTGCGGGTCGAGCACCACCGGCCGAGGCTCGGCTTCGAGACCGACCACCGGACCATCCCGCACGAGCTGGGCTGGATCGGTACGGCCGTGCACCTCCAGAAGGGCTGCTACCGGGGGCAGGAGACGGTCGCCCGGGTGCAGAACCTGGGCAAGCCCCCGCGCCGGCTGGTCTTTCTCCACCTGGACGGCAGCGAGGTCCATCTGCCGCCGCGCGGCACGGAGATCCGGCTCGCCGACGAGGACCCCGACGGGCGCAAGATCGGCTTCGTGACGACGTCCGTACGCCATCACGAGCTGGGCCCGGTGGCCCTGGCCCTGGTCAAGCGGAACGTACCGATCGACGCCCGTCTGATGGCTGACACGACGGCGGCGGCTCAGGAGGTCGTGGTCGAGCCCTGATCCAGAGTCCGCTGGACCTTGTCGACCTGGGCGCGGACGAGCTTCTCCTCGAACCCGGGTGTGAGTTCCTTGCGCTTGGCGGCGGACAGGGGCGTGCCGAAGCCGAAGAGGGTGTCGGCCTTCACGTAGACGATGACGTCCCGGACGCGTACGACGGTGAGCCCTTGGTAGGACGTGGGCCCGTTCTCGGTGTAGCGGAGTGCCTCGTCGCCCAGCTCCGGGGCATTCTCCGGCTGGAGGCGGGCCTCCCGGGTGCCCGGCGCGTACGTGTTCTCGTACTGGATCGAGCCGCAGCCTCCGAGCGCCTCGCGCAACGCGGCCATTCTGGTCCTGGCATCGGCCTCGGAGGACCAGCCGGCGACGACGATGGTGTGCCGGTCGAGGCCCTCGGTGGGCCGTTCGAGGATCGCCCTGGCGGTGGAGGCCTCCACCGACGCCTTGAGCTCCGGGTTGCGCAGTACCGCGCACTTCTTCGGCCGCACCACTTCCTGGCCCTCAAGGGGGCGGGCCTTGCGCGCGACCGTGCGGTAGACCTCGAAGCCGCTCGGCGTCTGGGCCGTCGTGAGCACCAAGGCCTTGAGTTCCTTCGCCGAGAGGGGCTCGGGGGCGGGCTCCGAGGAGGTCTCGGCGGGGGTCCTTGCGGGAGTCTCCGCAGGCGGCTTCGCGGGGGGCTTCGCCGTGTCGTCCTTCGTCTCGGTCGAGCATGCCGCCAGCATCGGCGCGAGCAGGGCGGCCACGAGCACGTGCGCGGGTCTCTTCGGGGGTCTCGCCCTCTTCATGATGCTCAGACCTCGACGAGGACGGTGAAGGGCCCGTCGTTCGTCAGTGACACGCGCATCCGCGCGCCGAAGCGGCCCGTCGCCACTGTCGCGCCCAGCGAGCGCAGCTGTGCCACGACCTCGTCGACCAGGGGCTCGGCGACCTCGCCGGGGGCGGCCGCGTTCCAGGTGGGGCGGCGGCCCTTGCGGGCGTCGCCGTACAGCGTGAACTGGCTGATGACGAGGAGGGGCGCGTCGATGTCGCTGCACGACTTCTCGTCGTGGAGCATGCGGATCGACCAGAGTTTGCGGGCCAGTTGGGCCGCCTTCTCCTTGGTGTCCTCGTGCGTGACCCCGACGAGGACGCACAGCCCCTCGCCCTCGATCGCGCCGACCGTCTCGCCGTCCACGACGACGCTCGCGCCGTCCACTCTCTGCACCACCGCACGCATACCGACCATCATGACGCCGCCGTCACCGCCCGTACGGCCGGGGGTCCTCCTTACGGGGGGTTTGTGATCACCAGCGTTTGAAGAGCGCTTTGCCCGGTCTTTCTCATTGATCCATTACCGACCATCTGGGGTGGATCGGGGGTAGTCGGTCACATAGCGGCCACTCGGAGTGGCACCATGCTCACACACGCCGGTCGAGGGGACGGTTGAGGCGCATGAGCACATCGAGCATGGCGGGTACGGCGGAAACAGCGGGAACGGGCATCGGGAGTGGTGCGTGCCGGGCGCCGGTCCAGCGCACGGACAGCGTCCCGCTGCCGCCGCAGGACCGACCCGAGCACGACCTCACACGGCTGCGGCTGCCCGAACTGCGCACACTGCGCCGGGACGCCCAGCGCGACGAGGCGGACCTCAGTTACGTACGACGGCTGCTCCAGGGGCGGATCGACATCCTGCGGGCGGAGCTGGTGAGGAGAGGGGGCGGGGCCGAATCCCCGGGATCGGGTTCGGGTTCGGGTTCGGGAATGGGAATGGGATCGGGATCGGGAGTGGGCTCCGGCTCGGGGGAGGCGTCGGCTTTCGTCGACCGGCTCTCGGCGATCCTCACGGACGCTCCGGCCCGGCAGCGCTCCTCGGCCCGCCATGTCACCGTGGGCACCCCGCACGGCGAGGAGTACCGCCTGCTGGCCGCCGAGATGCTCTCCGAGGTCGAGCTGTCCGACCTCCAGGCCCGTACGGACGAGGAGCTGGGCGCCGGGCTCGCGCGTCTCGTCCGCTACGAACAGCAGGTCTCCGGCCGCCGCCAGCGTCTGCAGCGCACGGCGGACGACTGCAGCGCCGAGATCGCCCGCAGATACCGCGAGGGCGAGGCCCAGGTGGCCGACCTGCTGATGTGAGGTGACCGGCGCACAGCGAAAGGGCGCCGCCTGTCGTGGTCGGCGCCCTGCTGTTGAGTATCCGTAGCTGTGAAGTTGTGTGTGGCTATGAAGTTGTGGCTGCGCATTCGGTTGTGGCTGAACCATTCAGTTGTGGCTGTGCGGTGGTGCGGTGTGCCGATACGGGCCGGTCGAGCTCCCGGCTCCCCTCCGGAAGGGAGATCGAGCGGCCGGTTGTGCCTATGCCAGAGTCACCAACCATGGGTAAGTTTGACCATGTTGTGAAAGTTGGCAACCAAGTCACCTTAGTTATAGCCACTTGGAGTCGTCTCATAACCACCTTTCCTGGAACTGCCCAAAGATGGCGCGAAGTTGTAGTGTTTGTGCGTGGAGCGGGAAAGCACGGCCGTCGACGGGCGGAAGTCGGCACAGCTGCCCCGAAGGCCCCGGACGTCACACCGTGAGGTGGCCGATGTGCTGCGCGGCCGGATCAGGTCCGGCGAGCTGCGGCCGGGTCAGCGCATGCCCACCCAGGCCCGGTTGGCCGACGAGTTCGGGGTGGAGCGGGGCGCCGTACGCCAGGCCCTGCGCATCCTGCAGTCGGAGCACCTGCTGACCAACGTTTCCAAGGGCAGCCCCGCGACCGTCGCCCCACCTCTGAGCGGCGTTCCGGTTTCCGGGCCGGGAGCCGTGCCGCGGCCGACGACGGTGGAGCTGACACCGCGGATCGCGGCGGCCTTCGCGGCCCCGCACGTGGAGATCGACGCGCTGTGCCTGACGGCGGTGTCCCTCACGCTCGCCGTGGGTGAGCCGTTGCGCGAGATTCACGCGGGGCGCATAAAACCGGCCAGGGTCGATGTCCGGGTCCTGCTGCCCAGCCGTGACATCCCGCTCGCCTTCCCGTCCCTGGTGGCCGCGCCGGCCGACGACCGCCTGCGCCGCCGCTGGCTCGCCCAGCGCAACGCGCAGGGCCAGGTGCTGCAGAACCACCTGCTGGCGTTACGGACCACGCACGGCATCGACGTCCATGTGTCGTTCCGCGCCCTGCCGTTCACCCCGCCGGTGAAGCTGTATCTGCTCAACGGCTCGGAGGCGCTGTTCGCGTACTACACCGTGACCCGCAAGGAGACGGAGGTCGACAGCGAACAGCTGGAGTTCTACGACGCCGAGGGCACCCAGTCCATGCTGTTCGCCTTCGCCCAGGGGCAGGGCCAGGGGCCGCGGGACACGACTTTCGTGGAGCAGTCCCAGCTGTGGTTCAACGCCCTGTGGGGGACCATCAGCTCGGACCTGCTGCTCACGAGCTGACGCGCCGAGGCGATGTGGTCAGAGTGCCGGTCCCGCGAACATCAGCGCGAGGACGACCGCGCCGATCGAGCTGCATGTGTGGTTCTTCGCCTTCTGCCCGACCGTGAGGAACAGCAGGCCGACGATTCCCATCGTGCCGAACCGCCACTCGACGAGCTGCTGAAAAGCGACGACTGCGATGGCGGTGAGGAGAGCGAGGGCGGGCATGGTGGTACCTCCTTCGGGCTGTGCTCCTGCCGGGTGTGCCAGGTGCAGGATGGTGTTACTTGCCAACGGTCCGCGAGAGGAGGCAAAACTTCCACCAACTCAATCAAGTTGGTTGCCAACTCTGACTAAGTTGTGCCCACTTGGTCGGTGTTAATAAACAACTTCCGGACAACTCCACAAAGATGGGCCAAAGTTGTAGCGTTTGGTCGTGACCCAGGAGAACGTTGCAGTGAACGGCGACAGAAGGCTCTCGGCCCAGGAGATCGCCGACACCCTGCGGGCCCGCATCCGCAGCGGCGACCTGAGAGCCGGCGAACGCCTGCCCACCCAGGCCGAGCTGGCCCGGGAGTTCGGCGTGGAGCGGGGCACGGTCCGCCAGGCCCTGAGCGTGCTGGCGGACGAGGGCCGGCTGAGCAACGTCACCAAGGGCAGCCCGCCGAGGGTCGCGGAGGCCACGCGCACCCCCTCCCATGAGCCCCAGCCGACCATGGTGGGCCTCGCCCCCCGCCTGGCCGATGCCTTCGCCGCCCCGCATGTGAAGGTGGACGCGGCCTGTCTCACCGCCGAGACCCTGATGCTGGCCCTCGGCGAACCCGTACGCCTCATCCACGAGGGAACGATCCGCCCCGAGTCGATCGACGTCCGTATCCTGCTGCCCTCCCGGAAGATCAACCTGGCCTTCCCGGTACCGGTCGAGGGCCGGGGAGAGGCGCGCGGCGAGGACGAGGACCCCGTCCACAAGAGGTGGCTGGACCAGCGCAACGCCCAGATCCGTGTGCTGCGCCACAACCTCCAGTCCCTGCACACCTCCCACGGCCTGGACGTGCGCGTGACCTTCCGCGCCCTCCCCTTCACCCCGCCGGTGAAGCTGTACCTCCTCAACGGCACCGAGGCCCTGATCGCCTACTACATGCTCATGAAGCGCGAGGAGCAGATGGAGGGGGGTCCGCTGGAGATGTACGACGCCTTCGGCTCCAAGTCGCTGCTGTTCTCCTTCGAGAAGCAGTCCGGTCGCCGCGACGCCGCCTTCGTCGAACAGTCGCAGCAGTGGTTCGACGCCCTCTGGGAAACCATCACGACGGACCTGACACTCTCCTAGTGACTACTGATACGGCGCAGACTGAACGGGTGACAGTAGAGACAGAAACCCTGCGAGAACTGATCACCCCTGTTCGCTTCGTGCTCTGGGACTTGGACGGGCCGATCTGCCGGTTGTTCGCGGGGCTGCCGGCGCGGACGGCGGCGCGAGAACTGGTCGAGCTGATCGAGGCGCGGGGGCTGAACGGCGTACTCACCGACGAGCAGCGGGCCGCTGTCGACCCGCATGTCCAGTTGCTCGCCGTCCATCGGCGGCATCCGGGGAGCGATCTGGCCCTGGAGATGGAGAAACGTCTCACCAGGCATGAGCTGAACGCGGTGCCCACGGCTTATCCGACCGCGTACGCCGATCCGCTCATCAGGACCTGGTCGACCCTGGCCAGGTTCGCCCTCACCACGAACAACTCCCCGCTCGCCGCAGCCCGTTACATAGAGTCGCGCGGCCTCACCGGCTGCTTTCCGTACATCTACGGCCGCACCCAGGACCTCGACCTGATGAAGCCGAACCCGCACACCCTCCGCCAGGCGCTCAACGCGATGGGCGCCGACCCGACGTGCACCCTGATGATCGGTGACGCGCCGACGGACTTCGAGGCGGCGGAGAAGGCCGGTATCTCCTTTTTGGGATATGCGCGCAATGAGAAGAAACGCGAGGAGTTGATGAAGGCGCGGGTGCGGCCCGGGCACATCGTGAACTCCCTGGCGAGGGTGATCGAAGTCCTCCCGCAATACGGCCCGCTCGGGGTTGCCAATTGAATATGCCAGTGACTTGCCGGGGCACGGTAATCCTGTAGCATTCCCGGACCGACTACGGAGTAATCACTTCCGGTTCTTGCGTATGAAGGCGAACCCGCCACAATTCAGGGCGCCGCGCGTTACCGTTTGCCTCTCTTTTCCCATGCCTCGCGCAAGCCCCAGGAGCGACCAGTTGGGTGCACCTCCTGTTCCCCGTCCTCCGCTCGGGGAACGTCTCCGCAGTGCCGGGCCCGACGACCCTCTCAAGGAGTTCGTGCTCAGGGCCACGGAGAGCGGTGTGGCGGGCGCCGGACATCACAACCGGAACTACGTACTGCCCCTGTCGGCCTCGGTGGCGGATCACGTCGGCCGTGCCGCGGGGACTTCCGTGATCGTGCGGATCCGGCGCGCCGAGGCCCTGCCGGTCGTCATCAGGACCTGGAACGACGAGGCGGAGATTCTGAAGGCCCTGCGGGGGACTCTGCCGCATGTGCCGGAATGCCTGGTCTCCCGTCCGGATTTCGCCATCCACAGTTATGCGGAAGGGGTGCCGCTCTCCAGCGTGTGCCCTCCCGGGCAACCCGTGGCCGACTCGGTGATCAAGGCGCTCACCGGGCTGCTGGCCCGGATGTCGCAGGTGCGCAAGGAGGCGCTGCCGCCGTTGCCGGCGAGCTGGCCGCGTGACGACAAGGACAGCCGGGGCTTTCTGCGGACACTGGCCGAGTTGGCCGAACGTCAGATCCGTCAGCCCAACTGGGCCGCCTACGGTGGACTGTTCGCCGCCCTGGGGATCCCCGAGGACGCGCTGGCCCGCCTCGCCGCACGGGTGCCGGCCATGGCCCGTCGGCCGTACGGCCTGCTGCACGCGGACCTCCACCGGGACAACGTGATCGTCAGCTATCTCGGGCAACCCCCCCTGATCTGCGTCGACTGGGAGCTGGCGACCTACGGCGACCCGCTGCACGATCTGGCCACCCATCTGGTCCGGATGCGCTATCCGCAGCGGCAGTGGGACGACGTGATGCACGCCTGGGCGCAGGCCATGCAGACGATCAGGCCCGCGGCGGTCAACGGCCTGGGCAAGGACCTGCGGCACTACGTCGCCTTCGAGCGGGCCCAGTCGGTGTTCCCCGATGTGATGCGTGCCGCGCGGTCCCTGGAGAGCTCGCGCGACCGCAACAGCCTCGACGAGGCGACGGCCGCCGTACGCGCCGCGCTGGAAGCGGCTCGGGAACCGCTCGGGCTGGCGGCCGTCCCGGACACGGCCGAGGTCGAGCGGGTCCTGTACCGCTGGCAGGCGTCCTGGCGCGGGCGTCACTCCGGGGGGCGGCTCGTCGTCGGGTGGCGGCCGGACAAGCGGCTCGTCGAGCACCCGGACTTCCCCCATCCGGCGGTGCTCGCGGCCCTGATCGCGGAGGGCGCCGCCCCCGCCGGCCGGGTCTTCAAGGGCACGGCGCACCTCAACTCCGTCGTACGGGTGCCCGGCATCGACTTTCCCGTCGTGGTGCGCCGCAGGGCGACGTCCGTCTGCCGCCGCGAGCCCAGTTTCCTCAGCGAGCACGCCGTGCTGCGGGCCATCGAGCTGTCCGGCGCGCAGGTGGCCGTACCGAAGGTGCTGGCCTTGGGGGAGAGCTACCACCAGGACCCGTTCGCCGTGCACACCTATGTAGGCGCGGCCGACGACGACCGGCCGCCGAGCCATCCCGTGAACGGCCTGCGGCCACACGAGGCGGACGGGCTGGTGGACCAGCTCTGCGCCCTGACCGAGGTCGACTACGCCGAGCTGGATCCGGCGGTCATGGGCGAGCTGGACTTCTACCCGTGGCTGGTGGAGCAACTGGCCCTGCTGGTCGCGGAGTTGCCCAAGGAGTCCCAGCAGTTGGCGCGGGTGCTGGGCCTGCCCGACGCCGACCGCCTCCGGCAGATCCTGGGCAGACACCGGATGACGAGGAGACGTTCGTCCCTGCTGCACGGCGACCTGAACCCCTGGAACCTCGTACGCCGTGACGACCGGTTCGCCCTCACCGTCATCGACTGGGAGATGGCGATGATCGGCGACCCGCTGTACGACCTCGTTCGGCACATGCACCTCACGCCCACCCGGCCGGAGATCCGCGACCGGATGTTCCGCCGCTGGGTGAGCGGCCTGCCCTCCACGCGCACCAAGGACTGGGAACGCGACTGGCTCGTCTACCGCAGGATCGAGATCGTCCGCTCGGCGTACATCGACCTGGACCGGCTGGTGACCGGGGCGAGTCTCGACGCGCCCAATGTGCGCCGGGCGGTGGACTCGTACGCGATGACGCTGGCGGCCGCCACGGCCTCGCTCGGCCTGCCGGTCCGTTCCACGGAGAACCCGTATCTGGCTCTGGCGCTGCCGCAGGGGGAGCGGGGCGGCGCGGGGGAGGCCGGGGTGCCGGTCGGTCGGTGATGCGCGTCGCGAGAGCGCGTTCTGTATCACCTCCTGTGCCTCGTGCCTCGTGCCTCGTGCCTCGTGCCTCGTGCCTCGTGCCGCGTGCCGCGTGCCGCGTGCTGCGTAGGCTCGGCTCATGAGTGAGAGCGGCCTGCGTGAGCGCAAGAAGCGGCGGACGTACGAGACGGTGTCGGAGATCGCGATCCGACTGTTCCTCGAGAAGGGGTTCGACGCCGTTTCCGTCGCCGAGATCGCCGCCGCCGCCGAGATCTCCAAGCCGACCCTCTTCCGCTACTTCCCGGCGAAGGAGGACCTCGTGCTGCACGGGATCGCCGATCACGAGACGGAGGCGGCGCGGGTCGTCGCGGGGCGGGCGGCGGGGGAGTCGGTCGTGGGGGCGCTGCGTGACCACTTCCTGGACGGGCTGGCGCGCCGGGACCCGATCACCGGGCTGAACGACGACCCTGGCGTACTCGCCTTCCACGGGCTGCTCTACGGGACGCCGTCCTTGGTCGCGCGCCTGTACGGCTTCCTGGAGCGCTCCGAGGCCGCCCTCGCCGAGGTGCTCGGCGGCGACCTGGACGCGCGGATCGCCGCGGGTCAGCTCATCGCCGTACGGCGGGTGCTGGCGGAGGAGAACTGGCGGCGGGTTGAGGCGGGGGAGCGGGTGGAGGACGTGTACGGGGATGCCGTTGCCGCAGCCAGGAGGGTGTTCGGGGGGTTGGAGGGGGTTGTTCCGCCCGGTCGCGGTGAGGGGGCGGCTCGACAAGTGTGAGGCTTGGTAAAAAACTTAACTCGGTTACGTTATTTCGTTACGCTTGGCGGAATGACACCCTCTGACGCCGACCTCGCCGCCGATCTCCGTCTCACCCTCGCCCACGAGCGCGCCCATCACGACAGCTGCCGGGCCGCCCTCGCCGCCATGGTGGAGGGGGCGCAGGAGCAGGTGGTCGTCGGGGAGGACGTCTCCGCGTCCGGTGCCGACGCCGAGGTGCTCGGGTACCAGCTGCGCAGCCGCGCCAAGGAGATGCGCGAGTTGCCGGAGGGGCCGTTGTTCTTCGGCCGCCTCGACTTCGGGGCGGATGCGGGCCGGGACCACGGCGGGCAGAGCTATCACCTCGGCCGGCTGCGGATCACCGAGGAGCCGTCCGCGCCGCCCCTCGTCGTGGACTGGCGGGCCCCGGTGTCCCGTGCCTTCTACCAGGCGAGCGCCCGCGATCCCCAGGGCGTGGCCGTCCGCCGCCGCTTCGGCTGGGCGCCGGGGAGCCGGGGGGACTCCGCCGACCTGACAGGGTTGGAGGACGAGCATCTGGGCGGCCCCCTTGACGGGACCGGACCTCTTGACGGGACCGGGCCTCTTGGCGGGACCGGACCTCTTGGCGGGACCGGACCTCTCGGCGGGACCGGACCTCTCGGCGAGCCCGGACCTCTCGGCGAGCGCGGGCAGCCCGGGCAGCCCGGCTCGATCCTCACCGCCGAGATCGAGCGCCCCCGCCTCGGCCCCATGCGGGACATCGCCGCCACCATCCAGCCCGAGCAGGACGACCTCGTCCGCGCGGAGCTGGCCGCCTCCGTCTGCGTCCAGGGCGCCCCGGGCACCGGCAAGACAGCCGTCGGCCTGCATCGCGCCGCGTACCTGCTCTACACCCACCCGCAGCGCATCCGCCGCGGCGGTCTGCTGATCCTCGGCCCCAACCGCACCTTCCTCTCGTACATCGCCGAGGTCCTCCCCGCGCTCGGCGAGACCGGCGTACGGCAGTCGACGGTCATGGACGAGATCGCCCGGCAGCCGGTCACCGCGGAGGACGACGAGCGGGCCGCCGCCGTCAAGCACGACCCCCGTATGGCGGAGGTGCTCCGCCGGGCCCTGTACGGCAACATCACGGCCGACTTCCCGGACGCCCTCGTCGTGGCGGACGGTTCGTACCGCTGGCGGGTACCGGCCGAGGCACTGCGGCGGATCGTGGAGGGTGTACGGGCCGAGGAGCCGCCGTACGGCATCGGGCGGGAGCGGGTACGGACGCGGGCCGTGGGCCTGGTGCGGCAGCAGGCGGAACGGCGGGCAGGGCCGCGCTCCGCCGCCTGGCTGCGCCGGATCTCCGGGTGCCGACCGGTCGGCGCGTACGTCGACGCCGTATGGCCGCGAGTCCGGCCGGAGGAAGTCGTGGCGCGGCTGCTCGGCGACCCCGAGGCGCTCGCCGAGGCCGCGGACGGCATCCTCGACGCGGACGAACAGAAGGCGGTCGGGTGGGCGAGGCCGCCGCGTTCGTACCGGTCGGCGTGCTGGTCGGCCGCCGACCTCGTCCTCCTCGACGAGGTCGCCGGGCTCATCGAACACCCGCAGGGTTATGGCCATGTCGTCATCGACGAGGCGCAGGACCTCTCCCCGATGGAGTGCCGCGCGATCGCCCGCCGGGCGGCCTTCGGTTCGGTGACGGTCCTCGGGGATCTGGCGCAGGGCACGACCCCGTGGGCGGCCCGCGACTGGCCCGCCCTCCTCGACCACCTGGGCAAACCGGACGCCGCCGTCATTCCCCTGACGATCGGCTTCCGGGTGCCGGCCGCGATCGTGGGGCTCACGAACCGGCTCCTGGAGCAGCTGGGGGTGGACGTACCGGCGGCACGGTCCCTGCGGGCGGACGGCGAGTTGAGGATGCGGCCGGTGGGGGCGGGCGACGACGTCCTCGCGGAGGCGACCGCCGCCGTGCGTGACGCGCTCACGCACGAGGGGTCCATCGGCGTCATCGCGGCCGACGCCGATGTCGTACCGCTGCGGGCGGCGCTCGGCGCGGCCGGCATCCCGACGGCCGGACCGGACGAACTCGGCGCGCGGGTCGCGGTGCTGGGCGCGAGCGTGGCGAAGGGGCTTGAGTACGACCACGTCGTGGCCGTGGAACCGGCGGCGATCGTGGCGGCCGAGCCGCGCGGGTTGCACCGGTTGTATGTGGTGCTCACGCGGGCGGTGTCGCGGCTGGATGTGGTGCATGGGCGGGACGTGCCGTGGGACTTGGCGTGGGACGTGCCGCGGTGAGGGACTTGGGGAGGGGACGCGGGTGGCGCAGGGGGGGCTCGCACGGGTGGGTGGCTTGGCCGCCCGGTCCGCCGCCTTCGCGTGCCCGTACGTCAGCACCAGCCCGACGGCGAGGAACTCCGTGATTCGACCCGAGGCCATGACCTCCCGCGTGACCTCCCGCGTGACCTCCCGCGTGACTCCCGAGGTCATGCCCTGCGGTCGGCCTCCTTGGCCGCGTCCTCCAGCCGGCTTCGATAGTCCGCCCACCACGCCGGGTCGCCCGGCGGCATGCTGTCGTTGCCCTCGTTCATCCCGACGGAGCCGTCCAGGAGTTCGCGGAGGATGTCGGCGTGCCCGGCGTGCCGGTGCGTGTCGGCGATCACCCGGACCACGGCATGATGCAACGTCACCTCGTCCTTGCCGCTCGGCCACCACGGCACCCGGCCGACCGTGTCCAGCGCCAGTGCCTCGATCGTGGCGTCCGAGTGCGCCCACGCCCGGCGGTAGAGGCCCACGATCCGCTCCCGCGACTCGTCGGCGGTGGCCCACATGTCCGCGTTGGGCTCGGCCCCGTCCTCCAGCCAGGGCAACGGCTCCCCGGACGGCCGCCCGAAGGTGTCGCCGAGATACCCCAACTCCACACCGGCCGCGTGCTTCACGAGCCCCAGGAGGTTGGTACCGGTGGGCGTCAGCGGACGGCGCGCGTCGTACTCCGAGAGCCCGTCGAGCTTCCAGAGCAGGGCGTCGCGGGCGGACCGAAGATAGAAGCGGAGGTCGGCCTTGGGATCCGATGAGGTCATGGAGGCCAGTCTGTCGCTTGCCCGAGGCGGGCGGCGAAGCGTTTTGCGGGCTGCGCGCAGACCCTGATGGCGGCGAGACGAGCCGGTGTCGAGCCCTTTAGAGCCGGTGTCGAGCCGGAGTCGAGCCGGAGTCGAGTCGGTGTTGAGTCGGTGGTGTACGACTCGTGGTCAGTGTCTGGCGGCTCGGGCCTTGCGCGTCCCGGGCGATGCCCAGCACCGTTCCCTCGTGTCCTGTCCCGCCCAACCGTAGGCATCCGCCCGCTCGGCCGGGCGTTCCTGGTGGGGTGAGCCTGGCGGGACCCCACTGGGCCTACACATCGCAGAGACAGGACACCTCGGGGCCACGGCCGCGCCCCCAACGTGGCGTAGCGCACTTTTGCAAGCGGGTGCTTGCAAAAGTTAGCGGGGGTGGGGCAAGGTGGAGGCATGGCATCGCTCAACGTCGGCAATCTCGGTGAGTACCTGCGCGAGCAGAGGCGCAGTGCGCAACTGTCGCTCAGGCAGCTCGCCGACGCCGCCGGGGTGTCCAATCCGTATCTGAGCCAGATCGAGCGTGGGCTGCGCAAGCCGAGCGCGGAGGTGTTGCAGCAGGTCGCCAAGGCGCTGCGGATCTCCGCCGAGACGCTGTACGTGCGGGCCGGGATCCTCGACGCCGAGCGGGATCGCGACGAGGTGGAGACGCGCGCCGTCATCCTCGCCGATCCCACGCTCAACGAGCGGCAGAAGCAGGTGCTGCTCCAGATCTACGAGTCCTTCCGTAAGGAGAACGGGTTCGAGGTCGCCGATGTCGACGCCGATGTCGATGTCGATGTCGAGGTGAGCGCCGGTGTCGGTGCCGATGCCGGCGTGCGAACGGACATACGCACCGGCGACGGCAGAGACACCTGACCCTCGGCACCCCCAGCACGCTCAGCACCACCGAACACCCTCAGCGCCACCCAACCCTCAATCGAAAGCAATCCGGGAGGACCAGCACCATGGCCATCACCGACGACCTCCGCAAGGCCGTTTCCGACCCGACCCCCTTCTACTTCGCCGCCGGTACGGCCGACCTCGCCCTCCAGCAGGCCAAGAAGGTGCCCGGTCTCGTCGAGCAGCTGCGCGCGGAGGCCCCGGCCAAGATCGACGCCGTACGCAACACCGACCCCAAGGCCGTCCAGGAGAAGGCGACCGCCCGGGTCAAGGAGACGCAGGAGACCATCCAGACCAAGGTCACCGAGTTCATCGGCACCCTGGACACCGACCTGAAGAAGCTCGGTGAGACCGCCCAGGACTTCGCCCTGCGCGGTGTCGGCGTCGCCGCCGAGTACGCGGTCAAGGCCCGGGAGACGTACGAGAAGGTGGCCGAGCACGGCGAGCAGGCCGTGAAGACCTGGCGTGGCGAGGCCGCCGAGGAGATCGAGGAGCTGGCCGTGGCCGTCGAGCCGAAGGCCGAGCCCGTCGCGGTCAAGGACGAGCCGAAGCCCGCCGAGGCGAAGGCCGAGCCCGACACGAAGACCGCGCCGAAGAAGGCCCCGGCCGCCAAGCGGACGACGGTCGCCAAGAAGACCACGCCGCCGGCCAAGTAGGCGGCGGGTAGTCAGCAGTCGATAGCTGTAGTCAGCAGTTGGCGTACCTGGTGGTACGCAAATGGGCCGGGCACCTTTGGGGTGTCCGGCCCGTTCTACCGGTACGGTGGCCGCGTAGGACATGCGGGACACATGGGAGTCGGAACGGAACGGGTGGTGTGGGCGGCATGCTGATGGCGGGCTTCGATGGCTTTTTGGGACTGCTGAAGATCGTCCTGATGGCCCTCGCCGCGTTCGGGCTGTTCGACGCCGCCTTCCGGCGCGAGGACGCCTTCCGGGCGGCGGACAAGCAGACCAAGGTGTTCTGGCTGATCATCCTCGGCATCGCGCTCGTCGTGAGCTATGTCTTCCCGATCGTGTCGTTCCTGCCGATCCTCGGTGTCATCGCGAGCATCGTGTACATCGTGGATGTGCGGCCCGCGGTCAGGCAGGCATCCGGTGGCGGCGGTCGCGGCGGGCGCCGCGGCTCCAGCAGCGACGGTCCGTACGGGCCGTACAACGGCGGTCGGTGAACGACCGGCAGTACGACGGAGGTCGGTGACGGCCGACTGTACGACGGTGGTCGGTGACCACCGGCAGTACGACGGCGGTCGGTGACGGCCGTGCGCCCCAGCTGCCGCTTCAGCCGTCCCGGTCCAGCAGCAGTACCGCCACGTCGTCGGTCAGTTCGCCGCCGTTGAGGTCGCGGACCTCGTTCACCGCGGCGCGGAGCAGTTCCTCGCCGCGCAGGCCCTCGGAGAGCTGGCGGCGGATCATCTCCACCATCCCGTCCTGGCCCAGGCGCTCCCGGCCCTCGCCGATCCGGCCCTCGATCAGGCCGTCCGTGTAGAGCATCAGGCTCCAGGCCGCGCCCAGCTCTATCTGGGTGCGCGGCCAGCGGGCGCTCGGCAGCAGACCGAGGGCGGGGCCGCTGTTGTCGTACGGCAGCAGTTCGGCGACCGGCGTGGGCAGGCTGATCTCGTCGGCGCTCTGGCCGGCACGGCCGGCATGACCGGGTCGGCCCCGGCGGTCGGGGCGGACTATCAGTGGGGCCGGGTGGCCGGCCAGGCAGAGGCCCGCGCGGCGGCCGTCCGGTGCGATGTCGACCGTGCAGAGCGTCGCGAAGATCTCGTCGTTCTCGCGCTCGTGCTCCAGGACGCGCTGGAGCGTGGAGAGCAGCTCGTCGCCGCACAGGCCCGCGAACGTCAGCGCCCGCCAGGCGATCCGCAGCTCCACCCCGAGCGCCGCCTCGTCGGGGCCGTGCCCGCAGACGTCGCCGATCATGACGTGGACCGTGCCGTCGGGGGTGCGCACGGTGTCGTAGAAGTCGCCGCCGAGCAGTGCGCGGGAACGGCCCGGGCGGTAGCGGGCGGCGAAGCGCAGGGACGAGCCCTCAAGCAGGGGCGTGGGCAGCAGGCCGCGCTCCAGGCGGGCGTTCTCCTGGGCGCGCAGCTTGGACTCGGTGAGCCGGCGCTCGGCGGTGTCGGAACGCTTGCGCTCCACCGCGTAGCGGATCGCACGGCTCAGCAGTCGGCCGTCCAGCTCGTCGCGGAAGAGGTAGTCCTGTGCGCCGACCCGTACCGCCTCCGCGCCGCGCTCGGCGTCGCCGGACGCGGTGAGCGCGAGTACGGCGTGGCGGGGGGCCAGTTCCAGGACGTGCTTCAGCACGGCCAGCTCGGCATCGACGCGTACGGCCGTGCCGGTACTGGTGCCGCTACCGCCGCCGGTGGCCGCGCCTGTGCTGTTGCCCATCGACGAACTGCCGACCGAGCCACCACCGGCGTGTCCGTCGGCGGGGCGGCCGGCTGGCGGCAGGGCCAGGTCGAGGAGGATGCAGTGGACGTCGTCGGTCAGCAGCCGCTGGGCCTCGGTGAGGTTGCGGGCGGTGCGGACGCGGATCGGCTTGCCCGTGGAGTCGACAAGCTCGGGCACGCTGAGGGAACCCGCCGGGTCGTCCTCGATCAGCAGGACGGTCAGGTTGGTGGGACCGGTGGAGCTGTTGTGGCCGGCGGGGCCGTGGGGCCCGGAGCCGCCCTCAGGGGCTGCGGTCGTGGCGTTCAGGGTCGCCGCCCCCTCTCCGGACGGGCCGCTGGGTGCGGACACGGCATGTGCCTGACCACTCTCCACGGCCGGGATCGCTCTCTGCCGCGGTACGGGCACGGGCATCGTCTTGGGTTCCTTCCCTCCCCCCGAGGGCACGGTGGGACAAGGCTCTGGCCCACCGACGGGGACCATAGCGTCAGGCGCCGCCGCAACGGAATGCTTGGCGACCCATCGCGCGGCCAACGGCCATCGGCATATGCCGCATCCTGTACCGCATTTGGACATGACGCGGCCTTCCCCTGGAATGACGAATGTCACGCGGCCCAGGGTTGAGCGCCGTGGGGGAGGTGGCGAGAGTCACGTGGGGTGGGTCACGGCCAAGGTGAGCGTGGGCATCCGACGCGGCTTGCATGCATAAGCGCGCAATTCGGGCGCAGTTGAGTGTGCCGACCCGGGATACCTCCAGGCGCTCACGCGTCCGGCCGCACGACTCCGAGGATCGACATCGACCCCGCCCCCGCGATGGTCACCGTGCGCCCCGGACGCGGGGCGTGGACTATCGCGCCGTCGCCGATGTACATCGCGACGTGGCTGGCGTCGGAGTTGTAGATGATCAGGTCGCCGGGGCGCATGTCCGCGACGTCGATGTGCTTGAGCTGCCTCCACTGTTCCTGGGAGGTGCGCGGGATGGCGACCCCGGCCGCGAGCCAGGCCTGACTGGTCAGGCCGGAGCAGTCGTACGTCTTGGGGCCCTCGGCGCCCCACTCGTACGGCTTTCCTATCTGGTCCGTCGCGAACTTCACGGCCTGCTTGCCCTGCGCGGAGGCCTTGCTGTCGATCTCGTCGAGGACGCCGGAGTCGAGCCAGGTGTTCTGGGCCTGCTGTGCGGCGTCCTCCTCCAGCTGCGCCAGCCGCTCCCGCTCCTCCTGCTCGAGCGTGGACTCCATCTCCTCGGCGGCCGCGATCTGGTCCTTGATCTTCTTCTTGGCCTTCTCCTTGGCCTTGCGGTTGGCTTCCAGCTTCTCCCAGCGCGCGGAGGCGTCCTTGGAGTACTGCTCCAGGTCCTCCTGGGTCTGCTTCATCTCCCTGAGCAGGCCCTTGGTCGCCAACTGGCCCTGGCGCAGCCGGTCCGCGCCCTCCAGGAAGTCCTGGGGGTTCTCGCTCAGCCACAGCCGCACCTCGGACGGGAGGCCGCCGCCGCGGTACTGGGCGCGGGCCGCGGCGCCCATGAGGTCCTGCAACTTGTCCAGTTTCTCCTGGCCCTCGACGATCTCCCGGGCCAGGCCGACGATCTCGGCGGACTGCTTCTCGGCCTTCTCCTCGGCCGCGTTGTACTTGTCCGTGGCGACCGCCGCGTCGTGGTAGAGCTCCTCGAGCTTCTTCCGTACGGTCTCCAACTCCTCGTTCGTCACGGGGGCCTCGTCGTCGGAGGAGGCGTCCGTGGAGGAGGGGTTGGGCGTCGGTGTGGGGGAGGGGGTCGGGTCGGTGGGACTCGTCTGGCTCGCGTACGCCGTGACCGGTGCGCCCAGCACGGTCATCGCGCAGACCACGGCGATGGCTGCCATGGTCAGGCTCCGCTTGCCGGCTCCCATACCCCTTGCCCCCCTCATCCCGGTCGATGTGCCGGTCCAGAACTGATTAATCGTCAGTAACTTGCGGCGCCTGGGTGATCGTGCCATGTCGTCGCGCAATGCGACAGAGGTGGGCAAGAACTCACTTGCCCCCGGCCCTCTTCCGTGCCCTCCCTCGCCTCTTCGCATGACAACATCCCCGCCTGTGTGACGAGTGGCACACGATGATTGTTCCCGTGGGTCACGAGTGCTTGCTGTGAGTCATGTGGGGGTCGCCCGGGCATCACCCGGGGGTCAACGGGGGGCAACGGGGGGGTGCCTCTATGTCTTTGGTCAAGCGAGGCGTGGGGTTCTGGGTTCGTAGAAGGTGCCGTCGCGGAGCATCGCGAAGAGCACGTTGATCCGTTGCCGGGCCAGGCGGAGAAGTGCCTGGGTATGGGTTTTTCCTCGGGCCCGGCATTTGTCGTAGTAGGTGCGGGAGGCGGTGTCGTGCAGGGCGGCGAACGCGGACAGGAACATCGCGCGTTTCAGGACGCGGTTGCCGCCTCGGGGTGCGTGTTCGCCGTGGATCGAGGTCCCGGACGACTTCGTGGTCGGGGCGAGTCCGGCGTAGGAGGCGAGGTGGGCGGCGGTGGGGAAGCCGGTGCCGTCGCCGACGGTGACCAGCAGGGTGGCGGCGGTCCTGACGCCGACGCCGGGCAGCGACGTCAGGACCTTGGAAAGAGGGTGGGCCTCCAGCAGGGCGCTGATCTGGGCTTCTGTGGCCCGGCGTTGTTCGTGGACGGCGCCGAGCGAGCGGGCCAGCGACGGGATGACGATGTCGAGGGTGCCGGTGCCGGGAACGACGACGGTCTGTTCGTCGAGCGCGTCGAAGACGTCGTCGATCAGCCGTGTGGCCATGCGCGGGGCCTTGGGCCGGATCACCTCGACGAGTCTGCGGCGTCCGGCTTTGCGCAGGGCGGCCGGGGATCCGTAGCGTTCGAGGAGCCAGGTGACGGCCTGGTGGTCGAGCCGGGGGCCGAGGACGCGTTCCAGGGACGGGTGGAACTGGGTGAGCAGGCCGCGGATGCGGTTGCTGGTGCGGGTGGCCTCGGCCGCCAGGTCCTGGTCGAAGCCGACGAGGACCGTGAGCTCGGCGGTGATCTCGTCGGTGAGTTCCAGCGAGCGCAGGGTGTGCGGCATGGTGCGGGCCGCGTCGGCGATCACGGCCGCGTCGCGGGCGTCGGTCTTGGCCTCGCCGGGGTAGAGGTCGGCGATCCGCCGCATCGACAGGCCGGGCAGGTAGGCGACCTTGCAGCCGGTGTCGCGGGCCACCGTCAGCGGGAGGGCTCCGATCGAGGCAGGCTGGTCCACGATCACCAGGACGGCGCCGAACTTGGTCTTCAGTTTCTCGAAGACGTCCCGCAGTTTCGGCTCGGTGTTCGGCAGCTGCTTGTCGAAGACCTTCTTGCCGGCCGGGGTGAGTCCGTGGCCGTGGTGGTGGCTCTTGCCGACGTCCAGGCCCAGGAAGACGCCTATCTCGTCGTACTCCATCAAGCCGTCCTCCCGAACGGGGTTGTGCGGTGCCGGCCT
Organism: Streptomyces graminofaciens; assembly: GCF_030294945.1. Lineage (NCBI taxonomy): Bacteria > Bacillati > Actinomycetota > Actinomycetes > Kitasatosporales > Streptomycetaceae > Streptomyces > Streptomyces graminofaciens. The sequence continues at coordinate 6,407,197 of NZ_AP018448.1, read as the reverse complement.
CGGCGTTGGCGTCGTGCGCGCATCCACGTTATGCAGACCTGCCGCCCGCGAGCGGCCGGGCGTTGCGCCAGGCCAGGCGGTGGTCGGACCTCTCATCAGCGTCTCCAACGGCGCCTCTCGGACCCGGTGACACCACCCCCCAGGTCATCCGTTCGACAGGGGGGAACAGTCATGCCGGGCCCGGAGGCCAGCGGTCCCCTTGCAGGACCGCGGAAAACATAACGGGGGAGGGGCCTGCGGGTTGCCGAACGCGCGCCGACGCTCACCCCCGAGGAGCCAACGCCTCCCACGCCACCGTCACTTCGCCCTGCCGCCAGCGTGCCGCCCGGTCCCGTACCGGCCAGTCGGCGGTCAGATCGCGGACCGCGCGGATCCAGCGCTGGCGGGCGCCGTAGGAGGCGTAGGGCGCGGCGGCGGCCCAGGCGCGGTCGAAGTCGCGGAGGAACGCGTGTACCGGTTCGCCCGGGATGTTGCGGTGGATGAGCGCCTTCGGGAGGCGTTCGGCGAGGTCGGAGGGGCGGTCGAGGGAGCCGAGCCGGGTGGCGAAGGTGACCGTACGGGGGCCCTCCGGGCCGAGCGCGACCCAGACGTGGCGGCGCCCGATCTCGTCGCAGGTGCCTTCTATCAGGAGGCCGCCGGTGGAGTTGTGGGCGGGGGTTCCGGCGGTTGGGGCACCAGCGGTCGAGGCACCGGCGGTCGGGGCTCCACCGGTCGAGGCGCCGGCGCTCGGAGCGCCGGCGGTCCGGCTGCCGGCCGCCGAGGCCGCCGAGGCCGCCGAGGCCGCCGGGGTCGCTGGGGACGCGGGGGGTGCCGGTGCCAGGCGGGCGCACAGTCGCTCCCAGACGGCGGCGACCTCGTCCTCGTCGTACTGGCGCAGGACGTTCGCCGCCCGGATGAGGGTCGGCCGACCCGGCACTGGCACCTCGAAGCCGCCGTGCCGGAAGGTCAGCCCCTCGCACTCGTACGGTTTCGCGGCCGCGACCCTGGCCGGGTCGATCTCCACGCCGACCACCCGGGTGCGCGGGGCGGCGCCCCGCAGTCGCCTCAGCAGCTCGACCGCGGTCCAGGGGGACGCGCCGTAGCCGAGGTCGACCGCGAGGGGGGCGGTGGCGCGGCGCAGTTCGGCGCCGTGGGTCTCGGCGATCCAGCGGTCCATGCGGCGGAGGCGGTTGGGGTTGGTGGTGCCGCGGGTGACGGTTCCGATGGGGCGACGCGGTGGCATGGCGTCGAGAGTATGTCGAGAGTGTGCGGACCGGGGATTTCCGGGCGCTCGGGTTGGCGTGGGCGTCTTCCGGGGCGCTGCCCCACGCCCCGTCGAGCACCCGGCCGCACGCATCTCGCCCCCGAACAGTTGAGCGAGTTCGGGTAATGATTCCGCAAAGCCGCTCGCGGAGGAAATGGACGTGGGTTTTCCGGTGTTCCTCCTCTGAAGGGTGCCTCGCGCCCTGCAAACGGCATGCCCGGAGCAAGGAGGAACGCCACGTGAGCCACTACGTCAGCAGGCTCGGGCGACGCTCCCCGGCGACCCCGTCGCGGCTGCGGCTGCACCGGAAACCCCGCCGGGTCGCGATGCTCTCCGTACACACCTCTCCGCTCCACCAGCCCGGCACGGGCGATGCCGGCGGCATGAACGTATACATCGTGGAACTGGCGCAGCGCCTCGCCGCCCTCGGTATCGAGGTCGAGATCTTCACCCGGGCCACCACCGGCGCACTCCCCCCGGCCGTCGAACTGGCCCCCGGCGTCCTCGTCCGCCACGTAGACGCGGGCCCGTACGAAGGCCTCGCCAAGGAGGACCTCCCGGCCCAGCTGTGCGCCTTCACGCACGGCGTGATGCAGGCGTGGGCGGGCCACCGCCCCGGCCACTACGACCTGGTCCACTCCCACTACTGGCTCTCCGGCCACGTCGGCTGGCTCGCCGCCGAACGCTGGGGCGTCCCCCTCGTCCACGCCATGCACACCATGGCGAAGGTCAAGAACGCGGCGCTCGCCGACGGCGACACGCCCGAGCCGGCCGCCCGCGTCATCGGCGAGACCCAGATCGTCCGCGCCGCCGACCGCCTCATAGCCAACACGGCGGAGGAGGCCGAAGAACTCGTACGCCACTACGAGGCCGAGCGGGCCAAGGTCGCCGTGGTCCACCCCGGCGTGAACCTGGACCGCTTCCGCCCCGCCGACGGCCGCGCGGCGGCCAGGGCCCGCCTGGGTCTGCCCCAGGACGCCCTGATCCCCCTCTTCGCGGGCCGCATCCAGCCCCTGAAGGCCCCCGATGTCCTCCTGCGGGCCGTGGCCGTCCTCCTGGACGAGCGTCCGGAACTCCGCTCGCGCATCGTGGTCCCGGTCGTCGGCGGCCCCAGCGGCAGCGGCCTCGCCAAGCCGGAGGGTCTGCAGAAGCTGGCCGCCCGCCTGGGCATCGCAGACGTCGTACGCTTCCGCCCGCCGGTCGGCCAGGAACAGCTGGCGGACTGGTTCCGAGCGGCGTCCGTCCTGGTCATGCCCTCATACAGCGAGTCGTTCGGCCTGGTCGCCATCGAGGCGCAGGCGGCCGGTACGCCGGTGCTGGCGGCCTCGGTCGGCGGCCTCCCGGTGGCCGTGCGGGACGGACAGACGGGCTTCCTGGTCCAGGGCCACGAACCGGCCGCCTACGCGCGCGTGCTGCGCGATTTCGCCGACGCCCCCGAGCTGCCCGCCCGCATGGGCGCGGCCGCCGCCCGGCACGCCGAGTCCTTCGGCTGGGACACGGCGGCCGCCGCCACCGCCGACGTCTACACGGCGGCTACCCACGACTTCCGCCGCCGCGGCCTCCGCGCCCGTCACGGCTGACGACCGTACCGGTGGGTACGCTTCCCTCCATGGCTGACGAAGCGTCGATCATCGAGCAGGTCCTCACCGAGGCCGAACTGGAGTGGGAGAGCCCGGCACCCGGCAACTACGTCGTCAAACTGCCCGGCACCCGCAAACTCTCGACGACCGTCTCCCTGATCGTCGGCAGGCACTCCCTCTCCCTCAACGCCTTCGTGATCCGCCACCCCGACGAGAACGAGGCGGGCGTCCACCGCTGGCTCCTGGAACGCAACCTCAAGCTGTACGGCGTGAGTTACGCCGTGGACCAGCTCGGCGATGTCTACGTCACCGCACGCCTCCCCCTCTCCGCCGTCACCCCCGAGGGCATCGACGGTCTCCTCGGCCAGGTCCTGGAAGCGGCGGACGGCGCGTTCAACACCCTCCTGGAACTCGGCTTCGCGACGGCGATCCGCAAGGAGTACGCGTGGCGGGTGGCACGGGGGGAGCCGACGCGGAACCTGGACGCGTTCAGCCACTTGACCCGGGAGTGAGCGGGGTCGACGTACTTCGCTGCTGTGAGCCGGCACCCCTCCTGCCCACCCTTCCTGCCCACCCCTCCTGTTCACGTGTCCTGTTCACGTGTCGGACGGCAGGCCCTGCCCAGGGCGGGGCGATCAGTAGGTGAGCGCGTCCTCGGCGGTGCCGAAGAAGGTGGTGACCTGGCTGTCGTTGACCGTGACCGGGCCGTCGTTGATCGGCACCGTCGTGGGGCTCTCGGAAGCGGTGAGCGCGACTTCCACCTTGTCGGCGCTCTTGCCGCCCGCGGTGTCGGCGCGCGAGAACATGATCCCGGCATAGGCGGTCTCGCCGACCTCCAGAATCCAGTCCTTGCCGTCGGGTCCCATGTGCTCGGCGGCGCCGTCGAGCCCCGGAATGGTGATGACCAGCTCGTTTGCCGACAGCAGACAGGGGTCGCTCCCCTTGTTGGCCGCGGTCAGCAAGGCGTGGTTGACGGGCTTGGAGGCGACGGTGACGTTGTAGCTCAAGTCGGTCGTCTCGCACATGCCCACGCCTCCGTCCTGACCGTCGTCGGCCCCGGGCTCCGTCGACGGCGAGGTGCTGTGGCTGTCGGAGGAGCCCCCGCTGCTGCTGCCCCCGTCACCCGGGTCGGCCGTCGCGGGTCTGTCGGCGCCCTTGTCCTTACCCTTGGCGGACGGGCTCGCCGCCGCGCTAGGAGCGGCCGTGTCCTTCTCGGCGTCGCCGTTGCATGCGGTCAGTGCCATGACGCCGATCGAGAGAGCGGCGAGTACGGCGGTGGTACGGCGTGAACGAGCTGCGTAAGTCATGAGAAGCCCCCCGTGTGTCGGAATGTCCTGGCGATCGTGCCTCATGGGCGCGATGCTTCCGCCGACTCGCACCAAGAGGAAGCCGTCTTCGAACAGGTTTGTGACACTGTGACAGTGCTCATCACGCCCCCGTACCGGCCAAGGGGCGGTGGTACGCCGGCCGCAGAGCATGCAGCACTACATTGCAGGCGGCTCCAACACCTCCAACACCTCCAGCACCTCTGACCCCCAAAGGCGGCCGGGTCCGCCCAATAGGCGCCCGCCCAGGGCCAGCGCGGGCCGGATACCGTTCCCCGGAATGAAGATCGTGATCTGGTCCTTCCTCGCCCTGCTCCTCACCGTCTGCGCCATCGGCGGCTCGTGGAGGGCCTGGAGCAGTTGGAAGAGGGCATCTCGCCCCCGGCCCCCGGGAATCGCCGGCATCGAAGAAGCGCACCAGAGACCTTGGCGGCGACGATGACATCTGGCCCGGGCCTGCGAAAAAGCCCCCGATCCGCGCCGTGGGCGCAGGTCGGGGGTGTGATCACACGTTCCCCGCGCTGCCGATGTGGTGCGCCTGCGCTGCCGGGACTCCGCGTCCTGTCCGGTCAGCTGTCCGGCGAAATCATCACGTCTCGTTCGGAGCGCCCGTTTGCCGCTCCGCGTGCCTGCCAGCCCAGTCCTTTAACCCATCTGACCTGCGCGTCAGCCCAACTCTGCTGAGTCCGACGAACCCATCCAAGCACGCCTGGCGGCCATCGCCCTCGCTTGGGCGGACGGTACCTACCGCGCATCAATGACCACAATGAATGAAAATGGTCGAAATGTATGCCGAAACCGCGGAGGCGTGGCGATGCGCGGCAACGCCGAGAACGACGAGGGCTCCGTCGAGGACTACGACGACGAACACGGTGACGAACACGGTGACGAACTCGACGCCGAGCACAGTGACGAGTACGCCAATCCCGAGGCTTACGACGAGGAGTCGGCATCGTTCGAAGAGGAGCCGGCGTACTACGACGAGGAGGACGCAGCCGGTGCGAGCCCTGATGTCTTCCTCGACGTTCCGATCCTGAAGGTCGACGAGATCGACCTGGACGTCGAGGATCTGCGGGCGCATGTCTCGCTGCAGGCCGAGGTGCTGGATCTGCTCAAACTGAATGTGGGCGCCGACGTCTCGCTCGGCCGCGTGCACCTGGGCATCTCGGGCGTCGAGGCACAGGCCCAGCTCAAGGTGCGTCTCCACCACGTCGCACAGATCATCGACCGAGTGCTCACCACGCTCGACCGCAACCCGGAGATCCTTCACGAGCTGGCGCGTGGAGTCGGGTCCGCCGTGCAGGATGTCGGAGTCGGAGCACGTCACGCCGTGGGGGAGCTGGGTACGGGCGCCGGAAGGGCCGTCCAGGAGGTCGGCCAGGGGGCGGGGACCGCCGTCCAGGACGTGGGCCGGGGCGCTGGGGCTGCCGTACGGGATGTGGGGCAGGGCGCCGGGGCTGCCGTGCAGGATGTGGGGCAGGGTGTCGGCTCCGTGGCGCGGGATCTCGGTCAGGGAGCCGGGAGGGCCGTTCAGGACGTGGGCGGTGGTGCCGGGCACGCGGTGGAGGATGTCGGCCGTGAGGCGAGCCGGACTGTCGGCAGTGCCGGCGAGGCGGTGGGCGGCACCGCCACGAGCGTGGCCGAACCGGTTGCGGGTGTGGCCGAACCGGTTGCGGGTGTGACGGAAGCGGCAGGTGACGCGGTACGGGCCGGCGGCGGCGACTCCGTCGCGCACGCTGCGGAGACCGCCGACGCCACTGCGGATCGGACCGAGCCGGACGAGCCGCGTGCGGCGCGCAAGGGCGCGGAGGGAGAGCGGGGCCGGGCCCGCCGGAGTCAAGCGCGCACCCGCACGCGCCGGGCGCGCGGAGAGGACGGGAAGCTGCCGCCAAGATCCAGTCGCCTACGTACCGCCAGGGAGCCGGAGGAGCCGCCCTGAAGGCGAGGGGCGGGAGCCGGGAGCCCGGTGGAGGACATCTTGTTACGGTCGACGGTCCACGCCGAACGGCTCCGCTTCACGCAGGAACCCCAGACGGTCGTTCGCTTCCCCGGCACCGGGAAGCGAGAGTCGACGAGCCACAGCGACCGGATCCACCTACCCGACCCGGTCATCCCCGGTCAGGAATACCAGGACGTCACCGTCGCCTACCACCTCGCGACCCGGCTCACCAGGGAACCGGAGGCCGGGCGGAGCGGTGACGGCGACACGGACAGGTGATCGCAGTGCCAACGGTCGCGGAGTCGGCAGCATGGTGATTTCCGCTTCGGGCGGGACCGGCGGGTGGCGGGACCAGAACGTCAAGCATCAGCTGGGATCCGACACGGCCTGATGGGGGCTGTCCGGTCTAGGGTGATTCAACACTTCGGTTCCAGTTGATGCTTGACGCCCGGGTCGAGTGGCGAGCAAAGCACGTGACCGGCCAGGGCGATCCCTGTGCAGCAGTCATCCAAAGGCATTTGGTGGTCGCTAGCCTGTCCGCGTGATTCATACAGATGATCGACAGTTCCCTGCTGCCCTCGCCGCCGCGCTGGCGATTCCGTTCGACTACAACGACGGTGAGGGGGTCGACTTCGAACCCTTCCGGGCCTTCCTGTCTGCGGAGGAGACCACCGACTGGTTCCGGGCCTGGACTGGCAACGCGGAGCTGAGCGGCGACGACTTCCGCGTGTTCGGCCAGGACGGCTCGGGTGGATACGCGGCGTTCTGGCTGATCCGCATGAGCTGCCCGCTCGTCGATCAGCCTGTGGTCTTCCTCGGTTCCGAGGGCGAGACCGGTGTCGTGGCGCGTGATCTGGGTGCCTTCTTGTGGCTGCTGGCTGGCGGCTTCGGCCCTTGGGAAGCAGCCATCTCTGACGAACCCGACTGGACGCCGTCCCCCAACCACGAACTGGTGGCCGTCGCGGAACGATTCGCGGCCGACCGGCAGCAGTCGGCAACTGCCGTCATTGAGCAGGCGACCTGTGAGTTCCCGGACTTCGATGACACCATTATGGAGCTCTGCCGTTGACTCGCCCGGACGATCTACTCCAACGTGCGGGCCGCGCTGAGTGCGGCCGTGGACGACGGGCACCTTCCCCGGAATCCGTGCTCTGCTCGCTCGGTCCGGCCGCCGGCGGTGGACGTCAGGCGCATCGCTCCCCGGACGCCGGAACGGGTCTTCGCCGTCCAGGCCGCCATGCCTGAGCGGTACCAAGCCATGGTCGACCTGGGCGGCGGCTGCGGACTCCGGCAAGGTGAAATCCGCGGCGTCGCCGTCGACGCGACCGACTTCGAGTCGGACACGCTTCACGTGGTCCAGCAACTGAAGCTGAGCCGCAGCAAGGCCGCGTTCGCTCCGCCCGACGCGCACCTTATGCCGTCGAGCCAGGAGCGCACTCGTGAAGCGCTACAAAGAGCGCATCCTCACGACCAAGGCAATGCTCTACTTCGAGGAACTTGCCGCACGAGCCAAGGCAAGGCCACAGCAAACAGCCCCCTACCAGCGGACAACCCGCAGGTAGGGGGCTTGTTCGGCTCTGCTTACTTCTTCTTGCCCTGGGTCTGGCGGGCCCGTTTTTTGGCCCTGGTCAGGGGGCTAGTTACCCCAACTGACCTGCGTTCGACCCGTCGTTGGTGGTCGTTGTCTGTCGTCGTTGGTCGTCCTCGGAGGTGCCAGAGAGGTTCCGGGACTAGGCCGCTTCGTTCGGATCACCGAACGCTTGGCATGTGAGGGTGATCGTCGAGTCCGGCGCCTCCGGCGGCCTCTGTAGCCTGGCGGTGCTGTAAGTCGGGGGGAGCTGACCGTGGAGAACATCCTGGCCGTGGCCATCGGGGCCGCTATCGGCCTCATAGGGGCGGTGTTCGGTTCGTGGTTCACCGCGCGCCGACAGGACCGCATGTGGCTCCGCGAGCAGAAGCTCAAAGCGGGGATCGGCTTCAACACGGCCGTAGTTCAGCTGCTGGACTACCTGAAGGAAACACAGCTGAGTGACGACGGTCCCGGAGCCAACGAGTTGGCGAACCAGATGCAGGAAGCACGCTCAGCCCTCTACCTGCTCTGTGCCAGCGACACCGTCGATCTCGCCGATGCTCTCGCGCGTCGGGTCTGGAGCACCCGGCCCACCGACGGCAGGGACGACCGCCGGGCCGAGTTCCGAGAGACGCTAGACCTCCTGCGTCGCTTCACCCACCAGCTCCGGCAAGAAATCGCCAGATCGTAGTCCCTCGCCGTGCCCGGGCTAACCCACGGGCCTGGTCCACTTGTCGCTTGTCTTGTCGCTTGTCGGCTCGCAGGTCAGAGCCTGCTCCGGACTACCCCTGCAGTACGGTCCCGTCTTGTCACGACAAGCGACAAGGGCATGAGCGTGCCGGCGCGCCGGGGGAGGAAGGGCAAGAAGGAGCGGCCTACGGCCGCGCGTCTTCGAGGCGCCCACCCGCATCCGTCGCGTGCGATGTCGGCGAAGTACCGCCAGAGCATCGCATCGAGACGCCTCACCCCGCCCTGACGGTCGTCTGACACCTGACGCCGTTACGGCCCCCTGACACCCAACCCCCTAGGCAAACGCGGGTGTCACCCGTTCTAACACCCGCCTGACACCTGACGCTGACACCCTCTGACACCCCGGCCTGACACCTTGCCCCGTACGCGTCCGAGGACGGCATTCCAAGGGCCAGACGGCAGACCAGCGGGCGCGCCGTCGGGCCTCTACCGCTCCGGGGGCTTCTGGAGGCTTTTCCGCAGGGGGCAGGACGGCCGTGCCCACCGCGCCCCTGCCCCCGCCGGAAAAGCCGTCCCTCCTCCCACTACTAGAGAGTTGAGGGAAAACAGCGTCCGCAGCGTCCGCCGGTCCTCTCTTACCGCCTCTGAACTGCACTGTTCCTGTGGACGCTAAACAAAATGTGTAGCGTCCGCCAGTGTCCGCAGCGTCCGGCCACCGCCTGTTACTAAGAGCAGGTTTTCGCAGGTCACGGCGTGCTCTTAGTAAGGGGCGGGTGCGGACGCTGCGGCAGTCCGAAGGAAAAGAGACCACCCCCGCGCCGCCGGGTGGTCTTCGTCCTCAGCCGCGCCAAGTCGGGCTCGCGCTGCGAGCAAGAGGAGCACCGCGCGCCATGGCGTGCTCTTCTTGCTCGTAACACCGGCCGATGGGGCCTCGGGCCCCTCAGAGGGCCGAAGAACGTGCTCTGACCTGGGATGCGACAAGCGACAACACAAGCGACAAGCGAGACGACAAGCAACACGACAAGCGCCCGAGCACTCGGGAGCTCCCGCCCGACGTCTCGTCACACCGTCACACGTGATGGCCGCGTCACACCCAAACCCCTAGGCAGATCCGCTGCGACGAGGGCGGCACACCCGCCCAGAAGGGCCCCGGTCCTAGCCCGGACACCAGGGAACAAGTATCCCAACGGTAGGTTTTTCTCACGCTGGCCACAGCCTGCGTCGCGGCGGCGGGCATGGACCTCCCGCCCGTCACCGAAAAACGAGGGAGCAACGCTGATGGTCGCCTTTCGCGGAAGACCGTCGCACGTGGCAGGCGCCGCACTGGTTCTCGCGCTGGCCACGGCCTGCGGCCCGGCGGACGACGAGGACCTCCCGCCCGTCACCAGAAACCAGGTCATCGGCCACTGGAAGGGGGACTGCGCGGGGACGGGGGCCACGCTCGACCTCGCCGCGGACGGCACCGTCAGTGCCACGAAGTTCCTTGTCCACACCGACGGCATAGAAAATGAGCCACGGCGGGTCGACGGCACTGGCGAGTGGTACCTCTTCGAGGGCGTCGAGGGTGTCACCCCGCAGACCCTCGACCTGAAGCTGGGCAACCGCATCCAGTCACTGGATTACGTCCCCGACGGGAGCGAGCTACGCCTGCGGCTCATCGTCGACCCTGACGCCGGGCTCGACTGCAACTTCGAGAAGGCGGGCCGGCGCCCGGCTCAGCCGACGTCGTAGAACTCCGGGCAGGCAGACCCGCTGTGACGCCCGCGTCACATCACCTCTCACCTGCCCATCACGCCCGCCTACCGGTCAGCGCCACACTTCGGGTAGACCAGCGGAAGCGCGCGACGGAGCCCAGCGGCTAGGGCGGCCGTCGCGCGCGAGCGCAGCTCGCTGCCAAGAGTCGCGCGGCCATAGGCCGCACCTTCTAGCCTCTGCTCTGACGGGGCGCTGGATCGTCTTCCAGCACCTTCAGTACCGAATCAGGGTCGCCGTCGTAGACCAAGTGCGGCTCTTCTGGCGCGGGAGGTACGAACCGATTCCGGTAGCGGATCAGGTCGCTCTCCGCGAAGTAGATCGAGTTCGGATCGGCTTCGTGCCGCGCGTTGCGCTTGCTCACCCGCGACCAGAGTTCTTCGTGGCTGGCCTCAAAGGTAGACCACCACAGAGTGCGCGCCCGCATCAGTCGCGATTGACCGCCAGTGAGCACGGTCGTCCGGCGTCCAGAAACCATGGTCGACCACCACATCGCGCCCGGCCCGGAGTTGCTGGCGAAGCTCTACGGAGATCTCTTCGAGGACAGGACGCTCAAGGGTCGGAAACGTCCCCCGGGGGAAGTCGACCCCGTACACGCCGTGTCGGCGGTACATCTCTTCGTCTGGGCACAGCCTGACGAAGCCACGGGCTGTCAGCGCACGCGACAGAGTCGTCTTTCCCGAGCCGGGAAGCCCCGCCGTCGGGACGCAGAACGGCCGGCGGGCGTCGTTGGCGGCTGTCACTGCGCGACTTCCGATTCCGTTCGCCACTTGCGGCCGGGGACTCCGAGGTCAACGCCGTACTCAACAACGTTGCCCTCGCTGTCAACGAACTTTGCCGTCATCACGACCACTGGTTCTCTGGGCGGGTCCGCAGGGTCCAACTCCAAGAGCCGTCCCCCGGCGTCAGCAGGCGCGCCGAAGCGGTGTCGATCCGGTGAGTGATCGGGCGGTCGGTGGTCTGGGCAATGAGCTGTAGCGAAGTTCCGCCGGTCAGACGCTCGCTCTTCGCTAGTTGCGGGATCAGCCTGCCGTACCGGTCAGGAATCCATGAGGTCGAGTGCGCGACGATGCCGTGCCGGTCGCGATACACACGGCGCCGCCTGATCACATCCGAGCCAGGCGTGATGTCCAGCGCCTGCGCCCCGTCTGCGGGTGCCGCCCACAACTGCCGCCTGGTGGGAGTCGGACCGTTCTCCGTCTCCCCAACTGGACCCGGTACGGCGTCCTCGGTCCTGCCACTGGGCTCCCGAGGACATCGGGGCGGGACGGTCCAGTACCTCCGTCCCGATTCCGTGAATCCCCCTGACAAGCCCCTCGTTGCGCAGCTTCCCTAACGCCTTTTCGGCCGTCGCGGTGCGCAAAGGACCTGTTGGGGAGGCGGAGAGGCACTGTCGGAACCCTCCCGGAAACCGGCCCTGGAAGCCCTTCGGAGCACCTGTCTCCGCCTCCCCGCCGGGCCCCGCCGGACACCGCGACCGGCAGGGAGGAACGCTCGCCCGGTCAAGGGAGACAGGGAGAACTCCCTGACCACCTCCCTGGCCCGCCTCCCTCTCCCTGACCAGCGCAGACACCCCCTCAGGGAGGCAGGGAGGCACACCCCCGACACCCCCGAAAACCCCCCTCAGGAAGCCGCCCGGCACCCTGTCTCCGCCTCCCTGAACCACCGCCGGACGCTGCTATCGGTAGCAACCCCACCCGCTACCGGTAGCAACCCCGCTAGCAACCCAAACCCCCAGTGATCAGGCCCGTGGCAAGTAGCGGGCCCGGCCCACCACACCCCAAAACCGGCCGGAGAGCTGCCCCTTGGCTCTCCCGCTCCCTGCTACCGACCGAAGGAGACAGCCCTCATGGCTGGCCACATCTTCGACCGCTGGATCAAGACCACCACCGGTACCGACGGCAAGACCGTCCGAGCAAGACCGACCGTTACCGCACGGGGATGCGCTACCAAGCCCGCTACCTCACGCCCGACGGCAAGCGAAAGAACAAGTCCTTCCCCGACGGACAGAAGCGCATCGCCGAGCAGTGGCTGAGCGCCATGCAAGCGGACCTGGCGCGCGGCGACTTCATCGACCCGAACGCGTCCCGTACGACGTTCCAGGAGTTCGCGGAGAAGTGGCTCGCGAGTCAGAGCGGCGATCCCAACACCCGTGCGTCAATGGAGTCTCAGCTCAAGCTGCACGCCTTCCCCCGCATCGGGGCGCGTCAGCTCGGATCGTTCCAGCCGAGCCACATCCGGGAGTTCGTGACGCAGCTCGAAGCGTCCGGCATGTCCGGCGCGTACGCACGTGTCATCTTCTCTAACGTCCGTGCCGTGCTCTCGGCAGCCGTAGAGGACGGATGCCTACACCGGAACCCCTGCCACTCGCACACGGTGACCCCGCCGGCCATCGGTGCGCGCCGCGTCGTCCCCTGGGAGCCTGAGCGCGTCTTCGCCATGCGCGCCGCCATGGTCGACCGCTTCCGACCGATGGTCGACGTGGGCGCCGGATGCGGCCTGCAGCAAGCGGAGATCCTCGGGCTGTCCGTGGATGACATCGACTTCGACAGCGGCACCGTGCACGTGGTGCAGCAACTCAAGCTGAGCCTGAGCAAGGCAGTGTTCGCGCCCCCGAAGGGCGGCAAGCTCCGTGACGTGCCGCTGCCCGATCCCGTGGCAGAGGCGCTACAGGAGCACATCAAGCGGTTCCCGCCTGTGGAGATCAAGCTCCCGTGGATGCGGGCGAACGGCCAACCGGTGACCCGGCGGCTCATCTTCACGGGCCCCAACGGCGGGCACGTCTGGCGTACGTCGCTGAACGAAGACCACTGGAAGCCCGCTCTCGCCAAGGCGGGCGTCATCCCGAAGGCCAAGAGCCGCGAGCACGCCGCCGCCCGCGAGCACGGCATGCACGCGCTACGGCACTTCTACGCGTCCGTGCTCCTGGATGCCGGGGAGAGCATCAAGGCCCTCGCGGAGTACCTCGGTCACTCGGACCCAGGGCTGACGCTGAAGGTGTACGAGCATCTCATGCCGAGCAGCCGGGAGCGGGCTCGGAAGGCTCTCGGGCAGGCTCTCCGGCCGCAAGATCACACGGACTGAGGTTCCAGAGAGGTTCCACAGCATGGAAACGCCCCTGAGTCGCGTCGTATGCGCAGCTCAGGGGCATGATCACAAAACCTACTTCTTCTTGCCCTGGTTCTTGACCGCCTCGATCGCCGCGGCCGCCGCGTCCGGGTCGAGGTAGGTGCCGCCGGGGTTCAGGGGCTTGAAGTCGGCGTCCAGTTCGTAGGACAGAGGGATGCCCGTCGGGATGTTCAGGCCCGCGATGTCCTCGTCCGAGACGCCGTCGAGGTGCTTGACGAGGGCGCGGAGGCTGTTGCCGTGGGCCGCGACCAGGACCGTACGGCCGGCCAGGAGGTCGGGGACGATGCCGTCGTACCAGTACGGGAGCATGCGGACGACGACGTCCTTCAGGCACTCCGTGCGAGGGCGCAGCTCCGGCGGGATCGTCGCGTAGCGCGGGTCGGCGGCCTGCGAGAACTCCGAGTCGTCCGCGAGGGGCGGCGGCGGGGTGTCGTACGAGCGGCGCCACAGCATGAACTGCTCCTCGCCGAACTCGGCCAGGGTCTGCGCCTTGTCCTTGCCCTGGAGGGCGCCGTAGTGGCGCTCGTTCAGACGCCAGCTGCGGTGGACCGGGATCCAGTGGCGGTCGGCGGATTCCAGGGCCAGCTGCGCGGTGCGGATGGCGCGTCGCTGGAGGGAGGTGTGCAGCACGTCCGGGAGCAGGCCGGCGTCCTTGAGCAGCTCACCGCCGCGCGTCGCCTCCTTCTCGCCCTTCGGAGTGAGGTTGACGTCCACCCAGCCGGTGAACAGGTTCTTCTCGTTCCACTCGCTCTCGCCGTGGCGGAGCAGGATCAGCTTGTACGGTGCGTCGGCCATGGCTCCGAGCGTAATCGACGGCCGGGAGCGGTGACGTGCCCGGTCAGTGGGCGGACAAGGCGGTAATCGAGTGGCCTCCGGTGGGCCGTACACGTAAGTTGTGCATGCCGCCTGAGCCGCTTACATGGTCCTTGCGCCACTTGCCTCACTTGCGCCATTTGCGCGCCTTGTGAGCCGCTTCGACCGTCTGATCCGTGGGGGGACCCCTTATGCCGCTAGTCGCCGCGAGACGCGCCCTTCGGGAGACCGTCTCGGGACTGCCCCGTGAGTTCTGGTGGCTGTGGACCAGCACGCTGGTCAACCGGCTCGGCGCGTTCGTGGCGACGTTCATGGCGCTCTATCTGACGCTCGACCGCGGCTATTCCGCCGCGTACGCCGGCCTGGTCGCCTCGCTCCACGGGTTCGGCGGTGTCGTCTCCTCCCTCGGCGGCGGTGTCATGGCCGACCGGCTCGGGCGGCGGCCCACCCTGCTGATCGCCCAGGGCTCGACGGCCGTCTCCGTCGCGCTGCTCGGCTTCGTCACGGACCCCGTCGCGATCGCGGCCGTGGCCTTCCTCGTGGGCGCGACGAGCAACGCCTCCCGCCCGGCCGTGCAGGCGATGATGGCGGACATCGTCCGGCCCGAGGACCGCGTCCGCGCGTTCTCCCTCAACTACTGGGCCATCAACCTCGGTTTCGCCGTCTCCGCCATGGCCGCCGGGTTCATCGCCGAGGTCAGTTACCGCGCCGGGTTTTTGATCGAGGCCGGTATGACCATGGCCTGCGCGATCGTCGTCTTCCTGAAGTTGCCGGAGTCCCGGCCCGATGTGACCGCCGCCAAGACCGCCGCCGGGCTCGGGCCCGAGCCCGAGAGCGGACTCGGCACCGTACTGCGCGACGGCCGTTTCATGAGCGTCGTCGGCCTGTCCTTCCTCATCGCCCTGATCTTCCAGCAGGGCTCGGTCGGCCTGCCGGTCGCGATGGGCGAGGCCGGGTTCACGCCCGCGGAGTACGGCCTCGCCATCGCCGTCAACGGCGTCCTGATCGTCGCCCTCCAGATCCCCGTCACCCGCTTCATCGAACACCGGGACCCCGGACGGCTTCTCGTCGGCTCCGCGCTCCTCGCCGGCTACGGCTTCGGCCTGACCGCCTTCGCTGGCTCGGTCGGCGTCTTCGCCCTCACGGTGTGCGTGTGGACCCTGGCCGAGATCGTCAACGCGCCCACCCAGACCGGCCTGGTCGTCCGCCTCTCCCCGCTCCACGGCCGCGGCCGCTACCAGGGCATGTACACCATGTCCTGGTCCGTCGCCGCCCTCGTCGCTCCGCTCATGTCCGGCCTCGTCATCGACCGGTGGGGGGCGGAATGGCTGTGGGGGATATGCGCGGTGGTGGGGACGGTGGCGGCGGTGGGGTACTGGGGGCTGACGCGGCGGCTGGCGGAGGAGAGCCAGGTCCAGACGGACAACCGAGTTCAGGAGGAGAACCGGGTTCAGGAGGAAAACCAGGTTTGGGAGGGGAGCCAGGTCCAGGGGGAGGGCGAGGTGCGCGAGGAGGCTGGGGGGACTTCGGCGCGGCAGCCCTGAGGTTGGGTACGTTGCTGAACTTGCGTACTCCTGAGGCGGTTTGCCCCGTCACGCGTACGACCACCGCCAAGCGTTCGAGCTGTACGTGCACTTGATCCTCGCGCCGCTCGCTGTAGTGGTCACGGCGCCGTGGTCGACGTTCCGGCAGAACTGGCCGGCCGAGTAGCAGTTGCCCGAGTTGGAGACGATCGAGCACGTTCCGGTGCTGTCCCCGCTGTCCCCGCTGTCCCCGCTGTCCCCGCTGTCGCCGTCGGCATCGGAGCTGTCCGCCGCCTCCGCCGCGGCCGTCTTGGTGACGGTGACCGTGGGGCGGGGCTTCGCCTTGGCCTTGACGGTCTCGGTGACGGTCGGGCCGGGCTCCGGCGTGGCCGTCACCGTGGCCGTCGCCGTGACGGTCGTCGCGGGCTTGACCTTGGTCTCGACCGGCTGTTGGCCGTCGTCCCCCGTGGAGCCGATGAACGCGCCCGCGATGAACAGGGCCGAGCCGCCGACCCACACCAGTACGCGCTTGTGGAGCGGCCGGGTGTCCGGCGTGCGCGGCGTCGGAGGTATGGGCGCGGTGTACGGGTTGGTCATGTGGTCGTCCCCCCAGGGTGTTTCGGGTGGAGTGACCGTAGTGCCCGGGGGAGTGGTGTGTGGAGAGATGTGCGGGAGAGGTGACTATTCCGTGATCATTTAGGGGTCTGTGTGGTCGGGGGGCTCGCGACCGGCGAATGTCCGGCGGTTCCGGACGGCGGCTCCGGACGGCGGCTCCGGAGGGCGGCTCCCGACGGGTGGATTCCGACGGATGGCTCCGGACGAGTGGATCCGGATGGGTGGAACCGGTACCTGGTTGGACCATGCCGCGTGGCGTGGTCGCTTGACGGCGGTCTTGGCTGGTAGGGGCGCTGCGAGGGCTGGTGGCCATCGTCGGTCGGTGTCCTCGTGCGTATTCGCCCACACGCGAATACGTACGAATAGGAACGAATAGGCGCGAATGCGCATGAATAGGAACGAATAAGAACGAGTAAACGTGAATCGAATCGAGGAGCACACGTTGAAGAGCACACACAAGGGCCCGTTGGAGGTAAGGGGCCCGTTGGAGGTCAGGCGGCACCGGGCGACCGCCCTCGGGGCCGCCGCAGTGCTCGGCCTCTGCCTCGCCCTGCTGCCCGTGGCGCCCGCGCATGCCGTGACCGTCGTGCCCTGCGGGAACGTCGCCGCTCTCAGGGCCGCGATCACCGCCTCCAACACGAGCAACGAGGCCATCGCCCTGGCGCCCAGCTGTACCTACACCCTCACGGACACCGTGAGCCCGAGCAACGGGCTGCCGAACGTCACCGGCACGTTCACCATCAGCGGGTACAACACCACCATCAGTCGCTCGTCGGCGGCCGGCACCCCCCACTTCCGTCTCTTCGAAGTCGCGTCGGGCGGCAAGCTGACCCTGAACTCGATCCACGTCGTCAACGGTCAGGTGTCCACCGGTGACTCCGGCGGCGCCATCCGCGTCTCCGACCCCGGCAGCTCCCTCACCGTGCAGAGCGGCAGTGTCCGGGAGAGCCGCGCCGGGTTCGGCGGGGGTATCCGCAGCCGGTCCGGCGCCTCCGTCACGCTCAACTCCACCGCCGTCATCGAGAACGAGGCCGATGAGAGCGGCGGAGGTGTCAGCCACGCCGGCAGCACCCTGACCCTCAACGCCACCACGGTGCAGGCGAACACCGCCGACGCCGAGGGCGGTGGCCTGCGCACCACCTCGCCCGCCCGCGCCACGCTGATGACCAGCCGCGTGATCGGCAACACCGCGAACGGCCCGCTCGGCGGTGGCGGCATCTACGAGGGCAGTGGCAGCCAGGTCAGCCTCTTCTTCGCCACCGTCACCGGCAACACCCCCAACCAGTGCCGCCCGACAGGAGCCGTCCCGGGCTGCACGGGCTGACCTCAGAGCCCTCCGCCACGGGCTCCCTCATCCCGCAGGGGGCCGTCCTCCCGTCCCGTGAACCGCTCAGACCGACAGCGGGACCGCGTGGATCTCGTCCGCCTTGTGACCGGTCCGCTCGTGGATGCGCTGGACCGCTTCCGCCGAGGGGGCCTCCGACAGGCAGTAGACGGTGCCGGAGTTCGGGTCCGCCCAGGCCCGTTCGAAGTGCACGCCCTCCTCCTTCTCAATGGCGAGGTCCGCCTGGTGGGCCGCCTGCAGCTGGTCGCGGGTGATGCCCTTCATCCCATGGTGGACGTCCATGAACTGCGTCATGGCCTCGCACCTCCTTCCTTGTCTCTCCCCCGTCCGTTTCGCTTCCGCGCCCCTCCCCTCCTCCCCTCCTCCCCTCCCCTCCTCTCTCCGCCTCTCCCCTCCATGCTGCGCTCGTACGGGCGTACGAGCGACCTCTCGCGCGGCGGGGGCGTGACACGCGTGTGCGATAGCGTCCCCGGCCATGCGTAGACACAGGGTGGGGATATGGGTGGCCGCGGCGGTGGCTGCCTTCGGCGCGGTAATCGGGGTGGGGGCCACGCTCGTGGTGTCCCCGGCCGGGTACGTCCTGTTCGAGTACGGGTGCGGGGACTCGGAGGAGGACCTCGGAGAGGCGCTGGCGGCCGACGCCGTGCTCGACGTGGCGCCGGACGGGGCCGGGGAGAAGGAGTCGTACGAGTCGTGCGACGACGACGATCTGTTCGTGGTCGCCGGGCACTCGTACACGTACGACGGGACCCATGAGGCCGCCCTTGCCCACTACCGCGAGGCCGCGCAGGCGGGCGGCTGGAGGCAGCGCGAGGGCGACTGCTTCAGCAAGGAGATCGACGGGACCGACGCGTATCTGACCGTGGACGGGCCGGCCGACGGCTCCCTGGCGGTCGAGATCGTCGCCGCCCGGGAGAGCCTCGAAGACTGGGCGTGCTGAGCCCGACCCCAGCATGAAGGAAGGGGGCCCGCCACCGAGGACGGGCCCCCTTCATCCACGTACGAGTCGACCAAGTACGAGTCATCCACGTACGAGTCACCTACATACGAGACCTCACACACTCACGAGAGCAGCCGGACTCAACCGCACTGGCACGGACTGCCGGACTGGCACCCGCACCCGCATCCGGAGCCGCAACCGCACGCGCCGAACAGCGGCAGGCTCTTGATGTCGGCCGGCTGCTGGGTGTCGCGCTGCTGTGTCGGATCGGGCGTACCGGGGCTGGGGCTGGGGGATTCGGCCATGGTCCCTGTCCCTCCTCAAAGGGCATCGAAGGCATCGAAGGCATCGGAGACTTCGAAGGCTGGTGCCTGTGCCCATGTGATGCCCATTGCAGGCCCGCTCAGCCGGGCGCATCAACGGCGCACAGAGGCGTCCGCAAGCCCTCCGACAGCAACCCGAAACCGCAAGCCCTCCCGCGCCATCCCGGCACCGCCGATCCCGATCCCGGCAACGCCGATCCCGCTCCCGGCACCACCAATCCCGGCATCCTTGGGGACTACGCCCCCTCCACCCCCGTCACCGGCTGGATGTCCGGCTGGAGGTCGTCCGCGTGCTCACCCGTCACCAGGTACACCACCCGCTTGGCGACCGACACCGCGTGGTCGGCGAAGCGCTCGTAGTAGCGGCCGAGCAGGGTTACGTCGACGGCGGTCTCGATGCCGTGCTTCCAGCGGTCGTCCATCAGGTGCTGGAAGAGCGTGCGGTGCAGGAGGTCCATGGCGTCGTCGTCCTGCTCCAGCTGGAGCGCCAGGTCGACGTCCTTGGTGATGACGACCTCGGCCGCCTTGGCCATCAGCCGCTGGGCGAGCTGGCCCATCTCCAGGATCGTGGCGTGCAGGTCGCGCGGGACCGCGCGGTCCGGGAAGCGCAGCCGGGCCAGCTTCGCCACATGCTGGGCGAGGTCGCCGGAGCGCTCGAGGTCGGCGGACATGCGCAGCGAGGTCACGACGATACGGAGGTCCGTGGCGACCGGCTGCTGCCGGGCGAGCAGTGCTATCGCGCGGGCCTCCAGATCGTGCTGGAGGTCGTCGACCTTCTGGTCGGCCTCGATGACGCTCTCGGCCAGCTTCAGGTCGGCGTCGAGCATGGCGGTGGTGGCGCGTCCGATCGCCGACCCCACCAGCCGGGCCATCTCGACCAAGCCCTCGCCGATCGAGTCCAGTTCCTCGTGGTACGCGTCCCGCATCAGGGTGTTCCTCTCTTACGTCCGCTCGTGAACCCCACGCTCCCACGATCCGGCCTGTACGCGTCGGTTTCCGGCATCCCAAATGAACCAATACTGGCTCCAAGGTGAACTCTGGGCGACGAGTGTTCGAGGTCGCCCTTCGATGGCTGTGGGGATGTCGGACCTCGTGCCTAACCTGGACGCATGGACGTGAACGCGGCGGTCGCCGCAGCGGCAGCGATCGCCGGAGTACTCACCGGTGTCATCGCCATGCTCGCGTTCCGCTTCAGCGAGCGCGAGCAGAAGCGTCCGACCAGGACCTCGCTGCACACGGACCCGGTGCTTCCGCCCGGTGTGGACACGGTCCTGTCCGTGCTCCGCTCCTCCGCCGTCGTGCTCGACGAGGCCGACGCGGTCGTCAAGGCCAGCTCGGCCGCGTACGCCCTCGGTCTCGTCCGGGGCGGAAAGCTCGCCATCGAGCCGATGCTCCAGATGGCCCGTGACACGCGCCGGGACGGCGAGATACGCCAGGTCGAGCTGGACCTGCCCAGGCGCGGCACGGGACGCGGCGAGGCGCTCGCCGTCTCCGCGCGGGTCGCGCCGCTGGGCTCCCGGCTCGTGCTGCTCCTTGTCGAGGACCTGACCGAGGCCCGCCGCATAGAGGCCGTACGACGGGACTTCGTGGCCAATGTCAGTCACGAGCTGAAGACGCCCGTCGGGGCGCTCTCCCTCCTCTCCGAGGCCGTCATGGGAGCGTCTGACGATCCCGAGGCGGTGGAACGGTTCGCCGGGCGGATGCAGATCGAGGCGACCCGGCTGACCAACCTCGTGCAGGAGCTGATCGACCTCTCCCGGGTGCAGAACGACGACCCGCTGGAGGACGCCGAGCCCGTGCGCGTGGACGAGCTGGTCGCCGAGGCCATCGACCGCTGCCGCCACCAGGCCGGCACCAAGCAGATCACCATGGCCGCCGGAGGCGCCGCCGAACTGCGGGTCTGGGGGAACCGCGGCCAGCTCGCCGCGGCCCTCGGCAACCTCGTCGAGAACGCCGTCAACTACTCACCGGCCCGCACCCGCGTCGGCATAGCCGCCCGCCGCGTGGCGGGCCCGGGCGGAGAGCTGATCGAGCTGTCCGTGACCGACCAGGGCATAGGCATCTCCGACAAGGACAAGGAGCGCATCTTCGAGCGCTTCTACCGCGTGGACCCGGCCCGCTCCCGCCAGACGGGCGGTACGGGCCTCGGTCTCGCGATCGTCAAGCACGTGGCCGCCTCGCACGGCGGGGAGGTCTCGGTGTGGAGCTCCGAGGGTCAGGGCTCCACGTTCACCCTCAAACTGCCGGAGGCGGGCGCGGCCCGCGACCGCGCAGCGCAGCACCCGGACCTCGACGACGAGGACGGACAACCTCACACTCATCACACCGATCACGCTGAGTCATCCCCGTACGAACCGCTTCCCGCCCCGGAGGTCCTTCCGTGACCCGAGTGCTCGTCGTCGAGGACGAGGAGTCCTTCTCCGACGCCCTGTCCTACATGCTCCGCAAAGAGGGCTTCGAGGTCGCCATCGCGACCACCGGACCCGACGGTCTCGACGAGTTCGAGCGCAACGGAGCCGACCTCGTCCTCCTCGACCTGATGCTGCCCGGCCTGCCGGGCACCGAGGTCTGCCGCCAGCTGCGCGGCCGTTCGAACGTCCCGGTCATCATGGTGACCGCCAAGGACAGCGAGATCGACAAGGTCGTGGGCCTGGAAATAGGAGCCGATGACTATGTCACCAAGCCCTTCTCCTCCCGCGAGCTCGTCGCCCGTATCCGGGCCGTACTGCGGCGCCGCGGCGAGCCCGAGGAGGTCACCCCGGCCGCGCTGGAGGCCGGCCCCGTCCGCATGGACGTGGACCGTCACGTGGTCACGGTCTCCGGCTCCAAGGTCGACCTCCCCCTCAAGGAGTTCGACCTGCTCGAAATGCTGCTGCGCAACGCGGGCCGTGTTCTGACCCGCATGCAGCTCATCGACAGAGTCTGGGGCGCGGACTACGTGGGCGACACCAAAACCCTCGACGTCCACGTCAAGCGCCTCCGCGCCAAGATCGAGCCCGACCCGGGCGCGCCGAGATATCTGGTGACGGTGCGTGGGCTGGGTTACAAGTTCGAGCCGTAGGCCGATCCACGGTTCGTAGGCCGATCCACGGTTCGTACGCCGATCCACGGTTCGTACGCCGATCCACGGTTCGTACGCCGATAGGCGATGGGGCCGTGCACAGGATGTACGGCGTACGACGAAGGGCGGCGCCCCCCCCAGCCGGGGGGCGCCGCCCTTTCGTGTGTCTGCGTGGGTGCGGGGCTCAGTGGCCCGCGGCCTCGCTGGACTCCGAGGCCGAGTTGGACGGGGAGGCCTCCGAGCCCGCGGCGGCCTGGTCCTCCTCCTCGGCGGTGCCCGTGGGGGACCCGGAGGGGGAGGCCGAGTCGGTCGGCTCGGCGCTCGCGGCGGGGACCTCGGGGATGTCGGTCGGGCCCCACTTCTCGAAGTAGCTCTCGGCGGGGACGACGAACGCGGCGAGGCCGACGTCACCGGTCTTGCTGAAGCTGAAGGTGATCTTCTGCGCGTTGCCGTCCTTGACGGCGTCACCGACGCTCGTCAGCACCGCGGAGGCGTTGTCCTTGCCGCCGATGATGACCGAACCGCCGGCCGGGACCACGATCTTGGCGCCCTTGGACGCCTGGTCCTTGGCGGGCTTCAGCTCGGCGGTCTTGCCGCCCTCGTCCACGGTGATGGAGTCGAGCGTCTGGTCGGTGCTGCCGTTGTTGAAGACGGTCGCGGAGATCACGGCCGGACCCGTCGACTCCGGGTCGGGCTGGGTCACCACGATCGCGTTCTGGATCTTGATGTCGCCCACGGCCGTGGCCGCGTTGTCGGGCCTGACCTGGAGCGTCTGAGCGTTGTTGCCGGCGCCGCACGCGGCGAGCGAGGCGATCGAGAACGCGATGGCGGCGGCGGCGAGGGCGCCGTGTCGAAGGCTGCTGCTCACGGCGGCGGCAACTCCTTGAACGTGGGCGGAACGGGGCGGGCGATCGGTACGGGTTCGGGCGGCCCCACGGCTGTAAAACCGCCCTAAGCGTCTGTCAGCGGCCTTAGGTTACCGAGCCGTTCCGCCGCCGCCGCACCCGACCCTCCCCAAGACACCGGCTTGGTCCGACCAGGGGGACTCGCATTTAGTGGACGCGGGCGCCCACAGGGGTGGTCCGCCATTCACATAACCGCCGCGGATCTCTTCCGTACCGCCCCCGGATTTCCCGTAAGGAATGCATGGCGGCGCGGAAAATCGATCACCGGCAGATCGTCCGCAGATCGTGGACAGATCACTGATGGATCACCGACGGATCACCCGCAGAACCGAACTCCTTGATCAATTCCGGATTCGTCTCGTACCCGACCGCACTCACCGAACGGAGTAGCGGAAGTCGCACTCTTGGAGTCGGACAAAGTGGGGCGTTCGGGCAGTCGCTGGGCCCTCCGGATGTGTGTGACGTGCGCGTTTCGCCCCGCCCGGAGAGCCGCTCCGACCTGCGAATACCCTCTTCCGTTCGCCCCCCGCAGCACGTTCCTGTTGCTGTTGTCAAGCCCCGAGATATGCCCTGACCTGCGAAAACGCCATTCAGAACCCGCAGTTTCCGTGTTACCCTGGATAGCCACGGAAGGGGTACCTGTCACATGACGTTCAAGGTTGGCGACACCGTGGTCTATCCCCATCACGGGGCCGCGCTGATCGAGGCCATCGAAACTCGCCAGATCAAAGGCGTGGACAAGACCTACTTGGTGCTCAAGGTCGCCCAGGGCGACCTGACAGTGCGTGTGCCAGCGGACAATGCGGAGTTCGTCGGCGTGCGTGATGTGGTCGGTCAGGATGGGCTGGACCGGGTCTTCGAGGTGCTGCGCGCGCCGTATGCCGAGGAGCCCACGAACTGGTCTCGCCGCTACAAGGCAAACCTGGAGAAGCTCGCCTCCGGCGATGTCATCAAGGTCGCGGAAGTCGTCCGTGACCTGTGGCGTCGTGAGCGTGAGCGTGGCCTCTCCGCAGGTGAGAAGCGCATGCTCGCCAAGGCCCGCCAGATCCTGGTGAGCGAGCTCGCCCTCGCGGAGAACACCAACGAGGACAAGGCCGAGGCACTGCTCGACGAGGTCCTCGCGTCCTGATGTCAGGCTCGCGTCCTGATTTCCAGGCGCGGGTTTCAGGCGCGGATCCGCTCGGCGCCATGTGCACATGACCCACGCAATGCCATGCGCACATGGATACGAGCACAGTCAACGCACTGAGCAGTGAAATGCCGCGGTGCCCGATGACGCATCAGCTGTCGCCGGGCGCTGCGGCATGTCCGTTTCCGGGAGACTTCGCTACGCCGTCGGCGCGCCCGATGTCCCGAAGTCGTGCCCCGGTGTCGTACATCTGCGGGGATTCCCCCGATACTGGCGTGCCGGGCCCGGGCAGCCGGCTCGACCAGATGTCACGGAAGGGTCCGGTCAAGCGCGTCGCGCCCGGCACGGTGAGGCCATACCCACCTAGGCCGAGCACACAAACCTGACAGGAACCGATGTCTGACGATTCGCGCCCTACGCCTTCCGGGGCTCGTACGGAGGCCAGTGCCGGGGCCCGTACAGCGGCAGTGATTCCGGCCGCAGGTCGGGGCGTGCGCCTCGGCCCGGGCGCCCCCAAAGCGCTTCGCGCGCTGAACGGCACCCCGATGCTCATCCACGCGGTACGTGCCATGGCCGCCTCCCGCGGCGTCTCCCTCGTGATCGTCGTGGCGCCGCCCGACGGTGCCGCCGAGGTCAAGAGCCTGCTCGACGCGCACGCGCTGCCCGAGCGGACGGACTTCCTCGTCGTACCCGGGGGGGAGTCCCGCCAGGAGTCGGTGAAGCTCGGCCTGGACGCGCTGCCGCCCGGCCACGACATCGTGCTGGTCCACGACGCGGCCCGGCCGCTCGTCCCGGTCGACACGGTCGACGCCGTGATCGAGGCCGTACGGGAGGGAGCCCCGGCCGTGGTGCCGGCGCTGCCCCTCGCGGACACGGTCAAGGAGGTCGAGCCGGCGGCGGTGCCCGGGGAGCCGGAGCCCGTCGTCGCCACACCGGAGCGCGCGCGGCTGCGGGCCGTGCAGACCCCGCAGGGATTCGACCGGGCGACGCTGATCCGGGCGCACGAGACGGTCACCGAGAACGTCACCGACGACGCGAGCATGGTCGAGCAGCTGGGCCTGAGCGTCGTGGTCGTGCCCGGGCACGAGGAGGCGTTCAAGGTGACGCGGCCGCTCGATCTGGTGCTGGCGGAGGCGGTTCTGGCGCGCAGGAGGCTCAACGATGGCTTCTGAGACACCGCCGGTGCCCGCGATGGTGCTGCCGCAGGTCGGGATCGGGACCGACATCCACGCCTTCGAGGAGGGGCGGGAGCTGTGGTGCGCCGGGCTGAAGTGGGAGGGCGAGGGGCCGGGGCTGGCCGGCCACTCCGACGCGGACGTCGTCGCGCATGCCGCGTGCAACGCGCTGTTCTCGGCGGCCGGGCTGGGTGATCTGGGGCAGCACTTCGGTACCGGGCGGCCGGAGTGGTCCGGGGCGTCCGGGGTGACGCTGCTGACGGAGGCCGCGCGTATCGTCCGCGCGGCCGGGTTCACCATCGGCAACGTCGCCGTCCAGGTCGTCGGGCCCCGGCCCAAGATCGGGAAGCGGCGCGCGGAGGCTCAGAAGATCCTCTCGGAGGCAGCGGGCGCGCCGGTGTCGGTGTCCGGGGCGACGACGGATGGGCTGGGTTTTCCGGGGCGGGGGGAAGGACTGATGGCGGTGGCCACGGCGTTGGTCGTGCGGGTGCGCTGAGCGACCCCGCCGCGCCTGAGAGCTCGGGTGGGTGGGGTGCGGGTTCGTCGTGCGACAGGCCCCCCACCGGCCCGCGGCCGACACAACATCCCTCCCTGGGTCTCGTAGTGGCCGGGGGCCACTACCCTGTAGGCGTGACTATTCGGCTGTACGACACCAGCGCCCGGCAGATCCGTGACTTCACCCCCCTCAAGCCGGGTTGTGTCTCGATCTACCTGTGTGGTGCCACCGTGCAGGCCGCCCCGCACATCGGGCACATCCGCTCGGGCCTCAACTTCGACATCATGCGCCGCTGGTTCGAGTACCGCGGCTACGACGTGACGTTCATCCGCAACGTCACGGACATCGACGACAAGATCATCGCCAAGGCCGTCGACCAGGGCCGCCCCTGGTGGTCGATCGGCTACGAGAACGAGCGCGCCTTCAACGACGGCTACCAGTCGCTGGGTTGCCTGCCGCCGACGTACGAGCCCCGCGCCACCGGCCATGTCACCGAGATGATCGAGATGATGCGCGGCCTCATCGAGCGCGGTCACGCGTACGAGGCGGACGGCAGCGTCTACTTCGACGTGCGCTCGTTCCCCGGCTATCTGACGCTGTCCAACCAGGACATCGACGACCTGCGCCAGCCCGCCGAGGAGGGCATCACCGGCAAGCGCGACCCCCGCGACTTCGCCATGTGGAAGGCGACCAAGCCGGGCGAGCCCGACTGGGAGACGCCGTGGGGACGGGGCCGCCCCGGCTGGCACCTGGAGTGCTCGGCCATGGCCCACAAGTACCTGGGCTCCGCCTTCGACATCCACGGCGGCGGCCTCGACCTGATCTTCCCGCACCACGAGAACGAGATCGCCCAGGCCAAGGCCTACGGCGACGACTTCGCCGCCTACTGGGTGCACAACGCCTGGGTCACCATGAGCGGCGAGAAGATGTCCAAGTCGCTGGGCAACAGCGTCCTCGTCTCCGAGATGGTCAAGACCTGGCGGCCCATCGTCCTGCGCTACTACCTCGGCACCCCGCACTACCGCTCGATGATCGAGTACAGCGAGGAGGCCCTGCGCGAGGCCGAGTCGGCGTTCGCCCGGATCGAAGGATTCGTGCAGCGCGTCGTCGAGAAGGCGGGGGGCGCCGTCGAGCCCGCCGCCGAGGTGCCGCCCGCCTTCGCCGAGGCCATGGACGACGACCTCGGGGTGCCGCAGGCGCTCGCCGTCGTGCACACCACCGTCCGGCAGGGCAACTCCGCCCTCGCCGCCGACGACAAGGAAGCCGCCGTGGCCAGGCTGGCCGAGGTGCGGGCCATGCTCGGCGTGCTGGGCCTCGACCCGTTCGACCCGCACTGGGCTGGTGAGACGGACCGCGGCGAGGATCTGCACGGGGTGGTCGACAGCCTCGTACGCCTCGTGCTCGACCAGCGCGAATCCGCCCGCGCCCGAAAGGACTGGGGCACCGCGGACGCCATCCGTGACCAGCTCAACCAGTCCGGGCTCGTCATCGAGGACAGCCCGCAGGGGCCGCGCTGGACGCTCGGCCCGCGCTGAGTCGTCGCGGTCCACAAGGGCGATCCGCATGATCGATTGTGCCGTCCGGGTATCCGGGCGGCACAATTCATTACGCACACTGAATACGCACGCTGAAAACGTACACAGGTACGCATCACACAGACGGGTAGGTCATGGCCGCTAACAACCGCCGCATGTCCGGCAAGAAGGGCGCGCAGGTCGGCAGTGGCGGCCAGCGGCGCAAGGGTCTCGAGGGCAAGGGCCCGACGCCGCCCGCCGAGATGCGCAAGAAGCACAAGGCGAACCGCATCGCGAACGCCAAGGCGAAGCAGGCCGCGCGCCGCCCGGCGCCGCGCGGCCGTGGCGGCAAGGGCACGTCCGAGATGGTCGTCGGCCGTAACCCCGTCGTCGAGGCGTTGCGCGAGGGCGTGCCCGCGTCGACGCTCTACGTCCAGCAGTTCATCGACAACGACGAGCGGGTGCGTGAGGCGCTGCAGCTCGCGGCCGAGCGCGGCGGCATCAACCTCATGGAGGCGCCCCGCCCCGAGCTGGACCGCATGACCAACGGCCTCAACCACCAGGGCCTCGTCCTCCAGGTCCCGCCGTACGAGTACGCGCACCCCGAGGACCTGGTCGCCGCCGCGCACGACGACGGCGAGGACCCGCTGATCGTCGCGCTCGACGGGGTCACCGACCCGCGCAACCTCGGCGCCGTCGTCCGGTCCGTCTCCGCGTTCGGCGGCCACGGAGTCGTCGTACCCGAGCGGCGCGCGGCCGGCATGACCGCCGGCGCCTGGAAGACCTCCGCCGGTACGGCCGCCCGTACGCCCGTCGCCCGCGCCACCAACCTGACGCGCGCGCTGGAGGCGTACAAGAAGGCGGGCGTCGTCGTGGTCGGCCTGGCCGCGGACGGCGAGGTCGAGGTGGGCGAACTGGAGGCCCTCGACGGTCCCGTCGTGATCGTGGTCGGCAGTGAGGGCAAGGGCCTGTCGCGCCTCGTCGGCGAGACCTGTGACTTCCGGGTTCGGATTCCCATGCCGGGTGGGGCGGAGTCGTTGAACGCCGGTGTCGCGGCTGGGGTCGTGCTGTACGAGGCGGCTCGGCGTCGGGCGTAGAAGTCGCGCGTGGAGCGGGCGTGGCACGGGTGTGGGACGGGTGCGGGGGCGGTGTGAAGCGGCCCTCAACTGGGGGTTCCGGGTGTAGTCGATCACCTTGACGCGGTCCGGACAGATCGGGGCGGTCAAAGCAGTGTCCTAACGACACGTCACTCGGTTAGATGAGTGTGGACACCAGAACACCCCGTACACCCACGGGGGGCCGCTCGTCGGGATTCGACTCGGGATTCGACGAAGCTCCCGCTCTGAGCATGGTGAAGGTGCCGAGCGATCCGGCGCAGGTCATCGTCAATCACGCGAGTTTCCGCGTGCAGTTGGGCGGTACCGGCACGCGGGCCCAAACCCCGCTCATCGCACGGCACTTGAGCGCCGCCGACAACACCGCGCGGATGCCCGTCGTGGGCACGGCGGGCCGGTCGTCCGCCGCGCCCGCCGCCGGGCGCCGACGTGCGCCGGTCGTCTGGAGCGGGAAGTCCGCGCCGGACGACACCGGAGCCCACCGCCTGCTGCAGGCCGTGCGCGGCGCGGGCGTC